>CP075365.1:1326124-1989186 GCA_019454125.1 Fimbriimonadaceae bacterium
CGGGAACGCCGCAAAGGGCCAACCGTGCTACCCAGTGGAGGGCGCGGTCGTAGTTCTTCGTCACCACGAGGCACGGGCCGGGGCTCATTTGCCAAGCGGCGGCGACAAGGGGCGGCCGGGCCTCAGGGCAAACGTCGTACCAGCGCTCCCCGGCAGACTTCTGCCCAAGAATCGGAGAAAGCGTGGCTCGCTCGCCCAGCCAGCGGCAAAAATCCTGCAGGCGCATGCGGACACCTGATGATACGCCCGAGGGCCGCGCTACTTCAGGACGTTCCAGGTCACGGCGCGCGTGCGGACGAGTTCCGCGCCGTTGCGGACTTGGACGAAGGCGGTCTGCTTGCCGGGCAGCAGCTTCACGTACCCTTCCCACTCGCCGTTCGCACCGACCGGGAAGCGCCCGACCCGCCTTGCCCCGACGATCACTTCGACGCTTTGCCCAGGCTTGGCCTTCCCAGAGACTTTGTTCATGCCTTGCGGAAGGTTGGCGCCATTGCGGGGCGTGTCCATCTCCGGGCCGGTCGGCGGCGCCGGGCGCTCCGCGGGACGCCCGGGAGCGTTGAACTCCTTCTTCTCGACCGTGTCGCCCTTCTCATTGAGCAGCCTGGCCGTCACCGAAGTCGGATCCGAATGGCGCGGCGGAACGTCCGCGACCCATTCACCAGAGTTCTGGATCGTCGTCTCGCCAAGGTCGTCGCCGTCGACGCTGATGCTCACGCGGCTTCCGGGCTTACCCTGGCCGCGCACCTGGACGATCTTCGTTTGAGGGCGGCGCAGCACGCCGCTGATCTCGAACTTTGGATCGTCGACAGATTCGCCCGGCTTCTCGACGCGCAGCGGCACTTTTTCCATCATGGCAATGCGCTGGCCCTTCCGACCGACCGCCTCGACTTCCAACTCATAAAGGCCGGTCTCTCGAAGATTGAGGACGACTTGCCACCTGCCTCCGGCGTCCGCCGTGATCTCATGCCAAAGCGCGTTGTTCACGCGGACCTGCAGCCGGGACTTCGGTTCGGCGATACCGGAAACCAGCGTCTTGCCGGGCTCGACGGTCGGATTCTTGGGGTCAGGGACCTTAAGCTGGATCGGCGAGGATTCGCCGGGGACTTCGATCGAGCGTTCTTGATGCGCGACCTCCGTTTTCGAGACTGGATCCAGAAAAAGGGCCTCGACCAGGACTTCTCCGGCAATCCGCGGGCTCCATTCGAAGGCCCACGTGCCCTCGTCGGAGACGGTCAGGTTCCGCTCGCCCGTCGAGATCGGCATCTCGTTGGCACTGAGCCGCACGATGTAGCCTGGCTTTCCGTGGCCCTCAAGCGTAATGGGCTGCCCAGCCACGGGTTTAATTTGTAGCGGTTCTATCGAAAAATCTGTACGGATCGCGACTCCGCCGCCATGGCCGCTGAGGGCAGCGCCAATGAAAGAGCCTGCGGCGACGAACGCCTTGAAGCCCGTATAGAGGTTGCTCGGCCCTCCTCGACTCAAGACGCTTCCTCACGCGCCATGGCCGCAGCCTGCCGGATCCACTCGTCGCAGTCCACGCCCTGCCATTCCTTAAGGTGGAGCGTCTCTCGCAGAACTTTCGGTCCGGCTGCCGCAAGATCCCCGAACGTGAGGATTCCCGCGTCCCACAGCATCTTCTTATAGACCGGGCCGAGCCCGGTGATCTCGTCGAGCGGGTCGCGACGAGAGGCGAGCGAGACGCCCGGCACGCGGCCCTGCCCCTGGACAAGCACCGGCTCCGGTTTGTTCCCGCTGGGCCTCGGTGGTTCTGGTTCCGAGGTGCCCCCGTCGAGGCTCTCCAGGATTCGCCGGGTCTCTTCGATTTCTTCCTGCAGCGCCTGGCTGACTTTGGTGGACTCTGCGGTGCGCTCGCTGGCCTTCTTCGCCTGAAGATCGGCGACGGCCGCTTGGAGTTCCGCGACCCTGCCGCTTTGCCTATGGGCCTCTTCTTGCGCGGTCGCCGCCGCTGCCTTAGCTTTGGTCAGAGCCTCCCGCAGTTCCTTGGCCTCGTTCGCTACCGCTTCCGCGGCCCGCCGGGACTCTGCGCTTTGGCCTTCCAGTTCGGCAAGTCGCGTGCTCGCCTGCTCCGCTTCGGCACGCCACTTGGCCTGCTCTTCGAGCTGCGAGTTCAAACGCTCGACCTCCTTGGCGGAGGCTGCCGCCGCTTGTTTGGCCGCCTCAAACCCTTTCCGGAGCGCCTCGCTTTCCTCAGTCGCGCGCTGGGCCGCTTCGGCTTGCTCTCGAAGCTTGGCGAGGTCGGCCGTCTGGGATTCCACTCGGAGAAGGGCGGTCTCTGCGTCGGAGGCCCGCTGGCGGGCGGAGGTCAGTTCTCCCGACATCGCCTTAAGCTTGTTGGCCGCTTCGACGAGCAGCTGTCGGGCCTGGCCGATCCCGGCCGCTTGTTCTCGCATCGCAGCGAGTTCGTCTTCCAGGGCGGAAGCACGACGCTCGGCTTGGTCGAGTTTGGCTCGGAGCTCCGTAGTCTCGGCGGGGGCGTCGTTGCCAAGTTCTCGCATCAGAGCCTCAATTGTGGCCGCTTGGCCGGCGGCCTGTTCGGCGAGCCGCTCATAGCGTTCGCGGTACTCCTCCGAGGCTCCAGAGGGCGTGCTGGCGCGGCCGCGCTGCTGGGTGAGTTCGGCTTGGCTCGCGGCGAGTTGGGCGCGCAACTCCTCAAGCTCACTCTGGACGTCTTTCCCGCCCCGTTCCATCGAGATGCGGGCGAGCTCGTTGTTTGCATCCTGCAGCCTCGCTTCGAGCAACGACGACCGAGAGGCGCGTTCCCGCAGCGCTTCGAGTTCCGCGACCTGCAAGGCGGGTGCCTTCTCCACCTGGCGGGTGAGCTTCTCGACCTGCTGCTTCGCCGCGGCAAGCTCGCTTTCCAGCCGGGGCAACATCTCTGCGCGGGCCTTTAGGCCGGCCAGTTCGGCAAGGTCCGGCGCGGGGGTCGGGGCAGCCTTCTTGCGCTCCAGTTCAAGCTCCCTACGTGCCTGGAGCAGTTGGGCCTCGAGGTTGGGGACGGTGGCGGCCCGGTCGCGAAGGGCGCGAAGCTCGGCAGGGTCGAGCGCCGCGTGCGCTCGTTCCGAAACCATCGCCTTCAGCTTCTCGAGCGTCGCCTTCAACTCAGCGTTCTCAGCCGCCAGCTCGGGGTCGATGCTGGCTTGCGTCGCCCGCTCGGCGACCACGGTGGCGTACTTGTCCTCCAGTTCTTCGAGCTCACGGAGGCGCGCACGGAGCTTGTCGGCTTCGTCCAGGGCCCGGCGGTGGCGCTCCTGCCACGTGCCGGAATCGCCAGAAGAGGCCCGTAGTTCTCTAAGTTGTTCTGCCAGCTTGTCGCGCTCTAAGGCGATGGGCTCCATCTCCGCGATGCGCCGCTGGGCTTGGAGCAGTTCCAGCCGAACGTTCTCGTCAGCCTCGGGAGGGGCGCCTGCCGCTTTCGCCCGTAGCTCGTCGATCTCGCGCTGGGCGGCTTCGAACCTTCGCTCCCAAGCCGCTTCCATCTCGTCCTTCGGCTTCCGACGGTAATAGAAAAGGTCGATCAGAAGCCAAATGACCGCTGACCCGCCGATCCCGTAAAAGAGTGACTGGATATCCATCGCGAAAGCCTTAGAACCTGCTCTAAGTATTGGCAGATTCTTGACAGCGCACAGGCCAATGGCCCGATAGCACGCCAAGGATCAAGTTCCCGACCTATTTGTCTACCAAAACATCGACGACCAAGGGATTATGGTCGGAGGCTCCTGAAGATTCGACGAACGCCGTGGCACATCCGGTACGCCCGAACAGCCAAACATGGTCGATCCTCTGGAGCGGAGTCCGGGAGGGCATCGTCCAGCCGGGGCCAATGCCGCGCTCAGCCCATGCGTCGCGTCCCCACCTCTGCAACTCGCGAAGGCTTTGGCCCGAAGGGGACCGGTTCATGTCTCCCGCGAGCACGGCAGGATCTCCGTGGCCCTTTGCGATCGGCACGACCTTGCGAAGGAGGCAAGCCTGCTCCGTGCCGACTTCGCCGAAGCGGCGCCAAAGTTGGTGGAGCGGCCGCCCGAGCATGACGTCCGTGCGGAAGCTGGGCATGTGCATGTTCACGACCCGGAGCGTGGCGCCGCCCTTTCTCACCTTTGTCTCGACACAGCTCCAGGAAAAAGAGAACTCTGTTAGCCAAACTTCGCGCTGCCACTCGATCGGTAATCGAGTGGCCGTCGTCCGACCGTTGCTGCAATAGAAGCGGTATTCGGGTAAAGCTTTACGAAGTGCGTTATACGTGGCCGCGTCCTCACCGCGCCAATCCAGCTCTTGCATGCACACAATGTCGGGGTCGCAGCGCCTTATCGTCGCCGCGACCTTCTCGACCCCGGCCCAGCAATGCTGGACGTTATAGGACATCACGCGAATCTGTCCAGGCTCGCTGGCAGCCGTGGAACGCGGGAAGTGCCACTGACCTGCATAAACAAAAAGGCCGGTTTGAAGCAGTATGGATAGGGCCAAGCGTTTCCAGTTCCTGCGTGCGAGAGCGAAGGGAAGGGCCAAGGCGAGAGGAATAAGACAAAGCGCAGAGTGCAAGGAGTTCGCGACGAAGCCGAGCGAGGTCGTATCGTCGCCGGAATAGCCATAGTAGACCAGAAAGGACACGGACAGAAACGCCAGCAGCACAAGGCCCGTCCACAACTGGTCAAAGCGCTTGGAGCCCTGCTTCCTTTCGGTCACTCCAATGAAAACGTCTCGTGGAGGTTGGGAATCCCCACATTCCACCCCAGCTCCCTTTCGATGCGGGCTTTTAGGGCTTCTTGGACGGGAAGTTCGCCATGGACAAGGAAGGTCTGCTTGGGCGGTTCTTTGAAGTGGCCGAGCCACGCCATGATCTCGTCCGCGTCGGCATGGGCGCTCATAGAATCGATCCGCTCGATCTTCGCCCGGATCGGCACGGCCTCCCCGAGAATCTCCACCGAATCCGCCCCGTCGATCATTCTGCGTCCGTTCGTGCCCTCGGCCTGGTAGCCGGTGAAAAGGACCGTCGTGGTGGGATCACCCAGCCGCCGCTTCAAGTGGTGCACGACGCGCCCGCCGCTCACCATGCCGCTCCCACTGATCACCACGAACGGCCCGTGGGAGTCGTTCAGCTCTTTTGAGGTCTGCCGATCGCGGACGAAGGTCACGAGGTCGTTCGAAAAGGGCGACCGCCCTTCGCTCAAGTCGATCTTCATCTGCTTGTCGTGGTCCTCGTCCTCCTTCAGGTAGAGCAGGGTCGTCGCGCTCGCCATGGGGCTGTCCACGTAGATCGGGATGCGGGAGATCTCCCGCCGTTCAATCAGCTCGTGCAGGTGCCAGAGAAGCTCTTGCGTACGTCCGATCGCGAAACTCGGCACGACCACCACGCCCCTCTCCGCCTGGGCGCGCTGGATCACGGCCTTCAGGATCGCCTTTGGGTCGTCCTTCGAGTGGAGCCGGTCCCCATAGGTGCTCTCCATGACGAGGAACTCGGCGAACTCCACTGGCGAGGGATCGTGGATGATCGGCCGGTCGTTCCGGCCGAGGTCGCCGCTCATAAGGATGCGCTGCCCGTCCGGGAAGTAGACCTCGGCGAAGGCGGAGCCCAGGATGTGGCCGGCGGGGATGAATCGGAAAGTGGCCCCTCGCGGCAGGTCCTGCCACTGGAAGTAGTGCACCGGGCGCATCGGCTTAAGCGCCTCGAAGGCGTCGGCCTCAGTGTAAAGCGGCTCGGCGGGGCGGTGGCGGCTGGTGCCGTGCCGGTTGTGATAGCGGGCCTCTTCCATCTGCAGCCGGCCCCCGTCGGGCAGGCTGATCCGGCAAAGGCCGATCGTGCCGGGCGTCGCATAGACGGGCCCTCGGAAGCCGAGCTTTATCAGCCTGGGCAGGTAACCGATATGGTCCGTGTGGGCATGGGTCAGGATCACGGCGTCCAGCGACGCCGGGTCGAACTGGAGCGGCTCCCAGTTCAGTTCGCGAAGCTCGCGCGGCCCTTGGAAGAGGCCGCAATCCACCAAGATCTGCTTGCCTTCGTACTCGATGACGTGCTTGCTGCCCGTGACGGTCCGGGCTGCGCCTTGGAAGGTGATCCGCTGGGGCACGCGCGCCAGTATGGCCGACCGGTAACATGTGCGTGTGGAGCGGGCGGACGCCGCCTTGGTGGGCGGCACAGGCATTGGTCGTCGTCTGACCCAGATGGCCGGGAAACAAATTCTCGTGCCAACGCCCTTCGGGCCGTTTCGTGGCCGCCTGTTCGAGCACCAGGGCGTGCGGATCGTGGCGGTGCAGCGCCATTCCATGGGCCATCGCACCCCTCCCCATTTGGTGAACTACCGCGCGGTGGCCGACGGCCTCGCCCGTATGGGAGTTCGCGCCTGCCTCTCCAGCGCGGCGGTCGGCTCGCTTCGCGCGGATTGGACGCCAGGCACGCTCGCTGTGGTCACCGACTTCCTCGACTTCACGGGCCGGCGGCTGACCCGCTTCGACCGTGAGTTTGCCCACGTCGATTTCTCGCGGCCCCTGCCCGCGGGGAAAGCCCTGGTCGAAGAAGCGGAAAAGCTCGGCCATATCGTCGAGCCGCAAGCGGTCTACGCCGCGACGGACGGCCCCCGCTACGAATCGCCCGCCGAAATCCGCATGCTCCAGCATGTGGGCGCCGACGTGGTCGGCATGACCGCCACCACGGAAGCGGTGCTGATGCGCGAGAGCGGAGTGGACTACGGTTGCCTGGCCGCGGTCACGAACCTGGCCTGCGGCCTCGAGGACGACGTTCTGGCCCATACGGGGGTCGAGGCCGTGATGAAGCGCTTGCAACAACCTGTGCTCGACCTCCTGCTCGGCGCCATCGTCCGGGCGGTCAGCTAACCCGCCATGCCCCTCTCCCGCAGAAGTCTGGCTTTGGCCCTTGCCCTTACGCCCGGAATCGGCGGCAAGTCCGTCACCCGAATCCTCACTCGCAACGACCTGCTAGGGCGGACCCCGGACGAGTTCCTCAGCTTCGGTTTCGAGACCCTGCGCGAGGAGTACCGCCTGAACCGCCCGGCGGCGGAGGCTTGGACTGCGGACGTGCAAAGGCGGGTGCACGACGCCCTGGCGCTGGAAGACCGCCTGACCCCGCTTGGCGTCCGCATGGTCACGGCCGCCGACGCCCACTATCCGCGCCGCATCGAGCAGATGGAGGCGGACCCGCCGGGCGTGCTCTTCCTCTATGGCAACCTGCGGCTGCTCGAAGCGGACACCTTCTGCGTCCTCTCCAGTCGCATGAGCGCGCCGGAGGCGCTGGACTGGGTGGAGCGGGTGGCCGAAGAGGGCGTCCTGGACGGGAAGGTCGTGGTCGCCGGGCACGACACGCCGGAGTACCAGCGGTCCGCCGTAGTCCCCCTGCGCTATGGTGCGCCGCGCGTGCTGGTGCTGGACCGCGGGCTCGTCAAGGCGCTGGGCGAAGACCTGCGCGAAGAGCCTTTTCGCACGGCCCGGCTCTGGCGCCACCAGTTCGACGACCGCACCGACCTGGCCGTCTCGTGCCAAGTGCCGGACCGCGATTTCCATCCGAACAGCAACCGCATGCGCGACCGGCTCGTCGGCGCCCTTTCGACGGCGCTTGCCTTTGCCGAAGTCCGCCCTGGGGGGAACATGGAGCGGATCGCCGTCGCGGCGCTGAAGGCGGGCCGGCCCGTTCGCGTTTGGGAAAAATCGGAGTCGAGCGCAACGATCGCCCGCCTCGGCGGCAAGGTCTCCGTGCAGTGATAAGATATGTCCTGGGCAAGCCCCTGGGTTAAGGACCGGTTGTGAGGGTCGCGTTTTTTGGCGGTCTGCGTGTCGTGGGGGAGCGGCCCGTCGAGTTCTCAAACCGACGGGTCGCCTCGCTCTTTGCCTACCTCGCCCTGCGGCCCGAACCCGTGAGCCGTGAGCTCGCGGCCCTCGCCATCTGGCCGGGCGATCGGGAAGCAGCCTTGGCGAGCCTTCGAAACGCCCTCCCCTTGCTCCGTCGCGACCTTAGCGCGGCCGGAATCGAGCCGGAGACATTGATGGTGATCGAGCGGGCTTCCGTGGGGCTGGCCTCGGCCGCTTTCGAGAGCGATCTGGCGGATCTGCGCGCGGCGGTCAAGGAAAGCCCGGAGGATTTGGTGGCCCGACTGCGCGTCTGCGCCGGCCCGTTCCTCCCGGAGTTCGAGGAGCTCTGGGCCGAGGCCGAGCGAGAGCGCGCATACCACGACGTCCGACGCGCAGTCGAAGGTGGCTGCAAAACGCTGGCCGGCGAGTGGCTCGACCTCTTGCGCCACCTTTCGGCGGAGCTTCCCGATGACGAGGAACGGCTTAGGTGGCTGATGGAGGCGCTGCTTGCCGAGGGGGAGACGGGCGAGGCGCTCCGGCGCTATCGCCGGTTTGAGGCCCAGCTCCGTAAGCGGCTCGCGGTTTCTCCGTCTCGGGCCACAGTGCTCCTGGCGCGCACTGCGCGGCGGCAGGCGTCACGGCCAAGCCTTCAGAGCCACCTGCCCGGGCTGCTGCCTCCCCTCATTGGCCGCGAAAGGGAACTGGAAGCCCTCAGGGGCACAGCGGGCCAAGGCGTGCGGTGCCAAACCCTATTGGGCACTGGCGGAGTTGGAAAGACCCGCTTGGCCCAAGAACTGGCCGTCTGCTTTCATCGCGAGACGCACCACCCGACTTGGTTCGTAGACTTGAGTTCGATCACAGACGCGGACGCGATCCTGCCGACGGTCGCCCAGGTCGTGGTCCCCGATGCGGATGGGGGGCGCCCCTTGGACGCCCTGCGGGAGGCGGTTGGGGACCAGCAATCCCTCGTGATCCTGGACAACCTGGAGCAGATCGGACCGGGAGCGGCGGGAGCGGTCAACGCGCTGCTGCAAGCCTGTACCCGGATAGCGGTCGTCGCGACGACCCGCACCGCCCTTGGCGTTCCCGGCGAGGTCGTCCACCGCCTGGAACCACTCCCCCTGCCGATGGCCAGTGAGGAGGCGCCGAGCGTCCTGCTTTACCGCCAGCGGGCAGAGGCGACGCAAGGCCGGCCCGTCATCGGGGCGGAAACGGAAATCGCGGAGCTCGTGACCAGGCTCGAAGGCCTGCCTTTGGCGATCTGTCTCGCCGCCGCCCACGCGGACGTCCTCACACCTGCCGAGACGCTGGCCCAGCTCGAAGACCGGTTCCGGTTGCTCCGCGACGAGCGGTCTGACTGGCCCGTCCGCCACCGCCGACTCTGGTCATGCATCGAATGGAGCTATCGCATGGTGCCAGAGGCCCACGCCTTGCTCGACCGCTTGGCCCACTTCAGGGCCGGCTGGACCCTGGCTACGGCCCAAAGCACGGTGCCCGATCGGCCGGTCGCCCCGCTCATGCAGGCCTTGTTGCGATCCTCGCTGGTCCACGAGATGCCTGGCGAGGCGAGGCGCTTCACGATGTACGAATCCGTTCGCGAATTCGTTTTGGCGTTGGCCGAGCCCGATGGGCGGGCTCTCGCGCGGGCCGACTTCGCCAGGGCGATGCGCGAGTGGATCGAAGACTCCCGGCTCCGCCAACAACCCTACAACGAAGGCTATATGAGCGAGCGCCAGGCAGAGTACGAGAACCTGCGCGCAGCCTTCGAATGGTCGCTGGAGCACCGTCCGGACTGGGCGCTCGACATCACGAATGGCCTCGCCTATTACTGGTGGAGCCGGACCATGAACCGAGAGGGAAGGGGGTGGTTCGAGAGGGCCATCGCCGCCGCGCCAGACGTATCCGGGGAAGCTCTGGCGATGGCTTACCGGGGGCTCTCCACGATGCTCGTGGGCCTGGGTGAGTACAAGGCGGCCGTCCACATCATCGAGGCGGGGCTGCGCCGCCTTCCCTCCGAAACCAGCCCGAACTTGCTCGGCCGCTACTACAACTCCTACGGCAACGCCGCCATGCACGCGGACGTCGAGGCCGCCGTGAAAGCGTTCGACGACGGGATCGCGGTTCTAAAGGAGGCAGGGGAGGTGCCTATGGCGAACGCCCTTCTCGGCAACAAAGGGTTGGCCCTCTACCTTGCCGGGCATTTGGAAGAGGCCGAGGCAATTCTGAGCACGGCCGTCACCGAAGCCGCTGCCCGCGACAACGACGATTGGACGGCGAACCACACCCACCACTGGGGTCTCGTCGCCCTAGTGAGGCAGGACTGGGCTAAAGCGGCCGAGCGCTTTGCCCAAGCGCGAGCCCTGGTGGAAAAGCATGGGATCGATCCGGCCCATCGGGCCTGGCTCCACGACGCCGCCCTGGCAGAGATCGGCCTCGGACGCCTGGGGGAGGCTTGGGAATTGATCCGGCGCAGCGCGGGTCAAGTCGGCAAAGCGCGGGGCAGGGAACAGATGGCCGAGTGCGTGGCCGCGGCCGCGCGGTGGTACGCCGCGACCGGGTATCCGTTCGAAGCCGTCAGCCTGCTGGGCTACCTCAGCTCACAAGGGCTGGAGCCCCAGCGGTCCAAGGGCGACCCCGTCCCCGACCTCGAAGGGCAGATCCAGGCCCTGCGCTCCAAACTGACCCCGGACGAGTTCCGTCTTGCCACAAAGGCGTACGAGTTCGTCCCCCTCGAAGACTTGCTTTTGGACATCAGCGAGCGCGACGCCTCTCCCTAGCACCGCGTCCTATCGCTTCTCTCAGTTGTCGCCACTTTGCGTTAAGTTTGCGGTCCGGTCGCCAAAGTGTGCGTTGGGGCTACCTCGCCCCAGAGGAAAGACAATGCTGACGACACTAATCGCGGCGGCGGCGCTCAAGGCACCGGGTGACGGTGTCGCCGGCGCACTTGCTGCCTTCAAACGGCCCCAGGCCCCTAAGCAACTGGACAACTGGCGGCATATCGACGACTACTTGGCCCAGGTTGAAAGGTACGAGGAGCGGTGCAAGGCCGCCGGACTCTGGGACGAGGAGAAGGACGAATGGGCTGAAGAGCAAGAAGAGTTCTTTGGTATGCGTTCCTACATGCTCCGAATGCGCGCATGGCCCAACGCAACCATAGACTCGGCCCGGGTTCGCAAGGCCATGAAGCAGCGTGACGCGATGGAGCCGATGGCTACTCCTGCCTACCCTGGCACGGCTTGGACCTTCTTTGGGCCGAGGGCGCTAGAGGCCTCCAACGGCGTCAGCGGCCTCGTCGGCGGTCGGTGCAACGACGTCGCCATCAGTCCGCAGAACTCGAACACTTGGTGGATCGTCGGCGCGACCGGCGGGCCTGCTAAGACCACGAACGGCGGCGCCGGCTTCACGATCTACGGCGGCGACTGGCCCTACACCTATGCAAGTTCGGTCGAGATCGACCCGACCAACGAAAACCGCGTCTATGTCGCCTCGGGCGATTATCCCGGTTGGTGGGGTTACGGCGTCGGCCTTTTCCGCACCCAGGACGGCGGCTCGAGTTGGACTAACCCGCTCGACGCCGATGACCTGAAGGGTTGCGAGGTCTCCGATGTGCTCGTCTGTCCGGATGCGCCAAACGTGGTCCTCGCGGCGGTCGGCCGGGGAACGATGGACGCAGCTGGTTGCGGGCTCTGGAAGTCCACGAACTACGGCCAGACCTGGAACCGGATCGTCTCTTCCACCGGCAGTGGGTTCACCACCCTGCGGGCGGGAATCAGCGGCAGCGGGAAGAGGTGGATCTACGCCACAAACTCCGCGACCCACGATGTGCTACGCAGCGACGACAACTTCACGTCGTGGAACACGCTTAAGAACCTTTCGTACGACAACGGCATCCTGACCGTCGCGACTTCGACAACCGCACGGGACACGGTCTACGTTGTGCAAACAAACGCCCACCGCATCCTTCGCAGCACCGACAACGGGACGAACTGGAGCGCGCTTTCCACTTCCGGCATCGAGTGGGGCCAAGAAGACTACAACTACGCGTTTGAGTGCGTGAACACGGTCGCAAACGGCACGGGCGAAGACATCCTCATGCTCGGAATGGTAGAGCTCTACGCCAAGAAGGCGTCGAATTCTGGCTGGACTCGCATCAGCCGCCCCGCGGACACCCGCTTGATCCACGTCGACTACCACAACATCGAGCCTCACCCGACCCTCAAGAACAGCTGCTTGATCGCAAACGACGGAGGCATCTACTTCGGCACCTACCTCGGTGCGGTGGGCTGGGGCTTTTCCGACCAGAACCAGAGCATTCGGTTCACCGAGCACGTGAACGCCGCCTACCACCCCAGCGCCTCCACTTATCCGAACTACTGCCTCACCGGCATCTGGCACAACGGAGTGGCACACTGCACCGTCGACCCGCAGAACTGGGCGCAGCGCTCCGGCGGTGACGGCGCCTACAGCATCATCGACGACCAGGCACCAGGGACCCAGCAAACGACTTGGCAAAACTTTGGGCTGGACAAGGACAACCGAACGTACCGGATCCAGGTTACTCGCGACGGGTGGGGCAATTCTGGAACCTTGACGCCGGCTTGGTTCAACTCGGAAGACACGGCCTTCATGGGGCCGATGACGGACATCCCCGGCAAGAGGGAGTCCTTCTATTTCGGCGGCGAGTACCTTCACCGCGTCTACCGCCACCAAAGCTCGGGGCTCTGGCTCTACGACATGAACTACGGTCGGACGCACCTCGCGAGCGATGCCGGTGAGGTCATTACGGCCATCGGCACCTACGTGAGCGCGACCGACGGTGCCTACGTCGGCACCAGCGACGGTAAGTTCTATTCCGCCACCGACCCATCGGCCGGCTTCACCTTTATCGACACCTTCGACACCGCGATCCGGTGTATCGACGTCAACCCGTATTTGCCGAGCGCCGTTCTTGTTTGCACCGGCAACAACCTTGCACCGGGGGCGGGCGGCGGCATTTGGGAGACCATCGCCGCGAACTCCGTCAACCCGACTTGGCATGACCGTTCCGGCGCCGGAGGTTCGAACCCCTTGCCCGAGATCGGTGTGAACTGGGTTGCCCGCGACCCTTATAACCCGGTTAGCGAGTGGTACGCGGCGACCGACATCGGCGTCTTCTACACTCCCGACCGAGGGGCCAACTGGTACAACGCGACCAACCCCCTCGGCCTGCCCAACGCCCTCGTCTCCCACGTTGGTGTGAGCGACGGCTATCTCTATGCGGCGACCTTCGGCCGTGGGATGTGGCGCATGCCGCTCCGCACGACAAAGCCCCGGGTGACGGCCGCAACTTTCTCCAGCGCGGAGGTCACGGGCGGTAAGACGGCCAACCTCCTCGTTACGCTCGACACGCCTGCGGGCCCCGGCCTTGAGATCTCGGTCAGCTCGAACAGCCAAGCGGCCATCAAGAACCAGTCGATCCCGTTCCCGGTCGGGCAGACGCAGGCGACTCTCTTCGTCCAAACTGAACAAACGTCGGCGGACATCAACACGACCGTGACGGCCACGTCGAACGGTGGTTCCGCCCAAGACTCCATCATCGTCCGCAAGATCAGCGTGACGGCGCTGGAACTGCAGGATGTCACCGGCGGCAACAGCTACCAGGCGCTCGTGAGGATCGACCGCGGCGCGCCTCCCGCCGGCGCAGTCGTCAACCTCGCCGACAACAGCCCCTTCGTCACCACACCCCAGCAGGTGACCATACCAAGCGGCGCTCTCGCCGCCTACTTCACGGTCACGACGAGCAAAGTCCCGCAGAACACCCTCGCAGGGATCCAAGCTTCGCGGCCGGGAAGCGGAATCCAATCCTCGTTCACGCTGTACTCGGTGAACCTCATCCGCATTCAGATTGTCCCGACCTCGGTCTACAACACTGAAGACTTCGCGGTCAGGGTGACGCTTAACCGGGCCGCCCCCACGGGCGGGTTCACCTTGAGCCCGCTGTCGGGCAACTCGAGCCTTGCCCAACTGCCGCCCAGCTTCGTCGTTCCCGAAGGGGCGAGCGGTGCCGACATCGTTGGCACGACCTCCTACACGGCGAGCGACCAAACCGTCGGGATTCGCGTTACGGATCCCTGGGCGAGCTTCTTTGAGAGTAGCCTTACGCTCTTAAACCTGGACATTACCGGCTTGAGCTACAACCCCAATCCGGTGGTCGCAGGCAACGACACGGTGGGCACGGTCCGCATCAACCGGAACCCGATCCGCAACGTCACCTTGCGCCTCGTTTCAAGCGATCCCTCTATCCTCTCGTTGCCGGCGACCGTGACCATCCTGCGCGGCACGGGCCAAGCCACGTTCACGGGCTCCACAGATGTCCGGCTCAACGGCAAGAAGACGGTCAAGACCTTGGCGGTCTTCAACCAGGCAGATACCCGCCAACAGCCCCGTCGCGAGGAAGAGGTGGACGTGATTGGGAGCCCGGTGACGGTGGTGCCGGACGCGTTCCAAGTGCTGCTGGGCAAGACGTCGGCCGGCAACCTGACGAGTCTTGCCGCGACCGACGGCAACACGTTACGTGTGTGCAAGTTCTTGGTGCCGAACTTAGTCGTACCTCCGATCCAAGTGCAGATCGAGGGGACGGCGCCCCTGCCCTTCATCAGCGACCTGAAGCTACAAGCGACGGCGCGCATGGTCCATGTCGGCTCGTTCCTGCAGACTTTGGAGCTCTGGAACTGGACCACGAACAACTGGGACACGGTGGATAAGCGCACGGACACAGTCACCACGACTATGGCGACGCGCGAGCTCGCGACCAGTGGGAACAAGCTGCGGTACGTCCAGAGTGGCACACTCAAGATGCGCGCTCGCTACTCGGTCAAGCAAAGCGGGCCCTCGAGCGTCACGCTCTGGTGCCACGAGGCTGACCGGACCGCCTGGGTCTATTCCTTCTAGCGCCGTGCGCGCCCCCGCCCCCTCTTCGAGTGCAATCGGGAGGGGGCGCGGGAACTTTGCAGCGCGAGCCTCGTCCCTTTCTCGGCGGCACTTTGTGCCGCCCAAAGTCGTTGAAGGAACTGTGCGGGCTGCTGAAGCGCCCGCACCGGTATAATCGCCACGCCATTTTTCGGAGGCCCTGATTGAGCCTTGCCATTGAGACTCGGAACCTAACGAAAACGTATAAGTCACGCAGCGGACAGGTCAACGTCGTCGACAACCTCAACCTACAGGTCGAGCCGGGAGAAATCTTCGGCTTTCTCGGCCCCAACGGTGCAGGAAAGACGACGACCATTAAGATTCTGCTGAACATTATCGAGCAGACTTCGGGCCAAGCCTTCGTGCTTGGACACGAGGCCGGCGACATTAGGGCCCACCGCGAGTTAAGCTACTTGCCGGAAAAGCCTTACTACTACGAGCACATGACGGGCCTCGAGATCATGCAGTTTTATGCAAGTCTCTTCGGCATTCGCGACAACGACCACTGTAAACGGTTGCTGACACGCGTAAACCTGGGGAACGACATGAACCGACCGATCAGCCAATACTCAAAGGGTATGCAGCAGCGTGTCGGACTGGCCCAGAGCTTGCTGAACGATCCCAAGCTCTTGTTCTTGGACGAACCGACCGGCGGCCTCGACCCCATCGCGCACATTGAGATCCGAGACCTTATCCTTCAGTTCCGCGACGAAGGGAAGACGGTCTTTATCTCCAGCCACGAGCTAAGCGACGTCGAGCGTATCTGCGACCGAGTCGCAATCATCAACAAAGGCGAGGTGGTCGCCCAAGGGCGGCTCGAAGAGCTCTTGATCGGCGGTCGTATTGAGATTACTGCGAACAACTGCACCACTGAAGTTGCGGACAAGATTCGCGACCTTCATACTATGGTGTCGATCAACAGCGGCCGCATGATTGTGGATATGCCGGACTCGTCGAGTCCGAACGACGTCGTTGCTATGGTCCAGGCGGCGGGCGGCGAGATCGTGAGCGTCATTCCGCGGCGTAAACGGCTAGAAGACTTGTTCCTCGAAGCCGTCAGCAGCGATGACAAGGTAAAAGGTCGAGAAAAGGTCAGCATGCTTGAAGACAAGGAGGTCACGAAGCCTTGAACGTCATCTTATCCATTGCCAGAACGACGCTCGGTGAGGCGATTCGCCGCCGCGTCTTGCTCGTCATCCTTCTCATCGGCGTCCTTTTCCTCGTCGTGGCCCCGGGCTTAGAGGCCCTCTCGCCTCGACAGGAATCAACCGTCCTCCGCGCCCTCACGCTGGGCGTTATCCAGCTCACAAGCGCAGTAATCGCAATTGTCCTTACCGTTTACCTTATCCCGAACGAGATCGAGCGAAGAACCATATACACCATCCTTTCCAAGCCTGTCCAAAGATGGCAGTTCTTGGTAGGGAAGTACCTGGGCGCGGTCGGTGCGCTCGGGCTGATGATGGCCCTAATGACGGGCACGATGTTGCTGGTCTTCATGCTAATGAAGCAAAACCAGCTGGACCAGCTCGGAGAACTCGCGCGCGTGCCAGTCTTGTTCTTCGCACAAATGGCGCTGCTCGCCGCAGTCGCAGTGTTCTTCTCCACATTCGTATCGCCCATCGTTAACTTCTTCCTTTCGGGAGGTGTCTACCTCCTAGGTTCTGTGTTCAACTCGTTGTTCGAGTCATTCGCGGATCCGGAAAGATCGGACATTAACCCCTTGGTCCGCGGCATAGCCGGGGCCATCCAGTTCGTGATCCCGAACTTTCAGAACTTTAACGTTCAAAATGCGGCGATCAACCAGGGAACTGCGATCCAGAGCGAGGCTGTTTACTATGCAGGGCTTGTCGGTTACGCGCTAGCGTATATCGGCGTGCTCCTCATAGCCGGCATCCTGATCTTCGACCGGCGTGAGGTCTAACGAAGGAAGAATGAAACGGAAAGTCGCCCCCCTGATCGCCGCAATGGCTGCCCTCTTCTTGGGGCAGGCCACGCTGCAAGGCACGACCATCTTCCCTTTATGGAAGAAGAACTTTGCGCCCTTGCGAGCTGACCTTACGGGATTGGACCCGAGCCAGTTGCTGTTCGCCTTCGCCGGTTTTCGCGAGCTCATCGCGGGCATTCTCTGGGTGCGCGCGGACGCGTTCTTCGACGAAGGGAACTTCGACGCCGTCTTGCCGATGATCTGGCTCGTTACTCGTTTAGACCCGCACCAGATCGACGTTTATGCCACCGGAATGTGGCACATTGCGTACAACTTTACAGACGAGGGGTCGCGGTCGGACCGGCGCTATATCCCCAGTGCGGTCGCGCTCGGCAGGGAAGGGGCGCGCAACAACGACCAGACTTACGAACTTTTCTTCGAGACGGGATGGCTCTACTACCACAAGATCGAGGACGACTATCCGGAAGCCGTCAAGTGGTTTGAACAAGCCGCCGGCCATAAGGATATCATGACGGCCCGCCGCAACCTCCTCAACAACGTTTATCAGCGGAACAACGAGGTGGACAAAGCGGCAAACTACCTGTACGGCTTGCTCGAAGAATCGCAAGAGCGCTATAAGAAGGCGCCGAACGAGTTCGTCAACATGCAGAACCGCGACACGATCGAGCAGAACTACGACAACCTGCTCGTGCGCATGGCCCAACGCGGTTACTTAGCGAAGAAGGAAGGATACTATCCCTCCTGGGACTACGACACGAAACCCCCCTTCGATGTAGGGTTTAGCGCGCAAGTGACCGTTATCGAACCGCGCGTGATAAAGATTGTCGGAACGTGGAACGTGCTGCCGGTGGGAACCAGGATCCGCGTCGTGATGCGCGACGCCGACTACCCGAACGCGATCCCGGCCGGGATGAAGTGGTACCAAGGCGAGAACATCAATCTGGACCCGCCGAAAGACCGCACATTTATGCAGGACCAGCTCTTCGTGAAAAACCAAAGGTTTAACCGCACGATCGATATGGGCCGCGACCGCACGATGTACCCGTTCACCTCGGACAAGTACGTCATCGAGTTCTATTACAACCCGCGCCAGGCGCCCGCCTACATCCAGGACAAGTTCGGTTGGAACGGCGAGGGCATGACCGATAAGAACTTCATCAACAATGAAGTGCGTCCCGGGAACCCGGTCGTTTACACTCGCATGGAAGTGAGCCGCGACCAGATCGAGCGCCGCGGTGAGTGGAAGGACGTCGCTCCTGTCTTCCAGACCAAGAACTACGCGGGCCTAGCCCCCACCCAGGTGGACCAGGGCGTGATCAAAGTCCCAGGCATTCTGGAGCAACCCAAGACCCAGTCCGCCCCCTCGACGCCAGGAAAGGCGCCGGGAATTTCGGCGAACGAGTGACGCGCCCGCCCGGCCCCACAGTGCTATCATCGAGGGGCCGGGAACTGCGCGGCAGCAGAACGGTGAACCCCGCCAGGGCCGGAAGGCAGCAACGGTAAGTCGTCTCTCTGTGCGACGCACCCTTCCCGGCACTTGCCATGCCCGACCTTGCCCTTTACCGGAAATATAGGAGCCAGACCTTCGGCGACCTAGTCGGGCAAGACCATGTCGTCCGGACCATCCAAAACGCCATCGGCCGCGGGAGGATCGCGCATGCTTACCTCTTCACGGGCCCACGCGGGACGGGCAAGACTTCGACCGCGCGTCTGCTCGCCAAAGCGCTGAACTGCCAGAGCGCAGATTCTCCCGTGTCCGAACCCTGCAACGTCTGCGAGACCTGTCTCAGCATAATGAATGGCAACTCGCTCGACGTCCATGAACTGGACGCGGCGAGCGAATCGGGCGTGGACAAGGTGCGGGAGAGCATCATCGAGGCGGTCGATTATCGGCCCGCGGTCGGGCGTTACCGCGTCTTCATCATCGACGAGGTCCACGATCTTTCGACTAAAGCGTTCGACGCGCTCCTCAAGACCATCGAAGAGCCGCCGTCGCACGTCGTCTTCGTCCTCGCCACAACGGAGTACAGCAAAGTTCCGCCCACGATCCGGAGCCGATGCCAGCGGCACGAGTTCCACCGGGGCACCGTGCAAGACCTGGTGAAGCGGCTCGAGACAGTCGCCAAGGCGGAGGGGATCGAGGCGGAGACCGCGGCGCTGGGCGCTATCGCGCGCATGGCCGACGGAGGCTATCGGGACGCCCTTACCTTGCTGGAGCAAGCGATGGTGACGAGCGACGGACCGGTCACCCTCCAGCACGTCTACGACCAACTCGGCC
Source organism: Fimbriimonadaceae bacterium (assembly GCA_019454125.1). Lineage (NCBI taxonomy): Bacteria > Bacillati > Armatimonadota > Fimbriimonadia > Fimbriimonadales > Fimbriimonadaceae > Fimbriimonadaceae bacterium. Next base: position 1,345,111 of record CP075365.1, read on the forward strand.
TCGTGCCGGACGAGACCGTGGACAATCTCCTGCGGTCGATCGCGGGCGCCGATGTGCCGCAGATCATCACGATGCTCGACAGTCTCTACCGTCTGGGCCGGGATCCGCGGGCGCTTCTGGAGTCGCTCCTCCTGCGGTTGGGCGACCTGACCCTCGCGGCATACGGGATCGAGGGCACGCATGTGGACGCGACCATCTCCGCCGCCATGACCTCGACCGCACGCACGATCGGCGTGGAAAGGCTCGGACACTATCGCAGCGAACTCGCGGTGGCGCACGCGAAAATCCGCGAGGTCACGATCCCTAAGGTTTGGCTCGAGGCCGAGATCATCCGCCTGACGCGGGAACCGGCAGCCGCGCAGCCCGTGAACCCAGCGCCGCCCGCCGCAGCGGAGCGAAAGGTGGAACGCGCGAAAATGCGGGAGCCAGAACCGCCCCGAGAGCCCGAGAAAAAGCGTGAGGCCAAGAAAGAGTCCCCGCCCGCGGCTGCGGTGGTGAGAGAAGCGGGACCGCCGCTCGTCGTCAATGAGCCGACCGGCATCGAGACGGTGTGGCGCCGAGTGGTCGCCGACGTCTCCGAGCTTTCGCGCACTGCGCGCGAACGCCTGATGGCGACGCGGGTCTGCGGGCAAGACGCGAAAACCGTCACCATCGAGTTCACCCGCCAGGTCGACGCGGACGGCGTGCGCGGCAATAGCAAGCTGATGCCAGCCCTCTTGGAGGCCTGGCAACGGCACGGGGGAGGAGACTTCGCCCTTGAGTTCGTCTCCGCGCCGAAGACCCAGGAACCTTCGAGGCCCCATGTGGAGAAGACGGCGGTAGAATCGATCCTCGAAGGGGACTCGCTGGTCGAAGCCACTCGCGAGATTCTCGGCGGCGAAACGTACCAACAGAAATGAAACTTCCAAAGGGATTCGGCGGACAAGGGTTTGGCGGGTATTTGAAGCAGGCTCAAGAGGCCATGGCTCGTGCGCAGAGCCTGGAACAGGAGCTGCAAGGCGAAACGGTCGAGATCGACAAGGGCCCGGTCAAAGCGGTGTTCAACGGTGCGGGCGAAATCCAGTCGATCAAGATTGATCCGAGCGTGGTCGACCCTGATGACGTCGAGGCCCTCGAGGACCTGATCGTCGGGCTCGTCAGGGACGGCTTCGCGAAGTCCACCGAGCTAAGGAACGCGCGCATCCAGGAAATCATGCCGAACGTGCCTGGAATGGGCAACCTCGGGCTCTGACGGTCGCCCGATGCACTTTGCCCGCCCGCTGGCGGAACTGATCTCGCGGCTGGAGCGCCTTCCCGGCGTCGGGCCAAAGTCCGCGCAGCGCTTGGCTTACCACACGCTGAAAATGCCGACGGACGATGTTCGCTCACTGGCGAACGCGCTCGTCGCCGCGCGCGAGTCCCTGCGGTTTTGCGAGGTCTGCCAGGACTTCTCCTCGGAGGAGACTTGCCGGATCTGTAGCGATCCGCGCCGCGACCCGCGCATGATCTGCGTCGTTGGGGAGCCCCGAGACGTGGCCGCGATGGAGCGGCTTAACGAGTATAAGGGCACCTATCACGTCCTTCATGGCCTGCTTTCGCCCATGGACGGGATCGGCCCCGAACAGATTCGCGTGCGCGAACTGCTCGAGCGTCTTCGCGCGGAGATCGACGAGGTCATTCTCGCGACCAACCCGACTGTCGAGGGTGACACGACCGCGCTCTACCTGGCCAAACTCATGAAGCCGCTGGGGGTCACAGTGACGCGCCTTGCGCACGGAATGCCGGTCGGGGGAGAGCTGGACTATGCGGACACCGCGACTCTTCTCAGCGCCTTCGAGTACCGCCGGCCCATCTAAAAAAGGAACCCTGCCGGAACGGCAGGGAAAGACACACTAATTGAGCTGCACTAATCAGCTTTCTCTTCTTTTGCATCGATGGGACTGGCCCGTAATCATGCCGTCCAACCTGCTATTGGATTGAGAACCATACTTTGTGACTTCTAAACTAAAAAAGTGATGGTTTTGAGTCGATTTATGCAGACGCCCCGAACTTACACTGAGTCGCGAACTGGGCGAGTATCCTGAGGACGTGCGCTTCTTGGTGGTGGGCTCTGGGGGGCGCGAGCACGCCCTTGCGCGAAAGCTCGCGCGTCGCGCCGAAGTCGTGGCGGCTCCTGGCAACCCGGGCATCGCCGAATTGGGCGAGTGCCACCCCGTCCCCGCGAACGACCTCCGAGGCATCGCCGAGCTCGCCGCCCGAATCGAGCCGGACGCGGTCGTCATAGGCCCTGAAGACCCCTTGATCGCGGGGCTGGCCGACACTTTACGGTCTGCTGGATTGGCCGTTTTCGGCCCCAGCGCCCGGGCCGCAGAGCTCGAGGGGAGCAAGTCCTTCGCGAAGCGGTTGATGGCTGAGGCCGGTGTCCCGACTGCGGCCGGAGCCTCGTTCACCGACGCCGGGGAAGCCGAAGCTTACGTCCGGGGCCGTTTCGCGGCCGGTCGACAGGTCGCCGTCAAGGCGAGCGGCGCCGCTCTCGGTAAAGGGGTTGTCGTGGCCGAGACCTTGGACGAGGCGCTCGCCACCGTCGACGCGTTCATGCGGAAAGGCGACCTTGGCGACGCGGGAAGAGTCGTTGTGATCGAGGACCGGTTGCTCGGCCGCGAGTTCTCGCTGCTGACCATGGTCTCGGACGGCCGGCTTCTGAGCCTGCCCATCGCGCAGGATCACAAGCGTGCGCTGGACGGCGACTTAGGGCCGAACACGGGCGGTATGGGCACTTACTCGCCCGTCCCCTGGGTCTCCCAGAGCTTGCTGGAGGCCGCCGAGGAGCGCGTCGCCAGACCGATCGTCGAGCACCTGGCCCGTCAGGGGATTTCGTACCGCGGCGTGCTATTTAGCGGCCTTATGGCGGTGGACGGGGATCCCTACTGTCTCGAATACAATGTTCGGTTCGGGGACCCCGAGACCCAAAGTGTCCTCCCACGGCTCGCGGATGATTTTTGCGACGCGATCCTGGCTGTCGCCCGCGGCGAAGAGATTCCCCCGGTCGCCATTCTGCCCGTCTGCGCCGTGACCGTGGTCCTGGCCAGCGGAGGCTATCCTGGCCCCTATGAGAAGGGGGTGCCCGTCGAAATCGGGCCCTTGCGGGAAGGGGCTTTTGCCTACCACGCGGGCACTGCCCGAACCGCCGACGGAACCCTCGTAACCGCGGGTGGGCGCGTCCTTGGTGTGACCGGTACGGCAAAGACACTGGGCGAAGCTCGAAACCTCGCTTACGAAGGCGCGGCGCAAGTCTCCTTTTCCGGAAAGTCATTCCGAAGCGACATCGCCGCCGACGCAGGGTTCGGCTAGGTTTTGGGCTTTGGGCGGCCAAGCCTGGCGAAGGCCGTCACGCCTCGGCACGCCACGCGCCGAGGATAAACTGATGCGGTGCAGACGCGACACAAGACGGACCGGGCCGGAGCGAGACCGTGAGCGAAGGCTCGCCGAACTTCGTCGGCATGGTCGATTTCGCTCTGTTGCACCCCACCCTGACGGACACCGAACTCCAGCAAGGTTGCGAGCGGGCGGCGCTGTTAAAGGTGGCCACTGTCTGTATAAAGCCGTATGCTGTCAAGCAGGCGGTGCAATGCCTAACGGGCACTGGCGTAGGGGTGGGGACCGTCATTGGTTTTCCCCACGGCTCGCACGCCACCGACATTAAAGCTGCCGAAGCGCGGCTGGCTTGCCAAGACGGCGCGACCGAACTCGATATGGTCATTAATGTCGGCAAAGCTTTGTCAAGGGATTGGGCTTACGTCGAGCAAGACATCGCGGCAGTGCAACGCGTTGCCAAAGAACACGGGGCGGTGCTCAAGGTCATCTTCGAAAACGACTATATTTCGGACGCCGCGGTCAAGATAACGCTTTGCAAAGTCTGCACCCAGCTGGGCGTCGACTATGTCAAGACTTCCACCGGTTTTGGATTCGTGAGACAGGCTGACGGCGGGGTTAGGGCGTTAGGGGCGACATTGTCGGACTTAGAGCTCATGCGCAAACATTGCGGCCCTGCTGTGAGGGTGAAGGCGGCTGGTGGTGTCCGCGACTTTGCCACCGCGCAAAGGATGTACGAGTTAGGCGTAACGCGGTTTGGCACGAGTTCGCCGGAAGCGCTGCAGCCCGATGCAAGGGACAAGAACACCGGCTACTGAGGAGTCGCGGTAAACAAAGTCGATGCTGCCCACAACAATCATCGCTAAGAAGCGCGACAACGGTGAACTTTCACCGCAAGAAATCACAGACTTCATTAACGGCTATGTCTCAGGTGACATCGCCGACTATCAAATGGCGGCGCTAGCGATGGCGATCTATCTACGCGGGATGAACGCCACCGAAACAGCCGCGCTGACCGATGCCATGCTGAACAGCGGCGTGCAGTTGACGTGGGAGTCGCCCTTCCCGGCCAAAGTCGATAAACATTCGACGGGCGGCTTGGGCGACAAAACGTCGCTGATTCTGGCCCCGCTTCTCGCATGCTGCGGCCTGCAAGTGCCCATGCTCTCGGGTCGGGGCCTGGGCGCGACCGGCGGCACGCTCGACAAACTGGAAGCCATTCCGGGCTACCGGACCGACCTCTCGCTGGAAGAGATCCGCCACCTGACCGAAAATGTGGGCTGCGTCATCACGGGGACCACACCGAATCTGGTTCCTGCTGACCGCAAGCTGTACGCGCTGCGCGACGTCACCGCGACGGTGCCGAGCATTCCGCTCATCACGGCCAGCATCATGAGCAAGAAACTCGCCGAGGGCCTCACGGCTTTGGTGCTCGACGTGAAGTTTGGAAGCGGCGCATTCATGAAGACCCTGGACGACGCCCGTGCCCTCGCTCGTTCGCTGGTGGCCACCGGCAAGCGCATGGGCGTGACCACAGTGGCGTTGCTGACCGATATGAACCAGCCATTGGGCCGCATGGTGGGCAACGCGGTGGAAGTGGACGAATCGATCGCCGCCATGCAAGGCGAAGGATCCGGCGATTTGATAGATGTGACGACGGCCCTGGGAGCAGAGCTCTTGGTGGCCACCGGCAAGGCGGCTTCGCAGGGCGACGCGAGAGCCCAACTTCAGGGGCACATCGCTTCGGGCGCGGCACTGGCCAAGTTCGAGGAGATGGTCACCGCCCAAGGCGGCAATCTGGCACTACCGAGACCGGTGGCTTCGGCCCACGAGGTTGGCAGCCCGTCCCAGGGCGTGGTCTCGGCCATCGACACGGAGCAACTGGGTCTGGCCGTCATCGAGCTGCGCGGTGGGAGACGCAAGATGGGGGACCAACTCGATCTTTCCACTGGGATAGAGATGTTGGTCCGGGTGGGCGACCGGGTTGAGGACGGGCAGCCCTTGGCCCGCGTCTTTGCCCCCTCCGCTTTGGCAGAAGAAGCTTGCCGGCGCATGCAGGCAGCGGTGCGGATCGGAGACCAGGCGGCGCCCCCGCTGCCCTTGATCGTCGATCGGATCAGCAGCTAAATCAAAATCCCCGCGATGCAGGCCGTCATGAAGCAGGCCAGGGTACCGCCGATCATGGCGCGCAGGCCCAAGCGGGCCAAATCGCTCCGACGTTCTGGCGCGAGCGCCCCAATGCCGCCGATCTGGATGCCGATCGAGCTGAAATTACAGAAACCGCAGAGGGCGTAAGTGGCCAAAATCTGGCTGCGCTCGGACAAGGCGTTGGGCTGCTTCATGAGCTCGCCCAAGTCGATATAGGCCACGAACTCGTTCAGCGCGGTGCGGGTCCCCAGCAGTTGCCCCACTGCGAAGGCATCTTTGAAGTCCACGCCGATCAAGAGCGCGAACGGGGCAAAAAGATAACCCAGAAGCGCCTTGATCGTCCAGCCCGGTTGGCCGAACAATTGCCCCACCGCGCCGACGATCCAATCGCCGCAGGCGATGAGGGCGATGAACGCGATCAGCATGGCCCCCACGTTGACGGCCAATCGCATGCCGTCCGTCGCGCCGATTGCGACGGCTTCGATGGGGTTGGTCGAGATCCGTTCGACCTCCATTTCGACTTTGCCCAGCGTCTTGGGTTGATCGACCTCGGGCTGCATGATTTTTGCGATGAGTAGCGCGGCCGGGGCCGAGATAACCGACGCCGTGAGCAAGTGCCCGGCACTGACGCCGAACTTGACGTAAGCCGCCATGACACCTCCGGCGACCGTGGCGAACCCGCCCACCATGACCGCCATCAGCTCGCTTGAGGTCATGACATTGAGGTATGGCTTGACCACCAGCGGCGCCTCGGTCTGCCCCACGAAGATGTTGGCCGAGGCCGACAGGGTTTCGGCCCCGGAGGTGCCCAACGTCCGTTGCATGAGGACCGCAAAGCCCTTCACGATGACCTGCATGACCCCAAGGTGATAAAGAAGCGACATGAGCGCCGAGAAGAACACGATCGTGGGAAGCACTCCGAAGGCAAAGGTGCGCATTAAGGTAATGCGCGCTGGCAAGTCCGGGTCGCCGTCACGTGGGTTGATGCCGAACATGAACATCGAGCCTTCATCGACGAACCCCAGCAGGGTGTTCACCGCCTCCCCCATTCGGGCGAACGCCCATTGGCCCGGCTCCGTCTTCAGCGTCACGATCGCGAACACCAATTGGAGGATCAATCCGCCAATCACGATCCTCCAGCTCACTTTCGTCCGATGGGTGCTGAGCAGCCACGCGATGAGAAGCATCGTGAGCAGGCCGCCAAAACTTATCAAGCGCTCCATGCGATGAGTTTCCTTAGGCTGAGCCCACGCGCCGTCGGCGAGCGGGCGAGCGTGCCTTGGGAGCTTGACACACCCGTCCCTTTGTCGGCACGGCGGCGTCGCTTCTCGCAAGGGACGGCAAAAACATTCGGCCGAGCGCCGGGCCTGCACTCACGCTGGGTCTGACCAGGCAACCTGGGAACGCAACTGCCCGGGGCCGCGTTACGGTTGGCGACAATGCGATTCGAGGTGGTGCCATGATCTTGACGATGGGCGGAAGAGCCCCTGCCGGGACTTCGCGCGGTCTGCTGGATATGTTTAAGAATCCTGTACGAGACTTTGAGTCGGCAGTGAGCTCTGAACTGAAAGTGCTCTACCGCGTGGCCCGCCGACTTGGCGCATCCGCCGAAGAAGCGGAGGACTTGGTCCAGGTCACCCTCGTCAAGGCTTACCAGAATTGGCAACGCTTCGACGGCCGCTATATCCGCAGCTGGCTCATCCGCATTTTGCGGAACGAGCGCCTCGCCACCCTGCGAGCCGTGAACCTGGAGGTCGAATGGGACGACGCCAGCGAGAACCGCGCCGTCGAACAGCCGTTCTGGTCCGGGATCGAAACGAAGCTCGAGGCCGAGCGAATCGTTGCCGAACTTGAGACCTTGCCCGAAATCTATCGGCTCGCCGTGCAGTTGTGCGACGTCGAGCAAATGAGCTACGAAGAGGCAGCCATCGCCATGGACGTACCCATCGGCACCGTCCGAAGCCGGCTCTTTCGAGCCCGCACCGAACTCAGAAAACGGCTGGGAGGAACGCTTGAGCCCTGACTGGCAGGCATATGAAGACGAGACTTTGACGGCGGCCGAACGAACGGCGGCCGATTCGCTCCTTCGGACCGACCCGGCGGCGCGGGCCGAACTTGCAGCCCTGCGCCGTCTGCGGCAAGCGACCCGCGAGGCGGTTCTCGCCGAAGAAGTCCCGGAAAAGGAGCTGAAGGCCCGTCTCGCCCAAGTCACCCGCTCTGCCCCGGAGCAGCTCAATCGAATGCGCGTTGTGTTCGCTTTTGCAGCCGCGTTCTTACTAATAGCCGTCTTTGCGACCTCGCGTCTTCGACCCTTGGAGCAGGGGGCGGTGATGGAACTCCGCACGGAAAGCGTGCAACTCGCGCGTGACTTTGCGGGGCGTAGCGCCCAGATCAACGCCCCCGTCCCTGCCCTTGCCGGGCTCGGCCAGTTCCAGCGTGTCCACTGCGGCAAGGACTGGGCCTGCTTTGATTATCTGGTCGATGGGCGCACGGTCCATGTGCACGTCCAACGCGACTCGGGTGGCAGTTTGCCGGGCGAAATGGTCGCTATTGACGGCTTTAACATGTACATATCGACTTCGATTACCTGGCGGTGCCACGGCATGGTGTACGAAGCCTCGGGCACGTCTTTGCCCACGCTGCGCCGGGTCGCCCTTCAGGCGGCGGCTGAAGTCGCAAGCCAGAGCTAAAGGGGCAGGTACCCTGCCCTTCGGTGATTGAAAGGTACTGCACGGACGCCATGACAGCGATCTGGAGCCGCAAAGCGAAGTACGAGCGCTGGCTTGAAGTCGAAGTGGCCGTATGCGAGGCCTGGGCTGAGGCTGGGGTCGTGCCAAAGGAGGACTTGGCCCAGATTCGAGAGCGGGCGGCGTTCAGCCTTGAGCGCTCGGACGAGATTGAGAAGGAGACGCGGCACGACCTGATGGCTTTCGTCCGCAACGTGAGCGAAGAGGTATCCAAAGGAGGGTCGGCGGCAAGCCGCTGGATCCACTACGGCCTGACCAGTTACGACGTCATCGATACCTCACTCGGCATGATGCTGCGGGATTCGTGCGACGTGTTGCTGAAGTCTTCCGAGCGCCTCGGCGAGGAGATGGCGCGCCTCTTTGAGCGATATGGCCAAGAGCCGTGTATCGGTCGCACCCACGGCATCCACGCGGAGCCGATCACTTTTGGCCATAAAGTCCAAGGATGGTATCTGGAACTTGAACGGAGTAAGGCGCGGCTTCGTGCAGCTCGTGACGAAGTCGCGGTCGGCAAGATCAGCGGGGCGGTGGGCATCCACGCTCATGCGGGCTTCGACCTTGAGCGCAAGGTTTGCGAGGCGTTGGAGCTAAGTCCAGACCCGAACAGCACGCAAATCGTCGCGCGGGACCGAATGGCAAACTTGCTCTGCGTCCTTGCCGTCTTCGCCGGGAGCCTTGAGAGAGTCGCGACAGAGCTTAGGAACCTGCAAAGGACAGAGATCCTTGAAGTGCAAGAGGCCTTCGCGAGCGGCCAGACTGGGAGTAGCGCGATGCCTCATAAGCGCAACCCTTGGAACAGCGAGACCGTTTGCGGGTTGGCAAGGGTTGTCCGTGCTAACGCCCATGCAATGCTCGAAAGCATCATGACTTGGCACGAACGGGACCTTAGCAGCTCTTCCGTGGAAAGGATAATCCTTCCCGACACCTTTCATCTCGTCGATTTCATGCTCGCAAGGCTCACCACAATCCTTAGTGGTTTACACGTCGATTCCGAGCGGATGATAGAGAACATTCGTCTTATGGGCGACCTCGTCTTTAGCGAGCATTTGATGATGGCTCTCATTGAGAAAGGGATGAGCCGCGAGGCGGCTTACAAAGTTGCGCAGCGTCACGCCAGCGCCGCCTGGTCCGGCAACGATTTCCGTGCGTCAGTCGCTGCCGACCCGGAAGTCGCGGCCCTGCTCGCGCCGGAGGAGCTGGAATCTGCGATGAACCTAGGCCATCATCTGCGTAACGCGCCCAAGGAACTCGGGGCTGGCCGCGTCCCTTGCGAGGCAAGCTAAGCATGGTTCTTGCCGCATTCTTGCTAGGCGCAACCTTGGCATCGGCACAGGATTGGCCCCAGTCCAAAGCCGAAAGGACTGAGTTTCGAGAAACGTCTAGTTACGAAGACGTCCTCGGCTTCTTAGACGGATTGCAAACCCAGTCTCCGGATCTAAGCGTCCAGTTCATCGGGGAAAGCGCGAGGGGCCAAAAACTGCCATTGGTCATCGCTTCGCGCCCCCTCATTACGAATCCCCTTGAAGCAAAACGGCTTGGAAAGCCTGTCCTTTACGTGCAGGCGACCATCCACGGGGGAGAGGTGGAAGGTAAAGAAGCCGTCCTCCATCTCTTGCGGAGATACCTTCAAGAAAAGACTGGAATCCTTGACAAGGCCGTACTCCTCGTTACCCCGGTTTATAACATCGATGGAAACGACTCTTTCGGCCCACAAGAGACGAACCGACCCGGACAGAATGGACCTGCCATTGTCGGTCAAAGAGCGAACGGAGACGGCCTCGACCTGAACCGAGACCACATCAAAGCCTTGAGCCCGGAAATGCGGTCCCTCCTTCGCGAGGTCTACACGAAATGGGAGCCGGACCTCATGATGGACCTCCATACGACGGACGGGACGCGGCACGGCTACCCCATCACCTACCTCACTCCGCTCAACCCTCTCACCAACTCGGAAATCGATAGGTTTGCTCGCGAAAAGTTAATGCAAACCGTGAAGAAGGGGCTCAACGACGACTTTAACTTGCCGATCTTCGACTACGGAAATTTGGAGACGATCGAAGGAAAGAAGGGCTGGTACGTCACCGGGGTCGAAGGGCGCTACAGCACGTCGTACCTGGGTTTAAGAAACCGCATCGGCGTCCTTTGCGAGTCGCTCGTCTACGTGCCGTTTAAGCAACGGGTTTTGGATACAGAGAGGTTTGTGGATGCAACCTTAAACACACTCTTAGCGCAAGCTGACGTTCTCCACGCGATATACGCCCGGGCCGACCGCGAGGCGGCGGATTCAGTCGGCAAGGAGTTCGCCGTCCGGTCAGAGTTCGGGAGCCGCGGCCAGGAGGCGGTCATGATCGAGAAGCCAGGCGCCCAGCCGCAAGGCGTGCCGACCGATTTGGAACCGCTGGACCTCACAATCTACGACCGCTACGTACCGACCAAGCTGGCAAAAATGCCGAGCGCGTACTTGGTTCCACCCCGGGAGACACGGCTGCTGGAGCTGCTCCATAGCCACGGCGTCCGTCTCGAAGTGGCCCTTGAAAGCTGGGAGGGCCGAGGCGAAACCTTCTCAATCGACGAGGTGAAGGTCGCCAGACAAGCCTTCCAGGGCGTCCGGATGACGACCCTAGAGGGCCGGTTCCAGCCTGACCGGACAACGGTCCAGGCGGGGGACGTCCTCGTCCGCACAAACCAGCCTCTCGCACTCCTGGCTTTCCATATCCTAGAACCTGAGAGCACCGACGGCGCCGTCGCCTGGGGGTTCCTCTCCACCGCTCCGGAAAAGGGCGCGCGCTATGCGATCGGCAAGCTCAGCGAAGCTCCGCTGGTGCCAAGCAGGGCGTGGGCCGCAGGAAAGCAATAAGCAAAAACCGTGTGCGCCCGATACGTCTTTTTTAACGGCAGGATGTTCGTGGATCGGTATGGCGTGCCTGTCGTGCCAGACCTCACCCCTCGATACAACATTGCGCCGACCCAGGAAGTCCCGGCCGTGGTCCAAGGTCGGGCGGGAAGGGAGTACCGACCCTTGCGGTGGGGCCTCGTGCCGAGCTGGGCTCGCGACCCAGCCGTGGGGCAACGCATGATCAACGCCCGTTGCGAGACCCTGCTTGAGCGTCAAGCCTTTAAGGACGCGTTCTTGCGTCGGCGCTGTCTTCTGCCCGTCGACGGGTTCTACGAGTGGGCCGGGGAAGGGAAATCGAAGCGCGCATATTACATTTCGTGGCCCGGCGGCCCGCGTGCCTTCGCCGGTCTCTTTGAATCCTGGCAGGGGCCCGAGGGCCTGCTCGAGACCTGCACCGTCATCACGACCGAGCCGAACGAGGTTGTCGCCCGGGTCCATGACCGCATGCCGGCCGTCCTGCATCCCGAGGACTACGAAGACTGGCTGGAGGCAGGACCAGAAGAGGCGCCCCGGTTGATGGCGCTCCTGCGACCGCTTGCGGTCGAGGAGACGGTTCTGACCGAGGTCGGCCGCGCGGTCGGCAATCCCCGCAACGAGGGGCCGTCGCTTATCGAGCCCGTCGTGAACCGCTCGCTCTTCGATTGAGGACGGCTCAACGGCCGCTCACCAGTCCACGGCCCGCCCGGCGAACCCTATCTTGGGGGAGGTGATCGCGCGGTGCCACCTTTCGGAGATCTTCGCTTGCCCGGCGGCGTTCGGGTGGATGTAGTCCGCAAGGTCGGTCGCAGGGTCCAGTGCGCTGAACATATCCACGTAAAAGACCTGCCGGCCGAGGGCCCGCTGCTCCGCACAAAGGAGGCGGATGAGCGAATCGAGCTGGGCGGCCCACACGTTCCGAGATTGGCCGTTCGGATAGTCGGTCTTGGTCACGGAACCCCAGTAGACCGTGGCCCCGCAAGACCCGGCCTCTTCGATGAGCCTCCGATACCGAGACTCCATCTCTGGTAGGGGGGTGAAGTAGTCGTTCGTTCCGGCCATTAGGAGGATGAGTCTGGGGCGGAACAAGGCGACCCATTTCGCGACGTTTCCCTTGCCGTCCCTGCCGTCGCAGAGGTCAAGCAGGGTCCATCCTCCGAAACCTGCGTGTTCCGGATCAATCATTCCTGCCGAATTCTCGACACTCGGGCCGACAAAGTCAAAGGAGTAACCGGAGGTCGTAAGCCGGTCTTGGAGGAAGCCACGGTAGCCTCCGGGGACGGGATAGCCCGAGGTGATGGAATCGCCCAACGGCATCGTCGGGCCAAGGTCCACGGCACTGGCACACAGCATTAAAAAAGGAAGCCACATGACCGGAAAGAACAATTGTAAGCCAGCCTTTGTTTCAGGTTTAGCAAAAATCATCTCTAGTAAACGGAAAAAAGGTAACCAAAAGTGGCGGGCGTGGCGCTACTCTTGCGGTTTGCCACTGGCCACCGGGCTGGGAGGTGGCTCGCTGAGAGGTCGGGCAGGACGCCGGATCGAGCCAGCGCTAAGCGGCGCCAAGAGTGAGTAACCTCTGCATCAATGAACATCGAGTTGTTCCGCGAGCTGACCGAGGCGCACGGCTCGCCGGGCCGGGAAGAAGCGATTCGCGACATCGTGATCCGCGAGCTCAAGCCGTTCTGCGAGCTGAGCTCAGATTCCATGGGCAACGTGATCGCCCTGAAGCGCGGTTCGAAGAGGGAAGGGGCGAAGAAGCTGATGATCGCTGGCCACATGGACGAGATCGGGTTCCGGGTGAAGCACATCAGCGACAAAGGGTTCCTGCGTATCGTGCCGACCGGCGGCTGGGATCCGCGCCAGATGGCGAGCCAGCGCGTGAAGGTCCACACCCGCGAAGGCTTGATCTCAGGATTGCTCATGATGAGCACAAAGCCAAAGCACATGCTTCAACCGGGCGAAGGAGCAAAGGAGCCTAGCATCGACGATTTCTTCATCGATATCGGCATGTCGGGCGACGCGGCGAAAGAGAGGGTGGAACTGGGCGACGCCGTGACGATGGACCGGACGTTCATCGAAATGGGCGAGCTATGCACCTGCAAGGCGATGGACGACCGCGTCGCCGTCTTCGTGATGATCGAGGCCATGAAGGCGGCGAAGGCGCACGAGGTGGACGTGTACGGCGTCGCGACCGTCCAGGAAGAAGTCGGGCTGCGAGGCGCGGTGGCCAGCGGCTGGGCGATCCACCCCGATGTCTGCGTGGCGCTCGACGTCACCTTGGCCAATGACATCCCGGGCTTGACGGACGAGTTCAGCGTCACCAAGCTGGGCGAAGGCACGGCGATTAAGATCCTGGACAGTTCGCTCATTTGCCACCCCAAGGTCGTCCGCCACTTCCGCGACCTTGCCGAGAAGAACGAGATCAAGTACCAGCTTGAGGTCCTGCCTTTCGGTGGCACCGACGCGGGCGGGGTCCAGCGCCTTCATGGCGGCATCCCCTCGTTCACTCTCAGCGTCCCGTGCCGATATGTCCACACCGTGAACGAGACGGTGCATAAGGGCGACGTCCAAGCGTCCATCGACCTCCTGGCGCGCTATATCGAGGACTGCCAAAACGGGGACTACGGCTACGGGGTGTAGCCCACGGGCTTCGTAGGGTAACTGCTTCCATCGCCAAGGGGCAGAGCCATGGGCTCATGCGCCGTCGCGAAGGAAGGCGAGAGCCGGGCAGGCGCGGGGCCGCTGTTTCTCCGTGCAACGGCCTTGAGGCTTCAAGGCTCCTCCGAAAACCCGGTAACATCTTACTGCTATGGTTCGAAGCACGACCATCACGGCCGCCTTGGCCGCGGTGCTTGGCCTGGCCATTTTTGGGTGTGCGCCGCAGGACTCGGAAATCTCCGAGTCCCCGGTCGCCCAGAAAGAGGCCGCCCAGCCGACCGCAACTGTCGCCGCTTCGGAAGCTGAGGCCAAGAGCTACAAAGCCGTCCTCAGCGTTCCGGGCATGACGTGAGCCTCCTGCCCCGCCACGGTGCGGTCCATCTTGGTCAAGATGGATGGAGTCAAAGACGTCAAGACCGACCAGCCGTCCCTCACGGCGACCGTCGTCTACGACGGAAAGGTCACGACCGCGGAGAAGATCGCCAAGGCGCTCGGTGACGAGCAGGCGCGTTACGCGGCCACGGTCAAGTCCAAGTCGGTCCAGCCCGGCTAAACCTCAGGGGCCTTCCGTCTTCGACCGGAGGGCCCCGATTCACCCCTAAGGGTTCCAGCGCTCGTCGCGGAACTGCTGGACCTCGATCCGGTAGCCGTCCGGGTCGTCGGCATAGAAGTGGTAGATCTGGTACTTCTTGTTCAGCCTCGGCGGCCCGTCGGTCTCCACGCCGTGGGCACTCAGGTGCCGGTGCCACTCGTCGACCTCGTCGGTGACGATGGTCAAGACGATCGCAGAGGCCGGTTCGGCCATCGCCTTACCGTCGGCACAGAAGCCGAGGAACGCCGATGTGCCCGCCCAGCGGTAAATCCGGCACCCGCCCTGCCCCAGCACGAGTTCCAGCCCGAACAAGTCCCTGTAAAACCGCCCGTTAGCCTCCAGGTCGCGCGTCCGCAGGAACGTTACGGCTTGATCGATCCTTGGCACGAACCATTATCTCCCCAAGGCATCTGCGCAGGGACCGTGCCACTTTCGGACAGCTTGCGCCTACGACTCCGATGTCCGGGGGAGGGGGGTGTCTTCGAGCGGAATGTCGGCAAGCCGATCGGCGAGGCCGTCGGCCCCGATCTTGCGCAGCGCCGCCGCCCCGGATTGCCAGTCGACGTTCTCAGTCGGCAGGTCCACGGGCAGATCGCACCGCATGCGCGCCACTTCGCGGAACATCAGGGCGAGCCGCGCGTTGGGCGTGTCTCCCCAGGCCTGGCAGACTCCATCCAGCGAGCCGTGCGTCTTCAGAAGGCCAGAAGCCGCCACTGGGCCGATGCCCTTGACGCCGGGGATACGGTCGGAAGAATCTCCGCTCAGGGCCTTGAAATCGGGCACAAGTTCCGGCGCCACCCCGAAGTAGTCCACCACCTGCTGCGGCCCGATCCGCGCCAGCTCGCGGGTCTTGCGCTGGGGCGAGAGCACCGTGACCCGTTCGTTCACAAGCTGGTAGGTGTCGCGGTCCGTCGTCAGGACCAGGGCCGTGCCCCCGCGGGCTTCCTCGGCCCGAGCCGCGCTCGCCATGTAGTCGTCCGCCTCGTGGCCTGGCCCCTGGCCGGTCGCTATCCTGAAGGCTTGGCACAGCTCGGGCAAGGCCGCCAGCTGTTCGACGATCTCGGGGTCGAACTCGCGGCCCCCTTGGTAGGCGGGCCAGAGCTCGTTCCGATAGGTGCCCACCCCCAGCGTGTCCCACGCCACGAAGATCCCGCGCGGCTGCTCTTCCTGCCAAACCCGGGCCAGCATGCTGAAGAACCCGACGATGGCATTGATCGGTCGCCCGCCCTCGCCCCGTGTCTCCTTGGGATACGAATGGTAAGCGCGGTGCGCCAGGTTGTCCCCGTCCACGATCAGCAGCGGCCGTTCCGTCACGTCCGCACTATGCCCGGTCTCCGCCGGACGCGGCTAGTGCCTGCGAGCGGGCGAATGCTGAAGGGGGGGCCGCTTTCGGGTTGAGAAGTGGCCCGGGCGGAGGGACTCGAACCCCCGACACCCAGTTCCGAAGACTGGTGCTCTATCCACTGAGCTACGCCCGGAGAAGCGCGATGGTACCTGCGATCAAGCCCCGGTTTTAGGCTCGACCTGGCTCGCCTGCTTCTGGATCTCCTTACTCAACTTGGCGGCGCGGGCCGAGTCCAGAGTGGAGAGCAACTCCGACGCCTTTTCCGGGTCCATTTGCAGGATGACCCCGGCGAGTTCCGGATCCTTATACGCCTTTGCCAACTCGGCAAGCTTCTGCCCGTCCAGGTTGTTCCAAAGCTGGGCGATGCGCTTGGCCCCTTGCTTCGGGTCGTCAGTTTGGTCCTGCGTCGGCGGCCTCTTGGGGGCAGGTTCGGGCGGCTTCTCGGCTACCGGCTCCTGCTCCAACGGCGTATCCTTCGTCTCCGCATACTGCCCGGCCGCTTCGCCGTAAAGCCCGGCGGGCCCGCCCTTCTTGGGCGTGACCCCTGGGATTTTCAGAATCCCCGCGAGTGCGAGCCCGACCACCGCCGCGGCAAGAACGACCACCGCGATCCCGGCGATGATGAAGACTTTGCCCTTTCCCTTGCCCTTTTCCTTCGCCATGGTTATCGTCCCCGCAAGGCGTTAACCCGACTCAAAACACGCTTCACGTATGCCTGGGTCTCGCCGAAGGGCGGTACGCCATTGTGACGCTTGACGTTGCCGGGCCCCGCGTTATAGGCAGCCAGGGCGAGTTCCTCGTCCCCACCGAATTGACGGAGCATTTGTGCAAGATAGGACGCTCCACCTTTAAGGTTTTGCCACGGGTCGAAGACGTCTTTGACTCCCATCAGTCGAGCTGTGCCCGGCATCAGCTGGGCTAAGCCGGACGCCCCTGTATGAGAGACCGACTTCGGGTCGTATGCGCTCTCCATCGCGACCAGCGAATCGAACAGCATCGGATCGACCCCGGCTTCGCCGGCCGCCCGCTGGATCAATTCGGCGAGGTGGGGAGGCGCCCCGATGCCCCGCAACCGCACGGCCGAGCTCATCGGGTCGAGCGGCGCGAACGAATCGCCGATCTGACCGGCCATGGGAGCGGGGAAGGGAGAGGGCGCCGTCATTTCCGGTTCCGACGGACGGCCGCGGAACTCGTCGAGTTTGTCCTTAAGCTCCTCAAACCGCCGTTTGGTCGCTTCATAACCCTTCGGCTGGATCGTCATAGTTTCCTCTGCTGGACGGCCCATTCGTCCAGTTCTTTCTGTTCAAACCTATCAAATTCTATCTGCCAAGCTTCTTGGGCCCGTTCGCGGAGCTTTCTTATGGCTTCAGCTTCTTTCTCCGATTCCCGCCATGCCGCCAGCGCGAGGGCCTCGTCTTCGAGCGCTGCCTGGACCACGCTCTCGGCGACCGCCCTTTCATCCTCCAAACGGTTCAAGAACGCCTCGTTTGAGAGTTTCTCGGGGAGGGTGCTGGGCACCTGACGCAAGGCATGCGCCAGCCGTTCCTTGGCCTCCTCGAGCGAGTGCTCCCGGCTGATCCTATCTGCCGCCGCCCCGAGGTAGGCGGCCTTGGCCTCGGAGGCGATAGCGTTTCTCCATTCAAGTAGCTTTTCGAGCCTAAACTTGAACTTACGCACCAACAACCTCCGCAAGTTGTCGCTGGGTTTCCGCGAACGGTGTCCCGTCCTCTCGCCCCTGGCGCAAGAAAGCGTTCAGCGCGTCCCATCGCTCGATCGCAAAGTCTGCGTCCGGCCTCGTGCCCGGCTTATAGGCCCCGACCGACACAAGGTCCTCGACATCGCTATAGGCGGCGATGAGCTCGCGCAGCCGCGCCGCCTGCCGCACCTGTTGCTGGTCGACGACCATAGGCATCACGCGGCTCAGGCTCTGCCCGACATCGATCGGCGGATAGTGGCCGCGGCTCGTCAGGCGGCGGTTCAAAACGATGTGCCCGTCCAAGATCGAGCGTGTCGCGTCAGCTATCGGTTCGTTTGTATCGTCGCCGTCGACCAAGACCGTGTAGATCGCCGTGATCGCGCCCCGCTCGCCGCACCCCGTGCGCTCCATCAGCTTCGGCAGAAGCGCGAACACGCTGGGCGTGTAGCCCTTTGCCGAGGGGGGCTCGCCGACCGCCAAGCCGACCTCGCGCTGGGCCATCGCGAAGCGCGTGACGGAGTCCATCATCAGGAGGACTTCGAGGCCTTGGTCTCGAAACGCCTCCGCTATTGCGGTAGCCGTCAAACTCGCTTTGATGCGCACAAGCGCAGGTTCGTCGCTGGTCGCGCAGACCACCACGGTCCGGCGCATGCCCTCTTTGCCGAGGTCTCGCTCAATGAACTCTCGGACCTCACGACCGCGCTCGCCGATGAGCGCGACGACGTTCACGTCTGCCTGCCCTTCACGCGCGATCATGCCGAGGAGGGTCGATTTGCCGACGCCCGACCCCGCGAAGATCCCCATGCGCTGGCCGACGCCGATCGTGAGGCAGCCGTCGATCGCGCGCACGCCGGTGGCAAAAGGCTGCGAAATCATCTGCCGGCTCAGTGCGTTCGGGGGAGGAGCCAAAATTGGGTACGTGTCGGCCGTGTTCAGCGGACCTTTTCCGTCGATCGGCTTGCCAAGGCCGTTGACGACGCGCCCCAACAGCGTATGGCCGACCGGCACACGGAGGCAGGTGCCCGTGCCGCGGACCAGGTTTCCGGCCTGGACGCCCGCCATATCGCCGAGCGGCATGAGCAACACGTTCGAGCCTCGAAAGCCGACAACCTCGCAGGGAAGCGGTTCGGCTCCGTCTTCCGGCTCGACGATGCAAACCTCGCCAATTCTTGCGCCCGGCCCGTCCGACTCGAGCACAAGCCCGACCACCTTTTCCACTCGACCAAGCGCCTCGAACCTACTTGTCGCGAGAATCGCCTCGCCGAGCCGCGATAACGCGCCCATTAAGCCGCCTCCTGCTCCAACCGAGCCAAATAGGTGTCTATTCGGGCGTCGACCACCCCGCCCTTCGAGACAACTTCGCAGCCGCTCCTGATGGAAGAATCTCCAACGACCTCGACCTTTCTTACGGAAGACACGGCCTTGAGAATGTCATCCCGATGGGCATGCAGAAGCCCGACATCTAACGGATTGACGCGAACGACAACCTCTTCGCCGTGACGAACTTCTGCGATTGCTTCTTGCGTAATCTTGAGGATCGCGTCTCGCGAAAGGCTTAGTTCCTGGCAAATCGCGCGGTTTGCGATTTGAATCGCGAGCGTCGCGAGCCGCTCTTCGGCCCGCAAATAGTACTCTTCGAGAGATCGCTCGATTTGCCGCACCAACTCTTCAAGCCCGGTCTTGAAATCGTCAAGAAGCTGCCGGTGCGTCTGCTCGAACTCTTCCTTACCCTGCCCTGCCCCAACCTCTAACCCTTCTTGATAGCCAAGCTCCTTACCAATTTGAAAACCCTCCTTTTCTGCCTGCTCCCTCATGATTGCCAAGCCCGACATCAGCCGGCTCGAACCCGACTTGCGCGACGCCTCGACCTCGGCCGTTGACACAGTCTCAAGGCTCTGGGACAAGGACACCGCATCCTTATCGATTGGTGGGCGCCATTTAGACAAGGATATCGTCCTCTCCGCGACCGATGTTGATCTCGCCGGTTTCTTCAAGGCGCCGGATAGCCGCCACCACCTTTTGCTGTGATTCTTCGACGACCTTAAGCTTTACCGGGCCCATAAACTCCATGTCTTCCTTTAGCATATCGACGGCACGCTCGGACATGTTGTGGAAGATCTTCTCTTGGACTTCTGCACTAGTTCCTTTCAGTGCAGTGGCCAAATCCTTGATGTCGATCTCCTTAAGGATCGACTGGATCGCGCGGTCGTCCAGGCCCACCAAATCTTCGAACACGAACATCATGTTCTTAACCTGGTCGGCCATCTCTGGGTTGTTTTCGGAAAGAGACTCGATAATGAGCCGTTCGGTCTGGCGGTCGACGCGGTTCAGCAAATCCACAAGAGCTTTCGGGCCACCCGCCTTGCTGAGTTCTTGGCTCAGAATCGCGGACATCTTCTTTTCGAGTACAGCCTCGACCTTGCGGATGACTTCAGGCGGGGTCTGCTCCATAACGGCTATCCGTTCAGCAACATCGCCGCGTAGCTCAGGCGGCAATTTTGTGAGGATCATCGCAGATTGGTTAAGCGGCATCCATGCCAGGATGAGAGCGATCGTCTGCGGGTGCTCATCCTGAATAAACGAAAGGAGCTGGGTCGGATCCGTCCGCTTAAGGAACTCGAACGGCACGACCTGCATGGCCGAAACGACCTTGCGCATAAGCGCGTCAGCCTGGTCATTGCCAAAAGCGAGTGCAAGCACCTTCTGGGCTTGATTAACGCCGCCCTCAGCAATATAGTCCTGAGCTTGCGCAAGCTCGTGGAACTCATGGACTACCTGCGTCCTAGTCTCGGAAGAAATCTTGTCTATGCGCGCCACTTCGAGCGAAAGAACCTCCACCTGTTCCTCGCTTAAGTGCTTCACAACCTCGGAAGCGATCTCCGGGCCAAGGATCGTTAGGATGATAGCCGCCTTCTTGCGGCTTGACAAGTCGTTTTGGATCTTTCTCATTTACGCTCTTCCATGAGCCAACCTTTGATCAAGAGTGCTATCGCTTGCGGTTTTTGGCGTGCCATCTTTTTAATCTGTTCCAGCGGAACGTCGATCCGGGCTCGGATTGCTTCGACGTCGACGGAATCGTCAATACTTTCAACTCCCATCTGCTGCAAAGCTTCTGCGATCTCCGGTTCGGTTCGAGCGAGTTCTGCGACCGTACGCGTATTTCCAGAATTGGGACTTCGCTCTAAGATGCCGCTGATTTCGTCTTGTTGCGGGTTTCCAGACGGCACCTGCATAGTGCCGCCAGCAGGCAACGCCATCGTTAAGGTCTTTCCGGGGATTTTGCCGAGCGCCTTCGTTACCATGAAGCCGACAAAGACGAGGGCGGCGATGGGGAGAAGGCTTATAATCTGTTGCACCTGTGCCTTGGCCGCCGAGTCGGCAAGCGCCTTCTTCTCCAGGTCTTTCATGCTCGTGTCGAAAGACACTGCCTGGACGCTTCCTGCAAATCCCGGAGTCCCTTTTCGATCTCCAAGATAGCTGTCGACTATCGATTGGACGGGAGCGACGTCCTTGATAGCGGTGTTGTTCGCGATGACGCTAACTGTCATCGCGATTAGCTTGCCTGGCGACTTCTTGAGTTCGCGACTGGTCTCGGTACTTGGGTATTGGTTAGAGACGACCTCGCTGGAGTATTTGGCAGACTTGGGAATATCGACTGCAGTGGGGGCGGAGGGAGTGTTGCTGTCGAGACCCGCAGCTCCGCCGACCGTGTTTCCGGAGCCGTCCGTCATCGTCTCTGTCGACTTTTGTGCGACCTTCTTGTCCCCAAACTCGAGGATCTTCTCGTGCTGGGACACAGAGTCCATGTCCAGTTCGACCTGCACCATGGCTACTGTATTGCCGGGCCCGAACGCCACGTCAAGTCGTCGCTGGAGGTCCCTTTCCCGTCGCTTCGACTCTTCGACTTCTGCCTCGATCTTCCTCGAGGCAATAGACTCGGAGCTGCCCTGCTGGTCACCATCGTAAATCAATCGTCCAGAAGCGATAACATTTACGCCACTAGACTTTAATCCGGTCACTTTGCTCTGCACCAGACGAGCGATGGCGATGGCCTGGTCTGAAGACACAGACCCCATGGATTGCTCGACAATGTTCACGGAAGCGGTCGGTGGTACGACTTCGTCCTGAAAGGGTGAATCTTTGCCTAAGGCAATGTGGACCGTCGCCTGGGATACGCCCGCGAACTTCAGTATTGAGTTCTCGAGTTCTCCCTCGATGGCCGCGATAATTTTTTCGCGTTCCTGCGCCGGAGTGTTAAACGAATTGATCCCATCGAGCAGTTCGAGACCTTTGCTTCCAGAGTTCGGAGTCTTACCGGATGCGGCGAGCCGCATCTTAACTTCGTCGATGCGGTCGGACGGCACCAGGACCGTGCCCTGCGTGCCGATCTGGACTGGGACGCCTAAGGCGTTAAGTTCATCGACGACAGCTCCCTGGTCTTTGGCGGTTAAGCCGGAGTAGACAGGTTGAAACCGTGGAGCAGTGGCAAAGTGGAATGTCAGGCCCATCAAGAGGGCCAGAATCGCCGCGCCAAAGATCGTGACCGTACGTTGAGTACGGTCCGCTCCCTCCCACCAATCTTTGATCCTTTGGACTATTGCACCCATTTATGAAAAATGCGAACGTCCACTTCCTGAAGATTCTGGTCGCTAGCGACCACGCGCAAAATCAGACTTGCATGCGGCTGATTTCTTGGTAGGCTTCCAGGAGCTTGTTCCTTACCTGAATGGTTAAGGACATTGCCGTGCTGGCGCGTTCCATCGCGATCATCAGGTCGTGGTACTCGACCGGTCGATTCGCCATGAGGTCGTTCTGGAGCTGCATAGCGTTCTGCTGCGACTCGTTCACGTCCTTCAGGGCGTCCATCAACAATTGGCCGAAATCTTGCGACTTGTCTGGAGTCGCAAGGCTCTTACCACTCTGAGCAAGATTGTTCGCGATCTGGGAGTTGATTCTCACTGCCTAGTCCTCTAGCTTTAAGCCCGGCCAATTGAAAGGGCTGAACGCACCATATTGCGCGAACTGTTATAAGCAGCGACATTCGCCTCATAGGATCTTTGGGCGGTGATCATATCCACCATTTCACGCAAAGGTTCCACATTACTGTACTGCACGTTGCCCTGGGCGTCTGCCTGCGGATTGCCAGGTTCGAAGACGTTGCGGAAGCTCGCCCGGTCTTCTTCGACCCGGCCGATCGAGACACCGTCTTCTCCACCCCTCAGGATAACGGCACGGCGACGATAAGGATCCTTTCCGTCGACACGCATGGAGTTGGCGTTAGCGATATTGGACGCGATAACGTCCATCCGAAACCGCTCCGCACTCATGCCGCTTGCACTAATGCCCATCGCAGATCGAATGTTCATTATCTACCTTCCCGGATAACTGTCTTCAGTCCGCTGAAGTAGCGGCTCGTTAATTCGATAAGCGTTTCGTACCGGACTTCCGATTCGCCGATAGCGACGACCTCCTTTTCCATATCGACGCTGTTTCCGTCGATGCGGTTGGAGCCGGACTTGGATTGGGGGTCACCTGTTCGGCGCAGGGATCCTGCCCGGCGTCCTTGCGCCCCTTCAAGCTCGATTCCAAAGTCGATGTCCCGTCGCTTGTAGCCCGGTACGTTGACGTTCGCCAGGTTCGTGGTCAAGAGGCTGTGCCGTTCCGCGGTCCGATCCAGCGCGCGCTCCAGGTTCAGGGAGTGCGGCCCCATCAGCTTGTTGAGTTGAAACATCTGCCTTACCTCGCGCGATCCGTCGCGGTTCGCCCTTCCGTGGCGGCCCACTGCGGGCCCGTGTCATCTGTCGGTCGAAAGGCGCCGTGGGCTTAGGCCGGCGGGGCATCTTGGCCCGCTTTTTTCCTGGCCCGAGCCGCGGGGAAAAGGCCCGTAAAATACGACCGTGAAGCCCGACGACTTTCTGGCGCAGGTTACGGACCAATATGCCCGGCACGTCAACCCCTACCAAGCGAGGCTGATGGCCTTCGCGGGTTTCGGGGTCGAGGTCGAGGCCGAGGGCTGCTACGTGACGGACCACGAGGGCCGCAAGTTCTTAGACTGCCTGGGCGGGTTCGGAGTTTTTGCCCTGGGGCACCGGCATCCGAAAGTCGTCGAGGCGGTCAAGCGACAGCTCGAAGCCATGCCGATGAGCTGCAAAACCTTCTTCAATTCGCGCCAAGCCGAGTTGGCCGAGCGCCTTGCTCAGGTTGCGCCGAAGGGGCTGGAGTTCACGTTCTTCAGCAATAGCGGGGCAGAGGCGGTTGAGGCGGCCATGAAGATGGCGAAGATCGCGACCGGGCGCGCAGGGTTCGTCTCCACAACCGGTGGCTACCACGGCAAGACGCTCGGCGCGCTCAGCGTGACCGGGCGGGACAAATATCGCAGTCCGGCCCAACCCCTTCTTGCCGGGGTCGAGTTTGTGCCCTATGGAGACGCAGGCGCGGCTGAGGCGGCCATGGGCGAGGGTGTCGCCGCTTTCATCGTCGAACCCGTCCAGGGCGAGGGCGGGGTGCAGATCCCCCCGCCGGGCTACCTCGCCGAGCTGCGCAGGGTCTGTGACAAGGTCGGCGCCCTGCTCATCGTCGACGAGGTGCAAACTGGCGTCGGGAGGACGGGCCGAATGTTCGGCAGCGAGCACGATGGAGTGATGCCGGACTTGATGCCGTTGGCCAAAGCCTTGGGCGGCGGGGTCATGCCGATCGGGGCGACGATGGGAACGGAGGCGGTTTGGCAAGGCGTCTTCGGCCAAAACCCGCTGATGCACACGTCCACCTTCGGCGGCAACCAGTTGGCTTGCGCCGCCGCGATCGCCACGCTCGACATCGTGCGGGAGGAAGGGTTGGTGGAGCGTTCCGCCCATGTGGGCGCCTTGTTCTTGGCGGCGCTGAAGGAGGCGCTGGCGGGACAGGAACTGGTCGCAGAGGTCCGCGGCAAGGGCCTCCTCATCGGGATCGAGTTCGCGGTCGACGAGATCGGAGAGCTGATCGTCGCCCTCGCGCTTAAGCGGGGGCTGATCGTGGCCTACACGCTCAACAACCCGCGGGTCATCCGGATCGAGCCGCCGTTGGTCATCACTGAGGAGCAGGCGCGTTGGGCGGTGCAGACCGTCGCGGAAGCCGTGACGGAAACGACCGAGATGGTGGCAAGCCTCACCTAAGGCTCACCTTCGGACCCCTCAGCGCCTTTGCTTCGAACGCCATCGCCATGGCCGTATCGCCACGGCTCCGCGCGTCGTCGCAGAGGATGTTCGCCGCTTCCTGGTAGAGCTTGTCCGCTTGCTCCCGCAAGGGGGCCAGCCAGGCGGCGTCAGTATCGGTCGCCAGCGGCCCGCCATAGAGCTCGACCGCCGATCGGAACAGCGCAAGCCGCCCCGCGTCCGGAGTCGAGTCACAATCCGCCAAAGCCCGGAAAAAGTGCTGCGCGTCGACGAAGACTTCCTCTGGGTCGAGGCGCACGTTGTGGCGGTCCACCTGCAAGGCGTCGCCCAATCCCGTGCCCGCCTCGGCGGCGGAGCGCCGCAGGTTATAGAGTGTGACGCTGAGCCGGTTGCGCGCCTCACGCGGCTCCACCATTGGCCACAGGATTCGGTTCAGCCAGAGCCGCGGCACGGGCTCCGATCCATGAAGACCAAGGTAGACGAGGAGCTCTCGAGCCTTTGCCGTGGGGAAGCGGTCGAGACGGCAATCCCCTTTGCGCAGGCACACCGTCCCAAAGAGGACCAGTTCGAGACGCCCGCGGGAAGCAGTTGCTGGAGACATAGACTTAAGACGCAGTTATAGCACGAAACTACTCGTCATGCGTACACCTGTTCGCCCTTTTAATGGCGACGCCGGACGACGTTCGAAGTCATTCGGGCCTCAGACGAAACGAGTCGTGCAGAAAATCGGTATCTTTTCATGAGATGCGAGCTTTTCGTCCGCTCCTGACCGTTTGCGCCCTGCTTGTCGCGGCTGGGTCTTTGGCCCAAAGCCAGCCCACTAAGCTGCGGTTTCAGCCTGGGGCCGGCCTTTACAAAATGACCATGTCCACGGACATGAAGATGTCCTTCAGCGGCATGATGGACCGGGAGATGAAGATGAAGACCGACACCTCCCAGAACATCGACTTTGGCGCCGATGCCGATGGGTGGAGCAAGTTCACCATCACGACCACAGACATCAAGATGGCGGGCGACGACCCGGGCCAAGGGATGGGCGGCGATCCGCAAGACATGGTGGACGGGCTCAAGAAGGTCAAGATCGTGGGCGAGGTGAATCAGCGGGGCGGGACGCGCAACGTGCAACTGGCCGACGCGGATAGTCTTGACCCGATGTCGCAGGGCGCCATGGTCCGGTCGGTCGAGCAGTTCACCCAGCTCGGCTTCTTCGGATTGGAGTTCCCCGAGGACGACGTCTCCGTCGGCACCAAGTGGTCGAAAGAGATGGACATGAAGAAGCTCCTGGAAGCGAGCATGATGGGCATGGCCCAGGACATCCAGGGCAAGTTGCCGACCACCTTCGAGGTCGAAGGGTTCGAGGACGTAGACGGCCAGCCTCACGCGAAAGTGAAGTTCTTCTCGGACGGAAAGGCGACCTTCAACATCAACGTCGGCAGCGGGGACACTGCGGGCAGCATGAGCATCACCGTCCTGGGCCACTCGTGGATCAGCCTCGGCACCGGCATGCCGACGAAGAGCGTCAGCGAGACCGCGCTCATGATCGATATGGGCATGCTTCAGATCCAGCAGGAAATGAAGTCCGAAGCCAAGATCTCCAAGTAACCGCCCCGACAACGAAAAGAAGCCCCGCTCGTTACGAAGAGCGGGGCTTTCCCTTTGGTTTTGCCCTTGCCTTACCAGGTCGTCTCGACCGTGTACTGGACGGTCTTGACCTCGTCCGCCTTCAGGTCGACCTTGAAGACGATCGTGTTCGAGTCTTCCTGGACGAACGGCAGGCTGTTCCCCGAGATCTTGTACTCGCCCCAGTGGCGCTCGTAGACGTGGACCGTCGTGGGCTCCTGCTTGCGGTTTCGAACCTCGATCTGATAGGTCTCGCGGGCGCCGGTGATGGAAGAACCAAACCGGATCCAGTTGAAGCTCGTCCGCTTTCGCGACGCGACGACGTCGAAGGAACGGCCGACCGGCAGTGAGATCCGCTCCTTGCGCGGCGTGTGGTCGATCGAGGCTTCCCCGATCATCTGCGACCCACCCGACGAGTCCCGCTGGTAGACCTTGACCGTCCCCTCGGGCAGCGGGATGCCGAGTTGGTTCGCTTCGGTGTTCTCGAATTCGACCAGGAAGAGGGGCGTGATCGGGCCTGTGCCGACCTCGCCCTCGCTGGGCCGCCACCCTGAATAGGTCCGCATGGCGTCCACGACCAGCTTCTTATCGACCTTCATGCCCTGGGCCTCGAGGAGCGAGATCTGCTTGATCTCTTTGTTCTTGAGGGTCGCCGGGCGCTGGAGCGTGTAAAGGTGGTACTCGGCGAAGGACTCCTCCTGGAATCCGCCTCTTCCGGCGTCGGCATCGAACCGCATGGCCTCGTTCTTGGCCGCCATCCGCATCCGCGGCACCACGCGGTAGACGTCGCCGGCCAGGAGCTTGAGCTTTGCGCCCTCGAAAGTCGCGCCGCTGTTGTTCGTCATCGTGACCCAACCGTTCAGGTCGCCTGCCGTGCCCTTCGCATCAAGGCTCAAGACGTAGTCCGCGCTCCAGTTCATTCCCTGGGTCAGGTAGCTCATCTCCACCTTGCTCTCGCCCGCGCGCGCCGAATCGACCATCCAGACGAGCGTCGGCTTGCTGATAAGCCCGTTCGGCAGGCTCGAGACCTCGATCTCGCCCGTGGGGTTGAGCAGGATCCGCCCGTCCTCGGTGCGGATCACCATGCCGTTCCAACTGCCGCTCTGGTTGCCGTATTGGTCGCTCACCGTGGCGTAGGGCGCGCTTAGGAGCGTGCCCCGCACGACTTCGCGCTGCCCGTTCGGAAGAACCCGGTTGAAGACGATGACCTGCCCGACCGCCTTGTTCAAGATGGCGCTGGGGCTGATGAGGTCGTACTGGTAGTTCTGCTCCAGGACGCGGAACCCCTTAGGATCAGTGAGGTTGCGGACGCCCACGGAGTTCGCCTCGATCATCGCGGCCACGTCTTCGACGCTGACCTCCTGCATCCCGCTCCGCAGGTTGAAGACCCTGCTCTCGCGGACGAGCGCGAAGCCCTTGTTGTAGACCGTCAGCTGGACGTCTTCGGGCTGCCCCTGCGCGATTGCCATACCTAGTGCCATTGAACCCAACATAGTGTTTCCCGGCTTTGAGACGCCTGACCGCGCCCTTCGATTCGTCGGCGGGAACTTTCGATGGGCCCCGGGCGGTACGCGCCTCGCCCAGCCTGCCTCAGACCAGGGTCGTCCAGCTCACCAAAAACCCTCTCCCTTGCGAGGGAGAGGGTCGGTGAGCGAAGCGAACCGGGGAGAGGGGTCTCGAGTTGGAAGGCGCCAACCGCCAACCGCCAACCGCCAACTGCCAACTGCCAACCGCCAACCGCCAACCGCCAACCGCCAACCGCGAACCGCTAACCGCCAACCGCTAACCGCCAACCGCCAACCGTCAGGCCGCCTTCTTCTTGCCGCCCGTGCGGGAAACGCCGTCCTCGAGCGCCAGCGTGACTTGCGAGACGCCGATCTGCCGCAGCTCGGTGGCCTCGCCCGTGGCTAGCTTAACGAACCGGTACGCCGCCGCATAGTAGCCCGGCGGCACCGTCACGTCCGTGCTCAACCCGCCAATGATGAATCGGAAGAACGCCTTCGAGCGGTAACCGCCCTTCTGCGGGTTGCGCAACTGGCTGGCGAGCGGCTGAAGCAGCAGTTCGGTGGTCACGCCGGATGCGTTCGGCTGGTTGCCGGTGAAGGTCACCTTGCCCACCCCCGCCGTGGCCGTCACCACCACGGCGTCACCTGTGAAAGGCGTGGTCGGCGGGGCCGTTTATGCCTCGGCACGCCCCGTGCCGAGGCTAAATGCTGAAGCACGAGAGCAAAAAGGTCGGCTGGTCCAAGTCGAATGCATCGCGTAGGAGGATGGACTAGACTGAGGCATGGCGCTCGCGGTGTTCAGCGTGGCCGAGCAGGATCTGTCGGTCGAGAATAGCCTCGGCACGGGGCGTGCCGAGGCATGAAAAAGGAACCACCGTCCGCGTGTACCATGCCGCGAGTGCGACGAATACGGTCGCCGTCCGTTTCGGCACCACCGGACTACCCGCGGCGACGATCGCGAGCGGCAAGTCGTCGGAGTTCGTGTTCGTCGGCGGGAAGTGGCGCTCCACCTACCACGACGTCGCGTACGTCCAGCAGTGAAAGCCTAGCGAGTCCAGGCCCTCTTCCTAGCCAGCAGGAGGGCTCCGGTGCTTGCCCCGAGGAAGCCAGCAGGCTCTGGCACGGCTCGAAACTCTGTAACGTAATGCACAAGCGGAATGTTGCGGGTGCCACTGAATGACTGCCGGAACATGAGGGTTCGGATGTCCGACCAGTCCACTTCCCCGACGAAGTTTTTCTGCTGAAACCTGATGCCGGTATCCGTCAGCCCAGGTTGAAAGTTCGTCGCAAGACGACCTGTGCGGTCACCGACCAAGATCATCCATGTTTGGGCAAAGAAGAACTGCGGCTCCATGTCGATGTCGAGCTCGAAGGTCGGGAGTTCGGTAAGGTTCATGCT
Organism: Fimbriimonadaceae bacterium; assembly: GCA_019454125.1. NCBI lineage: Bacteria > Bacillati > Armatimonadota > Fimbriimonadia > Fimbriimonadales > Fimbriimonadaceae > Fimbriimonadaceae bacterium. The sequence goes on from CP075365.1 coordinate 1,374,198, forward strand.
AAACGAGCCGCCGAACCCTTGACCGTACGCCAAGATCTCCTCGTTGCTGACGGATTCAGGCCCGGGTGTTACGACCCGAGCTTCGCCGAGCCCAACCTCGAACGTTGTCGTGTACCCATAAATGTTTCCGCCGACCGTTTAGGCAGTGTAACGGTGGCCCGCGTACACCTGGTTGCGGTCGAGGTCGCGGGCGAAGTTGTCCTTGCTCCCGTTGCCGGTGATGGTGGCCTTGAAGTATCCGCCGTCAAGGCTGTCGATGAGGATTGCCGCCGGGCCCAGCGACGGAATGGCGAGGAGGGCGAGGCTGAGCAAACGACCCATGGCATCAGTATAACGGTCTCGAAGGGAAGTGCGATACCAGATTTGCTAACTGGCGAGTGTTCATGCCTCGGCACGCCCCGTGCCGAGGCTAAATGCTGAAGCGCGAGAGCAAAAAGGTCGGCTGGTCCAAGTCGAATGCATCGCGTAGGAGGATGGACTAGACTGAGGCATGGCGCTCGCGGTGTTCAGCGTGGCCGAGCAGGATCTGTCGGTCGAGAATAGCCTCGGCACGGGGCGTGCCGAGGCATGAAAAAGGAACCACCGTCCGCGTGTACCATGCCGCGAGTGCGACGAATACGGTCGCCGTCCGTTTCGGCACCACCGGACTACCCGCGGCGACGATCGCGAGCGGCAAGTCGTCGGAGTTCGTGTTCGTCGGCGGGAAGTGGCGCTCCACCTACCACGACGTCGCGTACGTCCAGCAGTGAAAGCCTAGCGAGTCCAGGCCCTCTTCCTAGCCAGCAGGAGGGCTCCGGTGCTTGCCCCGAGGAAGCCAGCAGGCTCTGGCACGGCTCGAAACTCTGTAACGTAATGCACAAGCGGAATGTTGCGGGTGCCACTGAATGACTGCCGGAACATGAGGGTTCGGATGTCCGACCAGTCCACTTCCCCGACGAAGTTTTTCTGCTGAAACCTGATGCCGGTATCCGTCAGCCCAGGTTGAAAGTTCGTCGCAAGACGACCTGTGCGGTCACCGACCAAGATCATCCATGTTTGGGCAAAGAAGAACTGCGGCTCCATGTCGATGTCGAGCTCGAAGGTCGGGAGTTCGGTAAGGTTCATGCTAAACGAGCCGCCGAACCCTTGACCGTACGCCAAGATCTCCTCGTTGCTGACGGATTCAGGCCCGGGTGTTACGACCCGAGCTTCGCCGAGCCCAACCTCGAACGTTGTCGTGTACCCATAAATGTTTCCGCCGACCGTTTAGGCAGTGTAACGGTGGCCCGCGTACACCTGGTTGCGGTCGAGGTCGCGGGCGAAGTTGTCCTTGCTCCCGTTGCCGGTGATGGTGGCCTTGAAGTATCCGCCGTCAAGGCTGTCGATGAGGATTGCCGCCGGGCCCAGCGACGGAATGGCGAGGAGGGCGAGGCTGAGCAAACGACCCATGGCATCAGTATAACGGTCTCGAAGGGAAGTGCGATACCAGATTTGCTAACTGGCGAGTGTTCATGCCTCGGCACGCCCCGTGCCGAGGCTAAATGCTGAAGCGCGAGAGCAAAAAGGTCGGCTGGTCCAAGTCGAATGCATCGCGTAGGAGGATGGACTAGACTGAGGCATGGCGCTCGCGGTGTTCAGCGTGGCCGAGCAGGATCTGTCGGTCGAGAATAGCCTCGGCACGGGGCGTGCCGAGGCTAGTCGCGACAGAGAGCTCAGTCTCTTCAATTCCGAATTCCTTCAGTGCCATGCTTAAGTCTAGCCCGTCCTCGCGGGCGATGCCCTCGACGAGGTAGAGCCGGGCTGACGACCATCGGTAGTCCTCCTCGCGTTCGCAGAGGCCCGCCCGGACAGGGTTTTGGTGGACGTAGCGGACTTTCTGGTCGAAGGTGGCGGTGTCCGCCACGGTCACCGACCGGAAGCCCGCCTGCCACATCGAGCGCCGGTTGAGCCCCGTCTGCTGGGCGAGGGCCGCGCGCTCCGCCTCGTCCAGGAGTGGCAGCACCAGCTTCGCCAGGTTGGACTTCAGCCGTTGCACCAACCACGACACCGTCTGGCCTGCAGGGCACTGCACAAGGAGGTGCAGGTGGTTGGACATCACGACGAAGGCGTGCAGCGGCGCCCGGTAGCGCTGGCAGTCGGCGAGCAACGCGGCTGCGACGAGGTCATGGGTCTCGGCCCTGCCGAACACTGGGGCGAAGTCAAGCGCCGTCGTTGTGACAAAGGCCACCTGCCCGCCTTCCGTCCAGTTGCGCCAGTGCCGTTGCCGCACGTTTGGAGTTTAGCCTCGGCACGGGGCGTGCCGAGGCATGCCGAGGCTATTCTCACCCGACCCAGACGGGGGGCAGGGGGACGAGGGAGGAGGCTTGGCCGGTGGCGGGGAAGACGAAGCGGTAGGCGGGGGCGTGCCAGCCCTGGGGCGCGGTGACGTCGCGGGACAGGACGCCTTGGGTGAACGTGGCGAAGGTTTGGGTGCGGTACTTTCCGGGGTCGGGGCGGGAGAGACTGGTGCGGAGCGGTTGGAGCAGGAGCTCGGTGACCACGCCAGGGGCATTGGGGGCTGAGGCCGTGAAGCGGACCCCCTCACCCCCCTGCCCCCTCTCCCCCAGAGGGGCGAGGGGGAGCGGTGCTGCCGTCACGACCAGTGCGTCGCCGAGAAAGCTCGCGGCCGGTGGGGTGCGCGGCGGCGTCGCCTCCGGGTCGACCTGCAGGATCTTGGTCGCCAGGCGGACGAAGGCGGACTGGGCGCGGGGGTCTGCGGGTTGGCCGTTAGCGGTTAGCTGCTCTGCTTCACGGCGGGCGTAGGCATGCCAGGAGAGGGCTTCCTCAGGGTTGAGCGTCCGGAAGAGCCGGGCGGCCCGGGTCAGCCGCTCTCGCGCTGCTTCTTGCAGGGGCGTCCTCGGGTTGCGGGGCGTGACCTTCTGGCGCACCTGCACCCGTCCGTCGCCGAACCGCACGACCACTGCGTTGCCGAGCGTGCCGCTCAGCCCCTCGACCAGTGCCCCAGGCCGCATCTTCGCCATACCCTTGTTATCGGCGCATAGGTGCCGTCACCCCAGGGCTGCCCCCGGGTTCCCCGAGCATTCCCCACGGCACCGGTGCCGTGGGGAACCCTCGGGGAGCGCGGGGGGAGTTGGCGGGGCTGTGGTCGAGGACGCGTTTTGTCTCGACGGGTGGCACGGCCCTCCGAGTGGGTGGCATGGTTATGGCCCTCACCAGTCGCTCCTGCCAACTCTCTGCCCACATGCGGGCCAGAGGCCCGCTAGCCGGGTTGCGGACGGGACGTCCGCGCTCCGGCGGAGCCTCTTGCCACATGCGGGCCAGGGGTCCGCTAGCCGGGTTGCGGACGGGGACGCCCGCTCTCTGGCGAAGCCTCCTGTCACATGCGGGCCAGAGGCCCGCTAGCCGGGTTGCGGACGGGGACGTCCGCGCTCCGGTGAAGCCTCCTGTCACATGCGGGCCAGAGGCCCGCTAGCCGGGTTGCGGACGGGGACGTCCGCGCTCCGGTGTTACGAACGTCAGGCCGTGGTCAAGGCAGGCAGCGCCCGTTCGAATGCGATCCGCAGCGTCGCCTTCTGGGCGGCTTCCAGTTCGACGAGCGGCAGGCGCACCGACTCGCAATCGAAGCCGGCCAGGCTGAGGCCGAACTTGACCGGCACCGGGCTCGGGGCGCTGAAGACCGCCTTGATCGCGGGTTGGAGCTCGCGGGCGATCCTTGCACTGGCCGCCGGATCAGTCCAGAAGGCCTCGATCATCGGCTTCATCCGGTGCCCGATAACGTGGGCGGCGACGCTCACCAGGCCGTGGCCGCCAAGAGAAAGGACGGGCAAGGTCAGGGCGTCGTCGCCGCTGTAGACCCGGAAGCCGGCCGGCGCCTGCGCGCAGACCTCGCCGATCTGCCCGACGTTGCCGCTCGCTTCCTTCACCGCCACGATGTTCGGCACGTCCTCGATCAGGCGCATCAGGGTCGGCGTTTCAAGGTTGATCGCGCTGCGCGGCTGGATGTTGTAGAGCATCACGGGGAGGCTCGTCGCCTCGGCCACCGCGCGAAAGTGCGCATAGAGGCCTTCCTGTCCGGGGCGGCTGTAGTAGGGGTTGACGACCATGATGCCGTGCGCACCGAGCCTTTCGCCCTCGCGGGCCATTTCGACCGATTCCGCCGTGTCGTAGGTGCCCGCGCCGAAGACGACCGCGGCCCGGTCGCCGACTTCTTCCAGGGTGGCCTCCAGCAGGGCGAGCTTCTCCTCGGCGCGAAGGGTGGGGGATTCGCCCGTCGTCCCGCTCACCACCAGCCCATCGTTCCGCTGCACGTCGACCAGGTAGCTGGCGATGCGCCTCGCCTCCGCTATGTTCACGCTGCCGTCTTGGGCAAAGGGCGTCAGCATCGCCGTCAGCAGCCGGCCCCAATCCCGCGAGCCCCTGAAGTCGCTCATGCAGGCAATTTACCAGTGTCCGCAAGGAGCCTGACGATTTTCTTCGTCACTTCTTCTGGGTCCAGCCCGAAGGTCTCCAGGATGACGGCGTCTTCGGCCAGGGTCAGCGGGCTGTCCGCCCGCGTGTAGTCTCGGTGGTCGCGTTGGACGACCTCTCGGACGACGTCCTGCAGGCTTGGCCCGCCGGGCCCCCTAAGCTGAAGCCAGCGCCGTCGCGCCCGCTCCTCGATGCTTGCCGTGAGGAAAATCTTAAGGTCGGCGTCCGGTGCGACGACGGTCGTGGTGTCGCGGCCTTCCAGAATGGCGGAGCGCCCCTGGATGTATTCCTGCTGCCTCGGCACCAGGCTCTTCCGGACGGCGGTGTGGGCGCTGAGGATGCTGGCCGCTTGGCCGACTTCCAAGCTCCTGATCTGGTCCCCGACGGGTCGCCCGTCCAGCAGGATCTCGGGAGGGAGGTCCGCAGAAAAGCTGATCTGCGTCTCCGCCGCGAGGTTGGCGACTGCGATCGGGTCGGCGGGGTCGATTCCTTGCCGCATCGCGGCGAGCGCCACTGCCCGGTACATCGCGCCGGTGTCCATCACCTGGATGCCGACGCTGAGCGAGAGCAGGGAAGCGACGGTCGACTTGCCCGAACCGGCGGGTCCGTCGATGGCGATGACAAGGCGTCTTTGGATCAAGTTGGCATTAAGATACCGGGGCGCGGACCCTTGCCCGCGCCCCGCCCGGGCTCACTTCTTCTTGTAGGTCCCTTCCATCAACGTGAACCACGTGTCGTCTGGCATCTTCATTTCGAGCTTCATGCCCATCTCGTCCGTGCCTTTGTGCGACAGGGTGTAGCGCATCACAGTCGGCTCCTCCATGCCGGGCATGGGGGTGGGGTCGCTCGTCATCTCGAGTGACTCTCCCTCTTTCTGCGCCGTTTCCACCATGCGCATCCCGGTCGCGCTGGTCTGGTCGAACCACCAACTGACCCACTTTTCCATGGTCTCGTCGTAGGTCAGCAGGAGCATCCCCGCCATCTTCACGCCCATGAAGTCATAGGTGTGCATCTCCTGGGCGAAGCGGCCGCCCAGCACCATGCCAGCCGTGAAGTTCGCCTTCACCTTCATCTTGGAGCCGTCCATCTCGGACATCGTGAGCTCGCCCTCCCAGGTGCCAGGCAGGTGCTTGGCGATCTCCTTCATCTGGGCGGGTGGCTCCATCATCTGGGCCATGTCCGTGCTGTCTTGCGCAATCGCGAACATCGGCACGAAGAAGCCGACGATGATCATTAGTTTTCGCATTTCCATCTCCCGGCGGCGTGCCGCCTGGATGCGAATGCTAGCACAAGTTATAGGGATGCGGAACCAGGCTTACGCTACATTTTTCGCCAGGCGGGCAAACGTTTCCTTGTCCACCGCTCGCATGAGGCACTCCTCGTAGGAGACTTGCCCTGTGCGGAAGAGCTCCGCCAAGTGGCTGTCCATGGTCTGCATCCCGATCTGACGGTTGGTCTCGATGACCGAGTACATCTGGTGCGTCTTGGCTTCGCGGATCAGGTTGCGGATGGCGGGAATGCCGATCATGATCTCCAGCGCCGCGCAGCGGCCGCCGCCAAGCTTCGGCAGAAGCTGCTGGGCGATGACTCCCTCGATCGTGTTCGCGAGAAGGACGCGGATCTGGTCCTGCTGGTCCGAAGGGAAGACGTCGACCACGCGGTCGATGGTCGAAGGCGCGTTCCTGGTGTGGAGCGTGCCGAAAACAAGGTGCCCGGTTTCCGCAAGGGTGAGCGCCGCCTCGATCGTCTCCAAGTCGCGAAGCTCGCCGACGAGGATAATGTCCGGGTCTTCGCGGAGGACGGCCCTTAAGGCATTGTGGAACGAATACGTGTCCGCGTGCATCTCGCGTTGGTTCACCATGCACTTCTTGTGGCGGTGCAAGTATTCGATCGGGTCTTCGATCGTCATGATGTGGCCCTGGAGTTGCGCGTTAATGTCATCCAACATCGCCGCGATGGTAGTGGACTTACCAGAACCCGTCGGCCCAGTGACCAAGATAAGGCCGCTGGTACGTTTTGCAATGTCACGGATAATCGAAGGAAGTTTGAGGTCGTCGTACGAAGGGATCCTGTTCGGGATCATTCTGAGCGCCGCCGCGACCGATCCGCGTTGCATGTAAACGTTCACACGGAAGCGGGCCACCGCCTTGGCCGTGTAGGCGAAGTCAAGCTCGCGCGTCTGCTCGAACTTTTGCAGGTGCTCGTCTGTAAGGACCTCGTAAATAAGTCGCTTGGCCGTTTCGGGGTTGACGACTTCGTAGGGCAGGGGAATGATCTCGCCGTCCACGCGAACCATGGGAGGAAGGCCCGTCGTGATGTGGATGTCGCTCGCCTTTCGTTCGACGCCGGCCTTAAGGATCTCGTCCAGGTGGACTTCCTTAAGCGGCAGCATATCGTCGGTCGTCTTATGATATGTCGGTTGTTGGATAAGCGAATCGACGTGGTACTTACCGTTGTTCGACTTGTTCGGCTCGCGTTCATGACCCGGCGGCGGGGCGCCAAATTCGTCTTCGTCACTCGCATGTGTCGGAATATGGGTTGCGACCGGTTCGACAAGGTCGCGGGGGATCGCGGCCGGCACGTAGTGTTCGCCGGTCGGGTTCTCAATGGACTTGGCGATGCGAGCATCGTGGCTCGCTAAGGTATCAGCCTGCTCGATCGTGAGTCCGGGCGTCGTCTCCTCTTCACCTGGTTCGTCACTACGACCGGTCAGCTTGCCGATCTGGCTCAGAATCTTCTCAAGTTCCGCTTCGCTGTCGACCGGCGGCGGAACTTCCCCAGATCCCCCTTCACCAAGCACTTTGTCCCAACTGAATTCGTTCGCCATTTTCGTCTCCCTTACGTGACCATCACGTGTTCCGCTTTCTCGATCGATTCGAAGGCCGCTTCCATTAACTTATCGGCATCCTCTTCTTGCAACATCAGGACTTCCATTGTCCAGGCTGGCAATTGGTTCGAGCTTAGCTCCCTTGTCGGCTTTCCAGTCGTCGTCAACTTCGCGATTCTGGAGGCTACGGCGGTCGTCGCCCTCAAGAGGTTCTCAGGCGTCCGATCGGTCACGGGCGAAAAGTAGTTGAGCCCTGCCACCAAGGATTCCGGGAAGCTCCATTTTTTAGCGGCGGCAAGGCCCACTCCGATATGGTCACAGTCAAAGACCGCACGTTCTGCCAAAACATCGGGAGCGCCCTGTTCCACAACTCCTTGAACCCTTTCATATTTCGCGGGATCATACCGACATAAAAGTGTCTTTCCGATTAAGTGCAAAAGCCCGCAGGTATAAGCCTCGTCAGCGTTAATCCCCCTCACCCGTTCGGCCACGACGCGGGCGGCGACGGCAGCGTCGAGCGAGGTGCGCCACCAGGTCCGGCGGCGCAACGACTCTTTGTCGGTTCGGCCGACGAAGAGGTCAAAGACCCCCACCGTCATCGCCAGCTGACGGACCGATTTGAACCCGAGAAAAAGCACGGCCTCGCGAATGGAGGTCACTTTCCGGGGCAACGCATAATAGGCCGAGTTCGCCTGAGCGATAAGCCGCGCCGAGAAACCAGGGTCGACGAGGATCGCCCGCTCTAGACTTTGGGTCGAGGCGTCGTCACTGCCCGTCATGTCCACAATTTGACAAATAACTTGGGGAAGAACCGCGATTTCACCGACCTTGTCCAATACAAGTTCCACCGGATCGACCGTCCGGCTCTCCACCTCTCCAGTTTCGCATAATCGTAGCTTTATGCGATCACTGCCGAATTGAGTACTGTGCTCTGTAGACATGATCTTATGCGTAAATAACCCTGAGAACTTCTTCGACGGACGTGACTCCAGATATGATCTTTTGAGCGGCGTCCATCTGCAACGTCCTCATTCCGGCGTCGATGGCAAGGTTTCGCAGAATGTGGGACGGAGACCTGCGCAGCACTTCGTCGCGGATCTGGTCGGTCATAACCATAAGTTCATGGACACCGGTGCGGCCCTTGTGGCCCGATCCCTTACAGAGGTCGCAACCACGCCCTTTAAAGATCGTCACGTTGTCGTTTTCGTCCACCGCAGTGTCCTCTGGAATCGGGAGGCCAAAGCGTTGAAGCGTTGCGATGGGCTCTTTGTAAGAGTCCTTGCAGTTCGGACATATTTGGCGCACGAGCCTTTGGGCGAGAACGCCGTTTATCGACGAAGAGATCAGGAAGGGCTCGACGTCCATGTCGATCAGCCGGGTCGGGGCAGATGGAGCGTCGTTCGTGTGCAGAGTGCTGAAGACCAAGTGGCCCGTCAAGGCGGCTTCCATCGCAATGGTCGCCGTCTCGGTATCGCGCATCTCACCGACCATGATTACGTCAGGGTCTTGGCGGAGCATAGCCCTCAGACCGGCCGCGAAAGTCATGCCCGCCTTCACGTTGACGTTACACTGGTTGATCCCGCTTAACTCATACTCGACGGGATCTTCAATAGTGATGATGTTTTTTTGACCGTCGTTGGTTTGATTCAACAACGAGTACAGCGTCGTCGACTTACCGGAACCGGTCGGTCCCGTGACCAGGCAGATACCGTAACTCTTTGCGGCCAAGTCCTCCAAAATCCGTAGGTTGTGGTCTAGGAAACCGAGTTTTGCTAAGCCGATGCTGATCCCGCCTTTGTCCAAGACGCGCATGACGATCTTTTCGCCATAGACAACGGGCAAGGTCGAGACGCGGAAGTCGAACTCCTTGCCACCAATGACCGCACTGATGCGGTTGTCTTGGGGCGCCCGCTTTTCCGCAATGTCCATGTTCGCGACGATCTTAAAGCGGCTTGTCAACGGCGCGACGACCTTCTTTGGAAGGCGCATGGCTTCGTTCATGACGCCGTCGATACGAAGCCGCACAACCATGCCGTCTTTGCGAGGCTCAAGGTGGATGTCGCTTGCCCGATCCGCGACCGCCTGGTTGATGATAAGGTTTGCCAAGCGGATGATGGGCGCGTCTTCGCCCATCCTCTTCAATTCTTCGGCGCTGACCTCGGGGTCTTCTTCTCGAATCGCGAGGTCGCCCTCGACGTCTGCCATGACGCCCGCGAGCATCTCGGTCATGCCCGTGTCGTCTTGGTAGACATCGTTGATGAGCTGGACGAGGTCGTCCTCAATGGTTATGAGCGGTTCTATCTCATAACCGGTCGCCATTCGTATTTCGTCGATGACGAAGACGTCCAGCGGGTTGGCCATCGCGACCAAGAGGCGCTTGCCCTGAAGGTCTAGGGGGAGCGCCTTGAACTTGCGGGCTTGCGGGCCCCGCATGAGCTGGGCGACCTCTTCCCGCACGGGAAGGCCCTTGACGTCAATGAACGGGATGCCCCAAACCTTGCCGAGGCAGCGCACGCGGTCGCGTTCCGCGATGAGGCCCATCTCGACCATGACCTTGGCGATTGGGTCGGTCCCGCCCAATTCCAGCTGCCGGAACACGGCTTGCTGGAGTTGGTCCTGCGTGACCAGCCCCTCATCGACAAAGATTTCGCCCGTCAGCATGAGCCCTTCAGGTTATGGTCGGCTTCCCGAGCAGCCGGCTTCACCTTAAGGCGACCCAAATCAGCAGGTGAGTGGGGCCTGCCCGGCCCCGCCGCCCAGGGTCGCAAAGGTATCATTCCACCCTTGCCGCTGTGCCCAGGTGGCGGAATTGGTAGACGCGCTAGTTTCAGGTACTAGTGCCAGCAATGGCGTGAAGGTTCGAGTCCTTTCCTGGGCACCATTTCCCGCGTAGTCGGCGGGGGCTAGCCCCAATGCCAGGCATCTTCGCCCAGCAGCGTTTGGATGAAGTTCAACTGGCCGCTGTGGTACCACATGTGCAAGACCATGAAACGGCAGCGCTCCTGGCGCGTGGTTTCGCCGTGCTCGGTGGTCACCGGAGCCATCAAGTCCTCTTCGCTGTAGGCTCCGACCTGGCTCAGAATCTTGGCTGACGACGCCCCCAAAGCGTCCAGGACGCTCTGCTTCGATTTCAAGCCGTCCGGAGCCCTCTGCCATCCTTCCGGCCAATCGGAAGACGGCTCCCCGCGCATCGAGGCGGCGACGTCGTCGTTCACCAAGTTCACCTCGTAGGCGATGTCGGCGACCGTCCGGGCCTTTCCACCAAGGTGCCTGTCGAACACATCCTCGGGCAGAGCCTCCAAGTCTTGTCGGAAGACTTGAAAGGCTCTGCTCAACGACCGAAGCGTCTGCTGGCTTTGCTCCACGGGCCAGAGGCTACCCTTGGTCAGTCGATGCTGTTGTTGATCCAACCCGGCGAAATCGCGAGGACGAAGGCTCGGACCTGAATCACGCGGGTCGGCTGATCCGGATCGTCGGACTGGATCGTTACGGTGCCTGTCTGCAGGCCCGGCTCGGTCGGGACGAAGAAGAGGGTGTGGTCGTTGGCTTGGCCAGGGGCCGCTTGGAACTGGCCGCCGTTTACGAAGAACGGAGAAGAGGCCTGCATCGTGTACTTGAGGCGAGCGATGCCGTCAAGGCCCCAAAGGTTGGTGTTCCCATTGTTCCTGACATTGAACGTTCTGCCCACCGGCCGGTTCAGCATTACCGTCCCAAAGTCAATGGCCGTCGTGCTATCGACCTTTGCCGGGACTCTAAGGTCTAGAAGTACCGGAATATGGCCTGCACCGTTGGCGGCGTTTCTGATCGCTGTCGCGATGTCCGGCCCCACCATCGTATTGTTGGTCACTGTCAAGGTGGTATTGAAACTTGTGCCGTCGTTCCCCCAGGCTCGGTAGGAATGGTTGGGGTCGTTCCACGTCGTCGTACTGTATGGCTTTGTGGGATCCCCTAAATAGTCGAACCCGTCACCATCGACAAGATCAGAAGAAAGAAGGATCTGGTCAAAGCGGTCGTCCATGCCCCCGGCTCCAATCGGGTCTTGGGTGTGGACGAACCGAAAAGCGCCGTTGTTGTTCCAGGTGCCAGGGGTCTTGATCGGGTCGAAGAATTGCCCGTTGTTATTGACTTGCGACCCCGTGAGTTCAACATAGGCCGGCTCTGTACTTCGGTAAACGTTGAAGTCTCCGGCAACCAGGAACGGTCGCCCGAGGACCTTGGCGTCGTTGCGAACGATCACGGCCTCGAGGCGCCTGCGCTCCGCGTCCGCCGGTGTGTCCGCCGCTTTCATGTGGCAGTTGTACATCGCGATCTTTGTCGCCTGGCTCGTGTAGCCAGTCAGGGTGAAGTCATAGCGCATAACGTTTCGCGGGTTTGCGCTCGAGTTCCCCGTCGCGACCACGGTCGCGGTCACCGAACTCACTTTGGAAGTGCGGTAAAAACAGGCTGCGTCCGAGTCCGGGCCGTTCACAAAGGTCGCGAAAGCCCAGTCTCCAGGGCTCCCGGGGGCGCTATTCAATAAGCTGCGGAACTCTGTGACGGCTGTAAGGCTCGCAAACTCTTGGCAAAGGACAACGTCTGGCCGCATGCTACGGCCTTGAAACGTCCCGTAAACAACGGTCTGTAGGTCCGCAACTCTGCCTCCAGAGTAGAAGGAGATGTTGTAAGTCACAACCCGGAGTTGTGCAGATGCAATGTTGGCGCTTATTGCCGCTAAGGCAAGCAAAAGGGTCGTGCTTCGGGTCACGTCGGCGGATTCTACCGTTGCGGAAGCAGGCGGCTAAGACTTAAGGTTACAGAGAAGAAAAGTTAGGCTGGGTGATCCTCTGCACTTCTCACGAGAGATCCAGCGTGAACAGCAAGGTTAGGAATAAATTCTTACCTCGTAAACCTGCCAAAGTCGGTTCGGTCGCCTAACCTGTCCTAGACATCGCCCACGTTCGTTCCGTAAACTGTCCTCCGGCATTTGGCGGACCCGCGAATTGCCTTGAAGGTCGACCTCTAATGAGAATTTCCTCGACATTACGCCTTGGAGCCCTCTCTGGCCTCGCGCTGGTCTCGGTTCTCTCCCACGCCCAAAAGTACTCACCGGCCGAGCTTCGCGAGATGGAGCTCGAGCGTGAGGATATGCCCTACATGCCGATGCCCTTCAAGGTCACGACTCCGCCCAGGATCGTGTCGGCCGGCGGCTTCACCAGCATCCAGGTCAACGTCGACAACAACGGCATGAACATCGTCAACGACGCGGCCAACGAGCCCTCGATGGCGATCAATCCGCTGAACCCGAGCCAGATCACGGTCGGCTGGCGCCAGTTCGACAACATCCAATCGAACTTCCGCCAAGGCGGCTACGGTTGGAGCAGCGACGGGGGCGCGACTTGGCGCTCGAGCAAGATCGAACCAGGGATCTTCCGTAGCGACCCCGTCCTGGACGACACTCCGAGCGGAGACTTCCAGTACAACAGCCTTCTCACCACGTTCTTCACGGACCAGTTCGGCTCCACCAACGGGGGCGCCACGTGGACCAAGCTTGGCCCCGCCACCGGCGGCGACAAGAACTGGATGATCGTCGACAGCGTCCCGGGGAGCCCCGGCAACGGGTTTGCCTACCAGATCTGGTCCACGGCGGGCAACAACTATGGCGGCCGCCAGTTCAGCCGGTCCACCAACGGGGGCAGCGTCTGGAACAACCCGATCAACTTGCCGAACCAGCCTGTCTGGGGAACGCTCGACGTCGCCAGCAACGGCGACCTCTATATCTGCGGTTGCGACTTCGGCTCGACGTTCTACTTCTTGAAGTCCACGAACGCCAAGAACAGCGCCGTCACCCCGACCTTCACCTCGACGACCGTCAACATGGGCGGTTCGATCCAATACGGCATCCCGATCAACCCGGACGGCCTCGGCGGCCAGGTGTGGATCGCGGTCGACCGCTCCGGCGGCCCGACCAACGGCTATATCTACATGCTCGCCTCGGTCCGGCGCAACACCAGCAACCCGCTTGACGTGATGTTCACGCGGAGCACGAACGGGGGCACGACATGGTCCGCCCCGGTCAAGGTCAACGACGACGCGGCCAACGGCGGCAAGTACCACTGGTTCGGAACCCTGGCGGTCGCCCCGAACGGCCGCATCGATATCATCTGGTACGACACTCGCAACAGCCCGAACAACACCCAGAGCGAAGTCCGCTATACGTCATCGACCGACGGCGGCCTCACCTTCGCGCCGAGCACCGTGGTCAGCCCGATGTTCACCCAAGGACTCGGTTATCCGCAGCAGAACAAGCTTGGCGACTACATCGCCATGGTCAGCGACAACACGGGTGCGAGCATCGCTTACGCCGCCACCTTCAACGGGGAGCAGGACGTTTACTACCTTCGCGTCCCGACGGCGGTGCCGACCGAGGTCTTGCCGCGGTCGTTCAGCCTCTTCCGCGGCGCGCTCGTCAGCGGCACGCTGCCTGACCTTTTCCAGGCCGACTCGAACTATGTGGTCGTGAGGCCGGGCATCGTGGTCAATCCGGCCGAGCGCCCCGTCCAGGTCGTCATCGAAGGCGCCTCGCCCTCGAACACCCCGTCCGCGCTCCAGTTCAAGTTGGTGGCGAAGACGACCACCTCGAGCGTCCGGCAAGACATCGAGCTCTTCAACTTCCAGACCAACGCCTACGAGATGCTCGACCAGCGACAGAGCACCACGAGCGACCAGACGGTGACCGTGACGGCCGCAGGCAACCTGGGTCGGTTCGTCGCCGGCGACGGCACGCTCCGGGCCAAGGTTGGCTATGTGGCCAACGCTCCGACCCCGGCGCTTTGGCAAGCCTCGCTGAACCAGACGGTCTGGACCGTCACCCCGTAACCCCTGTTCCCTAATAGAGACAGAGGACGCAAGGCGGCCCGCTCAGGACTTGAGCGGGCCGCTTCGCTTCGCCGGTCCCTGGCGCGCCTACCAAACGTAGCGGCGTCGGGGCGAGGCTGCGGGAACCGGCGAAGGAACGGTGGCGACCACCGGCTCGCTCCCGGCTAGGGAAGGATGTCCGTCGGCCAAGGGCGGAGCCTGGCCCTCGCCGATCACCCACTTGTCCTTTGAGAGCCCGATCACGATCGGCCCGAGGAGGCCGAGGATCCCAGTAGCGGCCAACCAGGGGGAAAGCGCCTTGCTCTTCGCCCAGGCGGCCAAGCCGGAAAACCACATGACGAGGCTCGCGACCGCCCCGAGCAGTCCGAGGCTCAGCATCACGAGGGCGCCCGTCCCTCCGTTCTGCGGCAAGAATAGGGTCAGGCCGTTCAAACCAACGTTAAGCACGATCGCCCCGACGATCAACTTGACCGCCTTCTGGCTCAGGGCTTTCTTTTCTGCGTAGCTGCCCATACGCAGGATGTGTTCCATCCTGGCCGACATTTGTTTACGGCATCTGCACGGGCTTAACGGAAGGTCTCTATGGCAGAACTTCCGGCTTTTCCTTCTGCGGCTAGAATCGGGCGTGCTTGGTGAGACTGAAGGTTGGAAGCCCCTCGACCCGCGGGTGAAACAGCTTTGGATCGTCCAGTCCATGATCTCGGCCGTTATCCTGCCCCTCGTCGCGTTCGTCTTGGACACGTTCCTGCGCAAGGAGGTCGAGGGCTATCGGGTGCCGTTCGGGGTCTTGCCCTTGGCCGTGCTGCTGGTCTCCGTTCCGCTGGGCATCTGGCTCGTCTCCGCGGGCTACAACAATTGGCGCTACGTTCTCCGTGACCACGACCTCGTGGTCGCCCACGGCATTTTCTGGAAGACCAGGCGCTACATTTCCCGGCCCCGGATCCAACACCTCGACGTGACGGCGGGGCCGATCGCCCGGGGGCTTGGCATTGAGCACGTGAACGTCTATGTCGGGGGGCACACGGGTCCGGTGGCCAGTATCCCCGGACTCGGCCCCCGCGAGGTCGAAGAGCTTCGGAGGACGCTGGTGAGGGTGGAGACCCCGCCGCCCCCTGTCGTGGGCGACCGTCTATGAGGCCGCCCGAGTTCCGACGCCTGCACCCGGGCACCATCGCCGTTGGCGTCGTCAACGTCCTCGCCCGCTTCATCTATGCGATCGCGATCTTCGTGGTGGTCTCCCTCACCGGGGGAAGAGGGGACAGCCTCGACATGTTTGTCAGCCTCGCGGGCGGCTTCGCCGTGGTCGTCTCGATCGTCCGCTACCTGACCTTCCAGTTCGCGGTCTACGAGGGGAAGCTCGTCATCAGGGAAGGGCTCATCGTCCGGACCGAACGGACCATCCCCATCGACCGCATCCAAAACATCAACCTCACCCGGAACGTCGTGCACCGCATGCTCGGCCTCGTAGACTTCCAGATCCAGACCGCGGCGGGCACCGGTGTCGAGGCCAGCCTCAATGCCCTGGGCGAGGAAGAAGCGGGGCGCCTTCAGGAAGAGCTCGGCGGGGCCAAGCCCAGCCACGCCAGCCTCAAGCCGGTCTGGCTCCGCGAAGACCAGCCGCTCTACGCCGCCCATGCCCGCGAGCTGTTCCTGCTCGGCGCGACCTCGAACCGCGCCATGGCGATCATCGGGACGGCGCTGGGCCTCACCTATATCCCCTCCGTGCGCGACCGCCTCTTCAGCGGCCGGCTCATCGAGAACGTGGTGGGGTCGCCTCTCCAGGGATGGGTCTTGCTCTCGGCGGTGCTGTTGCTCGCCGGTTGGCTGCTCTCCATCGGCACTGCTTTCGTGAACTACTGGGACTTCCACTTGGCCCTCGAAGACGGCCGGTTGCGACGTACTTACGGTCTCTTCAAGCAGATCGAGAACGTCATTCCCCTGCGACGCGTGCAGATCGTCCGCATTGTCGAAGGGCCGATCCAGAGGCTGCTGAAGCTGGCTAGGGCCTACGTCGAGACCGCGGGCGGCATGGGGATCGAGAACAAAGAGCACGGTCGCGAGCACGACTCGCACGCCCCGCTCGTGCCGCTGCTCGGGCTAGACGCATTGGAAGGCTTGGTGCCTCGGTTCGTGCCCTCGGCCGCGTTCCCCGTGGTCCAATGGCACCGCATCGCGACCGCGACCGTCTGGCGTTCTGTACGATTTTGGGTGGTTCCCGCCCTTGCTTTCACGGCCCTCGCCTATTGGCGGCTCGGTGTTTCGGGCCTCGCCGTGTTCCCCGCGCTGCTGATGTGGGGCTGGGTGCTGGGCCGCGTTCGGCTACGCACGTGCAGCTTTTCCGACCTTGAGACCGTCTTCGTCGCCCGGGACGGGGTCTTCACCCGTACGACCAGCTACGTCCCCGTGCAGAAGATCCAGAGCGTCCGCCTGACCCAGTCGTTGAGCCAGCGCGCCTTCAAACTCGCCACCGTGACGGTCTCGACGGCGGGCGGCTCGGTCCATGGTGCCCAGGCCGCCGTGGTCGATCTTCCCGTGGAAACGGCGGTCACCTTGGCCGAGTCTCTGCATGGCCGGAGCTTGGCCTCGGCGCACGAGAACCCCGATGGATTCTGACGACTGCCAAGAAAATTACGGGAAGTTTGAACAGGAGGGGCGTGGACTCTCGTCTTTGTCTTGGGCTACACTCCAGGGAATCGCCTGTCGGCGCATCTCTGGCAGGCCCGGGGCGCGCGCCCAAGGAAGGTCGGCGCGGGTCGGGAGTCATAAGGTTCATGAACTGGCATCATCGTCGCGTCCTCGCTGCGTTCGGTCTCGCAACCGCGCTCGTGGGCCCATTTGCACACGCGCAATCGCCCGACGTTAACAAAGCGGTCGCCGAGTCGAAAGTCTCCTTCCGCGAAAACCGCGGGCAATGGGACACTAAGGCTCTATTCGTTTCGCAACTTCCCGGGCTGGACTACTGGGTCACGCGCAAAGGTCTCGTCTTGGACTTCCACCAGACCGTGCAGGTGCCAGGCAAGACCGGCGCCCGCGAGGCTCACCGGCAAGGCCAAGTCGTCAGCTTTGAGCTGCGCGGCGCCGCCGAAGGCGCCCCGAAAGGCTTTAAGCCCACGTCCGACGTGGCCTCCTACTTCGTCGGCGGCCCCTCGCGGCATGCCGCCGAGGCCAAGGCCTACGCCCAAGCCCAGGTCTCGAACATCCGGCCGAACGTCGACCTGATGCACTACCATGACAAGGGCCGGCTCCGCTACGACGTCGTCGTGCGGCCCGGCGGCAACCCGTTGGACGTCGTCTTCGACGTCAAGGGCGCCAACGGCATCGAGATCGGCAAGGACGGCGACCTTTATCTGAAGACCTCGGTCGGCACGCAGAAAGTCGGCGACCTCTACACCTACCAGGTGGTCAACGGCAAGCGCCGAGAGGTCTCCTCCGAGTTCTACCTTCAGTCCAACGCCAGCTTCGGAGTGCGCGTCGGCGACTACGACCGGAACCTCCCGCTGGTCATCGACCCTCTCATCTATGGCACGTACCTGGGCTCTACCGGCGGCGACAACAACGACCGCGGGGTGGCCAGCGCCGTCGACAGCCGCGGCAACATCTATGTCGCGGGCACGACCACCTCGCTGGAGTTCCCGATCAACGTCGGCCTCTATAACCGCGTGGTCGCCGAAGGTGCGGACGCGTTCCTTATCAGGATCAACCAGCTCTCGATGAAAGTCGAGTTCTCCGGCGTGCTCGGCGGTAGCGGCGACGAGTCGGTCGCAGGTCTCCAGATCGATCGCACGACAGGCTCGCTCTGGCTCGCAGGCACCTCGACCTCGGCCAACTTCCCGGGGGTGGTCGGCGACCCGAAGGGCAACAACGAGCGCGTGTTCGTCACGAAGTTCGACGTCAACCTTGGCGTCGTGCCGCAATTCACCCGGTTCGTGAACGATATCGGCGCGATCTCGGTCCGCCGGATGTACGACGTGTTCGGCACCAGCTTGCGCGCGTTGCGCGTCTCGCGGGCCGGCACCGTCTACCTCTGCGGCAACCAGACCACGGCGAGCCTTGTTGGCTTCGATAACTACTTGCCGAACACCGTCACCGGTAACCAGTCCGGTTTCCTCGTCGCCCTCGATACCAACGGCGTCGTAAAGTACAAGCGGCAGATCGGTGGTGGCGTGGGCATTCGCGTCTACGGCATGGACGTCAACGCCAACGACGAGCCGGTCGTTATCGCGACCATCGCTTTCGACGGCGTCGAGGACACGTCCATCGCGAACCCGCCGACCTTCCGGACCACGGCCGGTGTCTACGACCTCGGACCGCAGTTCCAAAGCGGACGCTTCATGCAGGGCGTCACGGCCGGCATCGTTAAGTTCGGGAGCAACGGCTCCTGTCTCTGGGCGGCCACCCTCGGCGGCACCCTTGTCGACTACGGCATGAAGGTCGCCTACGGTCCGAGCGGCGACGTCTTCGCGGTCTGCTACTCGAACTCCTTCAACTACCCGATCACGAACGGTGCCTTCGGCAACGTCGGCATCGGATTTGGCGCAGGCCGCCAGCTCTGCGTCACGAAGCTCGCCCCAGACGCCAGCACCATCCGCTACTCGACCGGCCTGAACGTCACCAACTTTGTTTGGCGCGACGACGAAAACCCGATCCTGCAGTCACTCCGAGTCAACGACGCCATCGTCGACGGGCGCGACCAGGTCGTGATCGTCGGCGAAGCCGGCTTCATTCTCACGACTGGTCCGAACCCGGCACCGAGCGTTCCTGTCAGGCTGCCGATCACGCCCGACGCCATCGATGCGGACTATACCGACGGCGCCGAGACGGTGGACGCCAGCAACACCCCGCCTGACCCGACCGGTTTCCCCTCGTCCACCGACGGCTTCTATATGTACGTGGCCCCGGGCGGCGACCGGGTGACCTACTGCAGCTATGTCGGCGCGAGCTCGAACGATACGGTCAACAGCGCCCACCTCGACCCGGCCGGCCTCGTCTGGTTCACAGGCACCTCGAGCGCGACTCAGAGCTTCGCCGGCTTCCGCACGCCGTTCGGCATCGCGCCGCACGTGACGACGAACGCGGACCGGAACTTCATGACCGCCGGTGGCGGAACTGCCTGGGCGTTCAAGTTCAAACCGACGGGCCTGCCCGTCCTCCGATCCATCGCGCTTGGGCCGGCGACGGTCGCCGGCGGCAACGGGTCTACTTCGGTGGCAAGGGTCACCCTCTCCGACCCGGCGCCCATCGGCGGCGTCCGAGTCGACTTGCGCCTTACCAACGCCTCGAAGACATCCTTCAGCCAGACACCTGGCGTCACGACGAGCCAGATCACGATTCCTGAGGGCGAGACCTTCGGGGACGCCACCATCTACACGTCCAGCGTCACCACGCTGACGACTTCTGACATTATCGCGACCCTCGACCTGGACTCCATCCAGGCCCGGCTCACGCTACTGCCATGGCTCTCCGAGTTCAACGTGTCGCCGCCGGTCGTCTCGGGTGGCAACCCGATCACGGCCACGGTCATCTTGAACCAGGCTGCGCCCCCAGGCGGCGTTCGCATCACGGTCGCGACCGACCAGCCGGAAGCCATCACGCTTCCTTCGCCGGCGGTCATCACCGTCCCCGAGGGCGCCACCTTCGCCTCGGTGCAGATGGCGACCAGAGGCGTCGCCCAGGACACAGTGGCGACCATCAACGCCACGTATCTTGGAGTCGGCAAGACGAAGCAGGTCACGATCCTGAGGAGCTTCATCCAGTCGCTGGTCTTCGACCCCGTCCGTGTGAACGGCGGTGAGACCTCGACGGGCACCGTCACCCTTAGCGGGGCGGCCTCCACGGCTCGGACGATCACGATCAGCCGCATCTCTGGCGTCAACAACGTTAAGGTCAACGGCGTCGCCCTGCCCGTCAACGTGACCGTCCCGGCGAACCAGAAGTCGGTCGACTTCACCGTGACCACGGCACGCGTCACCCAGGAAACCTCGATCACGATGCGAGCCAGCGACGGCAACAGCCAGGCCAACGGCACGCTGTTGATCGACGACATCGACATCGCCGATGTCGTGGTGAGCGGGACCGACGTGGTGGGCGGTACAGACGTCCGCTGCCAGATCCTCCTGACCAGGCCCGCCGGGCCGAGCGGGTTCACCGTCCAGGTCTCGAACTCGAACTCGGTGGCGGGACGCCTCAACCGATCTTCGGTGACGATCCGCCCCGGCGAGATCGTCAGCCCGGAGTTCCTCCTGCTGACCAATGTGGTCAAGACCGACCAGAACACGAACGTCAACGCAACCCGCGCGGGCTTCTCGACTAAGTTCAAGTCCGTCAAGGTGCGGGCGATCACGCTCACGCTTGAACCGGAGAAGACTCGGGTCACGGGCGGGCTCGAGAACATCCGGTGCGTGGCTCGGATCAGCCGGGCAGCCGCCGCGGGAGGCGTGGACATTGACCTGAGTTCGACAGACTCGTCGATCAAGGTGCCGACGTCCGTGAACATCGGCCAGGGCAAGTCCGCGGTCGCCTTCACGATGCAAACGTCGAAGGTTCCGGTCCAGCGACAGGTCCGCGTGCGGGCCTCCATCGCGGGATCTATCACGGCAGATGTGACGATCACCCTTGACCCGGTCGCCCTGCAACGCCTAACCTTCGACCCGGACATCGTGGTCGCAGGGACGCAAACGCGCGGCACGCTGACCTTCGAGAGCGGCGTGGCGGCGGGAACCACCGTGACCCTGAGCGCGTCGCCCGATTCTGCGGTGACGATGCCGTCCTCGGTCACAGTCACCTCCGGCGCCCGCCAGTTCTCGTTCGTGGTGCGAACGCGTTCCGTAGCGCAGGACACCGTCGTGACGGTCACCGCGAACCGGGACGGCGATATCGTCACCGGTCAGTTCACCGTCCAGCGGCCCTCCGTGTTCTCCGTCACCTTTAACCCGACACGGGTGCGTGGCGGCGCGACCAGCGTCGGCACGGTGACACTGGAGCAAGCGGCTGGCGCCGGCGGCGTCCAGGTGAAGATCACGAGCAACAACACGGCCGTGGCCCGCGTGGTGGGTTCGGACACGATCACCATTCCGCAGGGCCAGAAGTCAGGCACGTTCAACGTCCAAACCCTCGCTGTGTCGCGGTCGCAGGCCGTGAACTTCACAGTCCAGTTCGGTAACGGGCAGAACGCGTCTGGTTCGCTCTTCGTCGACCCGTAAGGGCGCGAAGAGACCGACCGAAAGAAGGCGGATTCCGCACCAGCGGCGTCCGCCTTCCTTATGGCTTTCTCGAACCTAGACTAAAATAGGCGCGTGTCGAAGACAATGGCATCGCTCGGGTTCGGAGTTTTGACCGGAGTGGCCCTCGCGTTGCTCCTTATGCGCTTGCGCGAAAGGTCGGGAGACGACCTGGAAGGCCTGGCGGACAGCATCTCGGAACGCCTGGACATCCTTGAGGAACAGTTTCGCGCCACCGGAAGGTTTCAAGATTCGTCTAGAATTGGCGCATGATCGGTGGCCTGGTCGCCCTCACCGTCCTCTCGCCCCTCGCCCTGCCGCAAGTGACCTTCGTGGTGGAGGGCCGCGGCTCCTTCACGATGGAGGTGCGGATCGACCAGGCGCCGAAGATCGGCGGCCACTTCCTGGATCTGGTCGACCGCAAGTTCTACGACCGCATCCTCTTCCACCGGCTTGTGCCTGGCTTCGTCGTCCAAAGCGGCGACCCCGAGTCAAAGAAGGTGACGCCCGCCTGGGCGCGGAACCACCCAGGCGAAAGCGGCGGCACAGAGAACCTTGGGGAAGGCGGCAGCGGCAAATCGGTCCCCTTCGAGATCAACGACCTCAAGCACACGAAGTACTCGGTCGGCATGGCCCTCGAATCGCCCATGGACGATTCCGGCGACAGCCAGTTCTTCATCAACCTTGCCGATAACCACCGGCTCGACGGCTCTTACGTCGTCTTCGCGAGGGTGACAAAAGGGAAGGGCGTCGTCGACAAGATTCGCCGCGGCGACCGCATCAAGACGGCGCACCGAAGTGGTTAGTGGTCGAGCACCGAGACGCTTTGCACTGCGCCTTCGGGTGTGAGTTCGTAGACGCGGGCCACACCCGTGGGGAGCTCCAGGGCGAGGATCTCGTCCGGGGAGAGCCGCTCCAGCTCCATGACGATCGAGCGGTTCGAGTTCCCGTGGGCGACGACCAGCACGTTCTTGCCCTGGCGGATGTCACCTAGGATCGCGCGCTCGTAGAACGGGATCGTCCGCTCCTTAGTGTCCTTCAGGGCCTCGCCCCCCGGCGGGCGCACGTCGAAGCTGCGCCGCCAAATGTGGACCTGTTCGGCCCCATATTTCTCACGCATGGCGTCCTTGTTCAGGCCGGCAAGGTCGCCGTAGTCGCGCTCGTTCAGGGCCTTGTCGCTTATGACCGGTAACTCCATGGGAATAGTCTGGAGAATGATGTCCAGCGTCCGGGCGGCCCGCTTCAGCGCGCTGCTGTAGGCCACGTCAAGAGGCACGCCGCGGAGAAGCTCGCCCGTCCGCCGCGCCTCTTGCTCGCCCTGTTCTGTGAGGGGGACGTCGACCCACCCGGTAAACCGGTTCTCCAGGTTCCAGAGCGACTGGCCGTGGCGGACTAGGACGAGCTTGGGCATCAGGCTCTAGCCTACCCCTGTCGAGCCCGGCCAGAGGACGAAGTCCGTGTCAGGGAACTCATCGACCTGGTGCCGCTGACAAAGCCCGCGCAGCTGTCCCCGATGATAGGTCCCATGGTTGAAAACGTGCCAAGAAAGCACCCAGACCGGCCACGAGAGGGCGGGCTTGGCCACCCGCCGCCACGTGTAAGAAGCATCGTGGGGAAGCGACTGGACGACCTCGACCCAAGTCCGCGAGGAAAGTTCAGCCCACTCCGGCGGCATCTCGCGGGGAAGGCGCTGCGGCCGCCGGGATTGGACGGCGATCCCTGCAAGCCAACCCTGGAAGGCCCCGTAATCGTGGGCTTGGACGCGGGCCAGTTCCTTCAGCGGCACTCCCGCCCAGGCGTCGCTCGCCCAGCAATGGTAGTCGGCCATTCGCGTCCACCAACCGGGCTCCGGCGCTTTGCCGTCCCCCTTCGGCCACCAGATTGAAACGTCCGTCTCGGGGAAGGCGTCGCCGCGCTTGGCCAGGCCGCGCAGGTGGCCCCGATGGTAGGTGCCGTGGTTCGCGACGTGGAAGAGGGCCGCCCCCACGGAGTGGCGGTGTCGGGAACCGTCGCGCATGCGCGTCCACTCGAAGACGCGGTCAAGGTCTTCTGAGGCGGCCAGGGCTGAAAGCTCGGCCGTCCCTCGGTCGATCGCCGCCGCGATCTCCCCCTCCGGGATCTGGGTCAGGGTCGGCGTCTCGCCCCGGATCCGGCGGGCCCATCCCAGCATGGCCTGTGCCATATGCCCTAGGATCGGGACGGCTTCTTCACGATAGCGCAGATCGGGGAGCGCCTCAAGCCAACGCGCCGACGCCCAGTTGTCGTACTCAAGGGCCATATTGACAAACTCGCGCACCCCTCCAGTCTAGCCGCCCCGAGCGTAGGGTCGGAGAACTCAGGTGGAAAGAGACTCCGGTATCCTGCGACCTAACGACAATGAAGTCGGTCCGGATTCGTAAAGCATAGGCAGACCGCGATGACCGAAGTGATCATGCCCAAGATGGGCGACGGGATGGAGGAGGGCACACTCATTGAGTGGCTCAAGAAGGACGGCGAGGACGTTAGGTCGGGCGAGATAATCGGCACGATCCAGACCGACAAGGCGACTTTGGAGCTGGAGTCTCCGGGGTCGGGCAAATTGACCGGGTTCTTGATCGGCGCTGGCGACACCGTCCCCGTGGGCCGGCCCATCGCGGCGATCCTCGCTGGCGAGGAGAGGCTCCCCTCCGGTTGGGGCTCGGGCGAATCGAAAGCCCCGGCCCCGGCCGAAGCCCCTGCCAGTCTGCCGAAGGCCGAGCGGCCCTCCAACGGCGCCACCGAGCACCAACCTGCGCCCTCCGCCGAGAGGCAAGGCTCCGATAGGATCAAGGCGAGCCCGCTCGCCAAGCGAATCGCCAGTGAGGCAGGCATCGATCTCGGCACTGTCACCGGCACCGGGCCGGGTGGGCGAATCGTCGAAGCGGACGTCCGCGCGGCCCAGGCCGCGGGCCCGGCTACGTCCTCCGCGCCAGTCCGGGCAAAGTCCGCTGGACCTGCGCCCGCCGACCGAAAGGTCTCGCTCAACAAGATCCGGGCGTTGACGGCCAAGCGCACGGTGGAATCGAAGCGCGAGGCGCCCCACTTCTATGTCACCGTGGAGGTCGACGTAGACCGCTTGATGGCCCTGCGGGAGTTCTTCAAGGCGGAGGAAAGCGGCGCCGTCTCGGTCAACGACTTTGTGGTCGCGGCCTGTGCCCGCGCCCTTCGCGATATGCCGGAGGTCAACGCGAGCTTCGGCGGCGACCACGTCCTTGAGCACGGCCATGTGAACATCGGGCTCGCGGTGGCGCTCGACGACGGGCTGACCCTGCCCGTCCTGCGCGATGCGGACCAAATGACGCTCCGAGAGATCGCGGTCGCGTCCAAGGACCTCTCCAAGCGTGCTCGCGAGAACAAGCTTTCGCTCGAGGAACTCAGCGGGGCGACCTTCAGCATCTCGAACATGGGCATGCTGAACGTCGACTCCTTCTCGGCCATCATCGTCGGCCCGAACGCGGCCATCCTCGCCATCTCGACTGCCCGCAAGAAGCCGGTCGTCGTGGACGAAGAGGACGATGAGATCGAGGTGCGCTGGCGCATGAACGTCACCTGCTCCTTCGACCACCGTGTGGTCGACGGCGCCGTCGGGGCGAAGTTCGTGAACACCGTGCGACGCTATCTGGAGAGTCCGACCCGCTTGCTACAGTAGCTTACGCGGCAGTCCTTTCGGCCTGTGCCATCCCGGATGAACTCAGCGTATATCTTAGTGCGTCCTGACCATTGGAACGCGCCGGGTGTTTATAGCCTTGTCTTAAGGTAAGAGTTCGGCCAGGGGAAAAACTTGACAGCTTCAGAAGTAGCCCGCGTAGCGCAGACAGTCGTCGCAGAGGTCGAGAAGGCCATCATCGGGAAGAGGGAAACGGTGGAAACGGCCGTGCTCACGCTCCTTTGCGAAGGGCACCTCCTCATCGAAGACGTTCCCGGGGTCGGCAAGACGACGCTCGCAAAAGCGCTCAGCCGGGCAATCGGCGGCGAGTTCCGGCGCATCCAGTTCACGCCGGACCTTCTGCCGAGCGACATCACGGGCACGAGCATTTTCAACCAGGAGGCGCGCGACTTCGAGTTTCGCCCTGGCCCGCTCTTTTCGAACGTCGTGCTTGTCGACGAGGTGAACCGCGCAACCCCGAAGACGCAGTCCGCGTTGCTGGAAGCGATGGAGGAGCGCCAGATCTCGGTCGACGGCGTCACCCACGTCCTTGAACGGCCCTTTTTTGTCTTGGCCACCCAGAACAACGTCGAGATGACGGGCACTTTCCCGTTGCCAGAGGCGCAGTTGGACCGCTTCTTCGCCCGCGTGATCCTTGGCTACCCGAGCCGCGAAAGCGAGGCGGAGATGATCCGGGCCCAACAGACAGCGCACCCGATCGACGACGTCGTGGCCGCCGTGACGACCGAGGAAATGATCCGGGCCCAGGCCGCCGTCCGCGAAGTTTTCGTCCACGACTCTGTGCGTGAATATATTGTGGACGTCGTCCGGGCGACGCGCTCTTCGTCCCTGGTCTACTTGGGAAGCTCGCCGCGCGGTTCGCTCTACTTGATGCACGCTGCCCAGGCGCGGGCCGCGATGCAGGGATCCGACTACGTCCGTCCCGACGACGTCAAGTTCTGTGCGCCGTTCGTGCTCGGTCACCGGCTCATGGTCCGCGGCGAGGTCCGCGCCCGGGGCACCACCGGCGAGGACATCGTGCTCCAGCACCTGGACGGCGTGCCCGTGCCCATTCCTGCATAGGAGCCCATGAACCGTTTTGTCGCCATCGCTCTCAGCATCGCCGGACTCTTCCTGGTGGTGATGGCGGTGTTGGTGAACTCGCCGCCGCTCTTTTACATGACTACCGCAGTGATCGCGCTCCTCTTGGCCTCGCGGTTGCAGGCGTACCTTGCCGTGCGCGGCCTGCGGTTCGAACGGAGCCTGCCTCCGGCCGTGCGGGTCGGCGAAGAGGTCGTGGTCGATGTGACGGTCTGGAGCGAGCGACGCCTCCGCCGGCCCCTGGTGACGGTCATAGATGGGCTACCCAAGCGGATGCGCCTGCAGGACGTCACCCTCTCCTTGCCGATCGCCCCCTCCTTCGACCAGCCCGTCCGCTCGCGCTATACGTTCCGCCCCATGCGCCGTGGCCATTACACGTGGAACCGCCTGACGGTGCGGGGGAGCGACGCCCTCGGCATCGTGACTCTGGACAAGACTTACACGACCGATTCGGTCGAGCTCAAAGTCTATCCCGTCCCGCTCCCCGTCCCCATCGAGATCCGCCCGCAAGCGGGCTGGGGCCTCACCGATGTCGAGGCGGGGCGGGTGCGCGGCTCGGGCCTGGAGCCGCAGGGCGTGCGGGAATACGTCTCCGGTGATCCGATGCGCCACATCCACTGGAAATCAACCGCCAGAACAGGGCAGCTTATGGTCAAGGAGTTCGAATCAGGCTCCGGTGTCACCCTGGCGTTCCTGCTCCAACGCAGCCAGGGCACCGACGTCGGGACTCAAGCCCTCTCCACCTTCGAGTGCATGTGCGGCCATGCGCTCTGGCTCGCGAACGAGTTCCTCCAGAAGGGAGCGACCGTCAGCTTGCCCGGGCTCGAGGATCCGACCGCGGGGCTCCAGCACGCGGACGCCCGAATGCGCGCCATCCGGGAAGCCTTGACCTTGGTGACCCCCGAAGCGACCACAACGCTAGCTGAACAGGTCGCCAGCGCAAACCTGCCCAGCGGCGCCACGCTCGTCGTTTTTGCCGCCGTTCGAGACGTCCGGTTGCCGGACACCTTGGTGGCGAGGGGTGACCTCCGGCGTGTCGTCCTCGTCTATGACCTTGCCGACTATGTTCCGAACCGAGCGGTGCCCAGCAACCTCGTGAACGCCGCTGACCCTGCGTACCTCGCCCGGCTAGAGGCGGCCGGTGCCGAAGTCCACGTCCTGCCTCCCGTAGCCCCCTGGATATGACCGAAAGAACTCTCCGCCGCGGTTTGCTCGACCACCTCCTCGTGCTCTTTGGGTGCGGGATGGCCGTCTACGCCGTCGGCATGAGCCTCTCCAAGCCCGTGCTTGCCTCATTGCTGGCGCTCTCCGTCATGGTGTCGCTCACGACCGGTTATGTGATCGGGAAGGTTGCGGAAGGGAAGCGGTGGCAAGAGTTCGACGGCATCCTGTGGACGGTCCTTGCGTTCGCCTCGGCCTTTCTCGTTTGGCCCCTGAACTACGTTCTGCCGGAAGAGGGGTTCCCCTTTAACCTGATCGCGGGGGCATGGCTCTCGTGGATGATCATCCTTTGCGGCTTTGTCTCCTGGCGCGACCAGACCCTCTTGTTCCTCAATTTGCCGTGTCTTGCCCTCTTCGGCCTGGTCGGCACGTTCGACACGTACAAGCCCGCGACGCTGATGTTCTTCGCGTTCCTTGTCAGTTCCGCCTTGCTCTATGCGCGGATCCACCAGCGCGGCATGCTGGAGCGCGCGAAAATGGCCGGGGTCGGGGACCCTGCCATCCTCCGCCGGGACTCCTGGCGTTGGGTCGCAGGGCCGGAATGGGGCCTCGCCTCGGCCGCTGCCGTCGTCATCATCAGCTTGGTGGGCGCCCCCATCTTGCAGCTCTCCCTGCAGGAAGTGAGCGGCACCGTCCGCGTCCAGCTACCAAACCCGCCCACCAGCCAGAACCGCCAGACGCAGACCATGGCGACCAGCGAGCAGTTCGTCGGCCGTGGCCCCGTGAACCCCTCAAACGACCCCGTCTTCCAGGTCGACCTGCGCCAGATCGGCTACCTCCGCCGCGTGAACTACGCGATCTACAACGGTCGCGGCTGGAGCCGGGTGAACATGGACTTCGCCGGACACGAGAACTTTGGCGAGAACCTGCCCTCTAAGCGGAACAAGTTCGTGACCGAGAGGGGCGGGGTCGTCGCCTTCCCGAACGGCGTGCCGTTCGAGCCGCTCGACGACGCTCGGCTGAAGGAGATCCGGTACCGGCCTGCCGGGAACGTCCCCTTGGACGTGGTGGTCGGGCCGGGGCCGATCCGGGAGGTCTTGGGCTATCCGCGCGAGAACTTGACGTTCACCTATTCGGGCCAGGCCGAGCTCCGTCCGAACCTGATGGAGAACAAGCCCATCACGGCGACCTATTGGGACTCGACGGTCGACCCCGCTGAGAGGAAGGCCACCCTGCCGAAGTCCTTCGAGCGGATTCGCGAGTCGTACTTTAGCTCGGCTTCGATCGATGAGCGCATCCAAAGCTTCGCGAACGATGCCGTGCGCAAAGCCAACGCGAACACGGACTACGAAAAGGCCCGCGCCGTCCAGCTGGCGATCTCGGCGGCCGCGCGGTACAACCTAAACGCGGCTGCCGCGCCCCCGAACCAGGATCCCGTCGCCTTCTTCCTCTTCGAGTCGAAGGAAGGCTATTGCGACCTCTTCGCTTCCGCTATGGTGCTCGGTGCGCGCTCGGTCGGTTTGCCCGCCCGCTACGCCATCGGCTACATCGTGAACGATCCCAGCCGGGACAAAGACGGCTTCATGACCGTTCGCCGCCGAGACGCCCACGCCTGGGCCGAGATCTATTTCGAAGGGGCCGGATGGGTGGTCTTCGACCCCACCGAAGGCGCCCTTCCCGTGCCTGGCGGCGAGCGCGGCTCCGCGATCGAGTTGAAGCGCCCCTGGCTCAACGTCGATCTTCTCGGGCAGGGTTTCGGCCAGTTCGCTTTGGTCGGGTTCGGCACCGCGATCCTCGGGTTGATCCTCTTCCGAGGGCGTGAGTCGCTCGGCATCATGCCCCCGCGCCAGAGCGCGCTGGCCCGCGCCCATAGCAGCTTCGTCCGCACGATCGAGCGCCGGACGGGCTCCCCAAGGAAGTTCAGTCAGACCACGACCGAATACGTGGAGCAGTACGGCTTTGCCCTGGACGAGACCCTGCGCGAAGCCCGCCGACTTGCCAAGACCTTTGAGGACGCCCTCTATTCCCCGAACGGCGACACGGTCGCGCCCGAGGTGGCCAAGGAAGTCGCCGCGTTCCGAACGGCCGTCTCGCGCTTGCCAAAGGGATAAGCTTTGGCCGTGCGTGTCGACCCGGGCAAAGCCGCCGCTTCCACCGTCGTCCTCCTCACTGGGCAGGACGCGGTCCTGCGTCACCGCTTCTTGGGCGAACTCCTCACCGCGAGCCAAGCGGACGAGCTGGACACCGAGTCGATTGTCGCCGACGCCCGTCCGCCCGGCGACTGGGTCGGGTCCGCCTCGACGGCGCCGTTCCTTAGCGAACGTCGCGTGACCGTCGTGCGCAACGTCGCCCGGATCGAACCCAAGAAAATGTGGGGACAGGACAAGTTCACCAAGACCCACCCATTTGCCAAGCAACTTGCTTCGCTGCCTTCAAGCACCCTTCTTATCCTCGTGGCCGACGACGAGACGGGCGACCCCAACCGCCAGGCGCGCCTCTCCGCGAACGTCGCCCAGTGGACGACCCTGGTTAAGGCGGCCGAGGGGGCCGTCGTCAAACTCGAAATGGACGCCGAAGGCGTCCCCGAGGCGGCCCGGGAAGAGGCTAAGCGCCTCGGCAAGAAGCTCGGTGCGGCGGCGGCTCGCAGACTTTCGGAGATGGTCGGTGGCCATGCCGGCCGCGCGATCGCCGAAGTCGAGAAGCTTTCGCTCTACATCGGCGACGCGTCCGAGATCGACGACCGCATCGTGGCCGAGCTCGTGATCGCGGAGCCCTCGTACAACGTGTTCAAGATGGCCGAGGCGATCACCAGTGGCAACTCGGTCGCCGCGATCCGGTCTCTTCGAGAGTTCATGCGGAGCGCTGGCAAACTGGAGGACCAGGTTTACAGCCAGCTCTTCCCAAACCTAGGCAGGCAGATCCGGTTGGTCTGGCAGGGAAGGTTCCTGGTGGAAGAGCGCGTCGCGCCGCAGCGCCCGAGCGAACACGTGCTCGCTTGGCTGCCCGAGAAGAACGTGACGAGCCTGAAGCCTTGGCAACAATCGAGTCTCCTCGACCCCGCGCGCCGGCTGGGCTACGACCGCCTGCTGGAATGCCTGGCCGAGCTGGTCGATTGCGAGGCGCGGATGAAGGGTCGGCGTCCTTCGTTCTCCGGCCAAGACTCCTTGGAACAGGCGGTCCTTCGTATGTGCGCGATCTGCCGGGGTGAGACCTTTGAGCCCAAACTTTCGTATCTCTAGGCGTGGTTCCGTCCTTGCTCGCGCTCGCCCTTGTCGCAGGTACAACGATCTACGACTTCAAAGTCCCCGATATTGACGGGAGCGAGGTCTCACTCTCCCGCTACAAAGGCAAGGTTCTTCTCGTGGTTAACGTGGCCAGTCGTTGTGGACTAACACCACAATACGAAGCGCTTGAGGCGCTTTATCGAGACAAGAAGTCTCAGGGTTTCGAAATCCTCGCATTTCCAGCCAACGACTTTAAGGGTCAGGAGCCAGGCTCCAACGAACAGATTAAGGAGTTTTGCTCCTCGACCTATAACGTGACCTTTCCTCTTTTCGAAAAGTCCGTTGTCCTGGGAGAAAAGAAGT
The DNA here is from genome assembly GCA_019454125.1 of Fimbriimonadaceae bacterium. Classification (NCBI taxonomy): domain Bacteria; kingdom Bacillati; phylum Armatimonadota; class Fimbriimonadia; order Fimbriimonadales; family Fimbriimonadaceae; species Fimbriimonadaceae bacterium. The sequence goes on from CP075365.1 coordinate 1,405,056, forward strand.
CTGCACTCTATAAGTGGCTTATCGCCTCGGCAGACCGCCACGACGAGATCGAATGGAACTTCGCTAAGTTTGTCATCGACCGTCGTGGGAACGTCGTCGCAAGGTTTGAACCACAGACCGTTCCGAACGATCCCAAGATTTTGGGAGTTATCGAGCACGAACTTGCAAAGGACTGAGGCTACTCGTCGGAGTTTTGGCTGCGTAAACGCCGCATGTACTCCGACTTCGAAGAGTCGTCCAAGAGCGTAAACCTTGTATAGGCCGGCTGGAATCCGAGCAACACGGTCCCGGTCGGCCCGTTCCGGTGTTTACCGATGATCAACTCGGCGACTTCGGCCGCGTCCGGGTTCCAACCCGCCTCTGGCGGGGCCTCCTTGCGCCGATAGTATTCGTCGCGATAGATGAACATCACCATGTCCGCCTCGGCTTCGATCGAGCCTGACTCGCGGATGTCGCTCAGCATCGGGCGCTTGTCCGGCCGGTTCTCGACGCCGCGGTTCAGCTGCGCGAGCGCGATCACCGGCACATTGAGGTCTTTAGCCATCCCTTTCAACCCCCGGGCGATCTCGCTTATCTCTTGTGTGCGGTTTTCGATGCGCCTGTTGCTTCCGCGCATCAGCTGCAAATAGTCCACCACGATAAGCGCCAAGCCACCGTCCGCCTTGAGCCTTCGGCACTTAAGCCGCATCTCTACCGGCGTACACTCGCTCGAGTCGTCGATCATGATCGGAAGGTCGTAAAGCTCCTCGCAACCATCGGTCAGGCGATGGAAGTTTTCGGACGTAAGGTTCGCTTTTTTGAGCGTGGCCATCGAGACGCGAGAAATGGTGGAAACGATACGGCGTACGAGCTGCGCGCCGGTCATTTCAAGAGAGAACACGGCGACGTTGCCCTTGCGCTCGCGCGCGACATTAAGCGCCATGTTGAGCGCCAAAGACGACTTTCCCATGGCAGGGCGCGCGGCGATGATGACCAGGTCTCCCGGATAGAATCCCGTCGTTAAATTGTCCAGGTCGGTGAAGCCTGTCTGTGTCCCAAGAATCGGCTCTTGGGTTTCAAAGAGGTGGTCGACGTCCGTAAAAAAGTCTTTGGCCAGGGACTTTACACTTGAGAAATACTTGCTGACCCGCCGCTCGCCGACTCGGAAGACCATGTCCTCGGCCGTGTCGACCTTTTCTTCCGCGTCCAGTTCGGGGTCGTGGACGAGGGACTGGATCTCGCGGCCGGCCGTTTCTAAGCGTCGCAAGGTCGCCAGGTCTTGGACGATCGAGGCGTAGTACTCGGCGTTTGTCGCGCTGGGAACGGCCTCGCCGATCTCCAACAGGTATGCCACGCCGCCCACTTCCTCTAGGGTCCCGCGCTGCTCCAGCTCGATCCGGAGCGTGACGAGATCGACCGGCTTGCCGCTCCGCTGAAGTTGCAGGATCGCGCGGTAGATCTCCGTGTGCGAGGGGTAGTAAAAGTCGTCCTCGCGCAGGATCTGCGTGGCCTCGACCGCGCCGCGCTCGCTCAAGAGCATCGCCCCAAGGGCCGACATCTCGGCTTCTGGACTGTTCGGCGGGACCTTTTCGTCCAGGGCAGGGGCTAAGGCAAATCGACTCGCGGACATAGAAGGAGACCATTATCAACGACGGGGGAGACCGGAAAGAAGCCGCCCTAGGAGGGTCGGCGTCTACTGCCGCGCGACCCGTGGGGAAAAGCGGACAGCAGCCTGGCCAAGGCAGGTTATCCCCCGCTTGTCCCCTCGCTTTCCACGTAGACGAGAAGGTCGGCCCGCGACCCTAAATTCGAAGCATTTTTCCCACAAGGTATCCCAGGGTGCCCTCGACCCGAAAGGTACAATAACCAATCGCGGCAAACTGCCCGAGGTTTACCCTTTGGTCACGATCAACCTTACCAAGCCGGAACTGACGTTCGACCTTATCCGCAAGCTCTATCCCGATCTCAAGCCGACCGACGTGGCCCTGGTCACGACTGCGCTCATCGAGACCGGTCGCTTTGCCATGGCCTCCCACGACGGCGTGGACTACGAGTGGGACGCGGAGTCCTACCAGGACATGACCAAATCGCTCTTCGCCGAAGTCGCCCAGGTCCAGGAGACCGTCGAAGACAAGAAGAAGGTCACCAAGACGGGCGAGGAAGAGCCCGTCACGTTAAGCGTCCTGCTCAAGCCGAGCCAGAGCTCGGGCGAGGCCGTCCTCGGCGATCGGGAAGACCTCAAGACGCTCGTCTCGGACATTCTTGCCGGCGACGTGGAGTTCCTCTTTTCCCCGACCGACATCGGCTGGCACTGGACCCTGGAGCGGGTGAACTGGTCGACCTTGAGCAGTGGCGATCTCAAGCGCCGCGTTAAGTTCAAGCCGACTTTCGAAGGCTCCGCCACCGCCGTCGAGCTTGGCCCGGGCGGCAAGCGCAAAGCCACCAAGAAGTAACCTTTACAGGTTGCGAACCGAGAACGTGTCGCCCCCACGCGGGTCGCCGCTCTCGAACCCTTTCATGAACCAGCGGACTCTTTGTTCGCTGGTTCCGTGGGTGAAGGCGTCCGGCACTACGTAGCCCTGGGCCTGCTTCTGGAGCGTATCGTCTCCAATGGCGTTAGCGGCTGTGATCGCCTCCTGGATGTCCGTGCGGTCCAGCTCCGCCATAGAGCGGGCGTGGTGCGCCCAAACCCCCGCGTAGTAGTCGGCCTGCAGTTCGAGCCGGACCGAAAGCGCGTTCGCGTCGCGCTCGTTCATCCTGCTACGGCGCTGGTTCACCTTGTCCATTGTGCCGAGAAGGTTCTGAACGTGGTGGCCGACCTCATGGGCCACGACATACGCCATCGCGAAATCGCCGCCCGCGCCGAACTGGTCGCGCATGGTCTCATAGAACGAGAGGTCGAGGTACACGTCTTGATCCGGCGCGCAATAGAACGGACCTGCCGCGGCGGAAGCCATGCCGCATGCAGAATCGACGCGACCGGAGAAAAGCACAAGCTTGGGGCTCTCATAGCGCCGCCCCATGCTTTGGAAAAGCTTGTCCCAGACGACTTCGGTGTCGCGCAGGGTGACGCCGACGAACTCGCGGAGCTCCTGCTCGTGCGCGCTGGGCGGGGCCGCAGGCACAGCGGCGCCGGGCGCGCCCCCGGCTGCCGCGCCGAAGAGCGCGGAGGGGTCGCCCGTGAGAAGGAACACGACGAGGGCGACCACGATGCCGAAGCCGCCAAGCCCCGCGGCTCTGCCCGCCGGCATCCCGCGACGGTCCTCTACGTTCTCGCTTTGCTCACGACCCTTCCAACGCATGACGGATTATAGGCTCCCGGGGCCCGAACGCTTCCGGACTTGATCTGAGATTTCAGACGCTTCCGGAAAGCGCCCCACCTGTCTTTTCGAGAAGACAAGCTCCCCATCTATGACAACGTCAAAGACTCCCCCGCCGGAGGGAACGAGGACAAGCTCACTGATCGGATGCCCCTTACCGACTATGCCGCGGAAATCCTCTACAAGTTTAGCCGCCAAACTGGCGGCCCGAGGAATGTAGTTTCACTCGACGCAGAACGTGATCTCGATACGCATCTCTTCTTACTTAACGTCGATATTGACGTCGCGGATGTTGCCGTTAGAGGACTTGATTTTCACGCTGAAGGTGAAGCGCCTGGACTTCTTGTCGATGATCAGACGGCCGTCCCCGGTCAAGCGGCGTTCGGCTATTGATAGGACTTTTGTCGAAATCTGGTCGACATTGATGTCCACGTTCTCGCCGTAGCGGTAGTGGAGCACCGCCGTGATGACCCGTCGGGCCAGCTCTTGTTCCTTGTCGGCAAAGGTCGGCGCGAAGGAAAGCGAGGCCAGGGCCAGGAGTGCTGCGGGAAGAACTGTCCGGGTGAACAACTTCATGGCCCCCTATTGTGTCCCAGCCCCGGTACCTTTAACCGTTCTTGCGGAGTTTCTCCGCGTACTTCTGTCGGAACTTCCGCACTTTGGGCTCGATGACGGCGCGGCAATAGCCGACGTTCATCCCCGCGACCTCCGCCGGAGAGCCGTTCTCGAACTTATCGTAGTAGTCCTGGTGGTAGTCTTCAGCAGGATAAAACGCCCTCAGGGGCTCTAAGGTGGTGACGATCGGGTCGTCCCAGATCTTCTCGTCCCCAACCTCATTGATCACCCGCTGTGCCCGCTCCTTTTCCTCTTCGGTCGAATAAAAGATGACCGAACGGTATTGCGTGCCGACGTCGCCGCCCTGGCGGTTCAGGGTCGTCGGGTCGTGGGTGGTGAAGAAGATGCGGAGCAGGTCGTCCGCGGAGATCTCTTTCGGGTCGAAGACGATGCGGACCACCTCGGCGTGGCCGGTCGTGCCTGTGCAGACGTCACGGTAGGTCGGGTTCTCCGATTCGCCCCCCGAATAGCCGGAAGAGGCGCTGTAAACCCCTTTCAGTTCCTCGAAGACAGCCTCGACGCACCAGAAGCACCCGCCCCCGACGACGATCGCGGCGGAACCGTCAGGGTCGGGCGGAAGAGCGGCTTTCGCCTTTGTTTCTTGCATATCGTTTTCAGCTTGGTTGGCCCGAGCCGGGTCCGCGGCGTAGAAGAGCCCGCCTCCCAGAACGACGGCGGCCAAAGCGACGACGGCTTTTATCGGGTTCACAACCCTCCAAAACGCGATAACGCCCGGACAGTTCCCGAGGCAAGCCTTCAGACTAAGGACCGGGGGCGACCGCATAACCCGCTGCGGCCGCCGCGAGGCCGAGCACGACCGATGCGGCCACGTATCCGATCGCAACGGGCAAGTTGCCCTCCCGCACCAGTTCCACCGTCTCAAATGCGAAAGCGGAGAAGGTGGTGAACCCACCGAGGAGCCCGGCGACCAGCCCGATCCGGGGTAGGGAACCGAGCACGCCGCGAGAAGCCAGCGCCATGGCGACCCCGATCAGGGCGCAACCCACGATGTTCGCGATCAGAGTGGGGAAGGGCAGGGTGGAACCAGGCCAGGCCGCGCGCATCCCGAGCGCCAGGAGCCAGCGGAGCAACGAGCCGATCCCCCCGAAGACGAACACGGCGAGGCCCTGGGCGAAGGTTGGCATCAGCCCTTCGGAAAGCCCGGCGACGACTTCACGATATGCGCCTGTCCTTGGTGGTACCCGGGATGGTAGGCGAGCCGCGCCAGGGCCCCCGTGCCATCGACAATTGGACCGAGCGCGCTCTTGATCTGGCGGGCGCGGATCTCTTCGGTGGGGTTCTTGGCGACTGGGGCGACCAGCGACCGCGCGAGCTCCAGGCTCTCTTTCACCAGGGCCGGCGTGATCTCGTCAACCGCGAACGGGAACGAGCCGTCGTTCACCACGCCGTCTGTCGCGGCGGACTTCAGGCGGGCGAGCAGCCCTTCTGGCTCTTGCCGCTGCAGCTGGGTGATGAAGGAAGCCTCCACCCCGGCGACGTGAAGCGCCATCTCGCCCAAGGTGAGCACGCCGGGCTGGAGCCGCCAGTTCAACTGCTCTTGCGTAAGGCCTTCGAACACTTGGTCGAAGCGGCCGCGCACTAGGGTCCACGTGGCCTCAAAGTCGTTCACGGCCAAGATCGTAGCACGGCCCGCCCTAGGCGGTCTCGTACATACCCATGCGTCGGAACCGCGAGTACCGCTGCTCGCGCAGCTCGCTCGGGGTGAACTTGGAGAGGGCTTCGAACTCCTCGACGATCGCTTTCTTTACGGTCTCGCCGACTGAGGCCGGGTCGCGATGGGCGCCCCCAAAGGGCTCTTCAAGCAGCCTGTCCACCAGCATGAACTCGTGCGCGCCCTTCGCTGTGAGCCGGAGCGCCGCGGCCGCCTCGGGCCCTTTCTTCGCGTCCCGCCAAAGAATCGCGGCGCAGCCTTCTGGCGGGATCACGCTATAGATCGCGTGCTCCAGCATAAGGACTTTGTTCGCGACGGCAATGCCGATCGCGCCGCCGCTCCCCCCTTCGCCGATCACGACCGAGACGACCGGGACGGTGAGCGAGAACATGACGCGCATGCTCTCCGCGATCGCCTCGCTGATGCCGCGAGACTCGCTTTCGACCCCCGGGTCGGCGGCGGGCGTGTCGACGAAGGTCACCACCGGCAAGCGGAACTGCTCGGCCATGCGGAAAAGCCGCATCGCCTTACGGTAACCCTCGGGCTTGGCCATCCCAAAGTTGCGGAAAGTCCGCTCTTGCAGGTTGCGGCCCTTCTGGTGCCCGACCACCACCACCGCCTGGCCGTCCAAGAACGCCGTCCCGCCGACGATCGCCTTGTCGTCGCCATAGCGCCGGTCGCCGGAAAGCTCGATGAAATCGGTGAGGCAGAGCTCGATATAGTCGAGCGTATAGGGCCGGGGCTCGGCTCGGGCCATGAGCACCTCTTCCCAGGGGCCCATGCGGGTCGTGATGACTTCCAGGACGACGTCGCGGCGGCGCTCGAACTCCTTAAGGCGCGCCTCGATGCGCTGGTGCTCGCTGGGCTCGGATTCCCGATCCAGGGCCTGGCGCAACTTCTCGATCAGCTCTTCGAGCTCGATCAGCCCCTGCATCCATTCCTTCCAAGTGTTCGCGGCCATGGCTTAGGCGACCACCTTTTCGGACACGGGCAGGGCCGCACCAAGGGCGCGGACCAAGGTCGCAAGCGTCGAGCGAAGTTCTCGGCGCGGCACGATCCGATCGACCATGCCGCTTCGGTGTGCGAATTCTGCAGTCTGAAAATCGTCAGGAGCTTTTATGACCTGGGCTTGTTTGCTGACGCGCGACCCGGCGAAGCCCACCAGGGCCCTCGGCTCGGCGAGGATGACGTCCGCGACGCTCGCATAGCTCGCGAGGACGCCCGCCATCGTCGGGTCGGTGAAGACGGCGATGAAAGGTACGCCCGACTCGCGGCACCGCTCCACCGCTCCGACGGTCTTCCCCATCTGCATGAGGCTCCAAAGCCCTTCCTGCATCCGGGCGCCGCCGCTCGCGCAGAAGATGACCGAAGGCATGCGCCTCTCCAGGCCAAGCTCCAGGGTGCGGGTGATCTTCTCGCCCGCGACCGAACCCATAGAACCCCCCATGAAGGCGAAGTCGGCGATAGCCACGCTCAGCCGGTGCCCTTCGAGGGTGGCCGTTCCGGAGACCACGCTGTCGCGCAGCCCCGTCTTGGCCTCCGACGCGCTGAGCTTCTCGCGGTACTCGGGGAAGGAAAGGGGATCGACGCTGACCAAGTTAACGTCGGTCTCCTCGAAGGAGCCCGGGTCAAACGTCCAGTCGACCCGCTCTTGCCAAGTGAGGCGATGGTGGTGCCCGCAATAGGAACACACCTTTTGCGCCGCGAGGAAATCTTTGGCGAAGAGTGTTTTGCGACAGTGCAGGCACTGGACAAAGCGCCCGGGTGCCGCGGTGGGGCCCGCCGACATGAAGGGAGAGATTACCAGGCCCGACTACGCCGCCAATGCCGGAGAACTAATCTGGCCCACGAACTCCACCTCTGCGCTGGCCGCGACCTCGTTGTACGCGACCACGGCAAGTTGGGGCAGGTGCCGCTCCATCAGCTTGCGAAGGGCCAGCCGCACCGTGGCCGAGGTAAGCAGGATGGGCGTGCTGCCGCCCATCGCCAGTCGCTCGAAGTTAGAGCGGAGGTCTTCCAAGAGCGACTGCTGCAGTCCCAAGTCGAGCGCAAGGTTGACCCCGCCCGCCGTTTGCTGCAGCGCGTCTTGAACCTGGCGCTCCAGCATCGGCTCGAGCGTGATGCAGTTCAGCCGGCCCGAGTCGTCCGAATACTGCCGCGTGATGGTGCGGGCGAGCGCGGAGCGGACGAGTTCGCCGAGCTGCTCGTTGTCCTTGACGCGGCTGCCATAGTCCGCCATCGTCTCCAGGATCGTGACGAGGTCGCGGATCGGCACCCGTTCGCGGAGCAGGTGCTGCAGCACCTTTTGGACGTCGCCCACCTGGACCACGTTCGGGATGAGCTCGCCCACCACCGTCTCGTTCTGCTGCTTGGCGTTCTCGATCAGGGTGTTCACGTCCTGGCGGCTCAACAATTCTGGGGCGTTCGTCTTGACGATCTCGCCAAGGTGGGTCGCGATCATCGCGCCCGGCTCGACCACGGTGTACCCGTTCGCCTCGGCATGGGCGCGCAGGCCAGGGTCGATCCAAACCGCGTCGAGGTTGAAGACCGGCTCCTTGGCCGGGATCCCATGAAGCGGGGAGCCGGCCGACTCACCGCCGATCGCCAGCAGCATGTCCGGCTCGGCGACCGACCGCGCGATCTCTTCCCCGCGAATCTTGATCGCGTACTCCTTTGGCGCCAGCAGGGCGTTGTCGCGGATGCGGACCGAGGGCATCACGAAGCCCAGTTCGGTGGCCATTTGACGCCGGGTCGCGGCGATCCGGTCGGGCAAGTCTCCGCCTAGCCGGCTGTCCGCCAGGCGGGTCAGGGCGTACCCCACTTCGATCTCCAGCGCTTCGACCGAGACAAGGGGCAGCACGGTTTCCGGACCGGTCGGGGCGGCCGGCTCCGCCTTCGGCGCCTGGGCCGGTTCTGGCGGCCGCGCGAGGTTCCTGCCCAGTTCGGGGTTTCGCTGGGCGAAGCGACTGGCGCCGAACGCCGCAGCGGCGACGCCCAGAAAAATCGCGCTCGGGAAGCCCGGGATGAAGGCGAACGCGGTGAGCGCCCCCGCCGTCGAGAGCAGCACCTTAGGCTGGTCGAGGAGCTGGCCCACCAGGGTGCCGCCCATGCCAGATTCCTGGCCGTTGCGGGTGACGAGCAAGCCGCTCGCGGTCGAGATGAGCAGGGCAGGGATCTGCGAGACCAGACCCTCGCCGACGCTCAGCATCGCATAGGTGCCGAGGATCGTCATGGGGTCGCCCTCGCCGCGCATGAACCCGACAACAAAGCCGCCAATGATGTTGACGATGATGATGAGGGTCGAGGCGATCGCATCGCCTTTCACAAACTTCGAGGCGCCGTCCATCGAGCCGTAGAAGTCGGCCTCTGCCTTGACCGCACGCCGACGTTCGCGCGCCTGCGCTTCGTCGATCGTGCCACTGGCGAGGTCGGCGTCGATCGCCATCTGCTTGCCCGGCATGGCGTCCAAGGTGAAGCGGGCGACGACTTCAGAAACGCGGGTCGCACCCTGCGTGATCACGATGAACTGCACGATCATCAGGATAACGAACGATACGAACCCCACGACGAAGTTGCCGCCCAGGACGAACTCGCCGAACGTTTGGATGACGTGGCCCGCATGCCCGGTACCGAGGATGAGCTTGGTCGCCGCGATGCTGAGCGCCAGGCGATAGAGCGTCGTGACGAGGAGCAGCGAAGGGAAGACGCTGAACTGGAGCGGCTCCTTGACGTTGACGGACGTGAGAAGGATGACGACCGAACTGGCGATCGCCACGACGAGGCCCAAGTCGAGCGCCCATTCCGGCAGGGGCAGGATGAGCATGGAGACGATGACCAAAAGGCCAGCGCCGACAAGCAAGTCTGTGTGCCGGAGTATCCGCGCGAGGAAGCTCATCTCAGGGGCGCAATCCTCCCCGTTGGAATTGTCGGTGCGAAATCTCCCGTCCTCAGGCGGCTCCGGGCCAACGCCCTTCCGGAGCCCCCCTCTCCTCCTGCGAAGGAGAGGGGGTTGGGGGGTGAGGTCTCCGGACGGTCGCCGGGGCGGCCGCCAAAACCTGGGAAAGGATAATGTTGATTACTTCAAGAAAACTGTGACAAATGTGTTATCATCTAAAGTGGCGCTGGGGTTACGGCTGCCTTGACCTGAACATGAAAACTATCAAATCCAAAACAATTGGCCACCAAACTAGACGGGGGGGGGTCTCTCTCTGTCGGGACTCAGTAGGGCCGCCGTACGGCTCGGGTTCCTAAGAGGGCCGATCCTTACGACGATCGTGCTGGCAAGTACCGTCGCGACTGCCATTGCACAGGAACTGCCGACACCCACCTTTGGAAGGCTCTACGAAGTCCACAAGCACGACCTGACCGGCACCTACAACACCTACCGAATGGGAACCTATGACCGCCTCGGCCTCGGCCTGGGCAGCCAGGGCGGCTACCTCACGACACAGCTCGTGAGCGGGAAAAAGCAGGTTCTTTTCGTGAACGGCTTCAACGGCCTGAGCGGGGCGACCACCGTCGCCGTCATCTACGCCGCCACCGAGTTCGCCGGGTTCTCCGACAAGGCAGGTTCGGGAATCCCGCTCCCTGTGCGGTGGACCGGCCCAGGCACCGCCAACGAGATCAACGTCAACTGGCTGGGCGGGCAGGCCCTCCGCGTCACCGACGACCTGGTCGTCGGGTACGGCGTGGACTCCTTTAGCGGCGATAGAATCTCATTCTACAACGTGGGATCGACTTGGACGAACCTAAACCGTGGGGGTTACGCCAACGGCATCGCCCAGGCGGTCTCCAACAGCAAGACGGCCATCGCGGGATCGCTCACGGACGGCTCCGGGAACGGCCTGATCGCCCTCTGGACCCGGTCGACCGTCGGCGGAAGCTTCGGCTCTCCGACGGTCGTCTCCGGGAGCCGGAAAGGCTACGTCACGAGCGTGGTGGGCGGGGAACTTGACGCCAAGGTCTACGGCTGGCTGGAAGCGTCCGGTTCGGACGGGGCCCAGCCGTTCGTCTATTCGGTCTTTAGCGAGACCCTGACCCTCCTGGGCAAGCCGAGCGACCTCGGCCCGATCGAGCAGAGCCAATCGGTCGGAACGACCGGCATCGCGGTGGGCAACCGGAGCGGCGAGCCGTTCCTCTTCTTCTGGTCGGACGAGGACGCGGGCTCGGGCATCGCCAACGACCTTGCCTCGGTCCTGCTTCCCGAGACCCCGTCCACGCTCTTGCCCCGTAACGGCACGTTCGTCAGCGGCGTCGCGTTCGGGGACGGCGCCTTCGGCGGCAAGGACATCGGCGCGAGCAGCGGCAACAACGCCTGGGTCGCGGTCACCCCGCAGACGGACGAGTACGACTTCAGCGAGCTCGACAGCAACGGCGTCGAAGGGGGACAAGTCACCGGGGGCGACTGGAACGGGAGCCGCGTGCCCGACGGGACCCGCATCCAGTTCGAAAAGTTCATCAACCCCGTTCCCAACGTCTACGTGCGGGCCCGCTGGGAGCACACGTTCGACTTCGAGCCCAAGAAGAGGGCCTGGTTCCGCCTGACCGCCCGGTGCAACACGACGGGCTTCAAGGCCTACGTGCTCCTGTACAACTACTCGACTTCTTCGTACGTCGAACTTGGCGAGCTCGCCGTCGGTCAACACATGAAGACCGTGGACGTGGAGCTGCCCGACGTCGCCGACTACGTCGGCGGGAGCGGCGTCCTGAACGGGGTCAAGGCCAAGGTCGAGCTGCGCCGCGTGACGCCGAGTTCCAACGACAACCCGGTGCTCGAGGTGGAGCAAGCCCGCTGGATCGCGGAGAAGTGAGGACATGAAACGTGCGGCGAGCCCCTTGAAGGGCCATCATCAGCTCATCGGGCGGCTCGCCGCCGCCCTTGCCCTAGCCGGGGCGCTCGCGCCGGCGGCTTCGGCTCAGAGGTACATCGTGGAACGGCTCGGCTTCCCCCCCGGACAGCGGTACGCCAGCGTCGCCCGGTTGAACAACCAGGGGGTGTGCCTTGTGCAAGGGGTTGGAGGTCGGTGCTTCTATTGGTCGGCCCTCCTCGGATTCATTCCCCTCCCCGGGCAGTCAGAGCCCCGCGAGCAGTTTCTTTCAGAGATCACCCAGGACGGGACTGCCTACTATTCGGACTTCGATACTGCCGGCACCCTTTCTGCGGCCGTATGGAGACCCGGAGGAACCGCGATCTTTCGAAAGTTTCCCGCTTTGCCGACAACGGAAGTTTACGGCGCCAACGAGCAAGGTCAGTTCGTTGGAAGAGGCACGAACTCCAACGACCGGGACTGGCCCTACCTCTTCACCCCCGGACAAGGGTTCCGGCGCATCGAGGCCCTGCCCACCTATCCTGGAGGCCACGCCCACGACATCAACGACCGGGGCGAGGTCAGCGTAGACAACCGGAGCCTGACCGACACCCAACCCGGCCTCTGGACGGCCCAGGGGGGCATGCGGGACCTCGGCCAGCCCCCAGGGACGGACCAGGCAACTGGCGTCCGCATTAACTCCCAGGGCCAAATCGGCGGGCCTGCCAAGCTCTTTCTCACCGTGTTCGGGTGGCGATGGGACCCGGTCGATGGGCACCGGGTCGTCTACTCCGAAGAGCCTAGGGGGGAGTGGAGGCCGTTAGGCTTGAACGACCAGGGGCACCTGGTAGGGCCCTATCCCATCAGTCTCGAACCGTTCGTGGTCGAGCCCTACCTTTGGCGCCCGGAATGGGAACGCGCCCGGCGCCTGAACCAAATGCTCGCACCCGGCCAAGGCCCCATCCGGGTCAACAGCATCGGCTGCATCAACGAGAAGGGCTGGATCGGCGGGAACGCCCGCTACGACGGCGGCGAGATGGAGCCCGTCATCGTGAAGCCTGAGACCTCGCCTGTTGCTGTGGACGCCTTCCAGGTCGCGACGGGCCGCCTCCTCGGGGGCGGTCTAGAGAGCCTCGCCTCGGTCGACGGCGACTCGTTGCGCGTGGCCCGCTTCATCGTGCCGAACGCCAAGGCGCCCGCCGTCTCCCTCGTGCTCGAAGGCTCCGCCCCCCGAGAGCTCCTTTACAGCTGGGTCAAGGTGCGCGCCCGGATCCTGGGCCTCCCCGACGCGTCGCTGCGCATCGAGCTCTACAATTGGACGACCGGCGGCTGGGACGCCGAGTTCGGGACGGTCACGCCGCTCGACGGCTGGACGGACGCCGAGTGCGTGGCGCGGCGGCCGAACAAGCACTTCCGCGGCCCGGACGGCACCGTCCGCGCCCGGGTCTCCGCGACCGGCCCCCTCGCCGGCCCCGCTTGGAGCCTGGAAGTGGACTACGCCGAGTGGGAAGCGACCTTTAGCGACTAGCCCAGGACGGCTCCGGAAGCCCCCTCTCCTCCTGCGAAGGAGAGGCGGTTGGGGGGTGAGGTTTCCCCGGCGTGCCGGCAGCGTTTGTCCCGGCAATCCGCCCGAGCCTCGACCGGGTAGACGGGGCGGGTGGGAGATGGGCGTGACCCCTCCAGAAACCGCCCTCCAACCGCCTTCAAACCGCCCAGAAGCGGTGTTTCTGGGCGGTTTCTGGGGAGTTTCCGGGGAGTTTCTGGGCAGATCGAAGAGAGGCAAGCGGACGCTCAATCCGAAGCCCCTCCCCTCCAGCGAAGGTGAGGGGGCCCGGCGGGGTCAAAAGCTCGGCCAAGCCACGCGACTTTGGCACGAAATACCCCCCGGGGGAGAGTCGGCCCCGGGGGAGTGCGTCGGAAAGGAGCCTGCGCCTTAGTTAGCCCAGCCCTTGATCGTATTGAACTTGGCGCTGGTGATCTTGGTGCCCCGGTTGTACTCCTCGAAGACCGGAGTGATGCCGACGAAGGACACGAAGTTCCAGCCGCTGTGCGCCGCCATCACGTACCGGTCGCTGCCGTTGATGCGGTAGACGCCGCTGCCGCTTTGGCCGCCGAAGGTGTCGATCTTGTAGTACAGGCGCTCGCCCGTGTCGTACTTCACCGTGTCGGCCATGTAGTACAGGCAGTTGCCGCCGTCGCGGTCGGTCGGGTAGCCGGCGATGTTGCCCATCACGCCCGCCACGTTGCTCCAGTAGCCGTAGCCAAGCCAGCCGGTCGTGTTGCCGATGTTGCTGGAGAGCCGGATGACGCCCATATCATGGTCGCTGCTGCCGTTGCCGGTCCAACCGGTCCAGCTGAGCAGGTTGCTCGCGTTGATGCGGCCGTAGGGCTCGCTGGCGCCGTTCTTGCCGGGAGCGACCTGGATCGTCGTGGCCCAGCCACCCTCGCCCTTGTCGTAGACGCAGTGGCCTGCGGTGATCGCGTGGTTGTTCTCGATCATGGTCGCGCTGCCGACGTACCAGTTGCCGCTCGGGAACTTGATGTAGATCTTGCACTGGGCGCGCCAGGGATAGGTCGTGGTGGCGGTGATCTTGGTGCGGCCGTCGCCCCCGAAGACCTTGTTGGTCTGCAGGAACTCCTGGTCGCCCGAGGGCTCGTGGAAGCCGGCCGTTCGGGAAATGCCGGCGCTGCCGAGCGCATACTCGCCGAAGGCGGTGCGGCGGACGTTCTTATCGCCGGCCATGACCGTCGAGTCCAAGCGCTGGGCGCTGCGGGTCACCATGTCGAAGCTGACGCCCTGGCCCTCGGACTGGGCCTGCTCGGCATTGTCCTTGACGGCCGGGCTCTTGACCGGAGGGATCGGGCCCAGCGGCGGCTGCTCGTTGTTGTTCGCGGCGCTCTGGCCGAAGGAGGTCGTGGCCAGCACGGCGGTGATGGCGAGGACGAAGAGGTTCTTGTTGTTGTTCAGCGATTTCATTGTTCTGATCCTTTGATGTCCCACCCATCCGGCGGGTACATCGGCATAGTACGGGGCGGGGTGTCACGGATCCGTTACACGGCCGGACCGGCCCTCCGTGACAAGCCGTAACGCCCCTGTCACGCTCGCGGCGCTCGTTGCGCGTACAATCGGGGCCATGCTGACGATTGAGAACCTGGACGTCTATTACGGGGCGATCCAGGCTCTGAACGGGGTGAGCCTCCACGTGGAACGCGGGGAGATCGTGGCGATCATCGGCTCCAACGGGGCGGGGAAGAGCACCCTGTTGCGCACGATCAGCGGCTTGAACCGCCCGCGGAACGGCCGCATCGTCTTCGAGGGCCAAGAGATCCAGGGCACGCCTCCGGACCAGATCGTCGTCAAAGGGATCAGCCAGTCGCCGGAAGGCCGCCGCATCTTCACGAACATGACCGTCCACGAGAACTTGCAGCTCGGCGCCTACACCCGCAAGGACGGAGAGGTCGAGGCGGACATGGAGAAGGTCATGAACAAGTTCCCTCGGGTCCGCGAACGGCTGCGCCAAAGCGCAGGCACCATGAGCGGCGGCGAACAGCAGATGCTCGCAATCTGCCGCGCCCTGATGTCCCGGCCCCACCTGCTGCTGCTGGACGAACCCAGCATGGGGCTCGCCCCCAACCTTGTCACCGAGATCTTCAACATCATCGGCGAGCTGAACCGCGACGGCACCACCATCCTGCTGGTCGAGCAGAACGCCCACCGCGCGCTGGAGATCGCCCACCGCGCCTATGTCCTGGAGACGGGGGAACTCGTCCTTGAAGGCAAGGGCAAGGAACTGCTAGAGGATCCGCGCGTGCGAGAGGCCTACTTGGGCGGATGAAGGGCCTGCGCTTCGAAGCGCTCAAGGAAAGCCACCTCAACGCCATCTTGGAGATCGAGCGGGCTTCGCAGGGGGTGCCGTGGTCCGAACAGGCCTTTCGCAACGAACTCGGCCACGATCACGGCATCTTCCTTGTCGCGATCGTCGATGGCAAGGTCGTCGGCTTCGCGGGCGCGTGGGTCTTGATCGACGAGGCCCACGTGACGACCGTCGCCATCCACCCCACGATGCGCCGCAAGGGGTTGGGGGAGAAGCTGGTCTTGGAGCTCCTTTCGCGCAGCCAAGAGAAAGGCGCCACCTGTGCCACCCTGGAAGTTCGCGCGAGCAATGAAGCCGCCATCCACCTCTACCGGAAGCTCGGCTTTGTGGACGCGGCGGTCCGTAAGAACTACTATCCCGACAACCGCGAGGACGCCCTCGTCATGTGGCGCTACGAACTGGGTGCCGCGTGACGTTCTTCCCAGGCGCCGTCCTTGGGTTGGAATCGAGCTGTGACGAGACGAGCGCGGCGCTCTTCGAAAGCGGCCGCGTCGTCACGAACGTCGTTTCCAGCCAGGCCGCCCTCCACGAAAAGTGGGGCGGGGTCGTGCCGGAAGCGGCCGCCCGCGCCCACGTCGAAGCCATCGTCCCCGTGCTCCAGGAAGCGCTCCAGGGCCGCCGGCCAGACGCGGTCGCCGTGACGAACCGGCCCGGGCTGGTGGGGGCGCTCAGCGTCGGGGTCTCGGCCGCAAAGGCCCTGGCGATGCTCTGGGAGCTGCCTTTGATCGCGGTGCACCATATAGAAGGGCACATCTTAAGCGTGCTGGCGGAGGCGCCGGACGTCGCTTTCCCCCACCTCTGCCTCGTGGTCTCGGGCGGGCACACGGAGATCGTGGAAGTCTTGGAGCCCGGGCGCTACCGGCTCTTGGGCCAGACCGTCGACGACGCCGCAGGCGAAGCCTTCGACAAAGGGGCGCGCCTGTTCGGATTGGGCTATCCCGGCGGGAAGGCGATCCAAGACGCCGCCGCCCAAGGGAACCCCGCCCGGTACCGGCTTCCCCGCGCCACGACGAGCGACCCGCTCGACCTCAGCTTCAGCGGCCTGAAGACGGCGGTGCTCAGGCTGGTGGAAAAGGAAGGCCCTGCCCTGAGCGTGCCGGACGCGGCCGCCTCGCTCCAGGCCGCGATCGTCGACGCCCTCGCCCAGCGCGTCCTTCACGCCCTCGACCGCCACCCCTACGCGGGCCTTTCGCTGGTTGGCGGGGTCGCCGCCAACCAAGCCCTCCGGACGCGCCTCGCCAAAGAGGCAGAGCGCCGGGGCCTTCCGTTCTGGGTGCCGTCACCCGGCCTCTGCACGGACAACGCCGCGATGGTTGCGGTGGCGGGGAGCGTGCGGCTGGCACGGGGGGAGAGGAGCGGTTTCGACTTCGATTGTGAGGCGGCGAGCCCCCTCCCCGGTCAGATTACGTAAACTAAGCGGGATGAGCGAGACCTCCGGAATCGAACCCACGGTAGAAAGTCCGAGCCAGGTGGAAAGGAAGAAGCACGAGCTTTCGCCCCAGATGCGCGGCCTCGCCCTGACCGGGATCGTGCTGCTCGCCCTCGGAGGCGTCTCCTGGGCGCTGGGCATCCGCGCAGATTCGATCCGGCGCGAGACGTTTGGCCGGGGGGTGGACGCGCTCGCCGCCTCGATGACCTATTCGGTCATCGAGCTTCAATCGCAGAGGTTCGAGAACCGCGGGGAACGGTTGCAGCTGATCGTGGACGAGGTCGCCCGGGCAGGCAGATATGAGAAGGTCGTCGTGGCCGACCCCCAAGGGGCGGTCCTCGCCACCACCGACTCACAGCTGCGCGGTCAAGTGCTAGAGTCCGTCAAGGATCTGAAGGCGCCCGCGAAGGTCGAGACGCGGGACGGTCGCGACAAGGCCTCGACCCCGATCCAGGCCAAGGGCGGCCAGACCCTCGGCTACCTTTTCGTGACGTCAAAACCGTAGCGAGGGACCGAAACATGGCGCGGTCCGGCCAGAATAGGGAATCGGTCGCCACAAGGCGGCGTAAGGCAAACATGGCCGAACGCGACGGGACGCTCAACGGGAAACCGAGGCTGGACGATGTGGACTTCGCCATCCTCCGGTTGCTCCAGCGCGACGGAAGGATGCCCAACGCGGACGTCGCCCGCAACGTCGGCCTCTCCCCGCCCAGCGTCCTGCAGCGCATTCGAAAGCTGGAGGCGTGCGGCTATGTGAAAGGCTACATGGCCCTCCTCGACCACGAGCGCCTGGGCTTCGGCTTGCTCGTGATTGCCATGGTGAGCCTGAGCCTGCACCAGGAGAAAGCCATCGACCGCTTCCGCTACGCCATCGTCCAGATCCCCGAAGTCGTCGAGTGTCTGCACGTGAGCGGCGAGCACGACTATCTTCTTAAGATCCTGGTCAAGGACATGGCGTCTTATGAGAAGCTCGTGCGCGAAGAGTTGAGCACCATCCCAGGAATCGGCAAGATCCACAGTAGCTTCGTCCTCGGGGTCAACAAGTCGTCTTCCCGCTTGCCCATATGAAGGTCACTTACGAGGACGTCGGGTTCGGCCAGATCGGGGACTGGCGCGAGGTCGTCAACTGGGTCTACAACCAGCACGGGCCGGTCGGCGAGCCTGACCCCTTTCGGACCGGAGAGAAGCGGTACCTGGCGCGGGTCGACGGCGAGGCGGCTGCGGCCTGCCGAATCTTTGACTACACGGTGGCGCGAAAGGACGTCGACTTCTCCTGCGGCGGGGTGGCCTCCGTCGCGACTCTGGTGCCGCACCGGGCGACGGGCGTGGCCGGCGGGCTGATGCGCGAAACCTTGCGGCGCATGCGCGAGAACGGCCAGGTGCTCGCCGCCCTTTACGCCTACAAGGAGTCTTACTATCGACGCTTCGGGTACGAGTTTTGTGGCTGGCGGTGGCAGATCAAGTGCCCCCAGCACCGCATGCCCGACCTCCGGTGCGACCTGCCCGCCCGCCGGGTCGACCCGGCCGAGGTCGCGTCGCTGGCGTCGGTCTATACGCCGTTTATCCGGGGCTTTTCCGGCTGCAACCTCCGCACCGAGGAGGATTGGCGCGACCGGATGGGGCTGCGGCCTCCTGTCATCTATGCCCTCGGCGAACCCGCCGAAGCCTACTTTTGGGCAAGCATGGAGGCTTTCTGGGGCGAGGCCTCGATCGGGGAGATCGCCTGGTCCACGGCAAGGGGCTATCGGAACGCGCTGGCCCTGATGCGGTCGCTCGCCTCGAACCAGTCCACCTTGGTGTGGAACGAACCGCCCGAGTCGCCGTTCCTGGCCACCTACTTGGACGAAGGCGTTTCCCCCACGATGAGCCGGCCCTCCATGTTCCGGGTCCTGGACGTCCCCGGGGCGCTGCGGCGCCTCCGCTCGGCCGCCGAAGGCACCTTCACCATGTTGGTCGCCGATGCCGAACTCCCTGAGAACGCGGGGCCCTGGCGGGTGAGCTTTGGCGCGAACGGGACGACCGTGGAGCCGGCCGAGGAGGCGAACCTTAGGATGCACATCGGCCCGTTCACCCAGGCCCTGATGGGCTCTCCCAGCCTGCGGGAGTGTGCCGCCCACGGGCTCGTCGAAGTCTTGAGCCTCGCCGAGCTTGAAGCGGCGTGCCACCTTCTGGGCCCCGTCCAGGTCGTCTGCATGGACTTCTTCTGAGGAATTTGGGGCCTCTGGGCCCGAGCCTTAAGGAGAACTTGGTATCATCCCGAATCCCCGTAAGGAGCGAGTTATGGCGAAAGTCTGTCAGGTCAGTGGAAAGAAGGCGAACAACGCGAAGCACATTCGCCACCGCCACTCGGGCCAGTGGAAGTTCCGCGCCCCGAAGAAGAACCGAACCCAGGACGCTAACCTCCAGTGGGTGAACATCAAGACCCCGAACGGCCGCGTCCGCATTCTGGTCGCGACTTCGGCCTTGAAGAGTCCCGAGTTTTCGGCCGTGCTCTGCGGCCTCAAGCCGGTGCCGAAGGCTTGGACTAAGAAAGTCACCTACGGCGTCTGATCGCCGGTCTCGGAACGGTCGGGACCTAGCGCTTTTTCCTTCTGGAAAGCGGCATGGCCAAGGGGGCCTAGGCCCGACCATGTATCCTCAGTGGCGAGCATGCCGAACCTGTCAGACCGCGCCGACCGCATGCCGGCATCGCCGATTCGACGCCTTGCCCCCCTTGCCGAAGCCGCCGCCGCCCGCGGGATCCGCATCTACCACCTGAACATCGGACAACCCGACGTCCAAAGCCCGTCCGCTTTCTGGAACGCGATCAAGGGTTGCACCCTCAGCGTCCTCGAGTACAGCCATGCGGCCGGCAGCGTCGCGCTCCGCACGAAGACCGCCGCCTACTATCGGTCGCTCGGCATGGGCATCGACCCGGCGGACGTGATCGTCTGCACGGCAGGCTCGGAGGCCGTCGCGTTCTCCTTTATGGTGGCCATGAACCCAGGGGACGAGGTCGTCATTCCCGAGCCGCTCTATGCGAACTACGTGGGCTTCGCGGAATACGCAGGCGTCAAGGTCGTGCCGATCACGACGACCATCGAGGACGGTTTCCGCCTCCCGGGCATCGAGGAGTTTGAAAAGCGGGTCACAGACCGCACGCGGGCCGTGCTCGTCTGCAACCCGAGCAACCCGACCGGCGCCGTCTATTCCCGCGCCCAGCTCGAGGGGCTGCGAGACCTCGCCCTGCGGCACGACCTGTTCCTGATCGGGGACGAGGTCTACCGAGACTTTAATTTCACCGGTGAGCCGGTTACGTCCATCCTCCAGATAGAAGGACTTGAACAAAACGCGGTGGTTTGCGACTCCGTTTCGAAGCGGTTCTCCCTGTGCGGGGCGCGGGTCGGGTTCTTGGTCAGCAAGAACCGCCGGTTCATGGACGCCGCCCTGCGCTTCGCGCAGGCGCGCCTTTCGCCCCCGACCCTCGAGCAGATCGGCGTCGAGGCGGCCATGGACTCGCCCCCTGAGTTTTTCGACGGCATCCGCGAGGAGTACCGTCGCCGTCGCGACCTTCTCGTCTCGCGGCTACGGGCGATCCCCGGCGTCGTGGTGCCGGAAATCCTGGGCGCGTTCTACGCCATGGTGCGCCTTCCAATCGATGATAGCGACAAGTTTTGCGCCTGGATGTTGGACACATTCCAGCACGAGGGGCGGACGGTGATGATGGCCCCCGGCACCGGGTTCTACGCCACGCCCGGGCTGGGCAAGGACGAGGTGCGCATCGCCTATGTCCTAGAGGTCGAGCGGCTGGAGGAGGCGATGGACGTGCTCGAGGCGGGCCTCGCCGCTTACCCGGGGCGGACTAACCGGCAGGTTGCGGTCGGCGGCTGACCCTCCCAACGAGGGCCCTGGGCGACCTGCGCGGCCAGCTAAAATGGCGGCATGCGCCTAGCACCGCTCTTCGTCGGCCTTGCCCTGATCATGGGTTGCGCGACCCAGCCAGAAGCGACCGCCTCGAACGACTCGGCCCCGATCGAGAAGAAACCGGTCGCGGCGAGCGACGCCTCGTGGCCGACCGAGGTCAAGGTCTATCGCAACGAAAAGGGAGAGGTTGTGTGCCCGGTGATGAACGACGTGATCGCATCTCCCGAGAAGGCTGACGGCTACCAAGACTACGAGGGCACCCGCTATTACTTCTGCTGCGGAATGTGCCCCGGCAAGTTCAAAGAGAACCCGGCGCTCTACGTCAAGAAGTGATCGCGGCCCTGCACCCTCTCCTTCTGCGAAGGAGAGGGTCGGTGAGCGAAGCGAACCGGGGTGAGGTTCCCCCGGCTGCATCTGCCAGGGTGACCGCCCGTGTGAGTTCCCTGGTTGCCGCAGGCTGTCGACCCGTGCGGTAGCAATGGGTTGATCCCTGCGGGCGGGAAGCGCGAGTCGCAGGACGCAGGGATCCTGCGCCTACGCCCCCTGCCTCAAGCCCCTGGATCCTCTCCTTCGCAGAAGGTGAGGAACTTTGGAGGGCCGTTAGGTCGTTTGTGCCAGCGGTGAGGGAGGCGCGCCGCCTTTGGGCGCGGTGCCGCGACGAGGGAATGAAGTCGAAGCTCCTTTCGATTCTGTTGCTGGTCTTGGGCGTGGGCATGGCCGTGACCGCCCCGGTGGTTCTCGTTGGCTGTGGCGAAGCGGCGGAAAGCGCGGAAGAGGACGACGACTAAGCGGTTGACCTGGGCGTCGGTTTGGGCGGCACGGACGGTCGGCCATGGCCGCAGATCGGTGAGGCCAGGGCAGACCCTGCCCCAAACGTGTTGCTGCCGAGCCCCTTCTGTCATCTCCACAAACTGCCCTCCTAATGCCCTCATCCCGCCTACAAAGCCGGTTTGTAGGCAGTTTCTGGGCAGTTGGTAGGCAGTTTCTGGGCATGTCGGCCATACCTGCCAGCCCGCTGACTCATGCTTGTGCCGAAATGGGAAAAGGTCAGACTCGCCCAGAGAACCTCACCCCCAACCGGAGAGGCTTTGTATCTGCGGAAGCGGAGCGGCTTATCGCTGCTCGCTCAAGGTCGCTTCCCACTCAGCGTAATCCAACTCTAGGCTCCAGGCCGGCCCTCCGAGCGGGCCAGTTACCAAGACCCTGGCGCGGACAGTGCCGTCGGGGCCGCGGAAGTGCTTGTTCGGCCGTCGTCCCACGCACTCGGCGTCCGTCCAGCCGTCGAGGGGCGTGGCCGTGCCGAACTCCTCGTCCCAGCGCTGCTCCGTCCAATCGTAGAGGTCGATGCGCAGCGAAGCATCGGACGAGCCTTGCGCCCGGGCACGTACTTTCAGCCAGCTGTAAAGCAGATCCCGGGGGGCGGCGCCTTCGAGCACGAGGGAGACGGCGGGCGCCTTGGCGTTCGGCACGATGAAGCGCGCGACACGGAGGGAGTCGCCATCGACCGAGGAGAGGCTCGCCGTGTCACCGCCCAGGAGGCGTCCGGTCGCGACCTGGACGGCCTTGACCGAAAGCGGAGAGGTCTCGGGCTTCACGATGACGGGCTCCATCTCGCCCCCGTCGTAGCGCGCGTTGCCGCCGATCCAGCCCTTCTCGTTGATGCAGACGATGCTGTTGACCCGGATGGGGCCCTGGCCGGGGGCGAGCATGTCGTTCAGCCGGCGGGCGCGTTCCCACTCCGGACGCCACAGGTAGGGCTCGACGACGTACGGGTCGAGGGTGATCGGGTGCAAGCCGGCGAGGTGCCCTTGGTCGTTGAACCCGAGGGGGGTCCACTCGCCCCGGGGGCCTTCGGAATAGACGACCCGCGGCCCTTCTGTGGGGTCCCAGACCCAACCGAAGACGGTGAGGAAGAGCTTAGCGGGCCCGCCGATCTGGCCAAGGGCGTTGATCCGGTACCCCGCCACCTGGTCTGTCCCGGGGGGTTGGCCGAGGTCGCGCATGCCCCCCTGCGCCGTCCAGAGCCCAGGCTGAGTGTCGACCAGGCTCCGATTGTCGACGCTGACCTCGCCCCGGTCGTTGATGTCCAGGCCCTGCCCCCCAGGGTAGCCCGGCAGGGTCTCGATCTGTCGAAAGCCTTGAGTGGGTGTGAAGATGTACGGGAGTTCCTGGTCGGATCGTACGCCTCTTCCCACAAATTGCCCCGCTTGATTAGCACCATAGACCTCGGTGTATTGAGAGCCGGGAACTCTTCTGAAGACTGCCTGTTGGCCCGGTCTCCACTCGGCGGCCGAGAACTGGGCCGCCGAGTCGCGATCCGAGTAGAAAACTGTGCCGTTTTGCGTGACTTCGGCCTCGTTTTGCCCGGGTACTTCCCGCTGGCTCGGCAAGGGCAAGAAGCCGATTTGGGCCGTCCAATAGAAACCTCGTGCTCCTACACCCTTGACAAGGCAGGCACCCGAGTTATTCAGCCGGGCGACACCGCCGTACTGTTGCCCTGGCGGGAAGCCGATCCGCTGAACAATGTACTTCTGGGCCGTGACCGCCGGGACGAGAGCCCCGGCTAGGGCAAGGGCGGCGGCGAGCCGCCCGATGAGCTGGTGATGGCCCTTCAAGGGGCTCGCCGCACGTTTCATGTCCTTACTTCTCCGCGATCCAGCGGGCCTGCTCCACCTCGAACACGGGGTTGTCGTTCGAGCTCGGGGTCACACGGCGTAGCTCGACCTTGGCCTTGACCCCGTACGGGACGCCGCTTCCGCCGACGTAGTCGGCGACGTTCGGCAGCTCCACGTCCACGGTCTTCATATGTTGACCGACCGCGAGCTCCCCAAGTTCGACGTAGGAGGAAGTCGAGTAATTGTACAGCTGGACGTAGGCCTTGAACCCCGTCGTGTTGCATCTGGCAGTCAACCGGAACCAGGCCCTCTCCGTGGGCTCGAAGTCGAACGTGTGCTCCCAACGGGCCCGCACATAGACGCTGGGCACGGGATTGATGAACTTTTCGAACTGGATGCGGGTGCCGTCCGGCAAGACGCTCCCGGGCCAGTCGCCGCCAGTGATTTGGCCGCCCTCGACGCCGTAGCTGTCCAGCGTGCTGAAATCGTACTTGTCCGTCTGGGGCGTCACCGCGATCCAGGCGTTATTGCCGCTGGTCGCGCCGATGCTCTTGCCTCCGAATGCACCGTTGGCGAATCCGACCCCGCTCGCGAACGTGCCGTTGCGGGGCAAGAGCGTGGACGGGGTCTCCGGGAGCAGCACCGAGGCCAGGTCGTTGGCGATGCCCGAGCCTGCGCCCTCGTCCGACCAGAAGAAGAGGAACGGCTCTCCGCTCCGGTTGCCCACCGCGATGCCGGTCGTTCCGACCGATTGGCTCTGCTCGATCGGGCCGAGGTCGCTCGGCTTGCCCAGGAGGGTCAGGGTCTCGCTAAAGACCGAATAGACGAACGGCTGGGCCCCGTCCGAGACGGACGCCTCCAGCCAGCCGTAGACCTTGGCGTCAAGTTCCCCGCCCACCACGCTCGTGACGTAGCCTTTCCGGCTCCCGGAGACGACGGTCGGGGACCCAAAGCTGCCGCTGACGTTCGGGCGCGTCCAGAGGGCGATGTGCCCGTTCCCAGAGCCGTCCGTGAGAGCACCGGCGATGGCCGTCTTCGTGCTGGAGACGGCCTGGGCGATGCCGTTGGCATACGCTCCTCGGTCTAACTCCGTAGAGCCTGTTCCGATGTTGAAGAACGGGATCTTGCTGCCGCTAAGTGCGTCCACGCCATACCCCACGATCAGGTTGTCAGTGACACGGAGCGACAGTCCGCCCACCCAGGCCGTGTTGATTTTATTTGCCGAGCCCGTCCCCGTCCACCTCACGGGCAATGGGATCCCGGAGCCGCTTTCGTCGGAGAACCCGGCGAACTCGGTGTCAGCGTCGATGACGGCGACGGTCGTGGCCCCGCTCAGGCCGTTGAAGCCGTTCACGAACAGGGCCTGCTTGTTACCGCCCACGACTTGGGTGGTGAGATAGCCGCCCTGGCTGCCCAGGCCGAGGCCGAGGCGGTCGGAGGTGCCCATCCGGTAAGCGTTGTAGGTGCCGGTGAGGTCGTACTTGAGGACCTCGTAGAGCTTGCCGAATGTGGGGGTCGGCAGTTCCTGGGCGTTGACGAAGGAGATTGAGCTTGCGAGTGTCAGCGCGACAATGATGGTTCTTCGGGTCAGGTGCACAATACTAAGAACGTGCGCTTTTCGATAGAAATCCTGCTGCAAGTGCAAGTTTGTCGTAAAAAATCTCGTCACGGTTCGATGCGGAGACTCCCGTCGCGCTCTGACCGCTGCATTGTACCGGGCCCGTCAGCTCTGCTCCCTGCCCGCTAAACTGCGCCCCGTGAGCAAGGGTTTCTCTACTCGCGCCGTACACCAGGCCGGGCATCGCGACGAGGCGAGCCGGGCTGTGACTTTCCCCATCTTCCAGACAGCGACGTTTGGCCAAACCACCCCAGGCCAGCCGATGGAATACATGGGCCGGAAGCTGAGCTACGCGCGGAGCGAGAACCCCACCCGCACCGCGCTGGAAGACGCCCTCGCCTCGGTCGAGGAGGCGCAGTTCGGGCTCAGCTTTGCCAGCGGGCTCGCCGCCGTCTGCTGCGTGATGAACTCGCTGAAGGCCGGCGACCGGGTGGTCGCTTGCAGCGACCTTTACGGCGGCAGCTACCGCCAGTTCACCCAGGTCTACGCCAAGCTCGGCATCGAGTTCGACTTCGTCGAGACCACGAACCTCGAATGCCTGAAGGCCGCGCTCGAGAAGCCGACCGCTGTCGCCTGGCTGGAGACGCCGAGCAACCCGCTGCTGAACGTCACCGACCTGGAAGCAGCCACGAAGATCGCCCACGAGGCGGGGGCGCTCGCCCTGGTCGACAACACCTTCGCCACTCCCTACCTTCAGCAGCCGCTGAAGCTGGGCGCGGACATCGTGCTCCACTCGACCACCAAGTACCTGAACGGCCACAGCGATGTGATCAACGGCGCGCTGCTCACCGATTCGAAGGAGCTCTGGGACAGGCTGAAGTTCGTGCAGAACGCCTGCGGCCTGATCCCCGGGCCTCAGGACTGCTACCTGGTGATGCGCGGCCTCAAGACGTTGGGCCTGCGCATGGAGCGCCACTGCGCGAACGCCCGTGCCGTCGCGGACTGGCTGAGCGACCACCCGAAGGTCAGCCGGGTCTACTACCCCGGCCTAGCCACCCACCCCGGGCACCAGGTCGCGAAGAAGCAGATGCGCGACTTCGGCGCGATGCTCTCGTTCGAGGTGACGAGCGGCTGGGACGGGGCGCGGCGGTTCATGGAGGAGGTTAAGCTCTTCACGCTCGCCGAGTCGCTCGGTTGTGTCCAGAGCCTGGTCAACCACCCCGCCTCGATGACCCACGCGAGCGTGCCGGCGGACGTGCGGAACGCGGTCGGCATCACGGACGGCTTGATCCGCCTCTCGATCGGCATCGAGGACGCGCCGGACATCATCGCCGACCTCGAGCAGGCGCTGGAGAAGGCGTAAGGCCTTGGCAAAGGTCGTTCGGCTCGGCCTGATCGGGCTCGGCACGGTTGGGGGCGGGTTGGTCGAGTTGATCAGTCGCAGTGCCGACACCATCGAGGCCAAGTCCGGCGTGCGGCTGGAGGTGGCCAGAGCACTGGTAAGGCGTCGGGGAGTCGAGCGGCCGGTCGGGGACGAGAAGCTCTGCTATGAGATCACGGAGCTTCTCGACGACCCGACCATCGACATCGTGGTCGAGGTGATGGGCGGCATCGAGCCCGCGAAGGACTACATCCTATGCGCGCTGAAGTCGGGCAAGGACGTAGTCACGGCGAACAAGGCCGTGCTCGCCACCCACGGGGCGGAGATCTTCGACCAGGCGACCCGGGCCGGGCGGCAGCTGGGCTTCGAGGCCAGCGTGTGCGGCGGCATCCCGATCATCCGGGCGCTGAGCAGCGGCCTCATCGCGAACGACATCGACGAGCTGGTCGGCATCCTGAACGGCACCTCGAACTTCGTGCTCTCGCGCATGAAGCAGGATCGGTTGCCTTATGACGAGGCCGTCAGGCTTGCCCAAGAGCGGGGCCTCGCCGAAGCCGACCCGACCTACGACGTGGCCGGGCTCGACGCGGCCCATAAGTTGATCGTGCTGGCCGAGCTGACCTTCCAGACCAAGGCGCGGGTGGAGGAGATCGAGAGGGAAGGGATCGAGCAGATCACTCCCCTGGACATCGAGGTCGCCGACCGGTTCGGCTTCGTGATCAAGCCGGTGGCGGTGGCGCGGCGGCACGGCGAGCTGCTGGACCTGCGCGTCCACCCGGCACTCGTGCCGTTCCTGCACCCGCTCGGCCCGGTGAGCGACGAGTACAACGCGGTGCTCGTGAAGGGCGACGCGGTGGGAGAGATGGTGTTTTTGGGCAAGGGGGCGGGCTCGCTGCCGACCGCGAGCGCTGTGCTCAGCGACATCGTCGAGATCGCGCGCAACCCGGGCGCGGGCGTCATGTGGAACCCCCTCGCCAGCCGACGCCTGGCGCACATCGAAGGCCGCTCGCGCTACTACCTGCGGCTACCGATCCACGACCGGCCTGGCCTCATCGGGGTCATCGGCACGGTGCTCGGGAACCATGGAATCTCGATCACCCACGCCCAGGCCGTGCTCTCCGGCGGGGACGCCGAGGGGAACGTGATGGTGATCACCCACGAGACCTCGGAGACCGAGGTTTGCCAGGCACTTGATGAAATTCGCGGGGCTGGTGTGCTGCGCGGCGAGCCGGTCTCGCTAAGAATCCTTGAGTGATCGGTAGGCACTTCCGCACGTCGCCACGAATGCCGACGTCAGAAACGCCCTTTCGTTATCTTTCGAGACAGAAGCTGGCCCAACGCGTGCACGGCACCTTGCCAATGGGGGTCTTTATGCCCATTTGGGGGGGGGGAGATTGACGGTAAAAATTTGGACGTGAAGAAGATACTTTTCGCTTTGAACCTTGGTTGCCTTGTATGCCTCGGCGTTGCGCAGCAACTCCTCATGGCTTCCAACTCTGCCGACACTCCACCGGTACCGATCTGCGGAGCACTTTGTCGGCGTAACGCGGGCGACGGGGACGGCTTCGTATACGAAACGAACAACAATTGTCCGTCGGGCTGCAACCAGAACAAGTATCACGCGGGAAGCTCGTGCTATGCATCTGGCTGGGGCCAGCCCAATTCGCAAAAGTGGTGCCAGGACGCCGTCGTTCTCATGCCCTATTGGTATAGAACGGCAGATTGCAAACAGAACCAGTGTGACTGGGCGAATAGCTCCTGGAGCGAGGGGCCCGCTATCGTAGAAACGCCTACTTGCGGCACTTACGGCTACTGTGATCCAGGGATAGCGGGGCCGGGGCAAGGGGGAGGGGCATGCGATCAATGCCGACTAAATTGAAGCTCCACGGCTTCCTCGTGCTGTGCCTATTAATTGTTGGGGGACGGGCAACGGCTGAGACTGCCTATGACCGTGCAAGCCGTGCATTTAAGGAGAGGCCCTTAAAGGTCGTCTACGCCCACACAGTCAAGAACCGCGGCTTCAAGTTGCCCTCTTGGCGTGACATTCCGACTCTATCCGAAGAACAGAACGAACGGAACCGTGAAGCTATCGCCAAGGAGAGTGCCCGGGTGGAGAAGGGCTTCGTCGAAGAGGCGGTGGTCACTGCCTTTAGTAACGGATCGACGACCCGTTTTCGACGAGTGATGACGAGGAAGAAATACGGTCAGGAAGACTGGATCGAGATGAAGTCTGCCCGAGACGACTTCGGGCGCACGGGCGAAGAAGCAAACTACGGCTCTTATGTTGACGGAGAAGTGGAGGGAGCTAAAGTGAAGCAAGTCCCGACATTCTCGCACACGGTGGGAACTCCTTACGCACCCTATGCGCTTGCTGGCGTCCATTGGAAAAGCTTGTTCGAGCCGGGACATGTCAAGGGGGAGAAGGACGGTAAGTTACTTCTCGAAAGGAAGTCGTTTACGGGCTCTGACGCTGTTGTGAAGGCCGAGGTCGAAATCAAGACGGGACGCTTGCTTTCCATCACGCAGCAAGCCGGGGAAAGACCGCAGTTTCGCGTAGCCTGTGAGTGGGACAACAACCGGAGCGTGCCGGCCAAGGTGGTCATGGAGATGCTTGACGGGCTTGGCAATGAGAAGGAACGCCGTACCTTCGAGCGGGCTTCGGTCGGGACGCTGAGCGAGACGGAACGGAAAGAGCTGGAAAGCTTCGCCCCGACGGGGGCCACGGTGGTGCAGTTCGGAGGGCCACCGGACGCCTCCGCGAAGCCGCAAGCCGCCGACCGCCTAGTTTGGCCCGCAATTGGTGGCGCGGTGTTAATGGCGTGTGGCGCCGCGGCGTGGCTCGTCCTTCGCAAGAGACGCTCCTTCGTCCATTATGTGCGCGGCAAAGTATAGGGAGTTTGCCCGTGCTCAGGGCTGCGGGCTTCATGGCCCTAGCCTGCGTTCTGGTTCTGCGAGACCAGCCAGACGACCACACCGAGCACGAGCAGTCCCAGCAAGACCGCGAACAAGACTTTCCAAAAGCTGATCGGCGCTTCGCCGCGGACTTCGCCGGTTTGGCCGTTCACCAAGAAAGTCCAAGACTTCTCGCGATAGCGATACGCGCCCGACCAGATTGGCAAGAGGACGTGCTTGAACGTCACGTCGAAATACTCCGTGCTCTTCGAATGGATCTGCTGGACGTCGCCACCGATGTCATAGCGGATAGCTTGGTCTATCGAGGGCTGCATCATGACCGTAGCCTTTCCCCAACAGGTTTGAAGGTCTAAGTCATAGCGCATTGCCCGAAAGCCGCTGAGATAACTTGGCTCGTAAGCAGTCAAACCTGTCAACCTCCAAGTGCTCAGGGACTGCGCGTACTTCTCAGGAAGGTGCGTGCTGCCCAGCACCAAGACATCGTCGAAAGGAACGTCGACGACTCCAGAGGCCGGGTACCAGCGCGTCTTTTGCACTTGTCGCGTCTGGCTCCGGCCTTCGCTGTCCGTATAGTATTCGGTCTCCCAATAGTGCTCGCCTCGCAGACCGGTGTAATGTGTGGTGGTCTGCGAGTCATAGGTCCAATAGGGAATGTAGACGCCTTTTATAGCGTGGTGTTGCAGCGCCAAGCGTTTAAGGTCGTTCGGCGCCCAGAATCGGCTTGTCACCCATTGGCGGTAGCTCTCCCTCGCGCGCTTCGCGTCGATCTCGAAGGGGAGGAGCGCGTTCGGGACGATGCGGTTCTCCGGCTTCGTGGGGACGACGACGTCCGACCCGCAAAAGGGGCACCGCCCCGCTTCTTGCGTCGGGGGCATCGTGTACTCCGCGCCGCACTGGTTGCAGTGCAGCACCTGGTCCGTCTCCACGGACGTGTTGTGGACGGCCTTGTCAAGGAACTGGTTGAAGTCGAGTTCTTCGACCAGCACCTTGGGGGGAGCGATCGCCTCCAGGTGCCCGCAATAGGGGCACCTCAGAGAAGTCGTGCCGGGGGCGAACTGCAGCTCCGCCCCGCATTGCGAGCAGGGGTACCGAAGGATCTCGCTCAAGCTGCCCCTCCGGCGAGGATCTGATCGAGGTTTTCCAGCTCGGAAACCGGGCGCAGCTCTCCGGCGTGAGTCTGGAGCACGCGCGACCACCAGCCGACGTCGTGCCAGCGCCCGAGCTTAAAGCCCGCTTGGGGAAAGACTCCGACCGCATCGAATCCCATCGCCTCGTGGAAGGCCACGCTCGGCGCGTTCGGAAGGGTGATCCCCGAGTACAGCGTGCAATAACCCTGCGCGAGAAGGCAGGCGAAGAGCCGCGAATAAAGCGCCCGCCCGACGCCCCGCCCCCTGGCCTCCGGTGCCAGGTAGATCGAGACTTCGGTGGACCAGCGATAGGCCTCGCGGTTGCGATGGGGGCCGCCATAGGCATAGCCGCACACCTGGCCCTCGCGCTCGGCGACCAGCCAAGCGTGCGTCCTGTTCACGGCGACGATCCGGGCCGCCATCTCGGCCCTGAGCGGGGCGCTGGACTCAAACGAGACCGCAGAGCCGTTCACGAACGGCGCGTAAATATGGGCGACGGAGTCCCCGTCCGCTTCGGTTGCGAGCCTAATCACGGGGCCGCATGTCACTCGCCAGGGATCGGGGGTGGCGTGTTCGCGAAGAGGCCCGCGACTTCCGGCACGTCGCCTGCCTTCATCCAGTTCGCCATGCCGCCCGTCCAGACCAGCGTCTCGCGCGTGAGCGTGCCGTCGGCGATCATCCCCGAAAGCTCGGCCGGGCCAAACGGGCCCTGTTGCTGGCCACCCACCACCACGTGGTACTGCATCTGGGTCGGAATCGGCGGGGGAGCCGGAGCAGCCGGCGGAGGGGAAGCCTGAGGCGGAGGTTGCATGCCTTGTGTCGCCATCTGCGCCGCGATCTGGCCGGCTGCCATCTGCGCGCCGAGCCCGCCGACACCGCCGGGATTCTCCGCGCCCTTGACCATGGCCTCGCCCGCCTGGACCTGCATGTACTCGGTCATCACGCCCCCCATCGCACCGATCTTCGAGCGGGTGTCGATGGCGGCTTCGACTTCGGCCGGGACGCTCACGTTCTCGATCAAGAGGTTCAGCAGTTCAAGCCCGTGCTCCCCGAACTTCGGCTGGATCTTCTGGGTCAGCATCTCGCCGACCTCGCGGTACTTCGAATAGAGGTCGAGGACCGGAACCTTCGTCTCCGCGAGCCCTTCGGCCAGAGTCGAGACGATGAAGTTGCGCATCTGCTCGGCGATCTGGTCGGTCGTGAACTCCCAGTTCGTGCCTACCACTTCCCGCAGGAAGAGCCCGGCGTCCTTCACCCGCATCGAATAGGTTCCGAACGCGCGCACGCGCACCATGCCGAAGTCGGCGTCGCGCATCATGATCGGGTTCAAGGTGCCCCACTTGAGGTCGGTGAACCGCTTGGTGTTCACGAAGTAGACCTCGGCCTTGAACGGAGAGTTAAACCCGTACTTCCAGCCCTGGATCGTGCTGAGAATGGGAAGGTTCTTCGTCTCCAGGGTGTACATTCCCGGCTGGAAAACGTCCGCGATCTGGCCCTCGCTGACGAAGACCGCGACCTGCGATTCGCGCACGGTCAACTGTGCGCCGTTCTTGATCTCGTTCCCGTGCCGCTCGAAGCGGTAGACCATCGTGTCCGACGTCTCGTCGGTCCACTGGATGATGTCGATGAACTCGCCGCGCAACTTGTCCCAGATGCCCATTCCAGCCAGAGTATACGCCGGGCCGCGGCCCGCGTTGCGAACCCGGCGCGCGCGACCCACCCGACGCTGAGAAACTCTTGCGGCGGCGCCTTGTGCGACAATGCCCCGTGCGCGTGACGATCGAAAATGTCCGCGAGGCGGCTGGGCGGATCAGCGGGCAGGCCCGTCGCACCCCCGTCCTCACCAGCCGCACGTTCGACGAACGCACCGGCGTGACCGCGTTCTTCAAGTGCGAGAGCTTTCAGCAGACCGGATCCTTCAAGTTCCGCGGCGCCTACAACGCCCTGTGCCAGCTCAGCCCTGACGAAGGGGCGCGCGGCGTCCTGACCTATTCCAGCGGGAACCATGCGCAAGCCTTGGCCAAAGCCGGACGGCTGCTCGGGATCCGGGTGACGGTGGTCATGCCTGCAGACGCGCCGGAGATCAAGCGGAAGGCGACCGAGGGGTATGGCGCGCGCATCGTGCTCTACGACCGCGATGAGACCACCCGCGAGCGGCTCGGCGGCCAAATCGCGCAAGAGGAGGGGCTCAATGTAGTCCCGCCCTACGACCATCCCGCGATCGTGGCGGGGCAGGGAACGGTGGGGTTGGAACTGGTCGACGAGGTCGGTCCCTTGGACTGGCTCCTCATCCCCTGTGGCGGGGGCGGGCTGCTCAGCGGATGTACGGTCTCGGCAAAGGCACTCAGTCCGGGATGCAAAGTGGTCGGGGTGGAGCCCGCGGCCGGCGACGACGCCTGCAGAAGCTTCAAGTCCGGCACGTTGCAGAGCGTGAAGGACCCCGCGACGATCGCCGACGGGGCGCGGACCCCGTCCCTCGGCGAAATCCCCTGGGAAATCGTCCGAACGCTGGTCGACGACATGGTGAGCGTGACCGACCCCGAGCTCATCGCCGCCACCGGCTTCCTCTGGGAGCGGATGAAGATCGTGGTGGAGCCGACAGGGGCTTTGGCCGCCGCCGCCGTTCTGACCGGCAAGGTGCCGGTCACGGGGCGCGTCGGGATAGTTGTGAGCGGGGGGAATGTCGACGTGGGCACAGTGGCGCGCCTGATCGCCGGACAGGCGGGTTCGTAAGTTAAAGAGCCCCGGCCAATCTGGCCAGGGCTTCTTTCGTCTGAGGTCGCAAACTTGGGTGCGGGGGCAGGATTTGAACCTGCGACCTCCGGGTTATGAGCCCGACGAGCTACCGGACTGCTCCACCCCGCGTATCGGACTGTGGACTATACCCACACTACGAGCGGCCCGCGGGAATCTCCGGCATTACTCCCAGGACCCTTGGCTCACCGTCGGCGCTTTCGACCCGAAAGGGCGCCGCGCAGCTTGATAAAGGCGGCGACGATGAAGAGCGCAGGGGCTGCGAGCTCCACTGCGCGCATGGCCGGTTCGACGCGCTCGTCGACGAGCCGTGCGATCCCGGTCGCCCGCGACCCGATCTCAGTCGTGACCGAATCCACTTTCTCAGCGATGCCCTTGCCCTTCTCCGTCACTTGCTCGATCTGTGCGGAGATCCGCTTGATGTGCTTGGACAGGGTAAGGGAATGGGCGATGACGATGCCCACCATGACAAGCAGGAGAAGCATGAAAGCGCTTCCCAAAAGCGAGAAGATTCCGACGGAGGTCGTCACCCAGGTCGGTATTTCCATTACGAGACCACTCTTCCTTTAACGACGACTTTTTGACCTGCTGGTAGGTGGATCGGGCATATGGCGACGCCGTCCGGCGCTTCCACCGCCGCCCCCTGTATGGCAACGTTGCGGCCCCAGAGGCCGCTGATCGTCAGTTTCGCCGTCACATCTTTGTCGCTGGGGTTCCAGATCCGCGCCTCAAACCAGCGCTTGCGCACGTCCAACTTCAGCTCTTCGCACCGGCCGAAGCTCAGGCGGAACTCGGCCCCGATCTGGCGCAGGACGATGCGCCGGCCCACGCCGTCCCACGGCCGGACGGTGTACGCCTCCTCGTCCGCCTCGAAGTGGCATCCGAACGTGTAAAGCCCGGTCGCCCGGTTCGGCAAGACGTACGAGGCGACCGCACGCAGATAGTGGAAATACCCCAGGCCCGAGCCGCCCGTCATCGAGTTATAGCCGGCGTGCCGGGACGCGAGGTCCGGGCAGTAGCACATCGAAGCGGCCCCGTCGCGCCGCACGAGCGCCCACGGCCCCATCATCCCTCCAAAGGCCATGCGCATGTACGCTTCGGGCAGGGCCAGGTAGTCGCGGTCCATGAGCCCGAAGAAGACCAAGGAGTTGGGGATGGTGGTGTGGGCGAGACAGGTCTCGCCACGGTCGACCATCGCCGCCAGCGGGGAAGAGTCGGCCCCGTCCCAGCAGCGCTTGTCGCTGCCGTACCACCACCAGCTGGGCGAAAGCGAGCGTGCGGCAAAGGCGCATCGGACCGTGCGCTCCAGGTGCTCGTCGTTCGCCAGATACTTGGCCGCCTCGAAGACCTCTTCGAGCCCGCCCGTGTCCATGACGGACTCGCCCGCATAGGGATAGGTGAGCTTCATCAGCTCGTTCGCCTTGAACTCGACGTGCTCGCGCAGGCGGTCCGCCTCCTCGTCCATCCCTTCCGCCTCCATATCGGCGAGCAATTCATAGATGCGCGCATATCCCAACACGCCGACCGTGCGGACATAAAGCCGCCACCCTTGCTGGAACATCGAAAGGGCGGTGAGGTAGGCCGACCGCAGGTACTCGCGTGGCTCCAGGGCCGTCTCGCCGTAGCTGACGGCGATCCGGTAGAACGCGTGGTACAAGTTGAAGACGTGCGGATAGCTGAGCGGCCGACCAAAGTGGCTCGCGAGGCCAGCCTCGTCCAGGACGCTCCCCACCGAGTGGTCGCCCGGGTTCTGCACGTCGTCCTGCAGGAACTCGGAGACGTAGCGGTTGAGGACGTCGATCTGGGCACGGTCGGGATAGAGCGAGTTCTTTTCCGCTAGGAAGAGCGCGTCGGCCAGGCTGCATTCCAGGCCGCTTGACTCAAGATATTCCTTCGGGTCGACGACTGGCTCGTTCCGCTTGATGTTGGTCAGCACGATCGCCCCGTCCAGGGTGCTGCCGGGCGTGCGCACCGTCTGGTGCTCGGCGATATAGGCCGCGCGCCGGTGGATGAGCTCGGCGATAGGCTCCGTGAACATCAGGTGCGCGTGACAGAGGGCGCCGTGGTTGTCCAGGAAGCTCACCCGCACGGGCCCGTTCTCGCGGGGCCGAACGAAGCAGAACGCGCTCTCCTCGTCCGTGTCGACCTCAACTTGCGCGTCCTTGGTGACGTGGAACTCGCGGGGAGCGGCGCCGCTCACCTCGAGCGCGATCCCGACGTCGCGCGGGGCGACCGCGCTCGGAAGCAGCCGGATCGAAGGTTTTCCACAGGCCACCAGCGTCTGGTGCACGCCCTCTTGCTTGTCGCTCTCGGTGGGGACGAAGCGCATCTGCAAGACGTGCCGGTCACCGGGTTCCAGGATCAAGGACGTGTGCTCGTTCGTCCAACTCGGCCACTCCTCTCGCTCGATGGTCGCCTTGCTATAGGCGTAGACCACGGGGATGCCCTCCCATTGGAAGGGCGTGTTGAGGCTGCTGCGCACGTGGGAGGCGAACTCCCAGCCGGTGCCGGGGCCGGGGAAGACGAGCAAGCCGGGCGTCTCTGCCGTCATGCGCTCGGCGAAGACCCAGCTCGCCGCCCCACCGATGAACTTGTGGACGTACACGCGGCTTTGCCAAAGGCGGCGCAACTGGTCGTCGCTCCACCCGAAACCGTCGTAAAAGTTGTTGAAGGCCAGCGGGAACCCGAGCTCGCCGATCTCGATCGTCATCCAGCCTTTATTGCGGATCTCGAGCTCCCAGACGATCTGCGGATATGGTGTCCGCAGTTCAAACCACTTGCCAGAGGCCGCGATCTGTTCTATGAAGGGGAACTCGTACTCGAATGAAACGGCGGACTGGTCGGGCTCCTCGTCGTCGCTTGGGACCAGGTGTTGCGCGTTCTGGTTCCGGCTCAGCATCCAGGGCTGGTCCGGGTCGGTGCGCGCACCGATGAGGATGGTGCCCGGCAGGTAGTCGTCGCTCGATTCCTCGCCGAACTGTAGGGGCGGCAAGACGAACTGGAACTCTTCGCTTTCTTCCGGCAAAGCCGGGTCACTGGCCCAGAGCTGGGAGACCCGCCCGCCATTCCCGAATTCCAGCGAGATGAGACTGCCGGTCAGCTCAGACCGGTCGTCGTCAAAGGGATCCATCGAGTTGAAGGCAGGATACCTACGGATCCCTCCGCGCGACCGCGTTTCCTCATAAGGCCGTGGTGCGGCGACGGGCCGGGACAAG
Organism: Fimbriimonadaceae bacterium; assembly: GCA_019454125.1. Classification (NCBI taxonomy): domain Bacteria; kingdom Bacillati; phylum Armatimonadota; class Fimbriimonadia; order Fimbriimonadales; family Fimbriimonadaceae; species Fimbriimonadaceae bacterium. Next base: position 1,441,219 of record CP075365.1, read on the forward strand.
TGGTCGCGAGACGCCCGCCCCACAAAGGAGCCCATAGGCACCTTGAGTGACGAGGCCTGAAGGCGGGTGCGATCCAGCGAGACTTGCAGGTAACGTTGCGAACGAGCCGAACGTGCCAGACCTCCATTACAAACGCGTGCTCCTAAAGATCAGCGGCGAAGCGCTCGCCGGCAAGTACGGGTTTGGGCTCGACGCCGAGACCCTCGCCTACATCTCTCGGGAAGTGGCCAGGGTGCACGAACTTGGCGTGGAAGTGGCGATCGTCGTGGGCGGAGGCAACTTCTTCCGGGGCGAGGTCTTCAGCGAGACCGGCCAGATCGACCGCACCGTGGCCGACCAGATGGGCATGATGGGGACCATCATGAACGGCCTGGCCCTGCAGAGCGCGGTCGAACGGCTTGGCCTTCCGACCCGCGTCCAGAGCGCCATCGCGGTCAGCGAGGTCTGCGAGCCTTTCATCCAGCGCCGTGCCATGCGGCACCTGGAGAAGGGAAGGGTCGTGATCTTTGCGGCGGGGACGGGGAACCCCTACTTCACGACGGACACCGCTGCCGTGCTTCGCGCGCTGGAGATCAAGGCCGGCTGTCTTCTTAAGGCCACCAAGGTCGACGGAGTCTATGACAAAGACCCGAAAAAGCACGCCGACGCCGTGAAGTATCACACGCTGGGCTACAGCGAGGCGCTTTCCAAGCGTTTAGCGGTTATGGACCAGACGGCCTTCACAATGTGCCGGGAACATAACCTGCCCGTCATCGTGTTAGACTTGCACGAGGCCGGCGGGATGGCGAAGGCAGTCCAGGGCCAGCCCGTGGGCACGCTCGTCGAAGGAGAATGACAATGGTCGCAGCCGACGTTATAAAAGACGCAGAACACCGAATGAAACAGGCCGTGGAGGCCACATTGCACGACTTCCAACGCATTCGCACGGGACGGGCCAATCCCATCGTGCTAGAACGCGTGACGGTCGAGTACTACGGAGTGGAAACCCCGGTGAACCAGGTCGCGAACATCTCGGTGCCGGAGGCGCGCCAGATCCTCATCCAGCCCTTCGAGAAGAACATGACGGGGGCCATCGAGAAGGCCATCTTGAAGAGCGACATCGGGGTCACCCCGAACAACGATGGCACGGGCATCCGCCTCAACTTCCCACCCATGAACGAAGAGCGCCGCAAGGAGCTCACCAAGCAAGTCCACCACCGGGCCGAGGAAGGGTGCGTCGCCGTGAGGAACATCCGGCGTGACGCGCTCCACCACCTGGCCGCCGCTGAGAAGGCGAAGGAGATCAGCGAGGACGAACTGAAGGGCCACGAAAAGAGGATCCAGGAACTCACCGACAAGTACGTCGATGAAGTCCACGACCTTCAAAAGAAGAAAGACGCCGAGCTGATGGAGATTTAAGGCTTGGCGGCGGTCCGCCATTCGGAGCGCGAAGCCCGTAACGCCACTCAGGCCAGGGCCTTGGACGCCGGGGTCGACCTGGCGCGGTTGCCGCGCCATGTCGCGGTCATCATGGACGGCAACGGCCGTTGGGCGAGCGGTCGGGGCTTGCAACGCCTGATCGGCCATCGGCAAGGCTATCGGACCCTCCGCGACATCTTGCTCGCCTCCAGCGAGCTCGGGATCGAGGTCCTCACCGTCTACGCGTTCTCAGTCGAGAACTGGCGAAGGCCGGAGTCCGAGGTAGGCGGCCTTATGCGCCTGATCGAGGAGGCGGCGAAGAGCGAGCTGCGCGGCCTGCGGCAGAACAACGTGCGCGTCCGCGTCGCGGGACGCCTGGACGAGCTCCCCGCCCCTGCTCGGCGCGCGCTCGATGACCTTGTCGAGACCACCCAGGAGTGCGACGGCATCACCTTCGTGCTGGCTATCAACTATGGAGGCAGGGCGGAGATCGTCGACGCCGTCCGCGCGCTCATCCGCGAGGGCGTGCCGGAAGCGGAGGTCACAGAGGAAGCCGTCGCCCGGCGGCTCTATTGCCCCGACCTGCCCGAGCCCGACCTCATGGTGCGGACGGCGGGAGAGATGCGCTGGAGCAACTTTCTTTTGTGGCAGGCCGCCTATGCCGAGCTCTTCGTGACCCAGGTGCCATGGCCCGAGTTCAATGAAGCCGAACTGGTCCGCGCCATCCTCGAATACCAGCGGCGAGACCGGAAGTTCGGCATGACCAGCGAGCAACGGAAAGCGGACGGCTGAGCATCGCCGCTAATCGGGCAGCACGCTCAACGACGGCACCGCGAACCCCGTGCCGCCCATAGATTCCGTCCGAAGCCGGGCCGGGGCGCGCACGTCCAGCCACGCATAGGCCTCGTCCCCTGCCGGGAGGCCCGCACCCGGCACCAGGCGCCACCGCTCCACATGCTCCACCGAATCGCCGGGGGAAAGGATTTGGTAGGTGCCCAACGACTCCACCTCCAGCATGTCGTGCCGCGTGAAGATCTCGAAGTTGCAGCCAAAGTCCGTGTACGCCTTGCCCGCTTCGGCGCTGAAGGACTTGATGAAGACCTCGTTGAAATTTGTGTGGGCCGCCCAACCTTGCTCGACGAACGAGCCGACCTTCTGTGCCGCCCCCTCCTTGCTTTGCCGGAGCCGCGCTATGCGGCGTCCAATCTCCCAGCGCGGGTCGCTCAGGTCGGTATAGCGCCAGAGCACGAGCGGCCCGCCCGGCTGGAGCGCGTCGCCGTGGTCGCGCGGCTCGGGCAGGGGGAAGAGGCAGACGCCGCCGGGCGCCATCACTGAGATCGCCCACGGGGCGAGCGGCCGCAAACCACTGCTCTGGTTCTCCACCCGATGGCGGACGACCAGCGCGTCCTCCTCCCAAGCCAGGGTCATCGACTTCGCGACTCCGGCGACGCCGATCGGCGTCGAAAAGCGAAGCCCGTCGTCTGTCTCCGCAAGGGCCACCGGCTGGTTGTCAGGCTCGTTCGTGATGCCGGGGATCTCCGGCGCGGTCCAGAGTCGGTGGCCGCCGTAGCTCCGATAGTCGTCCCCGCCCGTGAGGCCGGCGTGCCGCTCGTAAACGGCAAAGTGGTTCGGCCCGCCGGGCCGGCCGAAGCGCAAGACTCTAGGCCCGACCTCGAGGGTGACCACCGCCTCGACCTCGCCATTGCTCAGCCATGCGCAGCGGTCCCAACCCCCGAACGGCCTGATATCCATCGCTCGGAGTGTGGCACACCGCCGCCGACCTGGCCCCGTGCCAAAATCGCGCTTCATGTTCAAAAAGATCCTCGTGGCAAACCGGGGCGAGATTGCGGTCCGGGTGATCCGGACGGCGCGCGCCATGGGCGTGCAGACCGTGGCGGTTGCCAGCGTTGCGGACCGCGACGCCCTCCACGCGAAACTTGCCGACGAGGTCGTCGAGATCGGGGGGCCGGAGCCGGCCACAAGCTACCTCGACGTGGAGAAGATCCTCGACGCGGCCCGATCCACGGGGAGCGAAGCGATCCATCCCGGCTACGGCTTCCTCAGCGAGCGCGCAGAGTTCGCCCGGGCCTGCCGCGAGGCGGGCGTCACCTTCATCGGGCCGAGCCCAGAGGCAATGGACCGCCTTGGCGCGAAGATCGATGCGAAACAGCTCGCGGTCGAGAACGGCGTTCCCGTCACACCGGGCCTCTTCGAACCGGGCGCGAGCGACGAGCGACTCAAGCACGCCGCTAGCGAGATTGGCTACCCGGTCATGCTCAAGGCTTCGGCCGGAGGCGGGGGCAGGGGCATGCGCCTTGTGCGCGACCCGGCCGAATTCGACCATGAGATGGCGATGGCCCGCGTCGAGGCGGTAAAGGCGTTCGGCGACGGGGCGATGATGGTGGAGAAACTGGTCGAGCGTCCCCGCCATATCGAGGTGCAGGTGCTGGCCGATTCGCACGGCCAGGTCGCCTGCCTCTTCGAGCGCGAGTGCTCGATCCAGCGACGTCACCAGAAACTCATCGAAGAGGCGCCTTCGCCCGTGATGACCGAGGATCTCTGGGCTAGGATGGGCGACGCTTCGCGTCGGCTGGTCGCCGGGGCAGGCTATGTCGGGGCGGGCACGGTGGAATTCATGTACGACGAGCCGGCGGGCGAGTTCTACTTCCTGGAAGTCAACGCGCGCTTGCAAGTCGAGCACCCGGTGACGGAGGCGATCACCGGCCTCGACTTGGTCGAATGGCAGCTCCGAATTGCCGCGGGCGAGCCGCTCGCACTACCGGCCGGGCTCCTAGAAGGAGACCGAAGGCGCATCAACGGCCATGCGATCGAGGTGCGCATCGTCGCAGAAGACCCCGCCAAGGGGTTTCTCCCGAGCACGGGCGAGATCCTTGGTTGGGCGGAGCCTCACGGCCTGGGCGTCCGCTTCGACACCGGCTTTGGACTCGGCGCAGAGGTCTCGCGCTATTACGACTCGCTGATCGCCAAGCTGATCGTGCACCGTGAAAGCCGTGCAGCGGCGCTCAAGCGGCTGCAGGCGGCGCTCATGGACACCCACATCCTCGGCCCTGCCACGAACATCTCGTACATCCTGGACGTGTTGGCGCACCCTTCGTTCGGGGAGGGGCGGTTTGACACGGCCTTCCTGGGACGGGAGTTCGCCGACTGGACGGCTCCGACCGAGTTTCCGGCCGAGCTCGCGACCCTCGTCCATGAGGCGACGGCGCGGCCGGTCAGCCGCAGGGGCTCCGTCTCTCAGACACCTGTCTGGGACCGGATGGACGGCTTCCAGATCATCGATACGGTCGAACGGCCAAAGTTGCTTCCCTAGGCACCGAACACGCTGACAAGGCGCTCGATCTGGACGTTCGCCGAGCGGAGGCGCTGAGCGAGGGTCTTGCCGAGGTTGCGGTAGATCGCCATGCCGATTCGGGGCTGGGTTTCCATCAGGTCCATGAGCTTCTTGCCGTCCAGGTGCAAGAGCCGGCTGGCGCCGTTGCTCATCACCGTGGCCGATCGCTGGCCGTCTTCGAGCAAAGCGAACTCGCCTATGATCGCGCCGGGTTTCAGCCTCGTGATCACGTCGCCCGCAGGGGTGCGGACTTCGCCGCTGCCCTCGACCAGCACGTAGAGGTCGAAGGAGACCTCGTCCTCTCGGACGATGTCCTCCAAATCTCCGCGCTCAATGAACTCACCAAGCTCGCAGAGGCCCTTGACCTCTTCGTCCGTTAGGCCATCGGTGATGTAGTGGGTGCGGAACGTATCGAAGAGATCCATGCCGTTTTCCTTAGGATACCGGCACGGGGTGTCTCCCCTGAAGACGAGTGCCCCCCTTCCCGCTAGGCGGGAAAGGGGGCGGAGTGGCTCTACTTGCCGCAGCAACCGCCGCAGCATCCACCGCCGCAACAGCCGCTCTCGCAGCAATTGCAGGCAGCACAGGCGCAGTCGCTGCAGCAGCACCCGATGCTGGGGGCCTCTTGGGTGGCCCGCGCCGGGCCGAAGAGGTTTGCCGCGGGAGCGGCGACGACGAATCCGAGCACGAGGCTCGTCACGATGGTTTTCAGCATTGTGTTCTTTCCGTTCGATGCATCCGGGATTTGCCCGGGGACGTGAGGGGAACGACGAAACGACCTTAGCCAGGGACCTGGCTTTGGCAGCAGGGTTTCGTCAAACGAACGGAGGGGCACGGGGCGCACCCGGAGACCGGGCACGAGTCCCTGCAGTCAAGACCGGGTCGCAAAGCGGCCTGGCCTCGGGTAACTGAACGGTGCCTGGAACCGCAAAGGGAGTCGGCAGGGCCGCAGGCGTCTCTAAGGGGGGAAGGACCGCTTTCGCCGGGATGGCGACCTGGCCCTTGGCGGCGACGAGTTTCGCCTGTTCCGTGCACGCCGGGCATCCGCCCTCGTCCTTGTTGGACGCAGAACAGCACCCTTGTGCCTGGTTCGGCTGCTCAGGGCCGCAGAGCCCCACCGAGCATGCTATCGCACAGGCGCCCCAGCAACATGCCGACAGCCAAAGGCTGCCCGCCATGAGCCAAGCGGCGCGGAGGGAGCGGAACTTGCCCACCACCATCATTATGCCGCATTTTGGGGGGTGACCGGCCATAAATCCTGCCTTCCCAGGCCGACTTCTCGTCTCGCCGGTACGATCCCAAGCCGTGAGGATCATGGTTCCGGTCAAACGGGTGGTCGACCCCTACGCAAAGGTGCGGCCCTTGGCGGACGGCAGCGGCCTAGATGTGGCCAGCGTCAAATTCGACGTCAACCCATTTGACGAGATTGCGGTGGAGGAGGCCGTCCGGATGAAGGAAATCGACGCCAGCGTCCACGTGACCGCGGTCGGCATCGGCCCGAGCGACGCGGAAGAGCAACTGCGCAAGGCTTTGGCCATGGGCGCCGACGAGGCCATCCTGGTCGAGACGGACGACCCCATGGATTCGGGCGTCGTGGCAAAGGAACTCGAAACCGTGGCACGCGAGCTCCAGCCAGACCTGATCCTGATGGGGAAGCAGGCCACCGACGACGACAACAACCAGGCCGGGCAGATGCTAGCAGCACGGCTCGGCTGGCCACAGGCCACCTTCGCCTGCAAGGTCGAACGGGCAGAGGGCAGGCTCCGGGTCACGCGCGAGACAGACCACGGCGAAGAGACTCTCGAATTACCGATGCCTTGCCTGGTGACCGCCGACCTCCGGCTGAACGAACCGCGCTACATCGCCTTGCCAGGCATCATCAAGGCGCGGTCCAAGCCCCTGACGAAGCGGCCCCGATCCACCGATGCGGCGCCGAAGACCCGGGTCACCAGAATGGATTCACCCCCGCCCCGGGCAGCCGGCCGCCGAGTCGGCTCCGTCGACGAACTTGTCGCCGCCCTGAAGGAGGCGGGAGTCCTGTGAGGCTGTTGGGGATCGCCTTCGATGCCAACGACGCCCGGGCGTGCCAGGCCTTCGCGGCCGCCCTCGGCTGCGAGTTCGACCTCGTGCAACTCACCGGTGTCGCCGTGGCCGATGCGGGCGCGGGCAAAGTGATGGACGCGGGACTGGAAGACGTGCCCCCGGCGGACGCCCTTGCCGCAGCCTTGCAGGGAGCCACCTCCGGGTACACCCACGTCGCCGCCCCGAGCTCGATGCAAGCCAAGGACTTGCTCGCCCGCTTGGCCGGGCTCCTCGATGCAGCCATGGTCACGGACGCAACCGGCTTCACCGCGCCGAACCTGTGGGCCCGGCCGATCGTGGCGGGGACGGTGATGGCGACGGTCGAGACACTCACCGAGCCCGTGGTCGTGACGTTCCGGGCCGCGTCGTTCGCCAAGGTGGAACCGGCCGGGGCGTCGCCTGTCGAGGCCTTTCAGATCGCCGGTGCCAGCGCCGTCACACGGCTGGCAAAGACGGTTCGCGGCGGGTCGCGACCAGACCTCACCCAAGCGAAAGTCGTGGTCTCTGGAGGGCGCCCCCTGGGCGATGCGGAGACCTTCGAGAGGGTGATCGGCGGCCTTGCCGACAAGCTCGGCGGAGCGGTCGGCGCGACACGCGCCGCGGTCGACTCAGGCATCGCCGCGAACGAACTCCAAGTGGGTCAAACAGGCAAGATTGTCGCACCAGACTTATACATAGCAGCGGGAATAAGCGGTTCGACCCAACACATGGCGGGCATCAAGGACTCGAAGGTGATCGTGGCGATCAACAAAGATTCCGAGGCGCCGATCTTCGAGGTCGCCGACTTTGGGCTCGTCGCGGACCTCTTCGACGCGGTGCCGGAACTGACCTCGAAAGTCTAGGTCACCACGTCGTGACACCCAGGATGCGGACCCCGGCCAAGCGGTCGCGAGCCGTAAGCCGCACCTGGGTGACCTTGCCGAAGCCTTTCGGCAAGGGGAGCCGTATGGAGCAGGCCCCGGCGGACCGATCTGCCGCAACCAGGGGCCGCACGTCTTCCGGGGCGCGGACGTGGGCGCCGTAATAGAGGGTCTTCGTGAGCGTGGCCCCGCGTTCACCCTCGAGAGCTAGGTCAGCGACGGCCACCCCCTGTCCCATCCAGGCGACGCAGTCCAACGCCAGACCGACCTCGTTCGCGTCCGCCGAAAGGTTGAGGACGATCTCCGAGGCGCCGCTTTGGCCGGTAACGGTTAGAGGCGTGTAGAGGCCGAGAGGGGTGCCCAGAAGAAAGGTTGTGGGGCCGACCTTGGCGGGCCGGGTCGAGCCGCCCACCGACCACGCCTGGCCGGGACGGTCGTCGACCGGCGAGGGGGCCCCGAAGAGGAGGGAGCGGAGGCGCTCCATCGGGTCGTAGGGAAGTTTGTCCGGCGCGTCGGTACGGCCGCTCCAGGCATAGTCCCCAGCCAAAACATAGGCGGCGAATTGCTTGGGTTCTCGATAGACCGCGCCCTCGTCGGTGACCGTGCCTGCCCACGTGGTCTGAAGGGTTCCCGAGCCCGAGGCGACGGCCGCCAGAGTGTGACCCCGGATGTTCGCGGGCTTCCACCAGCTCGCTGCGATGGGCTTTAGTCCATCCGATTTAAACAGTTTCAGAGAAGGAAAATTGGTTGTTTCCTCGTAGTGCCAGTCACAGACCCAGGAGCCCGCGGGCAGGGTGCGCCGTCTTTCTGCGGCAGTGGCGCGGTCGGAAGCGTGGGCACCGGCCGAAGCCTCACTGGGGGCGAGCATCATGTCGCCCCAGAACATAGGTTCTGCGCCGAAACTGCGGGCGAGCGCACCGAGCCAGGGAACGTGGCGCTGCCAGAGCCGCGAGGAGAGGGCCGGGTCGTCCGGCATTCCCCGGCGGTCAAACTCGTCCAATCCGAAATGAATAGTTTTTGGCGCAAAAACTTCTACACATGCCTTCCAGATCTCGCGGATCTTGTTCAGAGCCGGTTCCTTTCGGGGGTCGATCGTGAAGGGGTTGTCCCGGCTCATCGCGAGCTCCAAGTTCTCACCACCGGCGAAGAACCAGCCCATATGGCCAAGGCTCTGAATGAGCGGCACAGGCTCCAGACCTTCGTGGCGATAAAGCGCGGCAAGGGTGGCCAAATCTTTGAGGGAAGTGGAATCGGAGGTCGCCTTGACACCGGGCCAGGCCGACCGGTCGCACTGGAGGACAACGTGGTTGAAGCGCATGGGCCCGACTAATCGCTCGACGAGCGAGGGCTGAAACTGGACTGCGCGCGGCCCGGCGAAGAGGTGGACTCCGCGCCAGGCGACGGAGGGCCAATCGCGGATCTTCGTGGCGGGCCACACGAGGACGCCCTGGCGAGGCTGGGCCAGGTCGACGAGCTTCTGGAGTCCGAACCGCAAGCCCGCCCTGTCCTCGGCCACGAGTCGCACCCGCCCTTCGGAAACGGTGAGCACGTAGCCATCCGGGCCGAGCCCGGTCGGCAAGATCTCCGTGTCGATCCGGACGGTCCCCGATGCGGCCGGGAGCATCCATCGCCTGCCGAGGTCGCGGGCCAGGTTCTCTGCGATCGGATCGTCCGCACCCAAGGCTCCGATGAACTCGAAGCCGGCAGGAACGGCGACCCATTCGCCTGTATCGAGCCGCTCCTTCGGCTTCGGCACCTCTGGGGACGGGGCGGTGGGCGCGGAGATCGCGGTGGCAAGAGGGCTCGCAACGGGCCGCAGCGTGTTCGCATTGGGCACGTGGAGCGGGCGGGCGTCGAAAGACCATCGGGCCACCGACTCGATCGCGTCGCCCGGTTTCAGGACAAGGGGAGCCTGGGTGAGTCGGAACAGGCTGTCGCCGCTGGCCCAGCCACCGTCCATTCCGCGCCCGTCAGCAAGCTGCGCGCGCGTCCCGGGCAGGTGCAAACCGATCTTGGCCAGCGGAGAGTCGAACTCGAAGCGCTCGCTTGCCGGGCCGAGCATCCGCCCCTCTTCGCTCCCGCGGTAGGGTTCCGGCCGGGGCGTGACCGTGAACTCGCCGATCCGGATCGAGCCGCTCGCGACCGCCGAGCCCCACAGGAAACCAGGTGTGTTCTCGACGCGCACCCGCCCCTCGCCGCGCCATTTGAACTCGTTTCGGACTTCCAGGAAGTCGAATCCGGGTTTGAAGGTCAGGGTGCCGTGCGCGAGCCCGTCCTTGCTTTGGTAACGGACCCGGATCGAAGCGTCGGGCAACCGCGCCACCTCTTTCGGCTGCCAGCGCGAGTTGTAGAGGCCCTTGCCAGAGCCGGCCTCGAAGTATTGGAAGCTGGACCCGCGCACCACGGGCACTCCGGAGACGCGCACCTGCAGACCCTCGAACTCCGCATAGTCGATCTGGACGGCCGCCAACGGGGCGCTCAGAAGGAGGGTTGCCAGGGTCACCCGGCTAGTCTATCGCAGTGGTCAGAGCCTCGTCCTCGGATTCCTGGGCAGCGTAGTAATAGGGGGTGCGAGATTCGAACTCGCCGGCACAGGTGTCGACCATCTTGTACACCGTCTTCTCCGGCCCGTCCCCGTTTTCCAGCAACTTCTTGATCTTGTTCAGGAACCAGGGGTCGACCCGGCTCAACCGGTTGACCTCTTCGACCGTCCACCCTCGTCGCAGGGCTTCGGCAAGGGCCCAAAGGCGCTCGTCGGTCGGCTGGGAGACGGCTTCCGCCAGCGCCTCGTCGCCTACCCCGGTGAACGGCCCTTCGAAAAGGGTCTTGCTGCGGACCTCTAGTCCGCGGACGGCCTTGCGCAGGGCGTCCTCGAAGGTGCGGTCGATGGCCATCACCTCGCCCGTCGCCTTCATCTGGGTGCTTAGGCGGCGGTCGCCTCCCGGGAACTTGTCGAAGGGCCAGCGGGGGATCTTGACCACGACGTAGTCCAGCGCCGGCTCGAAACACGCCTTGGTCGAGCGCGTCACCGCGTTCTCGATCTCGTCGAGGGTCTTGCCGACCGCGATCTTCGCCGCGACCCTTGCGATGGGGTAGCCCGTGGCCTTCGAGGCGAGCGCCGAGGAGCGCGAGACCCGCGGGTTGACCTCGATCACGTAGTAGTCAAACGACTCCGGGTTCACGGCGAGCTGAACGTTGCAGCCGCCCTCGATCTTCAGCGCTTCGATGATCTTGAGCGAGGCCGTCCGCAGCATGTGGTACTCGATGTCGCTGAGCGTCTGGGAAGGCGCGACGACGATCGAGTCGCCGGTGTGCACGCCCATCGGGTCTAGGTTCTCCATGTTGCACACCGTGATGCAGTTTCCGCGGCTGTCGCGCATCACCTCGTACTCCACTTCCTTCCAGCCCAGGAGCGAGCGCTCGACCATAAGCTGGGAGCGCATGGAGAGTTTCAGGCCCTTGCGGCCCGTTTCCCAGAGCTCTTCGCGGCTGCGGGCCACGCCTCCCCCGGTGCCGCCGAGCGTATAGGCGGGGCGGATGATGCAAGGGTAAGGCGCGATGTCGAGGAGCTTTTGGAGGTCGTCCTCGCTCTCCACGATCCAGCTTTCGGGCACGGGCTCTCGGATCTCGCGCATGAGCGAGCGGAACAACTCCCTGTCCTCCGCTTTCTTGATCGCGTCGAGCTGGGTGCCGAGCAATCGCACGCCGTAGCGTTCCAGGCAGCCACGCTCCGCGAGCTGGCTCGCAAGGTTCAAACCGGTCTGGCCGCCGAGGGTGGGGAGGAGGCCGTCCGGCCTCTCCCGCGCGATCACGCGTTCGCAAAACTCGGGCGTGAGCGGCTCGATATAAACGCGGTCTGCCGTCTCCTCGTCGGTCATGATCGTCGCCGGGTTGCTGTTGATCAGGACCACCTCGTGGCCCTCTTCCCGAAGGCTCTTGCAGGCTTGGCTGCCCGCGTAGTCGAACTCGGCGGCCTGGCCGATGATGATCGGGCCACTGCCGATCACGAGGATTTTCATGCTAGATTCCCCCGCCCGCGACGACCGGGCCGCGCTCCATCTGTTCGACGAACGCCCGGAAGTATTTACGCGAGTCCCACGGGCCGGGTGCGGCCTCCGGGTGGTACTGGATGCTGCTCGCGTAGCTCTTCGGCATGCGCACGCCCTCTACCGTGCCGTCGTTCAAGTTGACCTGGGTCACGTGCGCGCCCGTGCCCTCCAGCGAGTCCGGGTCGACCGCATAGCCGTGGTTCTGGCTCGTGATGGTCACGGTGCCGTCCTCCAAGTCTTTCACCGGATGGTTCGCGCCGCGGTGGCCGAACTTCAGCTTGTACGTGCGACCTCCGACGGCTTGGCAGAGGACCTGGTTGCCCAGGCAGATGCCGAAAACGGGGACGCGGCCGAGCAGGTCGCGGGCGGTCTCGACCACCTCGGCGAGCCGCGCCGGGTCGCCCGGGCCGGGTGAAAAGAGCACGCCGTCCGGCTTCCACGCCATCACCTCGTCCGCGCTCGTCGTGGAGGGGAGGACGATGCTGCGGACGCCCAGGGCGGCGAAGCGGCGCAGGATGTTGAACTTAAGCCCGCAATCGACCACGACCATCTTGAGCTTGAAGTCGGCAAGGGGTTGGTCGATCGGTTCGCGACCGCTCGGGCCCCAGGCGTAGATTTCGCGCGTTGTGACTTCCTGCACAAAGTCGCGCTGGCCGTAGTCCACGGCGCGCTCCACCGCCGCCCGGGCGATGTGCTCGCCCTCGGAGCTGACGGCGGCCATCATCGCGCCGGCGTCCCGTACACGCTTTGTCAGGGCGCGTGTGTCGACCCCTTGGATCGCGACGACCTTGCGATCGTGCAGAAAGGCGTCGAGGTTCTGGCTCGAGCGCCAGTTGCTGGGTTGTGCGCAGGCTTCGCGCACGACGATGCTCGTGGGCTGGATTCGGTCTGACTCGAAGTCGTCTTTGTTCACCCCATAGTTCCCGATGAGGGGATAGGTGAAGAGGACGATTTGGCCGGCGTAGCTGGGGTCGCTAAGAATCTCCTGGTAGCCGGTCATCCCGGTGTTGAAGACCAATTCCCCGGTAGCCGTCCCGGTCGCACCCAAGTGGTGTCCCTTGACGACGGTCCCATCCCCGAGGGCGAGGTACGCGTCCAAGTCGGAGGCGAATCATACCAGCCGGAGCCGTCAACTTTTCTCGCGGATGGTTACGGTGGCGTCGTCGGCCACCTTGGCATGGACCGTCGTGCCTACGCTTGCCTTGATGTTCGAGCCTTTGAAAGTGCCGCGCAGGGTCTTGTCGACGCTGCCGACGAGGTCGCCGATTTCTCCCGCCGCTTGGGCGGCGAGCACCAGGTCGACCCCCGCAAGGCTGCCGACGTTGCCGCTCTGCAGGCCCTTGATGGCGTCTGCCCACGTCCCTGACCCCTCGTTCCGCCCTTGCTTCTGGATCAGTTTCTCGGTGCGGCCCAGCCCGTGTTTTTCAGCGATCTTCTTCAGCTTCTGGTCGGGCTCCTTGCCCTGGGGCGTCTCGCCTTTAACGAGGGCGAGGAGGTAGTCGCGGGCTTCCGGGTCGTTCACCAGGGCCTGGATGTCGGCCGTGTCCTGGTCGAGCCGCGTGTTGGAGGCGGTGAACTCGTACTCGGCTTGACCCTCCCCTTGGCCGGAGGACAGGGCCAGTTTCTGGCCGTCCACAGTCTGGACCGAACCGAGTTCGACCACGAGTCGGGCTGGCTGGTTGCCCAGGGCCGAGGCGACGGTGCCCCCGCGGGACCGCGCCACCTTGCCTTCCACGAGGGTTCCTTGGGCAATGACGGTGTGCCCGTCCTTGGACTTCACATTGTCGCGGACGACGAGCTTCACTTCGTCGCCCACCTTGCTACCGCCCGAGGTGAGCGGGGTGAGGAGCAGAAGTGGCACGTCGGCCCCTTCTTCCAAGGCAGCGTGCACGACAGGGGCGGGCTTGAGCATGGCCGGTAGCTCGACCGGGAGGCGGTTCTCCTTCCAAGCGTAAGCCCCGTAGACGACACCGCCGATCACGCCCAGACCCAGGATTGCCCGAACCCACTTCATCCTAATCACTCCGACGCATGGACGGCTTGGCTGGCTTCAAAGTCCCGGGTGGGTTGGACGCAAAAAAGTGAGCGGGGCCCGCGCTCGCTTCACGGGCCCCGGCTCGGGGGAGGATCTCAGTTCTGCTTTTAGACCTTGCTCTCGCCAGTCGTGCCAATAGCAACAAGCTCTGCCGGCCAGGCGTTCCCGAAATTTCAAGAAAACTTCTGCAAAGGCCTTCGTCCAACTCAGAACGTCCCTTCGAAACGGGAGATTTGCCGTCACCTGCGGCGCTGGAACGACATGGCTGCGGCGGCCACGACCGGGATCGGGTCTTGGCGGAGCTTCGCCACGCTGGGGAGAAGTTCTTCCGGGCACCTTCCGTCAAGCTGCCGCAAGGCTTCCAGGCGAACCCCCGGCCGCGGGTCGAGAAGCATGGCTCCCATCTCGTAGATCCCGTCGTTCAGCTTCCCGAGAAGCTGGATCCCCACCCGTGCCCGGAATTCGTCCGGGTCGTTCAGGAGGGAAGTCGCGAAAGGCTTTGCCTGGTCCGGGAACTTGGAGAGGAGTTCAAGCGCCGCCATCCGGGTCAGGAAGTCCTGGTGGAACACCATCGCCTGGGCGGTCGAACCGGAGTCAGCGCTCCCGATTTGGTTGAGCGAGGCCATCGCCGCTCGGACCACCAAGGGGTCGGGGTCGAGGCAGAGCTTCATCAGCCCGGGGACGGCGCCGGCCGCCTTCAGGGGCCCCGCCGCGGTGGCCGCCTGCCTCTTCAGGTCGGGGTCTTCCAGCCAGTTTCCGATGAGGGCGCCGATGTCCCGGATCTCGGCGTCGGTCGCGATGCGGATCACGTTCAAGATCTCCGGCTTGCTGCCTTTGAGGGCCTTTGCCCCGAGCGGGGCCGCGGCCCCGATGCCGATGCCTTTGGCGACGGCGACGAAGGCGCGGATCTGCAGGCGGTCGGCCTGGGCGAGGCGGTGGTCGAGCATCCACTCGAACGCGGGCAAGCCGATCTCTTGGAGCAATTGGACGTTCTCCGCGACCTCCTTCTCGGCGCTGCCGACACCCCACTGGGTCGCCTTGGCGTAGATCTTCTCCATCTCCGCATCCGAAGGCTTCGGCTTGCTGCCGGGCACGGGAAGGGGCGATGTCTGGCGGGTGTCAGGGGCTTGGGTCGGTGCCGGGCCGAGGTCTATGGAAACGCCATAGGTCGAGCCCGCGAACACGGCAAAGTCCTCCAAACCCTTGCCGTAACTGTCGGGGCCGGCGAGGTCGACAAAGACGCCGAGCGAGCCCGTCCCCCGGGAGGCGTTGCCTTGACCGGGCGGCCCCTCGTAACGGTCTTGTCCCGCGGAATCTACGAAGATGCCGAGGCCGTTCGCCACGCCAAGGCCCGGCTGGCCGTCCCGCGCGCTGTAGACGTCGTTGCCCGCGCGATCGAGCAACATGGCGACGCCGTAATCGTGGCCGATCGCCTGTGAGGCGCCCACCTGGGCGATATAGGAATCGTCCCCGGCAAGGTCAAAGAGGAAGGCAGCCGTGCAGTGCATCGCGCTGGCCTGTGCGTAGTGGTAGGCGCTGTACGTATCCCGCCCGCCGCCGTCCCAGAGCACTCCAAGGCTGAACCAGTAGGAGCTTCCTTGGGCATAAGTGTCGGCGGTGTAAACGTCTTGGCCTGCAAAGTCGGTGAGGAGGCCGATGCCTCCGCTCACGCCTCCCGTGTCCTCTCGGAAGCCCGATGCGAACCCTTGGGCGAAGGAGTACGAAACGCCCGTGAAGAGCGGTTCGTTCATGCTGAGGCCGCCCGCTCGGTATGAGTCGTCGCCACGGAGGTCGGCGAGCCACCCCACTCCCTGCGTGCGCGCCGCCCCCTGGCCGAAGAGCCGCAAGCGGTAATCATCGTCGCCCGCCGTATCCAGCAGGACGCCGACCCCGAAGAAGCCGAACCCTTCGGAAAGCGAGACGGCGTCATAGCGGTCATGGCCTCCGTCCTTGCGCAGGAGGCCGACGCCGCAAACGCCTGCACCGAAGCAGAGCGAGCGGCCCCGGAAAATGTCCTGGCCGCCCATGTCGTACGCGATGCCGACGCCACAGACGCCCGCGCCGACGCTGAGGTCTGGCGCGAAATAGCGGTCGTCCCCGCCGACGTCGATGAGGACAGAGCTATAGCCGACCCCCGCCCCGCACCGCCCGGTGTAGAGGTCGTCTCCGCCGAGGTCTATGGTGATGCGCGCGTCGTTGTCGTCGTGGACCGTCGGGCCGCGTCCGCCGATCACCACGACGAGCCCGTTTACCACAAGGCGCAGCTTCGGCCCGGAGATATCCTCCTTGGCCTCGCGCAGATTCCGGGCGACTTGGACGACGACTTCGGACAGCTCGGCCCCCGCCGCCTGGATCTTGGCGAGGTCGACTCTGTCCATGAGTTGCAGGAGCCGGTCTCGCCCGGGCGGAGTGGACTTGACGAACTCAAACTTGACCTTCGGCTCTTCGACGGCTAGCGTCGGTAGGCCTTCAATGAGTTCGCGGAGCTCGGACGGAGTGAGCTTCGCGAGCGCGGCGCGGACTTCGACGTCCGAGCGCTGGGTCGCGGCGACAAGCTGCCCGACTGGCTCGCGCAAGCCGACGGGGAGGGAATTGACGGCGGCGGGCTCGGGTGCGGGCCGCGTCGGGCCCACCGGCTTCCCGGCCATCGCGAGCGCCTGCCGCACGATCTGGTCTAGCCCCTGTTTCTCCAATTCGCCGGGCACGGCCAGGAGCGTGTCGGCCGTCGCCAGGGGATCTCCCAGAGCTTGGGCGACGAGCGGCATCCGGTGCTTGTCCTGAAAGGGTTGTCGCGAATACTTCAGGTCGACCGGGCGTAAATTGCCCACGAGCATCGCGTCCGCGAGCCCTTGCTTCTCAGCGGCACTCAGCTGGCCGTGGGCGGCAAGGGCGAGGGTGGCGGCGGCGACTAAGACCGCGACGCGCAGGCTCATGTCCCGATTATGCCCGTGATCTTTGGAGGGGCCGTTGAGCCGGTCAGTCGGCACGGAGCACGCGCGGCCGCAAGAGGCGCTCGACGAGTTCGTGCGCGCGACCCATCGGGACGGACCGGTCGCCGATCACGCGCTCGTCCAGCGGCACCGCCGAGTCTCGAGGCAAGGCGCCGTCGAACTCCAGGGCCAGGCCCTCGCCGTCCTCGTGCGGGAGGATCAAGGTGAGCCGCCCTTCGGGGTCGCGGAGGATCGGCTCCAGAAGCCGCTCGCCGACCAGGCTCAAGTAGCGCTCCGCCTCCTCTTCACGTCCAAACTCACGGGCTTCGGCGACACCGTCCAGGGCGGTCACGGTCGGCCGCTCTTCGGCGAGCGCCGTCGCCAGGGCATCGAGCCGCGGGAAGACGGCCTGGCCCAGGGAGCCGGGCGGTTCGGCCTGATAGCCGGCAAGGCGCGCGAGGCCGAGCACGCGCAGTTCTCTCGAGAAGACCCGGGCCCGCTGCCCCCGGCGGAGGGCCAGGTTCGGCAGTTGGGGGCGAAACCCGGCCCCCCAAGGCCAAAGCAAGTTCGCCATGGGGAGCCCCTCGTCCGCACGTCGCAGGTTGAACTCGAGGTTGGAGAGGAAGTTGACGCTGTCGTCGATCAGGCGGCGTAACAGCGCCTCGCCGTCCCCGTCCGGGAGCCGCGCGCGGTAGTCCTCGCCCGCCGCCTCGGCGAGCGGCGTGAGCCCAAGCTCGATCGAGCCCGATTCCCAGACCAGACCGTGGTCGACCCCGTCGGCAGCGAGGAGCGTCAGCCGATCCGTGTCCAGGATTTTCGCAGCCTCGACCGCTTCCCGCCCGACCAGTAGGCCGCGGGGCGGCAAGGTGTGGATGCGGCCCGCTTCGTCCAGGGAAGCGAGGGAAAGGTGGATGTGCACGCTGCGCTCCGGGGGTTCGAAACCCAGTGCGGCGACGGTGAGGGGGCCCTGGGCCGGTGGGGCGCCTTCCGGGGCGATTCCGAGCCACGTGCGTTCGTCGAACCCGTCCGCGGGCGGCAAGCGGACGACGCGGCCCTGCTCGGGCAGGGACTTCCAGCCACCACGGAGGTCGGCGAGGAGAGAAGCCTGGCCCTGCCGGGCGATGACTCCGGGGATGACGACTAGCGCTTCCAAGGCCATGCCACGTCCCGCCAGGATAGCCCGTTTGCGCGAAGGTAGACCGTGAGCAGGGTCGCCATCCCGGCCGTATCGAGCAGCACGTCGTAGGGTGAGCCCGAGCGGTTCGGGGCGAAGCCCTGGTTCATCTCGTCGAAGACGGCGTGGGAAAGCGCCCAGGCAAGGCCCAGCGGCACGGACTTCGCGACGGACGTGCCAGCGCCGGCCGCCCCGCGCGCGGCGCTGTACGCGAAGATGCCGTACGCGGTGAAGTGCAACGCCTTCCGCACGACGAGGTTGATCGTGCCCGCCACCGGTTCGGAGAGATGCAGGATCTGGGTAAGGAAATACATGAAGCGCCCCGGGCCGCCCTCCGGACCGCTAATCACGGCGAGCGAGAGGCCGACCAAGACCGCCAGGAGGAGCCAGCCAGAGCGGGGGCCGGACCGAAACACCAGCCACAAAAGGGTCAGGCAACACAACGTCCCCGCGATCAAGAACGCAAGGGGCATCGGCACCTGCAGGTTCTCGCGCGAGCCGAACGCCCACCCGCCGAACAGTGCCCCTGCATAGAACAGCGCGGCCCATGGCCAGGGCTTGGTGACGCGGCGCCAGTAGGCCGTGACGGCCAGCCCGAGCGCCAGCGGCAGAGCGAACGGTGCCACGGGAACGGCGAGTGTGGCCACGGTCACGAGATTAAAGACGAAGGCCCCCTGGCGGCCCGGGGCGTTTGGGCGGCTTCCGCTTCGGTCACGAGGTGCAGAACAATCGGCTGCCCGAACGAGTTTCAAGACCCACCGCGACGCGGGAAGGGAAGCCTGGCCAGGCGGTACCCTGAAGCCCCATGCGAATCCTGGTGACGAACGACGACGGGATCCGTGCGCCCGGCCTCCTCGCCCTCGCGAACGTCGCCCGAGAGTTTGGCGAGGTGAAGGTCGTCGCCCCAGACCGGGAGCGGAGCGCCTGCGGCCACTCGATGACCATGCGAGAGCCGCTCCGCGTGACCGAGTTCGACGTCGACGGGCTGGAAGGATATATGGTGAGCGGCGTCCCCGTGGACTGCGTCAACGTGGGCCTGACCGTGGGTTGGCCGGATGGGTGCGACCTCGTGCTCAGCGGGTTCAACAACGGCCCGAACCTGGGGTTTGACGCCACGTACAGCGGCACCGTCGCGGGGGCGATGGAGGGCGTCATCAACGGCATCCGCTCGATCGCCTTCTCCATGAGCGTCTTCGCAGATGGCGCGCCGTTCCACTACGAGACAGGGGCCACCTGGCTGCGCGAGAACTGGGCGTGGCTCACGGCCTTGGAGTTGCCCCCGCTCTGTCTGCTGAATGTGAACGTCCCTGCGATCGCCGAGCCTGAATTGAACGGCCACCGCTTCGTCTCCATGGGGAAGCGGGTCTATGAGGACCGGGTCGAGCGAAGGGAAGACCCTTGGGGCCGGCCCTACTATTGGCAGGGCGGCATCGTCGTCATGCGCGCCGAGGAAGACGAGAACGACGTCTGGGCGGTGACGAACGGCTACGTCGCGGTAACCCCCATCACGCTCGACTGGACCGAATACGCCACGCTGCGGAAACTTCGGCAAAGCGATCCCAGCGCGGAACCGGCGGCAAGCCGCTAATCCAGGTCCAGCCACTCCCGCAGGGGGGAGTCCGAGGCTTCGAGAAGAAGGTCGCCAAGGCTCGGCTCGCCCAAGATCCAGCGGTGGATCTGGTGCGGCACCCGCCCCAGTTGGTCGGCGTCTATCGGTCGCGGCCAGTTCAAGAACGTGTGCTCCCGGTTCGGCACGACCCGCTGTTGGGCCACGGTGAGCAGGCGGGCTTTGGGCGGAAGGCTTTCCAGGATCAAGCCGGCGGCTTCCTGGACCACTTGGCTCTCCGTGCCGGTCTCGACGCTGGGCTGGGAGATGAGCGTCCGCGCGGCCAGGCTGAGCTTGTGGGGCGGGGTCGGCTTGTTCGGGTCGCCGCGGACCAGGTCAAGGTACGAGAACCCGAGCGGTTCCTCTTCGACCGCCTGGGGCTCGATCGGCACGCCGACCATGCGGCGGGCGCAGTCGTCGTGCAGGGCGAGGATCGCGTCAGTCACCTCTGCGCTGGCCTCTGCCAGGTCCGAGGTCGCCTTCACCATATGCCCAAGGCTTGTGCGGTCCAGGCACGTCCGGGCGAAACGGTCGAGCAGGTCGAGCCGCTCCTCGTTCGCATCGAACAGGCGGAACTCGACGTCCGATTCCGGTTGCCAGTTGCAGACGGTCGCGACGACCGCCGGCGAACTGGCCACGTTCCCCGCGCCATAGAGGCAGACGACGCGCATAGCCTTAGTTTAGTCGGATAGCCGTTGCCTGGTGAGGCGGGCGAAAACGACCGACAATTGTGCTGGGGATTGGCTCAGCGGTGAAGAACAGCATACGGAGCGGAGTTTACGAGGCGGACCGGGTTTTTGCGGCGTGCTTCGTCTCTGGCCTCGTCGCCTGCGGGCTGGCCGCTCCGTTCGCCACCGCGGACGACACGTCCGGGCTTGGGCTAGTCCTGGTGGTCGCGATGCTGCTCGCCTGGAGGCTGGGCGGCAAGGCGGCCGCGTTCTGGGCGACCCCGATCGTGGCGACCGTGCCGGCCGCCCTCCTTGCGGAACACCCCTTGCTCGCCACGGCCACCCTGATGGCGCACGCCGTCGGGTACCTCTCCTTGGTCTTCGTCGCAGAGGCGCTGGAGGAGCACTGGCTCCGCCAGGGACGGCTCTATCTGGGGAAGCTCTCCACCGGCTTCAGGGTACGGACCCTGAGCGTGCCGTCCGGCAAGATCGTGGCCCAGCGGTCTACCGTCACGAGCGCGACCCGGCCGTAAACCTCTTCCCATCCCGCGTCGTTGCCGATGTCCGGCAATTCGGCCCAACCCGCTAGCGAACCGCGGATGTTGTAAACGGCCAGGATCGGCTCCTTGCCCTCGCCCCGGAAGTGGACGACGGCAAACTTGTTGTACGGGGCGACGTTCACGACTGCCATGCGGCCGTCCGCACCGGCGGGAATGTCTTCCGGGCCGAAGAAGACGGCCTCTAGCGGAGACTTTGGGTCAAAGAGCGTGTCGGCCTTGTCAATGTCCCGGAAGATCAAGGTGGCGCCGCTCTCGCGCTGCCAGCCAGTGAGGGGCTGCGGTCGCGTCACCAGCCGTTTGGCGACCTGAACGACGTCCTCCTTCATCTCGCCCACCTGCGTCCACTTCACGTTTTCATACCGGTAGAGCGTGCGCTTTCCAGCTTGTTCGCCCCAGGCGAACACCCAACCGTCTTGGGACGAGACCAGGCCCTCCGGGCGGAATTCGGACGGCGGGTCGAGCGCTTCCGCCAGTTCGCCGTCTTCGCGCACGTAGCAGAACTTCGTCTCTTCCTCGCGCTTGCAGAACGTGGCGAACATCATCGTCCCCTGGATGACGACCGGGCCGAGCTGGCCCTTTTCAGGGTCGGTCTGGATCTTGTGGTCTCCGAGCGTGAGCTTTTCGACAGGGATGACCTTGGAGCCGCCGTCGGGGGAGATGACAAGGCAGGCCTTCTGATTGGGGACGAGCCGCCAAGTGGGGCCGGAAAGCGCGGCCGCAGCAAGCGCGATAAGGACCGTCATAAGGGTTCAAGGGTATCAGACGCCGCAGGAGCCGATACGTGACGCCAGGGACTGCCGTCCCTCATCAATCCCTCACAAGGACCGGATAAAGTCCGCTCTATGAGGGTGTTGGTCGTCGAGGACGACGAGGAGATCGCGGAGCAGCTAGCGATCGCCCTCCGGAACTCGGGGCACAAGCCCACCGTGGCGAAAGACGGGGTGGAGGGCGAGCGCGAGGCCCTGCTGAACCCATACGGGGTGATCCTCCTGGACGTCATGATGCCTGGCCGCAACGGGTTCGAAGTGTGCCGACGGCTTCGCCAATCCGGGGTCGAGACCCCCATTCTGATGCTCACCGCCAAAGATGCGGTGGAGGACCGGGTGACCGGTCTGGACACGGGGGCGGACGACTACCTCGTGAAGCCGTTCGAAATCGCCGAGCTTCTTGCCCGGATCCGGTCCCTCGCCCGCCGGGACTCACAGACCCGCACCGGCGTCGTCACGATCAACGACCTGGTGGTGGATTCCCGAACCCAAACGGCGACGAAGGCTGGCGAGCCGTTAAGGCTCACTCCCAGGGAGTTCAGCCTCTTGGAGGCCTTGGTCCGCAACGAGGGCCGCACCCTGACCCGCGAGGCGATCCTTGAGCGGGTGTGGAACAACGACGAGGCCCTGCCCAACACGGTCAGCTTCCATATGTCCTCGCTCCGAAAGAAGGTGGATCCGGAAGCGAAGCTGATCCACACCGTCCACGGCTTCGGCTACGTTCTGCGCCGGGGAGAGGGCTGAGCCATGGCGGCGCGGTCCTTCCGGTTCAAGCTGCTGCTCTGGACCGGGCTTTCGTTCTTTCTCGCGGTTTACGGGGTCGGCGCCGCGCTAGTCTGGGTGAGCGGTCGCGCGACTGAGAAGCTCTTCGACGAGGCGCTGATGGAGATGGCGCGGGTGGCCGCGGAGGGGCCCAACCCCTTACGGCACCGTGAGGAGCCACGCCGTGGCGAACCTTTTGGCCTTGGGGAACCACCCTTGGGGCGCCGCGGTCCAGATCAGGACCGCACACAGGACGGGCTTCCTCTGAAGTCGCCCCGCTTCGTCGGCGTGGCCCCTGACGGTGCCTTGGTCGGGGAGGGCTGGGACGACGCCCT
Source organism: Fimbriimonadaceae bacterium (assembly GCA_019454125.1). Classification (NCBI taxonomy): domain Bacteria; kingdom Bacillati; phylum Armatimonadota; class Fimbriimonadia; order Fimbriimonadales; family Fimbriimonadaceae; species Fimbriimonadaceae bacterium. The sequence goes on from CP075365.1 coordinate 1,463,797, forward strand.
CGCTCGGGCCGCCCTTAAGAAAGGAGCCTTTGTCGGAGACTCGCAAGGCGAGGGGAAGGTGCTCCGCGTCGCCTCCGTCCCGGTCCGGGGTCGCCAAGGGCGGGTCTTGGGCGTCGTCCAAACCGCCGATGACCCGGCGAGCCTCGCCCTCGGCCGCCAAGCCCAGCAAAACACTTTGCTGCTTGCGGCGCCGGTCTGCCTAGTCCTGGTCGCGCTCTTGGCGAAGGCGCTTTCGGACCAGGTCCTCCGCCCGGTGGGCCGTGCGACGGAGTTGGCCCGGGCCATCGCCGCAGACCCTGGCGCGGGGGTGCGCCTTCCCGTCGAGGGCGACGACGAGATGGCGCAGATGGCAGGGGCGTTCAACAAGATGACGGACGGACTGCAGGCTAGCAACCGCCGCTTGGCGGAGGCGCTGGAGGCACAGCGCCGCTTCACAGCGGACGCCTCGCACGAACTGCGGACGCCGCTCACGCGCATCACCCTCGCCGCGGAGAACGGCGCTGGCGAGAACGTCGACCCGGAAGGGCGGAAGACGGCACTTGAAACGGTCAAGCGCTCGGCCGCATCCATGCGACGGCTGATCGAAGGCCTCCTCGCCCTTTCGCGCAGCGACACAGGCCGGCTTGAGCTTGAACTTGGACCGGTCAAATTGAAACAGGCAGCTGTCGAAGCGGTCGCGGAAGCGGGTTTGGCGGCAGACCCCCGGGTCAGCGTCGAGGGGGCGGAGGTGACCGTCGGCGCCGATTCCGACGCGCTGAGGCGGATCCTCGTGAACCTCTTGGAGAACGCGACCCGGGTGACGCCACCGGAGGGCAGCGTGACGATCGCGGTGGAGGCGGTCGGCCCCAGGCTGACCGTCACGGACACGGGGCCGGGCGTCGCCCCTGAGCACAGGGAGCGCATCTTTGACCGCTTCTTCCGGGCGGACGAGTCGCGGTCCCGTGCATCGGGCGGGAACGGACTGGGCCTCGCCATCGCCCGCGAGCTTGCCCAAGCCATGGCTGCCAAGCTCTATTTGATGCCGGGAACGGGGCCCGGTGCTACTTTTTGCATCGATTTTTCGCCTTCTGACCCTTCCTCACAAGATTCAAACAGCGAAATTGTATGAATGGGAGGAAGCCGGCACAAGCCGGAACCAAAAGAGAAAAGCGATGAAACAGCGAAAAGGTCTTTCGAGCATTTTGGCCCTCGGTGCGGCCCTTGCCCTTGCCGGTTCGGCTCTCGCCCAGCAGGGCGGGCCGCCGCCCCAAGGGATGGGACCGGGCGGCCCGGGCGGCCGCGGAGGCCGTGGCGGCGGACTCGTGGCCGTCCTCCAGATGTCCACCGTGCAGAAGCACCTTGGGCTCACCGCGCAGCAGATCCAGCAACTTCAGCTCATGCGCCCGCCGCGACGCGGCGAGGGCGGTGGCGAACCTGGAAAGGTCGACAACCCGATCGAGAAGGTCCTGAACGCGAACCAGGCGGCCCGAGCCAAGCAGCTCGCCCTCCAGTTTGACGCTCCCATGTCATTGATGGGGCCAGAAGCGGAAGGCTTAAAGCTCACCGAGCAGCAGCGCGACGCCATCCGCCAGATCATTGAGAAGGCGATGCCGCGCCCCGAGCAAGGTGAGCGCCGCGACCAAGGTCAGCGCCTGGATTGGAACAAGATGCAGGCCGCCAAGGCGGGTGCCTACAAGCAAGCCCTGGCCCTGCTCAGCGCCAACCAGAAGCAGGTCTGGGCGAAGCTGACGGGCGATCCCTTCACCCAGTGGGTGGAGCCGCAGCGGCCCAACCGCGACTGACAAACATCAGCCCCCGGACTTCGGCCCGGGGGCTTTTTTTGTGCGCGGTCGGAACCGCTTTCGCCGTCTCGCGCGTACCTGGCCATGCAGATGAGAACTCGTATGGCTTTGGTTTGTCTCGCCCTCTTGCCTGGCTTGGCCCTCGCCCAGAAGAGCGACACAGATTCTATCGATTCGATCATCAACGCCCTCTATGACGTGATCTCGGGCCCGGCGGGCCAGAAAAGGGACTGGGGCCGGTTCCACAGGCTCTTTGCGCCCGGCGCCCGCATGATCGTCACCGCGAAGAGGGACGAGAAGATCGTCTCCACCGCGCTGACCCCCGAAGACTATGAAAAGCGGGGCGGGCCCATTCTGGAGAAAGACGGGTTCGAAGAGAAGGAGCTTTCGCGAAGGGTCGAGAGCTACGGCGCGGTCGCCCACGTCTTCAGCACCTATGACTCGCAGATCGGCGGCAAGCCCTACGATCGGGGAATCAATAGCATCCAGCTCACGTTCGACGGGGAGCGCTGGTGGATCCAAAGCCTCGCCTGGTCGGGCGAGCAAAACTTCGGCCCGATCCCGGAGAAATATCTGGGGGGCTAAGCGGGTCAGCCGGCGACCGGGCGACGAAAAAGAATGAGCGACTGACACCGCCTTTGGTCTCAGCCGCTCATTTTTGTCGCTTGACGCCTCTTTACTTGCGGCGGCGAGCGGCGAGGGCGGCGAGGCCCGCGCCAAGCACGAGCATCGTGGCCGGTTCCGGAACGACCGCCAGGCCGTCATGGGCGCCCAGTCCGCTCAGAAGCAGGTTGCGCGTGTAGTTGGCCGGGTTGTAGCTGTAAAGGTTTCCACTCCAATCGATGGCGAGGATGCGGTTCAGGTCCTGAACGTATGCCATGCCGCCGTTGTCCACGAAGCCGTCGCCGCCAAGGTTCGTCGCCGAACCATTGGTGCGGTCAAGGCTGTGGAAAGTGCCCGGGCCTGCGAACATGCCGAGCAATTCGCCGGTCGAACTGTTGTAGGTCATGGCGTCCAGGTTGATGAACGGGTTTCCGATCGCGGTGGCCGCGCCAGTGTTCATGTCGAGCTCGAACAGGCCCTGAGGGTTGTCCGTGGACTTGCCGGCGTAAAGTTTGCCGTTGCTCTGGTCATAGGCAAGTCCGAACAGGCTGGTGACGCCGGTCGATCCGATCGCAGTGGCGGCGCCGGTGTTCAGGTTGACCCGGTAAAGCGTGCTGATAGCGCCGAATCCGCCGCCCCAGCCGTCCACCATGTACATCGTGTTGTTTGCCGTGTTGTAGGCCAAATCCCCGAATTCAAAGCCGACGCCAAGAAGGCCGACGTTGCTGAACGCCAGGGTGTTGGAGTCCAATTTGCGGAGCATATTGTCCGACTCACGGACCGTGTAAAGATCCACGGCAAAGGCAGAGCTTGCGACAGCTGCAAGCGCGATAGCGAAAATCCTCTTCATATCCATCTCCAAGAGTACAAACTCCGATATATAGGATACACCCCAAAAGAGGCGCTTTACTATAAACGGTGCCAGTAAAATTATGAGAACTCATACCGAGTACCTAACTTTCGCTACAAATTCCCGCGAGGAGTTCGTGAGGATCACTGATGAAATCGCCGCGATCGTCGCGGAATCAAAGGTCCACGAAGGCATGGTCCTCGTCTCCGCGATGCACATTACGGCCGCGGTCTACGTCAACGACTGGGAGGGCGGGCTGATCGAGGACATCAAGGAATGGCTGGGCAGCCTCGCCCCAAAAAAGGACTACCGGCACCATCGAACTGGTGAAGACAACGGCGAAGCCCACCTGAAGAACCTCCTGTTGCACCACCAAGTGATCTTGCCGATCACAGCTGGGAGGCTGGACCTGGGGCCGTGGCAGCAGGTCTTTTACGCGGAGTTTGACGGCCAGCGTCGTAAGCGCGTCGTGGTCAAAGTCATGGGGGTCTAAGGGGGCTAGCGTCGGCGCTTGCCGAACTTCTGCATGCGCTGCTGCATCTTGGCCATCTGCTTCATGCCTTTCCGCATCTCGTAGAGCTGCTCGATCAGACGGTTGACGTCGGCTTGGCTGGTTCCCGAGCCTTGCGCGATGCGCTTGCGCCGCGAGCCGTTCAGCAGCTCGGGGTTGGCGCGTTCTTTCGGGGTCATGCTGAGAACGATGGCCTCAAGGTGGTCCAGGCGGCGCTCGTCGAGGTTCTCCAGGGCTTCCTCGGGGACCGCGTTGGAGAGGCCCGGGATCATCTTCATCAGGCTCTTCATCGAGCCCATCTTGCGGACCATGCGCGTCTGCTGGAGGAAGTCGTTGAAGTCGATCTTGCCCGACTTCATCTTGTCCTCCATCCCCGCCATGTCCTCGCCCTGGAAGGCGACCTCGGCCTTTTCGATGATGCCGAGCACGTCGCCCATGCCGAGGATCCGGCCCGCCATGCGGTCGGCCTGGAAGAACTCCAGCGCGTCGGTCTGCTCACCTGTCCCGATGAACCGTACGGGAACTCCCGTGGCTTGCCGGACGCTGAGCACGGCCCCGCCCCGGGCGTCGCCGTCGAGCTTGGTGAAGATCGCGCCCGTGAGGCTCAGCCGTTCATGGAAGGCGTTCGCGACGTTCACCGCCTCTTGGCCCGTGGTCGCGTCGAGCACGAGAAACGTCTCGCTCGGCTTGGTCTCCTGGGAGACGCGACGGAGCTCCTCCATCAGCGGCTGATCGATGCTCAGCCGCCCGGCGGTGTCGAGAACGACGACGTCGAGGAAGAGGTGGCGAGCCCGCTCCACGGCTTGGCGCGCGACCGTGACCGGGTCGGTGGCCGCCGCCCCCTCACCGGAATCCGGCCCCCAGACGGGCACGCCAACCTGCTCGCCCAGGACTTGGAGCTGCTTCACCGCAGCGGGTCGCTGAAGGTCGCAGGCCGCCAAGATCGGCTTCTTGCCCTGGCGGACGAGCCACTTCGCCAACTTCGCGCAGGTGGTCGTCTTGCCGGAACCCTGAAGGCCGCACATCAGCACGACGGTCGGCGGGGCGGGCGACCAATTGACCGGCGTTTCGCCTTGACCGAGCAGTTCGATCAGCTCGTCGCGGACGATTTTGATGATGGTCTGGTCGGCCGAGAGGCTGCCGAAGACCTCTTCACCCACCGCCTTCTCCTTGATCTGCGCGACAAACTGCTTCGCGACCTGGAAGTTGACGTCGGCCTCCAAAAGCGCCACGCGCACTTCGCGGAGCATTTGGTTGACGTCGTCCTCACTCAGACGGCCCTTCTTGCGCAGGCCGGCAAAGATCGAGCCGAGACGCTTCGTGAGGTTGTCGAGCACTGAGGCAAGTCTACCGGTTGGGGTAGATCCGGCCCCTTGCTAGCGGGCGCCGCTACTGGGCCCACTCGCTACCGGGCGGTCCAGACTTGACCGGATCGCCACGACCTGGCGCAGGAGCTCCTCTGCCATCGCGAGGGGCCACTGGGTGGCCGCGTCGCTCAAGGCGCGATCGGGGTCCGGATGGACTTCCAAGAAGAGCGCGTCGATGCCGACCGCCGTCGCGGCGCGGGCCAGGGCGGGGATCGCCTCACGGTTGCCGCCGCTTGCGGTGCCCGCACCGCCGGGGCGCTGGGCCGAGTGGGTGGCGTCAAAGCAGACCGGCCAGCCGAACGAGCGCATGGTCTCCAGCCCTGGCATGTCCACAACGAGGGTGTTGTAGCCGAATGTGGTGCCTCGTTCGGTCAGCATGATCCCGCCGGCCCCGAAGGCTTCCAGCTTCCGCACGATGTTTCCCGTATCGTGGGGAGCAAGGAACTGGCCCTTCTTCACGTTCACGGGCCGCCCCGTAGCCGCGCACGCCTCCAGTAGGTCGGATTGACGGCAGAGGAACGCGGGCACCTGCAGCAGATCGACCGCTTGCGCGACCGCGGCGGCTTGGTCGGGGAGGTGGACGTCGGTGGTGGTCGGAACTCCGAACTCTTGGCCGACAGTCTGCAAGATACGCAGCCCTTCTTCCATGCCCAGCCCTCGCTTCGAATCGACCGAAGTGCGGTTCGCCTTGTCGAACGAGGCTTTGAACACATAGCCGAGCCCGAGCCGGGCGCAGGCTTGGGAAACGCCCTCCGCCACCTCGCGGCAGAGACTGAGCGATTCGGCCATGCACGGCCCGGCGATCACGACCAGACTCGGTCCGCCGACCTCGACCGAACCCATCCGAAACGACTTCAAAGCTTGGCCCCCGCCTTGCGAAGCAGGGTCTTCAGTTCCTCCACGTTGTGGATCTCGAACCTCGTGTCGAGTTTTTCGCCGCCCGGCTTGAAGGTCATGAAGTGGGGAAGGCCCACGATGTTGAACTCCTTCGTGGTGGCGTCGATATAAGCCGGGTCGACCCCTGTGCTGTGGTCGATCTTGAGTGCGACGACCTCGTTCAAAGCGGCGATCCCCTGAGGCGTGCGAAACACGTTCTTGTCGGTCTCCTGGCACTTCACGCACCAATCGGCGGTGACGTCGATGAAGATCGGCTTGCCGCTCTCTTTCGCCTTGGCGAAGGTCTCCGCGTTATACGGTTGCCAATTGACGCTGATCGCTCCGGGGTTGCCGAGCTGCCTCAACTCTTCGTTGAAGAGCGCTTGGGAGCGCGCCTCAAGGGCGGTGCCCGCCATCAAACCCAGCGCTAGCAACGCCACGCCCTTGATCCCCATCACCAGCTTCGTGGGCTGTTCCTTTTCAAAGAACAGCAGGTAGGCGGCGGCGAGCCCATAGGCCGCGACCCAGCCAAGCAGGGTCCTCGGATCGTCGGGCTTCATGCCGAGCCCCTTGAAGAGGTAGTCCACCGCGAGCCACAAGACGACGAGGCCGAGGACGGACTTCACCGCCTTTAGCCAACCGCCAGATTTTGGCAAGACCTTGCTCGCTCCGGTCGAGACCGCGGCGAGGACGATGAAGGGGAGGCCAAGCCCGAGCCCGATCGAGGTGAAGACGAGCAGGCCGATCCCCAAGTTCTGGGTGTTGGCGACTTCGATCGCGACCGCGCTGACCAGCGCGCCCGCACAGGGCGCCGCGGCGAAGCCCATGAGCAGCCCCATGATCAGGGCGCCGGTGGGGCCGGAACGGCCCTTCAGGTGCTTGCCGATGAATGGGGGGATGCCGATCTCATACACGTCGAACATCGAGAGCGCCAGCACCACCATCAACGCTGAGAGCGCGAAGAGGAACCAGGGCATCGTGAAGAGCGCCCCCACGCCCTTGCCGAGCGCGGCGAAGATGGCCCCCACCGCCCCGTAGGTCAGCGCGATCCCCATCGCATAAGAAAGGCCGAGACCGATCTTGGCCCCCCGGTTGGTCGCGCTCTGGTTGGAGAAATAGCTGACCGTGATCGGGATCATCGGATAGACGCAAGGCGTCAAGCAAAGCGCGAGCCCGACGATCATCGCGCCCAACACGATGAAGAGGAAGTTGCGCTGCCGGAAGTTCTCTTGTAGCCAACCGGCCAAACCGGAGCCATGCGGTTCAGCGACCGGTGGCGCGTCGGCCGGGGGCTGCTCTCCAGGAACCGGGTTGGTGGGCGCCGTGACGGGGGTCTCGCTCCCCGCACCACCGGCGGTCACGGCCAGGGCCGCCTTGGCTTGGATCGTCTTCGGCGGGAAGCAACTGGTGGCGTCGCACTGCTGGAACTTCACGTCCAGCACGACCCTGTGCTCGCCCGTCTCCTTCGGCGCGACGATCTCGACCGGGATCCGCGTCTCGCCGGAATAGACCAAGACCGGTTCGGCAGACCCGCCGACCGCTTCGTTTGTGCCTTTCGGGTAGTCGACTTTCGAAAGCGTAGTCCCCTCGCCCGCCTTGACCTGGACCGGGATCATGTAGTCCTCGCTCGGCGGGTTCTGGTAGCCGTGCAGGCCTTCGGCAAAGGTCAGCACGACCGTTCCCTTCACGAGCTCGCCGGCCACAGCCTGCGGCTTCTCCAACTCCAGGCTAAGGGTCGGGGGCGTGTTCTGCGCCCAGGCGGCAATCGCCAGGAGGGTGGCGGTGACGAGGGCAAGGAGTCTTGGCTTCATGACGGGGGTCAGCTCCGGGAGTCTACTCTCGGCCAAAACGGCCTTCGACCCGTGAATGGTTCCCGAGGGCCTGTTTTGGCGCGGGGCCCCGGGGCTAGCGGCCGGCGATGCCGAACCAGCGCTTGATCTTCGTAACGGTGGTCTGGCGGTTGATCTCGGCGATCGCAAGCGTGAGGGGCACCTCTTTCGGGCACACCTTGACGCAGTTTTGGGCGTTACCGCAGTTGGTGATGCCTTCCTCGCTGGTCATGACTTCCAACCGGTCTGCAGCGAGCGTCTTGCCCACCGGGTGGAGGTTGAACAGCAAGGTCTGGCCCACGGCGGCAGGGCCGATGAACTTCGACCGCTCGTTCACTTGCGGGCACGCTTCGACACAGCATCCGCACGTGATGCACCGGGAGAGGTCGTACCGGAGCTTGCGGACCTCGTCGTCCTGGGGCGGGGCCATGCCGCGGTCGTACGAGCCGTCGATCGGCACCCAGCCCTTGATCTTGATCAAGTTCTCGAACATGCGGCTGCGGTCGACCATCAAATCCCGGACGAGCGGAAACTTCTTCATCGGCTCCAGCCGGATCTGCAGGACGTCGTCGATCTCCTCGCCGACTTCCTCGACCAGGGCCGTGCAGGACTGCCGGATGTGCCCGTTCACGTTCATCGTGCAGGATCCGCAGACTTCTTCCAGGCAGGCGGCTTCCCACGCGACCGGCTCGACCTTTTTGCCTTCGACCGTCGTCGGGTTCTTCCGGATCTCCATAAGGGCAGAGACCACGTTCATGTTCTGGCGATAAGGCAGCTCGAACGTGTCCCAAGTGACGGGCGCTTCAGCGTTCGCTTGGCGATGGATGATGAAACGGACTGTCTTCGCCATACGGCTACCCTCCATTCTACGCGGTTTGGGGGAAATCCATTTTATCGCGAGGCACGGGGGCTTTGGCGAACGAACTTGGACCTATCGGCGTCACGATAAAGAGTTTGGGGGACGAAGTACCCTCTTACTTGAGGTGTCCTTGCATGCGCCGCGCTTTTACGCTTATTGAGCTTCTGGTTGTGATCGCGATCATCGCGATCCTCGCCGCCATCCTGTTCCCCGTCTTCGCACAAGCCAAGGCTGCGGGAAAGCGGACGCAGAGTCTGAGCAACGTCAGGCAGATCTCGGTCGGCATGATGATGTACGTCGGCGACAGCGACGATCGGACCCCCTCGCTCTGGAACGACCTTCCCGCCGCGCCGCGCCGCACGGACTACTGGTACGTCCTGATGCCGTACCTGAAGAGCTACGAGGTTTTCTACAGCCCGGAGCGGACGGACGCGGTCTGCGACATGGGGGACATTGATTCCACGATCAAGAGCAAGCGCTGCTTCGGCTACGGCTACAACTGGGGCATCCAAACTTATTCGGGCGGAGGCCTGTTGCAGGCGGAGACGCCGATCCAGGGCGGCGGCCAGTTGCAGGTCGGGGTCGTCGTGACCCAGGCCGAGAACCCTGGCAGCATGTTCGCCTTTGGCGACACCTATGACACCCCCCGGTACACGATGGGCGTCTTCGACCAGTTCAACTTGGACACCTACAACGGGCCGTTCCGCAAGAGCGCGCTCCGCCATGGCGGCAAGTTCAACGTCGCGTTCTTGGACGGCCACGCAAAGGTGGTGGACTGGAACCTCTGCGCTGCCTACGGCCGGATGTCCCGGGAGAACTGGTACTCGATGCCGCCGAAGACTTCGGACCGCATGGGCTATTGCCTGACCGAAGACGTGATTGTAACCCTCGGCAATAACCGGGTGCTTTCCTGCGGGGACGCCGTCCGGGTGCCCGAGACCTACAACTGGGTCTGGGCGCCGAACTAGCGGGCACCGGGGCCCGGGACGGGTCCCGGACCAGGGTGATGGCTCCTCCGAGGGTTCGGAGGTACCTTTCACTTCATCCCGTACATCCCTCACACCGAGCAAGACGTCGCCGAGATGCTTGAGACTATCGGCGTCGAGTCGATCGACGACCTCTTCGTCGAAATTCCCGAATCTTTGCGCCTGCGGCGCGAGCTCGACGTTCCCCCCGCCATGGACGAGCGGCAGCTCTTCCAGCACCTCAAGGGCTTGGCCGACCGGAACCTGGACGCGACGAAGCTCGTGTGCTTCCTTGGAGCGGGGATCTACGACCGCTTCGTGCCTGCCTCGGTCGCGGCGGTGGTGTCGCGCGGCGAGTTCCTCACCGCTTACACGCCTTACCAGCCGGAGCTGAGCCAAGGCTATCTGCAGACGATCTATGAGTTCCAGACGATGGTCGCCGACCTCTTCGGAATGGATCTCGCGAACGCGAGCATGTACGACGGGGCGACGGCGCTCGCCGAGGCGGCGATCATGGCGACCGGCATCAAGGGCCGCGACGTCGTCGCGGTGAGCCAAGCCGTCCACCCCCACTACCGACAAGTGCTGGAGACCTACTGCTGGTCGCTCGGGGTCTCGATCCGGGAGCTGCCTTGCACGGGCGGAGAGACCGTGGACTTTTCTGCCGTCGACGATTCCGTGGCGTGCGTCTTGGTCCAGTATCCAAACTTTTTCGGCATCGTCGAAGACCTCGGCAAAGCGCGCGACGCGGCGCGGTCGGCGGGGGCGATGTTCATCGTCTCGGCAGACCCCACGGCTTGCGGCATCCTCACGCCCCCGGGCGCTTTTGATGCCGACGTGGTCACGGCCGAGGGGCAACCCCTCGGTGTCCCCATGGGCTATGGCGGGCCTCTGCTCGGCCTCTTCGCCTGCAAGCAGGAGTTCATCCGGCAGATCCCCGGCAGGATCGTCGGTCGCACCCACGACGCTCAGGGGCGCTCTGGCTATACAATGACCCTGCGTACCCGGGAGCAGGACATCCGCCGTGAGAAAGCCACCAGCAACATCTGCACGAACGAAGCGCTCATGGCGCTTGCGGCAACGGTCTACATGTCTGCGGTAGGCAAGAACGGGATCCGCCGCGTGGCCGAATCCAGCGTCCGCAACACCCAGTACGCCATCCAGAGACTAACCGAGGCGGGGGGCAAGCTGAAATATCCGGGCCGGGTCTTCGGCGAGTTCGTCCTAAGCCTGCCCCGCCCTGCCGCCGAGGTCCGTGACGCACTGATCGAGAAAGGCTATCTGGCCGGGCTGCCCCTTTCGGAGTACTACCAGACCATGGAGAACGACTTGCTCGTCGCGGTGACCGAGGTGCGGACCAAGGCGCAGATCGACGGCTTCGCCGCCGCGCTCAAAGAAGCGTTGTGACTTACGATTCACGGTTGACGCGACGGCCGTCAACCGTGAATCGTAATCACGCTACATCTTTTCGATCTGGTCGAACTTGAGTTCGACTGGCGTGTCGCGCCCGAAGATCGAGATAAGCACCTTGACCTGTTCCTTTTCCGGGTTGACCTCTTCGATCTTGCCGGTGTAATCGACGAACGGGCCGTCGATGACGCGGATGACGTCTTCTTTGTTGAACGCGACCTTGGGCGCCTCCTTACTGCTCTCCAGATTGCGCATGATCCGGTCCACCTCGTACTGTTCGAGCGGGATCGGCCGGTTGCCGCTCTGGACGAAGCCCGTCACCCCAGACGTGCCCTTCACGATCTTGTAGGTGTCGTCCGTCAAGTTCATTTGGACGAGGATATAGCCGGGGAAGACCTTCTTCTCGCGGGTCACGCGCTTGCCGGCGCGGGTCGTCATCTCCTGCTCCGTGGGGATCAGGATCTCAAAAATGTCGAGGTTCCACACGCGCTCCATGGTCGCGCGGCGCGTCAGCAGCTCCTTGACCTTGTTCTCGTGACCGGAGATGGTGTGGACGGCGTACCAGGCCCTGGCCACGCCTAGCCCCCTCCCCCTAAGCCCAGCATCCGAAGCGCGGCTTCGAAGAGGAACGACAAGACCGTGAGCATGAGCGCGATGAGGCCGCAGACCCCCAAGACCACACCGGTCAGCCGGGTGGTCTCTTGACGGGTCGGCCAGTTGACCTGGCGCATTTCGCGCTGCACGTCCCTAAAAAATCCGGTGAGGCCGCGTCTGCCGATCTTCACCATCGGCGCGCCTTCTGGGCGTTCACTCATTGTTCTTTCACGCTTTATCCAGGTACCGACGATCAGTCCGGCCGTCCGGCACCAGAGGGGAATAGCTGATCGTACCTAAGGGCCGGGGCCGGCCCGGGCCGTTTCTCAGCGGCTGATCGAGAGGATCTTGTAGGCGATCTTGCCCTGGGGAGCCTCGAACTCGGCCAATTCGCCGACAGCGCAGCCAAAAAGCGCCTGGCCCATCGGAGACTCTTCGCTGATCAAATCTTCGTCCGGGTTCGCCTCCACCGTCGAGACGAGGCGGACTTTGAACGAGATGCCCCGTTCGGCGTCCTCGACCTCGACCTGCGAACCGACACCGACCACGTCGGTCGGGATCTGGCTGGTCTCCAAAATCTCGGCGTTCGAAAAGATCGAGCGGAGCTCGCTGATCCGGTTCTCCACGATGGCCTGCTCCAGCTTCACCTCGTCAAGCTCCGAGTTGTCCTCGCTGAACTCGCCGTGGTCCATGCTTTCGCGCAAGCGTTCGGCAATCTCTGCCCGCTTGACGCCGGTGAGGCGCGTCAATTCAGCCTGGAGGCGGGCATGGCCCTCCGGGGTAAGCACGATTGGCGCTGACTGTTCAAGCTCGAGGTCTTCCATGGGAGCGGTATGGCGCGGCATTCTAGCACGACTTGGGAGTTAAGGGCCCAAGCGCCGAAAATCTACTGACGACTTTCGAGTTCGGCCGGTTCCTCCGGACAGGCCAGTTTTCCGCCATTTTCGGGACGAACCGCCGTCTTCTTTATGGGGAAAACGCGGTCAGGTACCTGAAAATGGGGAAGGTGGCTGCTTGGAAAGAGGCCTATCCTGGCGAAAGGTATCTTAACAAACGTGCGTTTGCTGCTCGTCTGGGTCTTGTTGGCCTCAATGGCCCTGGCCCAGTCCCCAGATCCGGCGCTGCAACCGCCCCAGGCGATCGTCACGGTCTGGAAGCACGCCACCGGGGCGGACATGGTCCAGGTCTCGATGGTCTCCTCCGCCTATCCCGGCGAGACCCTGCGCAACATTTGCCTGGCGATGGGCCGGGAACTCGGGTCGGAGCCCCGAGGCCTCGCCGTCACCCGTGACAAGTTGACGGCGGACCTTAGCGCGACCAAGGCACGCTTCGCGGTGGACGGGCTGATCGACCGCCAAAGCGGTGAGCTGCGGTTACAACCGGTCGTCCGAGCGTTCCTGGGCGTGCCCGCGCCCTTCCAAGTCTCTACCGTCCTCGTGAATTTCGACGGGGAGAAGCCGGTCGACGGGGTCACGTTAAAGGATTACGAGTCGGACACGGTGGTTCTGAAGGCCACTTACAGCGAGGCGCCGTTGGGGATCGAGTACCGGGTGGTCGCCCTGGTCCAAGACCCGGCCGCCCTCAAGATTCCGGCCCGGTTCCAGGAGCCGCAGATCCGGCAAAAGGCATCCAAAAAGGGCGCGGCCCCGCCGACAACCCTCCTGGTTGGCTTGGCAGGAGTATCGGCCCTTGCCGCGGTCGGATTGGTATACTTCGCGCTTGCCAACCGCGCCCGGCGGCGGCTTTCTGCCCGCCCTGGCCGCACAGGACGCCCACATGCGTGAACCGGCTTCGATCGAACTTCGCGACCTCATCCAGGAGGGTTACGACCTCGCTGCCTCTGACGTGATGATCAAATGCGGCCACAAGCCCATGATCAAGCAGTATTCCGCCGTTAAGGCCATGCCGGGCGAGTGGCCCACGCTTGACGAAGAGCACATCACACGCATGCTGTACTCGGTGATGAACGAGCGGCAACGGAAGAAGTTCGAGGCCACGAACGAGATGGACCTCGCCTTCCACCTGGAAGACAAGTGCCGTGTCCGCACGAACGTCTACCGCCAGCGGGGCGGCCCTGCCGCCGTCATGCGCATCATCCCATCGCGCATGCGCTCGCTGGAAGAGCTCGGCCTGCCGACCGTGCTCGGTGAGCAGACCAAGCACCGCCAGGGCTTGATCCTGGTCACGGGGCCCACCGGTTCGGGCAAGACCACGACCCTCGCGGCGCTGATCGATATCATCAACTCCACGCGCCCGGTCCACATCGTCACGATTGAGGACCCGCTAGAGATCGAGCACCAGGATAAGACCGGCTACGTCAGCCAGCGCGAGGTCGGCATGGACACCGACGACTTTATGCCGGCTCTGCGCGCCGTGGTGCGCGAAGCTCCGGACGTGATCCTCATCGGTGAGATGCGCGACACGACGACGATGCACGCCGCCATGCAGGCCGGTGAGACCGGCCACTTGGTCTTCTCCTCGGTTCATACCGCGAGCGCCTACGAGACGCTCGACCGCATCATCAACATGTTCCCGCCGCACGAGAAGGCGCACCTTTGCCAGCGCCTGGCCAACTCGCTTCGCGGCATCATCGCCCAGAAGCTTGTGCCGCGCGCGGACGGCAACGGCCGCGTGGTCGTGCCGGAGATCCTGATCTGCACGCCGACCGTCAGCAAGGCGATCGAGGACGGCCACTTCGGCGACCTCTACCACCTGATGAATGAAGGCGGCTTCTGGGGGATGCAGACGATGAACCAGGGCCTCGCCAGATACGTGAAGGCAGGGATCATCGCGGAAGAGGTCGCGCTGAACTACGCGGGCATCGTTTCCGAACTGAAGCAGATGCTGCGCCGCTGATATTGGTTTTGCGCGGGTCTTTTGTGGGACAATCGGGTTAGGCCATGCCTGAGATCCTAGACGACCTGCTCCACCGCCTCGTCGAGCTCGATGGCAGCGACCTTCATATCAAGGTCGACAATCCGCCGCTCATGCGTCTGCGCGGCGAGCTTGAGCGTCTGGACGTGCCGCCCCTATCCGAGCAGCAGGTTCACGACATGCTGTTCGGCATCCTGACCGAGGAGAAGCGCGACAGGCTCGAAAACTTTAAAGAGTGCGACCTTTCTTACGCCGTCCCCGGTCTCGCCCGGTTTCGTGTTAACCTTTATTGGCAGCGCCAACATGTCGGCGGCGTCTTCCGGTTGATCCCTTACAAAATCCGCACTATCGACGAGTTGCGGATCCCGCAAGTCACCAAGCGGATCGCCTTGCTTCCGCGCGGGCTTGTGCTCGTGACGGGACCGACGGGCAGCGGCAAATCCACAAGCTTGGCCGCAATGATCAACCATATCAATGAGAACTCCTTAAAGCACATCATGACGATCGAAGACCCGATCGAGTATGTGCACCAGGATAAGAAATCGGTGATCAACCAGCGGGAACTGGGGACCGACACCCATAGCTTTTCTGACGCGCTTCGCCACGTTATGCGCCAAAACCCCGACGTGATCCTGGTCGGCGAGATGCGCGACCTTGAGACGATCCAGCTTGCGATCACGGCCGCCGAGACCGGGCACTTGGTGTTCTCGACCCTGCACACGGTGGACGCGGCGCAGACCATCGACCGCATCGTCGACGTCTTCGACCCGGACCAGCAAGCCCAAATCCGCACACAGCTCAGCGTCACGCTGCAAGCGGTCGTGAGCCAGACCCTCTTGCCCACAAAGCAGGGCACGGGCCGGGTCGCCGCCTTTGAAGTCATGACCGCCACGCCGGCGATCCGCACCATGATCCGCGACGGCAAGACGCACAGCCTCTACCACGACATCCAGACCGGCCACGAACACGGCATGCAGACTTTGGACGGTTGTTTGCTCGGGCTGCTTAAGGACGGCCTAATCGATTACGAGCACGCGCTGGCCAAATCGAGCAACACGAGCGAGTTCGCTTCGCGCGCGGCCCACATGGTTGTCGCGGGCGCCTGACGCACGGAATTCCAGTGTAATTGCGGAAGTTTCTGTTCGCCTTGGGGGGGGGTATCATTACGGGGTGCTAAACACTTTGATTATAGCCCTTTCACCGATGATGGCGTGGCAACACGTCTCAACCATCCACATTGTGGAGACGGACAAGTACTACTGGAACAGTACGGTCGACAATGGGGGGCACAACTACAATGAACCTACCCGCATACCAGGAAACTGATGTTCGCGACGACTCAAAGTCTGGATCCCCGACCGAAAACCCGCCAACTTGGGAGAGCTGGCTTACGCCCGTCGAGGTGAGCAACATTGTCACCGCTTATGAGGACTTTGACGCGACAACCCTCCTTCCCGGATGGACGTTGACGACGTTCGCACTTTGGAGTTTCGAAGGCGGAAGCGAGACCTTCAAGTGGGTGTCGTCGGTCGACGACGAACAGAAGATCACAAGAACCGCTTCGCTGCACTCCAATGGTCGGGTTGACCGCGTCAAATCACCGGCGGTACCGGAATGAGTCTAATCGCCCTAGGAGCCAGCCTCTTCTTCATCACCGCAGACGAGGTTCCTAGGGCGACTCTCGTCGTCTCGGCGAGCGACCTGTCTTCTGCGGACCTCCAACGCGTCTACAGAGACGGCTCAGCTTCTCCAGAGTCTCGAAAGTCTTTGGAGAAGGAGGGTTATGGCGTTTGGCTCATAGGTGGCTATGCTGTAGTGGCGGCTCCCGATCTCACGAAGCACAAGTTACGCGAGGGTTTATTAGAAGAGTTAGTACGTGCTCGGTTACTGATCTCGTCGTCCGGATCCGTGCAAATAGCCAGCTCGTTGCCTCCGATCCTTGCGGAAGTTGCGAAGTTCAATGTCGGATCTATTCAGTCTTCAGAGGGTCGTTCCTCGCTCGGGCCAAACTCTATGGTTGGCTTAGCGCCTGCGGCCACCTTCGTGCTTTCCGATGGTGTTAAGACTTTCCGGTCTTCGCTTCTAGCCCCAGACGCCGGCGACCGCCGCAAAGCACTGGAGGGAGGTCCGGCCATCTTCGACAAGTCTGCACCCGAACCGTCGCTGCCGTCGTGGTACGACGCCCGGGTCGGAACCCCGTACTCGAATCTGAAAGTCAGGTCGTCTCTCTCTCTTACGTCAGAAACACAGCTTGATCTGACGTCCAAGGCTCTAGACGCGCTGTCGAAATCCATTCGAAATTGGAGTCTGAAGTACAGCGAGGCCATGTCCAACCTGTTCGTCGCGGCTGGCGGGGAGAATTGGTCCCTTGGCAATGCCATCGAAGGAGACATGTTCTCAATGCAAGATCGTGCTCTGCAAAAAGCGATTAGACAGCACCTTCTCGGCCATGTCAGCCCGAACGGTCCGTTTAGGAGCGAGGGCGATGTCGTGGAATTTCTTAGTACGGCAAGGTTGTCCAGGTTCCACAAGACCATCCAAGTGCAATCCTACGTTCCCGGAACACCGAGGGGTCACGTCGAAGGTACGATCTTGCCATAAGAGGCTTATAGGCGCGCTCAACGCGTAGGGTCGTAAAGGTCGGTGCCCCCGTCACCCGAAAACGTCGAGGAGAAGACATAGGACTTCGCATGTCCGTCGACGAAGAGATAGTTCGCGCGGTCGTTGTGCCTTTTTGTCGCCAGTTCTTTCAGCGGGTTGATATACACGCCTTCCACGTTGTCGGGGTACCAGAGGGCGGGATGAAAGTGTTCGTTAACGCTGTTATCGACTAATTCGGCCATATAGATGGTCGTCGAAGGCGACTTGATCGATGTCTCGGTGTTGTAGCCGCGCAGCGGCGAGGGGTCTCTAGGGTCCTGTGGACTCATCCAGAAGTTGACCGCATAACTCGTGGCTCGCGTCAACGTCCCGTTTCCAAGAGGTTTTTCAAAGTTCACGCTCGGGTCTCCCGGGCAGCGTGCGAGCAGGACTGCTCTTGTATAGGGCTGCAAGGTTGTGGGCCAAGCCCACTTCTTCCCATAATGCGAGTCGAGCGGGAAGGTGTCATCGAAATCTCCAAAGTACAGCTGTACGGCAATCCCAATTTGTCGCATGTTTGAGAGGCAAGAGGTCGCCTTGGCCGCGGTCTTAGCCTGGCCGAAGACGGGAAAGAGAATCGCCGCGAGCACCGCGATGATCGCGATCACGACGAGGAGCTCGATCAGGGTGAAAGCCGTGCGCTCTCGGCAATTTGGAAGTTCGGAAGTCTGGGTTTTCATCGGTGTCTTGGGCCGGCGTTGCCGGCCCAAAGGGAGGCCGTGCCTAACGGCGGCGGCGCAGCATCGCGGCGATCGTCGTCACCAGCGATGCGAGGGTGACCGGCTCGGGGACCGGGTTCCTGAGCGCGTAGTCGTAAGCCGCGTTGAAGCTCTCCTGGCTCGCCCCGCGATTGAGCACCAATCCAAACCCCGGATACCGGATGTCGTGGTCGTGGTGCTCGTGGCGTATGCCTTCCAGATTGATGCGGTAAACGGCGGTGTCCAGATCGCCTTGGGCGACGCCGAGCAGCGTGTAGCGGAAGTGCTTATGGTCGTCGGCGCCGATCACGGTGAAGAAGCCGGCGTTGTAGCCTCCCGTGGTGTCGATAGATTTCCCTTCGAGAGAGATCCGGAACTGCTGGCCCGCATTGACGAACTGGGCGCCGTCCCATCTCTGGACAGAAGTGAGGACGTTGAAGCCGAGCTCGTCGCTCGGTTCCCACTCATCGCTCCAAGTCCAGCCGGGAGAGGAAGTCGAGTACGCGTTGAGCGCGGCGTTCCAGGTGAACGTGCCTTGAAAGGCGCGCTGCTTCGTGACCTGGGAAGTCTCGTCGCGGAGGCCCATGGCGGGGACGCCATTGTCCAGGAAGAGGTGCATCGTCTCCCCGTGCGCAAAGGCGAGGGTGTTCCCGCCGATAACGGCGAGGGCGGCAAGTGTTGTCTTATTGAGCATTACCTTCATGTTCTTATGGTGAGGTCAAGGGGCATAACTGCCCAAAGCAGAGGCGCGTAAAGGCCTAAAGGACAGGCGCGATCACACCCGTCTTAAATTGAGGAAGAGCCGACTTACGGCAGCGGCTAAGCCGTTTGAGGGGGAGGGGAAGTCGGGCCGTCGTCCACTTCAAGGAAGTCGCGGACTTTGTACGCCACAAAGAGTGGCGGCTCTGCCAGGCGCTGGCCAACTACGACCGGTATCGGGGGCGGCACTATGCAAACCAAAGTGTCCGAGGCTTTCGAAAACTCGTTCTTTTGCTTGGCGAATTCCTTCTCCGTGCAGTGGCATTGAAGGAAGTCCTTCTCTCCGGCGACCGGCTTTCGGAGCGTGCCGCCCGCGCTTTGGACGCGTTGGACCGGGGCGGTCGGGCAGTGGATCCCGAACTGGGTGAGCGGCGCAAAGAGCGACGCCGAAGTCAGAAAGACGCACATCGCCAGCAACCCGGGCCAAACTTTTGCTCCGGACAAGGCGGCGATAACGGCGCGCACTCTCCGCACGGCCATGGAGGCTACCCGATCACGCCCGCGAGCGCAAGCTGGGACGTGCGGGCTACAATCGGGTCGATGCTTCCGGTCGAAGGGCTGCTCGAGCGTTGCGTGCGCATGCAGGGATCGGACCTGCACGTCAAGTCCGACACGGGAAAGATCTACGTCCGGGTCCACGGCGACCTCCACCCCTTAGACGACGTGCCGCACTTCACGGACGACGAGTTCCGCGCCGCCATGCGCCGCCTGCTCCGTCCCGAGCAGATCGAGCGGTTCGACCGCGACTTGGAACTCGACTTCGCGCTTGAGGTGAAAGGGCTTTCCCGCTTCCGCGGCAACATGTACGTGCAGCGTGAGCACGCCCAGGCCGCGTTCCGCGTGATCCCTTATGAAATCTCCTCGATGGAGGACCTGCAGCTCCCGCAGGTCTGCTACGACTTTATCGAACGGCCGCGCGGGCTCGTGCTCGTCACAGGGCCGGCGGGCAGCGGCAAGTCAACGACACTGGCCGCGATGATCGACCGCATCAACAAGAGCCAGAAGGTCCACATTGTCACGGTCGAGGACCCCGTCGAATTCGTCCATGACGACCACCGCGCCCTCCTGAACCAGCGCGAGCTGGACGTAGACACCCTCAGCTTCGCCAACGCGCTCAAGTACGTCCTGCGTCAGGACCCGGACGTGATCCTGGTCGGCGAAATGCGCGACCTGGAGACGATCCACCTTGCCATCACCGCGGCGGAGACCGGGCACCTGGTCTTCGCGACCCTGCACACTGTGGACGCGGTGCAGACCGTCGACCGCGTGGTCGACGTCTTTCCGATGCACTCGCAGCAGCAGGTGCGCATGCAGCTTTCCGTGAACCTCCTCGGAGTCGTCAGCCAGACTTTGGTGCGGCGCAAGGATGGGCGGGGGCGGGTCGCCGCTTTCGAAGTCCTGAACGCGGTCAGCGCCGTCCGCAACCAGATCCGCGAGAACAAGACGTACCAACTTTCTTCGATCATCCAGACGGGCTCGAAGCTTGGGATGCAGACGCTCGACCAATCACTGGCGACGCTGGTCGAGAAGGGTTTGGTCTCTGTCGAAGACGCCCGGTCAAAGGCGAAAGACCCGGGCGAGTTCGGCCGGTTGGTCGCGCTCTCCGATGCGGGGGGCAAGCACCCGGGGGCGGCCGCTAACGCGCCAGGCCCGGTCGGCCAGCAGCCCATGTCAGCCCCGTCGGCAGCCCGCAACTTGCCGCCTCGACCGGGCAACTGACCCGATCGCAAGGGAAGAGCGGGCGAAGGTCCGCCTCTCGGACTGCAAAGTTCCGGTGTTTGGCCCAGTCACACAGAGGGCCCTGCAGACGCGGTCGGTTTGGTGCGATAATTCCAGTCCCTAGCGCGGGGGTGTAGCTCAGTCGGTTAGAGCGCCGGCCTGTCACGCCGGAGGTCGCGGGTTCAAGTCCCGTCATCCTCGCCATCGAGTGCCGCGGTAGCTCAGTTGGTAGAGCATAGCACTGAAAATGCTAGGGTCGCCGGTTCGAGCCCGGCCTGCGGCACCACTCCCTTTTCCCCTGCCAGGGCGGCCCTTCGGCCCGCCCTTTGAGGCCCCGCGGGCCTACTGGGGAAACCGGCAAATCCTAACGGTCCCCCCAAACGTCCTTACCCACAGCATGCTCCGCGCGGCCTTCGTCGTGTTCCTTTTGCTGGGCGCCTTCGTTTCGTTCGCCCAGACCCGGGCGATCAAGCCAGGTGACAAACTGAAGATCACCTGTGCCGAAGAACCAGGCGTCGACAAGCTCGCCGAGGTCTCGCGGGACGGGGTCGTGCTCGTCAACTTCTTGGGCGCGGTGGTCGTCAACGGCCTCACAGAGCAAGAAGCGGCCGACCGGATTCGCGACCAGCTTGTGAAGGACCGCATCGTCCGCAAGGCGACGGTGGCCGTCCAGGTCGTTTCCTCGGTGGCGCTCGTCCGAACGGATCCTATCCAGTTCGTTGGGGCCGTGGCCGATGCGCCCGCGAGCTTGCCGTATACGGTCGGACAAACCCTTGGCCTCGCGCTGGCCAAGATCGAGCTTGAGAAAGGCGCGGATCTTGCCCGCGTGCAGGTAAAGAAGCTGGACGGCACCATCATCAACCTGGACGCGAACCGGGCGGACGGTCGGGCGGTGGCCCTGGATCCGGGCGACATCGTGACCATCCCGCGCGGGGAAACCCCGGTTGACCAGACGCCCACCCATTCCGTGCCCGATCCGAAGGCCAATCCGTTGCCTGGCGAGGTGCCGACGAAGCCGATCGAACAAGCACAGCCCGATCCCAGTCCGGCCGAGCAGCCGGAGCCAGAAGCCGAGGCCGAAGAAGGGGCTGCGGTCTCGCCGCAAAGCCTCATCTTCGTCACCGGCGGAGTCCGCGCGCCCGGCCCCATCATCTTTCGACCAGGCCTCACCTTGCGCGAGGCGATCGAAGAGGCCGGCGGATTGGCCGTCACTGGTGAACTGCCGATGGTGACGATCGAGCGGGACGGTCGCGTCGCCGAAACCATTGATATGAGCCTTCCCAACACCGACGCCCCGCTCACGCCCGACGACCGGATCGTGGTGCCGATGCGCGAGCCCCGGGCCTATGTCGAAGTGAAGGGAGCGGTCCGCAAGCCTGGCTACCTCGTGCTCCAGCCCGGCATGATGCTGAGCCAGGCCATCCGCGCGGCGGGCGGGCTTTCCACCAAGGCGCGGCCCGACCGGGTCCAGATCATCTCCGCCACAGAAGGGGAGAAGCCGCGCACCGTGAACTTTGCGGAGATACAGCAAGGCTACATGGGCGACATTCCGCTCAAGCCCGGCGAGCAGGTCGTCGTGGCCGGGCCGCCGACCCGCAACGGGACGCCGCTCGCCATCATCGCCGGTGCGGGCGTGCTCTGGTACGTCATCGGTCGCTGACCGCGAAGGCCATACTGGAACGATGCTCCGTTCAGACCGACGCGGCCCCGTGCTGCACCTGACCCTCGACCGGCCCGAAGTCCGCAACGCATTTAACGACGAACTGATCGCGGCCCTTGCGGGCGCCTTCGATGGGCTGGATAGCGACGTCCGCGTCGTCGTCCTGGGCGGAGAAGGGAAGGCCTTCAGCGCGGGTGGCGACCTGGAGTGGATGCGTCGCGCGGCGGACTACACGGTCGAGCAGAACTATGCGGACGCCATGAAGCTCGGGGGCCTCTTTGAGGCTATCGCGGGATGTGCGGCGTTGGTGGTCGCCCGGGTCCACGGCGCGGCCTTCGGGGGCGGGTGTGGCCTGGTCGCGGCCGCAGACGTGGCCGTGGCGGCGGAAGGCACGCTCTTCGCCTTTAGCGAGGTCCGCCTCGGCCTAGTCCCGGCGACGATCTCAAAGTTTGTCGTGCCGAAGATCGGGGCGGGCCATGCGCGCGCGCTCTTCACCACGGGCGAGGCCTTCGACGCTGAGAGGGCGCTTCGCATCGGTCTTGTGCACCACGTCGCCGGATTGGACGAAATAGACGCACGGGTCGAAGAGGTCGTGAAGACGACGCTCAAGAACGGGCCGAGGGCCGTCGCCCAAGCCAAGCGTCTCGCCCAACAGTTGGGCGAAGCGGTCGAGATGGCGCCGCTGGCGCGTATGCTGGCCGAAGCGCGCGCCGGGGAGGAGGGCCGCGAGGGAGTCGCCGCCTTCCTGGATAAGCGCCCGGCGTCTTTCGTCGCGGAGGGCTAGCGGCCCTTCCACCCGAACTCGACCATGCGGCCGAGGCCGGGCTCCCCGAGCTCCCCCTCGCGCAGGGCAAAGCCTCCCCCGACGAGCGTGTGGACGGGGAGCCCCGTGAGTCGCCGTCCCTCGAAGGGGGACCAGCCGCACTTCGATTGCAGCCAACGCGCCTCCACTCCGAAGTCGGCCTTGAGGTCGACCGCGACGAGGTCTGCGTCGAACCCGGGGGCGATCTGGCCCTTGGTCGGGACTCCGAAGAGCCGCGCGGGGTTGAAACTCGTCATCGCGACGAGCCGCTCCAGAGTGAGCCCGCCATGGTGGACCGAATCGAGCAACACGGGCAGCATCGTCTGCACGCCGGGCATTCCGCTTGGTGAAGCGGGGTAAGGGCGCGCCTTCTCCTCGAGCGTATGAGGGGCGTGGTCGCTCCCGAAGACGTCGAAGAGCCCCTCTTGGACGGCCCTCCAGAGAGCCCGGCGGTGCCGCTCCTCGCGGATCGGCGTGTTCATTTGGATGCGCGAGCCGAGCCGCTCATAGTCCTCGGCGTTGAAGCTGAGGTGTTGAGGCGTCACTTCGCACGTCGTCCCCAGCCCGTCACGCTTTGCCTCGGCCAAGAGGGGGAGTTCCTCCTCTGTCGAGACGTGCAGCACGTGGATCGGCCGTCCCGTTTCGCGGCTGAGGCGAAGGATGCGCTCGGTGGCGAGCCGTGACGACTCGACGTCGCGCATGAGTGGATGCTCGCGGGCGTGGGTCGGCGTGCGCTCAGCCTTGATGCGCAGGAGCCGTTCCTCGTCCTCCGAATGGACCGCGACCGGCCGCGACCCATTCTGCAGGACCCGGCGAAGCGAGGCATCGTCCGCCACGAGCAAAGGGCCGGTAGAACTCCCCATAAAGACCTCGCCGATGCCCGGCGTGCCGGGCAACTGCTCTAACGCGGCCAGGTCGTCCAGGTTGTCCATCGAGGCCCCGACCCAGAAAGCGTAGTGGCACCAGGCACGGCCGGAGGCGCGAGCGAGCTTTTCTGAGAGCGCGGCGGCCGTCGTCGTCGTCGGGTCTGTGTTCGGCTCGTCAAAGATCGTCGTGACCCCGCCCGCGACCGCGGCGCGAGTGCCCGATTCCAAGTCCTCCTTGTGGGTCAACCCTGGCTCGCGAAAGTGGACCTGGCTGTCTATGACGCCCGGCAGAATGTGGAGCCCGGTGACATCGACGCGGTCAGCCGCCTCCGCTTGGCGCAAGTCCCCGACCGACGCGATCC
Organism: Fimbriimonadaceae bacterium; assembly: GCA_019454125.1. Lineage (NCBI taxonomy): Bacteria > Bacillati > Armatimonadota > Fimbriimonadia > Fimbriimonadales > Fimbriimonadaceae > Fimbriimonadaceae bacterium. The sequence continues at coordinate 1,487,822 of CP075365.1, forward strand.
GCCCGTCACGGATCCCAATGTCGGCCGCCCGGACACCGGTGGGGGAGGCAATGGCCCCCCCAAAAAGTAGGACGTCGAACCGGCCAGGCACCTCGCGAGGTTACCGAGAGTGGCAAGCTCATGTATCCTGTCGTGCCCATGGCGCAAGACCGCCCGGATGTGACCGTCATCATCCCCGCCCTCAACGAGGAGCGGACGATCGAGGAGGTGGTCCGGCGCGTGCTCGACGTGCCGATGACGAAGCAGGTCATCGTTGTGAACGACGGCAGCGACGACCGTACCCTGGAAATACTGCGGGAGTTCGGCCAGGAGATCGTGGTGCTCTCGAACAAGCGGCGGGGAGGTAAGGGCGCGGCGATCCGCCAAGCTTTGGGCTTTTCGACCGGCGTCGTCGTCGTGATCCAGGACGCAGATTTGGAGTACTTCCCGGAAGAGATCCCATCGCTAGTCGCGCCAATCTTGCGAGGCGAGGTCGGCGTCGTCTATGGGACAAGGTTTGCGAAAGGAATGCCTTCGGGAATGGCCCTTCCAAACCGCATCGTTAACAAGCTTCTCGTGTGGGCGGTGCGCATTCTATTTGGTCGAGAAATGACGGATGAGGCAACGTGTTACAAAGCGGTCCGGACGGATTTGCTTAAGAGCTTGGAGCTCGAATGCCAGCGGTTCGAGTTTTGTCCGGAGGTCACGGCAAAAGTGATCCGTTTGCGGGAGCAGATCCTCGAAGTGCCCGTAAAATATGTGCCGCGATCGGTCGAAGCGGGGAAGAAGATTCGGTGGACTGACGCCCCCGAGGCGTTCTACACACTTTGGCGCTATCGCAACTGGAAAGGGCCGGAGGATTGAGGGTCTACCGCCTTGGGGATGAGCGTCCTTCCGTTGAGGACGATCTTTCCGTCCTGCGTCGTCACTTTCTCGACGGTCAGCGCGCCGCCAAGCTGCAAATCCTTGTCAAAGTCCACGACCGGGTTCAGCGTGTCAAGCAGCGTTTTCGACGCGAACTCGTCGGCGGCAAGAAATCCGAAGAGGATCTTTGCGTCGGCAAGATAAAGCTTGGAACCGTCCTTTGCCACTAATCGGGCCACAACCTCGAAGTTCGTCTTGACGATGAGAAACTCACCGTAGCCCTTCACGCGAACGAAGCCATGGCGGGATTCGACCGTGACCTGCTTAATTTCCGGATATTTCCTTAAGATAAAAGAAGCCAGGTCTTTCTCATCGACCCTGACCCAACCTTGCCCCTCTCCGCTTCGGCTTAGCCGAAATTTTTTCTCTCGCCGAGCCAGCCCAAAATCGTAGCGACAAGCGGGGATTTGCGCCTCCAAGGCCTCCACCCGCAGACCCTTCAACTGGAAATTCTCGAGCCTTAGGACGAGCTGGGAACACCTGGCCGCCTGCGATCGCCACGGTTCCGTATAGAGGGGAAGCCCCTCGACCGAGAAGTCCCGCGCGGTGATCGTGGCGCGGTCCAGATGGCCCCACGGCCCGCCAAAGCCGTTCGGCTCGACGCGGACGTCCACCGATTTAGCGTCGCCTGAGAGCAACGACGCGATGTCCCGTCCGGCCGCGCGCTCGAAGACGTTGATCTCCCGCGAGCCCACGACCGATGCTCCTGCGAAAATCGCCAGTGCGACTAGGGGCCCCATGTTGCTGCCTTCATCTATTCACAATCGTTGGACACGCAGAAGGCGGCGCATATCGCGCCTTGCACGCTCATGCAGGCCTCCTCAATTTCTACGCCTCAAGGATACGACGAACTTCAGGGCTCTGCCGCGCTCGCCGAACCTAATTTGAAGCTGGTGACCCTCACCGGGGAAGACCGGAAGGGCTGGCTGCAAGGCCAGATCACCCAAGACTTGCTGCACTTTACGACCGGGTTCTCGGCCGACTCTTGCTTGGTCGCGCCCACGGGCCAGTTGCTGGGAATCCTGAGGCTTTGGGCCCTTCCTGACCGCATTGTTATCGTGACGGAGGCGCCCGAACCTTTGCTGGATCGGGCGAAGAAGTTCGTCGTGATGGAGGACGTGCGCGCGGAGCTTTCCGACTGGACGGTCGTGACCGTCCAGGGCCCACGCGCGACCGGAGTCCTGGGCGAGCTGGCCGCCCTGCCCGTGCAGGACGCGGGCGAGGCCGAGATCGAAGGGGAACGCACGCTGCTCCTTCGTTCGCGGCGGACTTTCGCGGGGGGCTGGGACGTGGCCCTGCCCGCCGGCTCGGCGGCGGAGAGGGCCCTGCGCGCGGCGCTTCCCGCCGCTTCGGAAGACGCGTGGTCGCTTGCCACCCTGGAAGGCGGGTTCCCCCTCTTCGGGGTGGACACCGACGCCAAGACCCTCCCGCCCGAGCTCGGGCACCGCTTCGAATCCCAACAAATTAGCTATACGAAGGGCTGTTACACCGGACAGGAGGTGCTCGCGAGGATCCACAGCCGCGGCCACACGAACCGGACTTGGGTCGGCCTCTTGCTGGAAGGCGAGGCCCGGCGGGGCGAGACGGTCTCCGTGCGTGACCGCCAAGACGCGGGCGTCGTCACCAGGGCTGCGCTCAGTCCGCGCTTCGGTTGGATCGCGGGGGCCATGGTGAGGAACGCCTACGCGGATCCCGGCACGATCGTGAAGGTCAACGGTCAAGAGGCCGAGGTCGTGGAGCCGCCGTTCTACGAGGCCGGGTGACTTGTCTCGCCTTCCGCGCGGCGCCGGCGCATCGCGGACATGTGCCCATAACCGAGAATCGCGATGACCGCCGCCGCAAGGGCGATGTTCATGCCGGAGATCATGACGGACTTGCCTTCGCCGGAAAGCTGGATGGTGCGGTAGATCCAGAAGATCAGGAGCAACAGGGAAAGGCCGGCCGCGCCGCGCATCCCGAAGCCGGGCTTCTCCTTCGAGACGATGCCCAACCCAAGCATGAGCAGCCCGGAGATGCCGCCCGTGAGGAGCGAGGCCATGCTCCCCGCCATGGCGTAGCCCATAACGCCACCAGCGATGAGGATGACGCCGTAGATCAAGATGACCGCCCTGTACAGCATTGCCCTATCCTATCGCGTCGCGGGAGGCGAACCTCTCGCATTCGGGACGAATGGGGAACGAACCGGTAGACTAGCAAGATGAAGGCAGGGCAACAAGAGTGGGTCGTCGACGACTCTCCCAAAGAGGAGTGCGGCGTTCTTGGGCTCTATATCCCAGGCACAGAGTCTGCGCGCCTCGCCTACTTCGCGCTCTATGCCCTGCAGCATCGGGGCCAGGAATCGGCAGGGCTTGCCGTTAGTGACGGGACCGTCGTGCGCATGCACAAGGGCATGGGTCTGGTCGGCCAAGTCTTCAACGAGGACATCCTGGGCACGCTTCGCGGCGAACTGGCGGTGGGCCATACCCGGTACAGCACGACCGGTCACAGCGAGCTCGACAACGCCCAGCCCGTTTTCTGCACGAGCGTGATCGGGGACGTCGCGGTCGCCCACAACGGCAACCTCGTAGACATCCACCTGTTGAAGGAAGACCTCCTCCGCAACGGCCACAGCTTCTATTCTTCCAGCGACTCGGAAGTGATCGCGCGGCTCCTCTCGAGCCACCTGGAGGAAGGGCCTCTGGCCGCCGTGCGAGCGACGATGGCGCAGATCCGCGGGGCCTACAGCGTCTGCGTCCTTGTGCGGAACAAGCTGCTCGCCTTCCGCGACCCGCACGGGGTCCGCCCCCTGGTCCTCGGCCGTGTCCGCGGCGGTTGGATGGTGGCGAGCGAGAGTTGCGCCCTCTCGCCCGTCGACGGAGAGTTCGTGCGCGAGATCCGGCCGGGCGAACTCGTTGTGATCGACGAGAACGGCCTGGAGTCGTTCCAGGCGATGGAGCCCGCAGCCCCCGCGCCGTGCCTCTTCGAGTTGATCTACTTCGCAAGGCCCGACAGCCGCATGGAGGGCAGCTCGGTGAGTGCGATCCGGACGCGGATGGGTGAGGAACTGGCGCGCGAGCACCCGGCCGAGGCCGACGTGGTGGTCCCCGTGCCGGACAGCGGCATCCCTGCCGCGCGGGGCTATAGCAAGGTCAGCGGCATCCCCTACGCGGACGGGATGATGAAGAACCGATATATCCACCGGACGTTCATCCAACCAGACCAAAGGATGCGGGAGATGGGCGTGCGTATGAAGCTCGCCCCCCTGCACGACGAGATCAACGGGAAGCGGATCGTGCTGGTCGACGACTCCATCGTCAGGGCTACGACGACAAAGCAGATTGTGCGGATGCTATTGGACCACGGGGCCGCCGAGGTCCACGTCCGCATCACCGCGCCGCCGATCAAGTGGCCGTGCTTCTATGGCATCGACATGGCTTCACGGAGCGAACTTGCCGCCGCGACCTTCACGGTCGACGAGATCCGGCGGCACATCGGCGCGACGAGCCTCGGCTATCTCTCCGTCAACGGCACGGTACAGGCGGCTGGGGGAGGCCCTCATTGCCTGGCCTGCTTCACAGGGAACTACCCGATCGATGTTTCGGAAGAGCACCGGATCGCAGCGGCCGCCCGCCCGCCGGACGTGGGCCAGATGACGACCGTCTCCTCGCCGGTGAAGGTGCTTTAAGCGCCGACACGCCTACGACTTTTCCAGCATGCCGAGAGTGGCCGCGTGGCGGCGAAGGACTTCGGCGGAGTAATCGAAGATCGCCTCGGTCAAGGGGTTCCAAAGGTGGTAGATCTCGGGGAGCTGGTCCACCGTGACGTACATCCGGCCCATGGACTCGAACTCGGCAGGGATGTCGACGAGTTCCTTGACCCGGGCCGCATAGACGTCGGCCCAGCGCACCTCGCCGCGCTCCGAGATGCGGTAGCAGCCGAGGTAAAGGATGTCCTGCAAGACAGCGCCGGCCTCTTCGCGGGCTTCGCGGGCGGCGGCCTCCAGGGACGTTTCGTTCGGCTCTACCCGCCCGCTGGGGATGCACCAGCCGCGGTCCTCGATGTTGCAAAGCAGCACCTCGTCGCCGCACCACGGGAAGACCAGGGCGGCAAAGGCGCGGAGCGGCGCTCGGAACGGAGCCGGGAAGAACTCGAGCAGCTGGCGGCCATACCTCCCGCTCGGGAACCGGCTCATCCGCTCTTCCCCCGGGAAGACCGGGCGAGCAAGGCTGGGATGGCGGCAAGGGCCAGACTGGTCCCGATCCAAGCGACACTGGTATAGACCAGCACGTCCACCCGGACGATCTTGCCGAGGACGGAGTCCTCCGGGAAGGGGCCGAGGACGCGGCTGTCCTCCGAGACCTCGCGATTGTCACCCACCAGGTAGATCATTCCCGCGGGAACCTTGTATTCGCCGTAGGCGAGGTTGTAATTGTCCGGCCGCAGGGCGAAGTCGAGCACGTCGCCGCCCATCCCCTTGATGCGCTTGATAAGAACGTCGCCGGTCTCCGGGTTCTTGGCGACGACGATGTCCTCCCGCTGGACGGGGCCGATTAGGGCGTAGGCGCTGCTCATAATCAGTCGCTGGCCCGGCTCGAACGTTCCCAGCATCGAGGAGCCCCTGACCTCCACGACTTGGAAATTCCGCCAAAGGAAAAATGCGAAGACCAAGACGGCGGCCAAAAAGAACCCGAAACCGGAAATCAGGGCGGTGCGCTTTCGCATGGGGTCCAGTAGTTCGTCGCGAGACAAACCAGGTTATACTTCATCATCGGTCGCTTGGCCGGTCTTTCAATGGATGGTCTCCTCCAGAACCTGAATCAGGCACCGGGCGCGGCGATCGGCGTCCTCGCTTGCGTGGTGCTGGTCCTCACCCTGGTGGTCGTGTTCCAGGCGGTGGCGAACAATGCCCTTCGCCGCCGGTGGTCTGGGCTCATGAAGGGATCGGACGGCGAGTCGATCGAGGGTGTCCTGGAACGGCACCTGGAAGAGCGGGAGCGCTTACGCGTCGAACTTGATGACGCAAGGGAGCGGGTAGACGTCTTAGAAAGGAAGATGCGCACGGCGAAGCGCTACATGGGCCTCGTCCGGTACGACGCCTTTGAAGACGTCGGTGGGGAACAGAGCTTTGCCCTCGCCCTCTACGACGAGGAAGGCAACGGCACCGTGCTGACCAGCCAGGTTGGCCGTACGGACTGCCGGGTCTATGCCAAGGCCATCGTCCATGGCCGCAACGACCGCCACCTTTCCTCTGAGGAGCAGTCCGCAATAGAAATTGCGGGTACACAGCGCACCCAGCCTCGAATCCATCCATGAGCCACGCCAGCGACGACGTCCTGATCCGCCAGTGCCAAAAAGGCGACCGAACCGCCTTCGACAGCCTGGTGAAGCTTTACGAGGAAAAGGCCTACCTTTACGCGTACCGGCTGACCCGTAACCAAGACGAAGCCGCGGACGTTGTCGCAGACGCCTTCGTGAGGGTCTATAACGCGATCGGCAACTTTAGGAGCCAAGCCGCGTTTGGCACTTGGCTGTACCGGATTCTCACTAACTGTTATCTGGACCTCAAAAAGAAGGACAAGAGCAAATACCACACCAGTCTAGAGGCCACTATCCCTGTGGAAGGGGGCGAGGTCGAGAGGCAGGTGATCGACGAGAGGCCGGGGCCTGACGAGGAAGCGGAGCGGAACGCGAGGGAAGCGGCCGTGCAAGACGCCCTCACTAGGATGCCGGAATACCAACGGGCAATGCTTGTGATGTACCACGTCGACAACCTGAGTTACGAGGAGATTTCTGAGGCCCTGGACCTGCCGATCGGCACCGTGAAGAGCCGCCTGAACCGGGCCCGATTGGCCCTGCGGGAACATCTTGCCCCAAACCAGGAACTTTTTCAAATTGGGTGAAGTCCAAGTCGGACAGGAAAGACTATGACTGCGGAAAAGGCGAGAGACCTGTTCTCTGACTACCTAGAAGGAGCGCTCGATGCCGGGCTGAAAGCCCAGTTCGAGCGCGCTTTGGCGTCAGACGGAGCCCTCCGTGAGGAGTACCGGCAGTTCGAAGCCGTCATCCGGCAGTTCGAATCCTTGCGGGACGAGGAGATCCCGGTGCCGTACGGCCTTCACGAGCGGATCATGGGCAACCTTGACCGCCATCTTGCCGAGGTCAAGTCGCGCCGGACCTTCTGGGACGTGGTGAACCAGTTCCGCATGCCCCTTATCGGCGGCGTCGCGGTCGCGGCGGTCGCCGCGTCGATCTGGGCGATCCTCCCCAGGACGGGCCCCCAGCCCGGCCCAGGGACCGTGGCCCAGGCGGGGATCGGCCCGGAAGTCCGCCCGCCGTCCTTCTCAGTCTTGCTCATCGAGGGGACCCTCCACGTGCGCCACGACCGCGAAGCGGGCGCCAAGGTGGAGATCGTCCGCGAGGCGGACGGCAAGGTCGTCCAGACGTTCGACGTTTCCAAGCGGTCGCTGGACGCCCCGCTCCGAAACACGGCTGAAGTCGCCCAGACCCTGAGCGCGAGGGCCGGTGGCAAGACCATCGTCGTGGCGTTGCCGGGCACCGGGCAGACGGCACCGGAACTAGTAGGGAAGGGGACCGTGATCGACTTTGCCGCTAAGGTCGCGGACGCTTATCGGACCGTGGTGTTCGTCGAAGTACCGGACGCCACGAAGAAAGTGGGCTGGACGATCGACTTGCGCGACCCGCTCGCCGTCAAATGCGAGCCGCCGCTCAGCATCGAGAGGCGCGACGACGGTTCGCTCTTCTTGTCCGAGTAGCCGAAACTGGCTTCCAAAGTCGAGAGGCGGTCGTAGAGCGCCTGTTCGGCATAACCGGCCATCCGCAAGTTTGAACTGATCGGAACCAAGTCGCCTGCACTCGCGCCGGCGACGTGGGCCACCTGTCGAGTCGCCTCGATCTGCTTGACGCCGGGGTTCCGGCCCGCAGTCACCAAGATTTGGTAGCTCTTCGCCAGGGAGGGGTCATAGACGTCCCCGCCGAACTCGATCAGTCGCCGGTAATGGGTCCGACGAATGTGGCAGATGATGGTTTCGAGCGACGGTCGCCGGGAGAAGCCTTTGCGCAGGACCGTGACGACCCCCTCGCGTTCTTCGGCTGTGAGCTCCGGCGCGATGCTGATAAGCTCGTCCACCATGCGGCCCTGGAAGCTGCCGAAAAAGTGCACGGCGGAAAAGTCGCAGTACTTCCCGATCTGGGCGACTGCGATCGCCTTCGCGAGGTTCCGGGCCGCTTGATAGGAACGCCCGGCCTTCCGCTCCTTACGGGCGAGGTGCACTCCGGCTTCCATGATCTTGCGTTTCGCCGACTTGATGTCCGCGGCCACACCCACGTTCGAAGAGGCCTGGAACTGCGGGTTGAGAATGTCGTGGAGCTTGCCGTCCTGATAATCGGCGATCCAAGCGTCTGCCACTTGGTCGAACTCGGCGACGGTGGGGTTCGGCTTCGCACCGAGCTCCATGGCATGGCGGACCGGCTTGATATAGGCGCGGATCCAGGCGTTGCCGACCGTCCCGTAGTCGTCGTTCGGGTCGGGCGGGGTGCCGATCCGCCCCAGGATCGCCACTCCAAGAAGGAAGAGGACCGGGCCACCGGCCATCATTCGATAAGCAAGCCTCCTTGCCGCCATGTCCCCTGGTTTTCGGCAGGGTTTTGCAGAAGGCTCAGGGTGGACATTTACGAGGGCCGGTCATGCTGACTTCAAAATATCTGAGGCATGGTCTTAGATATTTCGTCCTGGGACTGGGTGAACATTGCATATCATGAAGGCGTGGGCAAAATCCACTTAGAAGATCGGATTCCGGTATGGGAAGAACACTTGGTTCGACGCGCCCAGGCGGGCGAGTCGGTCGCCTTGGAAATGCTTCTGGACCAATACCGGCCTGCGGTACGTGCTCAGGCGATGCGGATGCTCCGAGACGCGGACGACGCTTCTGACGCGGTGCAAGAGACCTTCGTCAAAGCAGTCCGGGCCCTCGGAACGTTCGACCCTGAACGCCCCCTGCTTCCTTGGCTGATGCGAATCTGTTCGAACTGCTGCGTCGACCTGATGCGGGACCGACGCAAGGTCGGGGAGTCGCTAGAACCGCACGAGCACTCGCTGACCGACGACGGGGTCGACATCCAGCGCGGGGCGGAACGGGACCACGAGCGGGCCATCGTCGAGGGCGCCGTCACCCGGTTGCCGGAGCGCTACCGAGATATCATCGTAATGCGGCATTACCGGCACATGGACGTCAACGAAATCGCTACCGCCCTGGATAAACCAGAGGGGACGATCAAGAGTTGGCTGTTCAGGGCGCGGGCGCTGCTCCGGAAGGATTTGGACGTGGCATGCCTGGGGTAAACGTAAGCGTGACTTCGGCAAGAAGGCCCGTGCCATGGGGATCCACCCAGCACGGGCCTTTCGTTTGCGGGACTTCGCTCCAGGTTTGACAGAATGGTCTCATGGCGATAAGCCCGGAGGCCGTCCTGCAAGCGCTGAGGACCGTCCAAGACCCCGACCTTCACCGAGACATCGTTGCCCTCGGCTTCGTGAAGGACCTGGAGATCGAGGGCGAATCCGTGAAGTTCAAGGTCGAGCTGACGACTCCCGCGTGCCCTGTGAAAGAAGATTTGAAACGGGAGTGCGAGGAAGCGGTCGGGGCGTTGCCGGGCGTGGGCCGGGTCGAGGTAGAGATGACCGCGCAAGTCCGGTCGCGACCGGAGACCGCCCAAGACCTCATCCCAGGCGTGCGCCAATGCATCGCCATCGCCAGCGGCAAGGGAGGGGTGGGCAAGAGCACAGTGGCTGTGAACGTGGCCGTGGCGCTCGCGCAAGAAGGCGCCCGGGTCGGGTTGATGGACGCGGACGTCTACGGGCCGAGCGTACCCCTGATGATGGGGATTCCTGATGAACGCCCCATGGCCCGCGGCCAGCGCATCATTCCCATTGAGCGATTCGGTGTCCGAATCATGTCGCTTGGGTTGCTCTTGGAGGAGGGCCAGGCCGTCCTCTGGAGGGGGCCGATGGTGGCCGGCACGGTGCGGCAGCTCTTGGCCGATGTGGACTGGGGCGAGCTCGACTACCTCTTGGTCGACCTGCCCCCGGGGACGGGCGACGCTCCCATGTCCCTGGCGCAGCTTGTGCCCCTGGCGGGGGTGGTCATCGTGACCACGCCGCACCACGTGGCCGCGAACATCGCGGGGAAGGCGGCCAGCCTCTTCCGTCGCTTGAACTCGACCGTGATCGGCGTGGTCGAGAATATGGCGACCCACGTCTGCCCAGGGTGCGGCCGCGTCTCGCGGCTCTTCGCCGGGGCGACCGGCGAGGAGCTGGCGGCCTCGCTTGATGTGCCGTTCCTTGGGTCAATCCCGTTGGACGAGGCAGTAGGGGCCGCCTCCCTCGAGGGCCTTCCTTCGATCTTGGCGAGCCCGAACCGTCCCCAGGCGAACGCCTTCCGCCAGATCGCCCGCCAGGTCGCGGCGGGATCCAGCGTGCTCGCCATGGAACGCGAGGCGCGGGACGCAGCGAAAGCCGGAGGAGGCTAGAGCCCCCGCTACTTCTTGACCTTTTTCTTGGCTGCCTGGGCCTCTTCCTCGCTTGCCGAGATGGTCAGGATCGCCGAGGACCGCGAGGTCATCGGGGGCAGGTTGGCCTCGTTCGCGACCCGCTTCTTTAACTCATCGATGCGGTGGCCCGTGTTCGGGTGGGTGCTGAGGAACTCGGGCGTCCCGCCCCCGCCTCCTTTGCGCAGAACCTCGAAGGCATCGACCATGCCCCCCGGGTTGAACCCGGCCTTCTTGGTGAGGTCGTAGCCCCACTTGTCAGCCTCGGTCTCGTGCTTTCGACTATAGGGGAGGGTGTAGATGAGGGTGTCCGCCACGCTTGCGACGTCGAAGGCGGTGTCCCCAGCCCCGAGGAGGGTCAAGACGACCCCGATACCCAGGCGCCGCTTCTGGTTGTCGGCATAAGCGCTGGCCCAGTGCTGGTTGCGGACGTGGGTGATCTCGTGGGCGAGCACGCCGGCCACTTCGTCCTCGGTCTTAAACTTGTTGAGTAGGCCCGTATAGAAGAAGATCGGCCCGCCCGGCATCGCGAATGCGTTCAGGTCTGGGCTGTCGATCACGTCGAACGTGTATTCGAACGGGCGCTTTTTCTTCTCGTCCTGCGGAATAAGACCGACAAGCTTGTTGCCGATCCGCCGGAGCTCTTGCACCCGGGGGTCGGAGTCGCCGAGAACCTTCTCTTTCTTGCGGACGTCCGCCGCCCCTCGCTTGCCGAGGGCAATCTGGTCCTTGATGCTGGGACGGAAGAGGTCCGCCTGCGCTGGACCCGCCATCCCGATTGAAAGGGCGGTGGTACAGACGATCAGTCTCGATAGGGTCATAAGTAGGAAGACGATCTTCGCCAAGTCTATGTTTCCCCCAGGTCCTCCCCAATTACGGCATTCCTGCGGGTTAGACCGGCCGTTTGAAGTGGAACGACCGCCCCAGGAGGCTTTGGCCCCCAAACGGATCAAAAGTCCGGAGGATCTAACTAGATATGACTAAGCGCTCGAGCAAGCGAAAGGGTTTCACCCTCGTCGAGATCATGATCGTGGTCTTGATCATCGGCATCCTTCTGGCAATCGCCGTGCCGAACTTCATCACGGCCCGACAGAACAGCCGCGCCCAGACCATCATCGCCACGCTGCGACAGGTCGAGGCCGCCAAGGACCAGTGTGCCATGGACAAGGGCCTGACCACCGGTGACGACTGCGACGACACGGATATGGAAGAGTACATGAAGACTTATCCGCCGGAGTTCCCCGTCAACGGTACGTTCGAAAAGAACACGATCGGCAGCGATCCCACCTTCGAAAGCAAGACTGCTGACGAGTGGAAGACCGACAAGTCCGGCCTCTAATCTAGCGGCCAGTTCGACAACCACGGCGGACGGCCGGCCTCCAAGGGTCGCCGTCCGCCATGACCACTTATCCGACTATGAAACGTCTGCTGCGTAAGCGTCAAAAAGGCAGTGCCCTCATCGAGGCGATGTTCGCGATCTTCCTCGCGCTCGTCTGTGCCGTGATCTTCGCCGCGACGATGCCGACGGCAAACCGGAGCCGCGCGAAGGCCGACCTCAACAACCTTGCCCTGGGCCTGGCCCAGAAGCAAATGGAGGCCCTGAAAGGCGTCGATGCCGCCTTAAGCCCAGAGGCCCTCTTTGCGGCGCGCCTGATCGACAGCAAAGACCCGGTCGCCCCTAACACCTATAGTTTTACGAACGTCGACAGCGGCGTCTCGGACAGCCCATCCAGTGTTCTTCCCAATGGAACCGGACGCCTAAGGGTGGAAACCGTCGCCATAGAGCTCCGAAGGGTCACAGTGGAAGTCAACTGGACCGAGGAAGGACAGCCCAAGACCGTCCGACTTGGCACGCTTATCGCAGACCTGAACAACTAATGCCCGTGAAACGCCAGATACCCAGACGGCTGAGAGCCGGTATGACCCTGATCGAGGTGGTGACAGCGACGGCGGTGTCGTCGCTCGTTGTGCTGAGCGCGACGACCGTCTTTGTGACGGGAATGGCCACCTGGATGCGTGGGCAGCACAAGATCGAAGCCGAGACCCAGACTCTGCGGGCTGTCCGCACGATCAGCGACGAACTGCGCGAGGCGATGTCGGTCACAGTCGACAACGACGGCCTCGGCCTCACATTTGTCAAGCCCGACGTCGACGAGAACGGTGATTTTCGGGCCGACGGACTCGGCCAGCCGATTCCGGATGGCGTGAACCGCCGAATCGAGTTCGTGAACGGCTCCCTGATCTATCGGGACGGGGTTGGAGACCGCGTGATCGGACGCGACGTCGTGACGAACGACCCAGAGAACAACAACCAGCGGTACCGGATTTTCACGCCCGGGGCTGGAGCCGTCGTACGGCAGGTCGCCGTCCAGGTCGTCACGTCCACGCTAGACGATAAGGGCGTTGAGACCTACTCGCGAAAGCGAGAAGTTATCTACATGCGGAACCTAATGGAGACTACGCGTTAAGGAGGCGTAAAAAGTTGCGAACGAAAGCGAGAAAGAAGAAACTAGACAAGGGATCGGCATTGGTCACGACGTTCGGCGTCATGACTCTTCTTGCCGTGGCGGCAGCCAGCTATGTCGAGAGCTCCTCGGCGACGATCCGACAGTCTCGGCACGCCCAGCGCGACTTACAGACCACGCACCTTTGCGAAGCGGGCGTCATGTCCGTGCAGCGTGTTCTTTGGCGCCCCTTCCGACTGTCGCAGAAATTCACGGAGATCTCCGAGGCGTGCGCAGGCGCCAGCCTAGGCGACGAAAAGGCGGTCCAGTCCGGAGAGATCGCGTCCGTGGGCCGCTTCGTGGCCGGCGTCGTGGACTACCAGCAGGCCACCCCCTATCTGGCGGTGGTCACGATCCGCGCCGTGGGTTATCTGGACACCAACAAAAACGGCCAGCTCGACGAGAACGAGCCCTTCAAGGAAGTCCGCGCGGTGACCAGGTACGAACTGGCAAGAAGCAAGGTTTTCGATTACACCTACTTCATCAACAATTACGGGTGGATGGACGGCTTCAGGGAGACGGACCTTATCGTGAACGGCGATATGCGGGCCAATGGTAACTTCGACTTCTTGAACGGGTCGCCAACCGTCAACGGCTCGGTCTACGCAGCCGCGAACGAGAGGTTGGACCCGCCCGCTTCCGGCTTCATCAATACGCCGCCGGTCAAGTGGACCGACAACACCTATTCCAACGCCAGGAACAACAACGGCACTGCGTTCCGCGAGCGGTGGCGCCCGGTCTATAGCTCCGGTTCGCACGGAAGCCCAGGTGAAGCGAAGTTCGAGAAGTACCGCGACATGGTCTTCAAGTCGCAAGCCGCCATGCTCTCGAGCTACGAGGTGAACGGGGCCATGGTCGCTCCCGGCGCCTTCGGCGCGGTGGTCGCGGACGCTCGCGGTACGAGCGCCTGGAACCGCACTTCGACGAACTCCGACATCACCAAGACGGTGCTCGACTCGAAACCCACCAACGAGATCGCCATGCCCGATCTTTCCGACATCTCGCGGTACCAAGAGCTGAGCCAGAAGTTCAGCACGGAGCCTGGCACCTACCAGAAGCCGACTTATGCCGACGGCACGGCGAACCCGAACTACGGCCAGCCCGCTTACGTCGAGGTCTGGAACTCTTCGACCAATGCCTACCAGAGGCTGAGCAACTCCAACGGTCGCATCGCGGGTTCCGCGGTTTTGGTCGGGACGTCCGACCGCCCGATCAAGATCTACGGTCCGGTGACGGTAGACCAGGACGTCGTGATCAAGGGGTTCGTCCAAGGTCAAGGCACTCTCTACACGGGTCGGAACGTGCACGTCGTCGGTTCGGTCCGCTATAAGAACGGCCCGAACTTCCTGGGAGACCCCGAGGCGGCTGACCTGGCGAACGAGAAGCGCGACATGCTCGGCCTGGCTGCCCGAGGCTCCGTCATCATGGGCGATAGTACGCGGTTCCAGAACCCGTACCCGCTCTACTACATGATGCCGCCCTTCACCAAGGGCCGCTACGACGAGAACAACAACTACATCCCGCCCTATAACGCGATGGACCGCGATTCCACGGGCCGCATGAAGTACCAGAGCGTCGTCAGCGACGAGACGATCCGTAACTTGACCGAAGGCGTCAACCAGGTCGACGCGATCATGTATACGAACTTCGTCGGAGGAGGCAACGTCGGCATGAGCGGCGGAGGCTTCGCCTTGAATGGCACGATCGTCAGCAAGGACGAGGCCATCGTCGGCTGGAGCCTGCCCATCCGAATGAACTACGACAACCGCATCCGAGAGCGGGGCCCTGACCAGCCGCCGCTCATCGACCTGAACTTGCCGCGCCAGCCAACAACCTTGCGCAGCACGTGGCAGGACCGCGGGTTCCACGATGGAAGAGAAAGCTAAGGGGAGAACAAGGGAGGTGAATGCCATGAAGAACACCAAGATCCAGGCTCTATTGGCCGTGATAGTGCTGGCGGCGAGCGCGAGCGCGTTCGTCGAAGACAAGCCGAAAGGTGCCCAGTTCCAGCCGGAGCACAGCCAGGAGGCCGTCGCACAACAGCAGAAACTGACCGGCACCGTGCCGATCGTCGGCGAAGTGGGCGGGGAAGTCAGCTCGGAGTATGTCCTCGAACCTGACGCGGGCTTCGGTGCCGCGGACCTGAACAAGGCGGGCAACGAAACGGACAAGGCGACCTTGAAGAAGGCGCAGAACCGGGCGAAGCCGCAAGGCGGCCCCCCCGTATGGTTGGGGTTCATCGCCCTCGGCGTCAGCCTCACGGCCGTGTTCGCCTTCCGACACTATGCCAACCGCGTCGTGCCAGAAGTCGCTCGACGCCGGACGCGGAACAAGTAGGGGCCTGGTCGGCCCGATAGGCGAGCCTCGCCCTGGGAGCAGAATCCAGGGCGAGCTTTTTGTTCGCGCCCTGCGTAACGCCCGCCGCCCCCGTCCTGTACCTGCCAAGAGAGATGCCGACCATGCTGCGCGCCTTCCTGCTGGTCTACCAAGACCGGACCCTGCGCTCTTATGTCTGGCGCCCCCTCCTATTCTCGGCCCTTGCCTACTTGGCCCTGTTGCTCGCCGGATTTGCGGTGCTGGTGCCTTGGCTCGCACACCTGGCCGAGACCTCCGGCCTGCCTGGCGCCGTCGGTTGGATCGGAGGCACGGTCGTGCTCGGGGTGGCGTGGTTCTTCCTTTCCGGGCCGATCTTCTTAGTGATGGCGAACTTGTTCTCGGCCTTTCTTTGGGAACCGCTCAGCCGTCGCGTGGAGGAGAGGCTCTATGGCCGGGCGGAAGGTGCCGCCCCGACTTGGCCGATGCTCCTTCAAGACCTTGCCTTCCGGATGCCGACCACGGTCATGGCGGCTTTGGCGGTGGCCGTCTTCGGCACAGGCTGCTTCGGCCTGGTGGCGGTCGTGGTCGCAGGTTGGATGGGTCTGAACGATTACACTTCGCCGGCCTTTGCCCGGCGGGGGGTGGTCTTCCCGCGGCAGGCGTTCGCCGCCCTGCGCTGCCAGAACTCCTGGACTCTCTGGCTGCTCGGCGGGGCGTCGAGCCTCCTGCCGTTCCTGAACGTCTTGCTCGTCCCTGGCTGGGTCGCGATGGGCACGGTGATGTGCCGAGAGTCGGCCAACCCCGCAAGTCGGCCGCCCGTCCTCCCGCCAAGGCCGTAAAATCGGGCTATGTTCGAAGGCGAGCCCCTGAACGGAAGGTTTGGCGAGTTTGGCGGGCGGTATGTGCCCGAGACCCTCGTGCCTGCCCTAGAGGAGCTTGCCGAGGCCTTCAGGAAGGCCTGGAACGACACGGGCTTCCGGGCCGAGTTCGACCGGCTGGCCCACGACTACGTTGGTCGTCCGACGCCCCTCACCGAAGCCCCCCGCATCAGCGAGGCCACCGGTCTGCAGGTCTCCGTGAAAAGGGAAGACCTCTGCCACACCGGCGCCCACAAAATCAACAACGCGGTCGGCCAGTGCCTCCTGGCGAAGCGAATGGGCAAGAAGCGGATCATCGCGGAGACCGGGGCAGGGCAGCACGGCGTCGCCACGGCCACGGTCTGTGCCCTCTTCGGGCTCCAGTGCGAGGTCTACATGGGCGAGGAGGACTGTGCCCGGCAGGAGCTCAACGTCTTCCGCATGCGGCTCTTAGGGGCCGAGGTCGTGCCGGTCTCGAGCGGCACCAAGACCCTCAAGGACGCCCTCAACGAAGCGATGCGTGATTGGGTGACCAACGTTCGGGACACCCACTACGTCATCGGGACGGCCGCCGGGCCCCACCCTTACCCCTGGATGGTCCGGGAGTTCCAGGCCGTGATTGGGAACGAGGCCCGCGCCCAGTACCTGGAGCGTCACGGCCGGCTCCCGGATGTCGGGATCGCCTGCGTCGGGGGCGGCTCGAACGCGATCGGCTTCTACCACGCCTTCGTGCCGGACCCCGTCCGGCTTCTGGGCATCGAGGCTGGAGGGCTCGGGGTCGCCACCGGCAGCCACGCCGCGCCCCTGACCGCGGGCTCCCCCGGCGTGCTCCACGGCTCCTACAGCTACATCATGCAGGATGAAGACGGCCAGATCCTGCCCACCCACAGCGTCTCCGCCGGCTTGGACTACCCCGGGGTCGGGCCGGAGCACTCGCACCTGCGCGATACCGGCCGGGTGGAGTACTCGGCGGTCACCGACGAGGAAGCGCTCGACGCCTTCCAGCGGGTGGCGCGGCTAGAAGGCCTCATCCCAGCGTTCGAATCCTCCCATGCCTTCGCCCCCCTTTTCCGCCCCGGCTTCTTGCCCGCAGGCAGCCGCGTCCTCGTCAACCTGAGCGGGAGAGGCGACAAGGACATGGAACGCGCGGCCCAGCTTCTCGGCTACGGGCACTCCAAACGGGCCGACTAATCCCGCATTCGGTTTCCACGAATTGGGTATCCCCGCAGGGTGCAGGCGGGTTTGGACGTCGCCGTCCTTGGCGTGACGGGTGCGGTCGGTCGAGAGTTTCTCGAATTGTTCGAAAGACGACGTTTCCCTCTTCGGAGGCTGGTGCCGCTCGCCAGCGCCCGTTCTGCGGGATCGAAAGTGACCTGCGCGGGGCAGGAGTGGACCGTCCAAGAGCCATCTGCAGAGGCGTTTCGCGGCATCGACGTGGGCTTCTTCTCGGCGGGGGCGTCCCGCTCCCGTGAGTGGGCGCCGGTCGCGGTGGGGGAGGGGGCGACCATCGTCGACAACTCCAGCGCCTTCCGCATGGAACCGGATGTTCCGCTGGTCGTGCCGGAAGTCAACTTCTGCGCGATACCCGATGGTTGCCGACTCATCGCAAACCCGAATTGTTGCACCATCGTGCTCCTTATGGCGGTGGCCCCGCTTTGCCAACTCGGCCAGGTTCAACGGCTCGTCGTGAGCACCTATCAGAGCGCTAGCGGGGGCGGCGCGGCCATGATGGAGGACCTCGTTTCCCAAACCCGAAGGAGCCTTGACGGTGTGGATTCCACACCGAGTTTCACCCGCCATCCCTATGCCTTCAACCTCTTCAGCCACGACTCCGCAGTCCGGCCGGACGGCGAGAACGAAGAGGAAGCGAAGATCGTCGCGGAGACTCAGAAGATTTTGGGCCGCCCCGACCTTGGCGTCAACGTGACGTGCGTCCGCGTTCCAGTGCTCCGCGCCCACACGGAGTCCGTCACGGTCGAGTTTGCCGAGCCTGGCCCTACTGAGGACCAGGTTCGCGAGTGCCTGCAGAACGCGCCGGGAGTCCGCATCGTGGACGACCGTGAGAGAAACCACTTCCCAATGCCGGTGGAAGCGAGCGGGATCGACGAGGTCTTGGTCGGCCGTATTCGGCGCGATCCCAGCCATCCCTCCGCGATGCGTTTCTTGGTGTCGGGCGACCAACTCCTGAAGGGTGCCGCCCTGAACGCAGTCCAGATCGCCGAAAGGCTCCTGGCCGAGGGCCGGCTCCGGTCGGGCGCGCTTAGCGGGCAGGGAAGCTAGGCGAGCAGGCCGATAGGCTTCGGATCGAGCCCGGGGAAGACGGTCTGCATTGGCACAGGCCGTAACCTGCCCCGGACGACCTCGGCGAGCACGTCCCGATAGTCGGTCGTCACCAGCAGGTCTCCCGGCTCAGTCTGTCGGCTCTTGGCCAGCCCCGGCCAGGTCCCATGCACGCGCCCCCCGGCCAATCGGTCGCCGAAGAGCAGCATGCAGCCCCCGCGCCCGTGGTCGGTTCCAAAGCCGGAGTTCTCCTCGATCCTGCGGCCGAACTCCGACATCACCACCGTTGTGACCCGGATCGATTCCCCTCCAAGATCCTTGTGGAAGGCGGCAAGCGAGGTTCCGACGTCCTTTAGGAGTCCGAACAGCCAGCCCTCCGATGTGCCTTGAGTGATGTGGCTGTCCCAGCCGAGGGACTCCAGACAGGCGACCTCCAGCCCGAGCCGGTTCTTGACCAGGAACGCGACCTGTTTGAAGGCGCGGCCGAGGTCGGTTTCTGGGTACGGCGCCTCGGGCCGATAACCGTGGGGATCGGCCGCGCGCAGGGCGTCCAGAACCGCTAACGTTTCTCGGCCCGCCTCCGAGATGGCATCGCTGCCCATGGCATAAAGTCCACTGAGGGCCTTCAGAAGGCGTGTGCGGTCCACACCCTCCGGCGTCGCCATGCCGTATTCGGCGAGGTTCGGGATGGTGACCGCAGAAGGCGCGCCGGCAAGCATGTCGGGCCGCGTGCCCGAGAACGCGACCGCCCGCAAAGGCGAGTCTGAACCTCGGGTGGACTCAAGGTATCGGGCGATCCAGCCGCCGCGAGCCGAGTCCGCGTTCGCGAAACTGCCGCTTTCCATGAGGCTCATCGCCTCGAAATGGGAGTGGGTCGAATCGCCCGAGCCTGCCGCGTGGACCACCGCCATGCGCCCTTCACGAAACTCAGGGAGCAGGGGCTCCAACGCCCGGTTCATCCCGAAGAATCCGTCCAGGTCCAGCAGCCGTTCGCCTTCCGCGTGGCCCCGGTCATTCGGGTTCCTAAGGGCCAGCGACGGCCTCGCGCGGAAGTACTCGTCGTCACCATAGGGAGCGATGACGTTGAGCGCGTCGGCCCCGCCCCGAAGGAAGAGGACGACGAGGACATGGCCCTCTTCGCCACCCTTGCGGAAGGCGGCCTGGGCGAGCCCGCTTCGGGCCGTGAACAAAGTCAGGCCGGTCAGGCCGAGGGCAAGCATGTCGCGACGGGCCAGAACGGGGCGGTCCAGCCGTCCATAACCGTCGCAATAGCAGGGGCCGCCTATTTCCATTGGAACTCCGGTGAGGCGAGGCAAAGGGCCACGGCCTCGGCGTCAGCCAGGCCGTGGGAGGAGAGATCGACCGCGGCGTCTGGCCCCAGGATAAGGTCGGTCCAGGGAGCGTGGCCCGTCCGCCGGGCGAGCCGTGTCAAGTCCACCGAGCAACCCGCCACTTTGCCATGGGCGAGCTCGATCGCGAAGTTCCAACGGGCGAGGAGCGTCCCGCTCCAGGAACCGGTGTCCAAGGGGTAGCCGTCTGGCATAGGCCAAAGGAATGGCGACTGCCCCATCTTGGCCAGGTGGTCGAGTGCAGCGGTGCCCTCGACCGAAGCGTCGAGAGAGCGCAATGCGCTCGCGACGTAGTCGAAAGGCCGCTTCAATACGGGCATCGCCGACCAGAAAGGTTCCGAGTCATAGACCGCGCGGACCAGGGCCTTGGTGTCGCCGTCCGACCGCAAGAACGCCTTCTCCACAGCAGGGGCCACCTCTGGCCAGGCATCCCCGCAGAAGTAGCGGGCGAACTTCCGGGAGACGTTGCGGGCCGTGGCGGGGTGGCGCACCAGGATCTCGAGGACGCGGTCGCCATCGGCGATGCCACCTCCGGCGGGAACCACCTCGCCCAGAACGCGCTTCTCGCCGTCGTCATGGAGGGCTTCGTCGAACTTGAACGCGCCCTTGGGGCGGAGGAACCCGCGCTCTTCGGTCCAGCCCGTGAAGCACCGGGCGACCTCCATGACGTCGCGCTGCGTATAGCCGCCGTCGACGCCGAGCGTGTGGAGCTCAAGCAGTTCGCGGGCGTAGTTCTCGTTGGGGTGGCGCGCGTTGCTGGCTTGTTGGTCCAGGTAGACCAGCATCGCGGAGCTGCGGGCGCTGGCCCGGAGGAGGTTCCCGAAGCTGCCCAGCGCGTTCTCCCGGACCACCGTCCGATCGTCAAGAGGCTTGCGATAGGCGCCGAGGCCCTTGTCCGCATTGATGTTGAAGTGGTCGCTCCAGAACTCGGCGAGCCTTTCTCGGAGCTGCCAGGGCGAGTGGACGGCCCGCACCAGGGCGGCGTATTGCATCTGTTGCAGGATCCGCTTCTTGGGCCAGTCGCGAAGCTCCCAGGGGCCAAGGTGGAAGATCTCCAGCCGACCGATCCGTTCCGCGACGGCGCCCTCGTCGCCCAGGGGCGCGGCAAGTTGCCCCTCGAGCCACGCCTTTTCACCGCCCTTACGCATTGCTGCCAGCTCGCCTGGACGTGCGCCAAACCCGAACCTGTTGGCGAGACGGACGGCGCGGTCGTCTTCCCGGGTCGGTGGCTTGAGGGGCGTCTCCGCCGTAAGCCATTCGCCGGCGCGGCCACAGCCCGCCGCGAGCAGCCCTGCGCCGCCGAGCGTGGCCAGTGCCTGCCGCCGAGAAAGGCTCAACTCGCCTCCGGGACCGTTCCTATGGCCGAGACTTTCGGCACAAGCAAGGCCTTCAAAGCGGCTCCCACGCCTAAGAAGAGCATGAACGGGGTGAGGAGCATCCAGCCAATGAAGGGAACGCCGAGCGCGCCGATCAGGGCCGACCCGGCGATGACGGTCGCGCCCAGGGGCGAGAGTCCAGGGTTGGCGCCCCGCACCCGGGCCGCCACGACCCGGACCAGGCCGCTCAGGCCGAAGACGGCGAGCAGGAACCAGCCGATAACCAGGGCAGCGCCCAACGCGCGGGCGACCGGCAAGGGCAGGTTCGCCACGACGATAGAGAGCAGAAGCAGCGGACCGCCCACCAGCAGGCCGGTGAAGAAGGTCTGCCAAGGCCTGTTCTCCATGGCTTGGGCAGCCACGGCCGTCCGGGCAGGGGCAAGGAGCGTCGCGGCGACGAAGGCCGCCAACAGGGTCGCGGCGGTGCCGAGGATCAGCAGCGCGGTTGCGAAAACGTCGCCAAGGGTCAACATCGGTTTGGCTCCTTAACGAACGTGATATGCGACCTGGACCGCGCCAGCAAGACCCAATCGTGCGCAATGGGCCGGTTGGAAGCCGAAATCGGGCCGAGGGGCCCAGGCCGCATCCCGGAGGGGAAGGGAGTGGTAGCGACGCGCGGACTTGAACCGCGGACCTACCGGGTATGAACCGGTCGCTCTAACCAACTGAGCTACGTCGCCTTGCCGAGCCCTTCATTGTGACACGGGGACTGGAATCTCATTTCGGTCCCTCCCGCGGGTTCACGGGCAAGGACTGCCTCGCCGCACGGTCGCGACGACCATAATGGGGCGGTGGCAGAGGTCTTCGTCCGCGGTCTTGAGTTTTATGCGTTCCACGGCGTCAGTGGGGCAGAACAGGCGATCGGCCACCGGTTCCGGGCGGCGGTGAGCGTGAAGTTGGAACCGAACGCGGCCGTGAGCGACGACGTTCGGGAGACGGTGGACTACGGGGCCCTTGCCGCCTTTGCCTTGAAGTTGAGCGCGGAGAGCCGTTTCCGAACCCTTGAAGCCTTCGCCAACGCCTATTGCGACGCGGTCCTGGAGGCTTTTCCCGCCGTCGAGGAGGTCGACATCGAGATTGAAAAAGTCGCCCCGCCCCTGCCCGTCATCGCCGAATCGGTAGGGATTCGGATGGGGAAAAAGCGGCAACAAGCCCGCCCGCAGGTGCCGGACGACATCGTATGAGCTTCGCGGCACGTAAAGGAAGGGGAGTGGGCAAGATTCTGCTGGCGGCGCCGAGGGGCTTTTGTGCCGGGGTGTCCTACGCGATCGAGATCGTGGATTTGGCCTTGAAGGCACACGGCGCGCCGATCTATGTGCGGCACGCGATCGTCCACAACGAATGGGTCGTGCGCTCGTTTGAACAGCGCGGGGTCGTCTTCGTCGAGGACATCGGCGAGGTTCCTCCCGGGGCCGTCGTGGTCTTTTCCGCCCATGGCGTCTCGCCCACCGTCCGACAGGAAGCGCAAGAGCGCGGCCTGAACATCATCGACGCCACCTGCCCGCTCGTCACGAAGGTCCACAACGAGGCGCGGCGCTTCGCGGAGAAGGGCTACCTGATGGTCTATATCGGCCACGCGGGCCACGTTGAGGCGGAGGGGACAATGGGCGAGGCCCCCGACCGCATGGTGCTGGTCGAAACCCCTGAGGATGCCGAACGGTTAGTGCTGCCTCCCCACGACCGGCTCGCCGTCGTCACCCAAACGACCCTGAGCGTGGACGAGGTGGACGCGACGATGGCCGTCCTTCGCCGCCGATTCCCGCACATCGAGACTCCCGGCAAGGAGGATATCTGCTACGCGACCACAAACCGCCAAGCCGCGGTGAAGGCCCTGGCCCAGGAATGCGGGCTCGTCGTGGTCGTGGGATCCCAAACGTCTTCGAATTCGAACCGGCTTCGCGAGGTGGCGATGCAGTGCGGCGCGGAGGCGGTCCTCATCATGCAGCCGGACGAGCTTCAGCCCGAACTGGTGGCGCGGCACGAGGTGATCGGCGTGACGAGCGGGGCCTCGACGCCCGAGTCCCTGGTCGAAGCCATCGTCGGGCGGCTCATGGAACTGAAGCCGGGCTCGGAGCTTGGCGTGCTGGAAACGGTTCGAGAAGAAGTCGAGTTCCGCCCTCAACGAACGCTGGTCCAGCTCGCGATGGCTAAGAGCTAAAGGCTTAGACCTCGGTATAGGTCTCGAACGGATCGGGCATCTCGATGTAAACGTGCCGGTCCAGGGCCACGCCCGACCAGTCGAACATATAGACTTTTCCCGGCCCGCGTTCTAGCACGCGCTTGACCAGTTTTGCCCTTCCCGCGGCACGCGTGTCCTTTGGAGGTTCCACCATGCCGTCCAGGATGTCGAGGTCTTCGATAAAGCGCTTGCCGGGTTGGGCGTAAAAGAGCGACTTGTCAGGGTCAATGTTGTGGTATTCCAGGTCGACCGAGTGCAGGGCGTCGTCGCCCCATTCCAGCCCTTCTTGCTTCCGGTATTCCTCGACGATCGAAAGCTTGTTGACCCAGTCGATGCGGTCGGCAAGGTCCAGCGGATTTTTCTCGAGCCCATCGAGGATCGAGGCCCACTCGTCCAGCGTCCAGTCCGTGTCGTCACTGTCGCCCCGGTAGCGCTCGGCCATCTCCAAGTAGCGGCGTTGGACTTCGATGGCCGTCGTGGCGGATCCGTCGCACATCGTGACGGGCCACTCGTAGTCCTGGTCGCGGCTCACTTCCCGCAGGGCCGAGACCGGATCGGCCAATTGCCAATCCTCAGGGACCAGCCCGTCTTCGACGAGCCGCAAGACCAACGAGGTCGTGCCGACCTTTAGGGCATAAGCAAACTCGTTCTGGTTCGATTCGCCGAACAAGATGTGGAGTCGGTGCATTCCCTCGTGAGCATAGAAGTGTTCCCACTTTGGATTGATGATTGCGCGGTTAAATCGCACGCGCGAAGCAATCGTTTTTAAGATATGGTCGGCCCGCTGGCTTAACTGGAAACGGATCCCCGAGTCGCTATAGACGTTATAGACTTGGCTGACCCAAATGTAGTCGATCGGGTTCTCGTTCATATCCCGGACTTTCGGCCGTCCTCCCGGCGAAAGCACGTGGCCCCCGACCCGCCCGACGCCCGCGAAGATTTGGCGGGTCACAAGGAAGGCGTAAAGAAGCGGGGCCTTGTGGCTAAAAAAGTCCTCGCTCATCCGAACGAGATAGTTCTCGTGGCACCCGAAGGTATGGCCTCCGAAGTGGTCCACCGAGTTGTTGTAGACGTCCACCTCGTCCTGCAGTCCCGTCTCGCGGACGGCCCGCACGATGATCCGCTGGCCCGCGCGGTCGTTGGCGACGATGTCCTTCAGTCGTCGGCACTCGGCCGTCGCATATTCCAGGTGCGAGCCGACCGCATCGATATAAAGCCGCCCGCCGTTCAGAAGGAAGCCGCCGGACTCCGCCGGCTCGAAGACCTCGTCCCTCGAATGGAGGTCGATGGCCCCAAGCCGCTGTTCGAAGAAAACGTGGTCCTTGACGGCTTCGACGACGGTCTCATAGGTCCCGACGCTCGACGCGGCCAGGGTCCCGAACTCCGTCTCCACGCCGAAAATTCGGTCGCCAGGGCGCCACCCCATCTAGCCTATTCTACGTCGGATCGCCGGAGAGGTGCGAGAGAACACGGCTATTGTTCTTTCCACATTCCGCCGAAAATCTCCCTAGCCTAGGGGCTTTATGCCTCTATCTTAACCTGGAGACAACGACCGTGAGCCTTCGGATCAACACGAACATCCCTGCTCTGACCGCCATGCGCCACCTCGGGATGACGGACGCCATGATGCAGGATTCCGTCACTCGACTTTCGACGGGGCTTCGGATCAACTCGGCCGGGGACGACCCTGCCGGGCTCATCATCAGCGAAGGTCTGCGCACGCAAATCAAGAGCATCGAACAAGCAGCGAGGAACACCCAGGACGCCGTAAACATGACTCGGACGGCCGAGGCGGCGATGGAAGAAATCTCGACGCTGTTGCGGGACATCCGCTCCCTGGCCGTCCACGCGTCCAACACGGCGACCGTCGACGCCGCGCAGCTAGAAGCCGACCAGAGTCAGATTCGCTCGACCATCGATTCGATCAACCGCATCGCCAGCCAAACCTCTTGGGGCACGAAGAAGCTGCTGAACGGCAGTGCGGGCATTAGTACGAACGTGGTCCGGAACGACCTCGTTTCGAGCCTCTATATCGGCAGCGAGTTCGGTGGGGAAGTGGTGCGGACGGGCGTGGTCAACATGAACCAGACGACCGCGGCCTCGCAGACCACGACCGGCCCGCTTTCCCAGACCTTCGCCGGCACGGGCTCGACGCTCGCCGCAGGCACGTTCGTCATCAACGGCTATGGCTTCAACGTGCAAAACGGGGATACGCTCTCGAACGTCGTGGCCATGATCAACGTGGCAAGTAATAATACGGGTGTCTCGGCCTCGCTAGGCGCTGGTAACGCGGTCGTCCTGACCTCGACCAAGTTTGGCTCAAGATTCCCGATCAACTTCATGGACGCCAGTCCCGGCCTGCTGAACGGAGGCAACAGCGCAACCCCCGCGGTCGGAGCCGACGCGGTCTATGACGTGACGGTCCCGATCGAACCCACGGGCACGAAGACGGAGACCTTCACAGGCGGCCTTGGCACCCTAGACGACGGCCTTACGCTCACCTCGCCGTCTGGAAACCGAATGGTCGTCACTCCTGCGGGGAACGCGACCGCAGCCGCGACCGACATCGGCCAAGTCTATGTCGGCAGTATGCGCTTCCAAATCGGGGCGAACGCCAGCCAAGGCGTCACGTTCTCGATCCCGAACGTCGCCGCCGACCGCCTCGGGGTCGGCATCTTTTCCGGTGAGAGCCTCGCCACCCTGGACGTCCGTAGCCAGCAAGGCGCCCAGCGGGCGATGCAGATTATCGACACGGCCATTCAGCAGCTTGCCTCGCTGCGCGGCGATCTCGGTTCGTTCCAGAAGAACTTTCTGGAGTCGACCACGCGGTCCCTTGCGGTCTCGAAGGAGAACGTGACGGCGAGCGAAAGCGAGATCCGCGACGCGGACATCGCGAAGGAGATGACCGAGTTCACGAAGGTCCAGATCCTGCGCCAGAGCGGCATCTCCGTCCTCGCGCAGGCCTCGCGCGCGCCCCAGAGCGTCCTCCAGTTGCTGCAGCAGTAACCGCCGAAATCCCCGCACGAGACCGTTAGCGTTCCGTATAATGGACGTGTGGTCGCGTGGGGGGATTTTTCGTGAGAAGGGCTCTGGGCAAGGGCCTTTCCCAATGGCTGGAAGAAGAGCCGAGGCAAAAGGCAAAGCCCGCCAGTCCAAAGAAGAAGCCCGCGACAGAACAGGTTAACTCGGCAAACGAAGTATCCGTAGACCTTATTAAACCCAACCCTCGCCAGCCTCGGCACCACTTTGACGAGGCGGCGCTGCTGGAGCTCGCTTCTTCGATAAAGGAGCACGGAGTGGTTCAACCGCTCATCGTGCGGCCGATGCCGGAAGGCAAGTTCGAGCTCATTGCGGGCGAGCGCCGTCTGCGTGCGGCGCGTCTCGCGGGCCTCACTCGGGTGCCCGTGGTCACTCGCACGGCGGACGCCAAGCAGTCCCTCGAGATCGCCCTGATCGAGAACGTCCAACGTGAGGACGTGAACGCGATGGAGTGCGCCCGCGCCTACTACCAACTCGTCAACGAGTTCGGTCTGACCCAAGAGCAGGTCGGGCAGCGCATCGGCAAGACGCGTGCCGCGGTCGCGAACACTCTGCGCCTCTTCAAATTGCCGCCCGAGATCCAGCAGGCCATCGAGGCTGGGACGGTCAGCGAGGGGCACGCCCGGGCCTTGCTCATGGTGGAATCCCCCCTGCGCCAGGCCGCCCTCTTTCGGAGGATCGTCGCGGAAGGGCTGAGCGTGCGCCAGGCGGAACGGCTCGCCCGGGGCGAAGCCGAGCCTCCGACCGAACCAAGGGCCCCAAAGCCGCGGTCGGGCAGCTCGGCCGAATGGGTCGCCTTAGAAGGGGGCCTGCGGGAGTACTTCGGCGCCCCTGTGAACCTGGAGTCGAAAGAAGTCGGGGGCCGGCTGGTGGTCGAGTTCTACTCGGACGACGACCTTGCCCGCATCCTGGACATCCTCGGGCTCTCCTTGCCATGAGCCTCGGCATGGGCCGCAACGAGCGGGCCGGGCGTTAGGACGCCCGCCCGGCGGGGGCATACTCACAAGTCCCCGTGCTGCTCGGCGTCAACAACGTCCGCAAGCTTTTCGCCGCCGAAATCGTGCTCGACGGCGTGTCCTTTCGCATCGACCGGAAGGCGAAGGTGGCCTTGGTGGGTCGCAACGGGACGGGCAAGACAACGCTCCTCAAGATCATCACGGGCCAGTACGAACCGGACGGCGGTTCGGTGCATTTGGCACGGGGCGCGAAAGTCGGCTACCTGCGGCAGGAGCACGCGGTCGACGAAACGCGGACCGTGATCGAAGAAGCGCAGTCCGGCATCGCTGACCGTCTTGCCATGAAGGCCCGCCTGGAGGAACTGGAGGAGAGAATGGAGGGCGGCGCCAGCGAAGAGGACCTCGAAGAATACGCCCTGCTCCACGAGCACTTCCTGGAGAGCGAGGGTTACTCGGCGGAGACCGACGTCCGTGTGGTGCTCCAGCGCATGGGCTTCGAGGAGGCCGATTTTGACCGCAGCACGGCGGGACTGAGCGGGGGGGAGAAGACACGCCTCGCGATCGCACGGCTCCTCCTGGAAGAGCCCGACCTCCTGATCTTGGACGAGCCCACGAACCACCTGGACCTGCAGGCGACGGAATGGCTCGAGAGTTGGATCCGCCGCTATCACGGCGCTGTCCTGCTTGTGAGCCACGACCGCACATTCTTGGAGAACACGGCGGACGAAGTGGTCGAGATGCGGGACGGAAGGACCAAGCACTATCCCGCTGACTTCAAGAAGTACCTCCAGCTGCGGGCGGAGGACGAGGCGCGCCAGGCAGAAGTCGCGGCGCGGCAAGCCCAGGAGATCGCCAAGCTCGACGAATATGTCCGGCGGTTCATGAACAGCCAGCGCACGGCCCAGGCGCGCGGGCGGCTCAAGCAGATGGAGAAGCTGGCCGCCAACCAGGTCCACGCCCCGAAGCAGGAGAAGGGCATGGCGGCGGGCTTCGGCGCCACCCGGCGCTCGGGCGACGTCGCCATGGAGGCCAAGAACCTCGCCGTCGGCTTTCCGGGCGTGCAGCTCTATGGCGGCCTGGACTGGACGGTCCGATGGGGCGAGCGGTGGGGCGTGGTGGGCGAGAACGGGGCAGGGAAGTCGACCCTTATCAGAACCATGCTCGGGCTCCACGAGCCTTTAGGCGGCGAGTGCCGCCTCGGGGCGAACGTCGTCGTCGGTTACTTCCACCAGGACGTGAGCGACCTCGACGTCGAGATGACGCCGCTCGAGTTCATGGTCTATGAGTGCGGGATGGAGAGCCAGCCCGCGCGGGACCTGCTGGGCCGTTTCCTCTTCAGCGGGGACGACGTGATGCGCCCGATCCGTACCTTGAGCGGCGGAGAGAAGAACAAGCTGGTGCTCGCGCGGCTCACTCGCCTGAACCCGAATTTACTCGTCCTTGACGAGCCCACGAACCACTTGGACATGGCGAGCCGAGAGGCGCTGGCCGAGATCCTGCAGGAGTACAAGGGCACCCTGGTCCTCATCAGCCACGACCGGTGGCTGCTCACCCACGTGGCGGACCGCATTTTGGACGTTCGGCGGTCGGGGCCGCTGCTTTACCCGGGCGGCTTCGCCGATTATCGCAAGAAATCCCCCCTCCCCAAGCTTGGGGAGGGGGCAGGGGGAGGGGTTCGGAAAGCCCCCTCCCCTGGCAGGGGGGAGGGGGCTGGGAGTGGGAGTTCGGGTCTTACCACCGAACCGGACGCTCCGCGGCAGTTAACCCCCCGCGAGCTGAGCAAAGAGATCGCGCGGCTCGAGAAACTCGTCTCCGAGCTCGAAGACCAGGTGGCAGAAGACGAGACCGAGCTGAAGTCCATCGAGAAGCAACTCGCCGACTTGCCACCGACCGCCGACGTCTTCGACCTCTCCCGTCGGTACGAATCGCAGACAGAGCGGGTGGCGGCCAGCCTCTCCGCGTGGGAGGAGCAGTCCGTGCGCCTAGAGGCGTTGAAGGAGCAACAGGGCGTCGGCGTCAGCTTCCGGCCTCGGGACTAGCTCCCTTCGACGATTCCGAAGTACGCCTTGACTTCGGGCTTGAACCACGCGGCAAGGAGAGGGATGCAGACGGGGGCCAAGACGAGGCTCGCCGCTCCGAAGGCGATGTTCGCCATGTGGACCGACCAAGATTTCTTCGTCGCGGGGAGCCGCGGCAGGAAGAGCGTGGTGAATCCGAAGAAGAGGCCGACCGGCACGAACACCGCCCCGGTCAAGGCGGCGACAATCTGGGTCTGCGTCTCGAAGCCCTTGTTCTGGTAGACCACCAGCACTCCGATGGCGACGAGGGCGAAGTTCAGCGCCGCCAAGAGCACGCAATACGCTCGGTACCATCGGACGGCGGCAGGCACGGCCATAGTTTATCGTCGGCCCAGGGCTTCTAGCGCCTCTTTTTTCGGGGCCCTTAGCCTTGTTCCATCTCTCGGACCGTCCGCTCCAGTTCTTGCCACAGGGGCCGGTTGACGGAGGCCGGGATGGCTTCCAGAATGCGGCGGGACTGGCGGACGTAGCGGTCGAGCTTCTTTCCTTTCTTCGCCGTCTTGGCCTCGAGCAGGTTCGAGATCCGGTCGCTAAGCTTCACCTGTTGCGCCCGGTCGCTCATCTCTTTGACTTCCGCGAGAAGCATGTCCGCCCGGAGCTGCCACACCTCGTCCTTCGTGAGGCCGTCGGTCTGCCCGGGGCCGGGCTCTTCGCGCGTAAGCTCGCGGACGAGGTCGGAGACATCGCGACCGAACCTTGCTTCGATCTCCTCGTGGCTGGTCTCGGTCGCTTCGACCACGTCATGGAGCGCGGCGGCGCAGAGCAACGCCTCGTCCGTGACCCCGCCCGTGTGGCGCAACCGCCGCAGCACGTCGATCGGGTGCTCAAGGTAAGGAAGCGGGGTTTCACCGTCCCGCCACTGGCCAAAGTGCCTTTCTGCGGCAAAACGCACGGCTTCTTGAAGACGATCCATCCTGAGCTAAGCTTACGAGGGTCGCACGCCTCCGGGCGGGACGCATTTTGTTGCCGCCATACTCCAGCAAAGGATGCCCAAGATCCTGGCCGCGGCGGATATCGGCAGCAACACGGTCCACCTTCTGGTCGCGAGCGTGGGCGAGCGCGGCATTACGCGCCTCGACAACCTGAGCGAATGGATGAGCCTGGGGCAGGTCGTGAGCCGCGAGGGCCGCTTGCCCGACCCCCTGGTCGAAGCCCTAATTTCGACGATTATCGACTTCCGTCGCCGCGCAAGCGCAAGCGGAGCGCAGGGTCTCTACGTCTTTGCCACTGAGGCCATGCGTCGAGCGCAAAACCATGACGAGGCGATGCAAAGGATCCAGGAGCGGACCGGCGTCGAGATCCAGATTGTCCCTCCTTTGCGCGAGGCCGAGCTCGGGCTGCGCGGGGCGATGACGGATTGCGAGGTGGCCACTCCCTTCTACCTCGTGGAAGCGGGCGGGGGCAGCGTCCAGGTCTCGCTCTGCCACCGGGTCGAGGAGATCGGTTGCTCCGAGTCCCTCCCGCTCGGAACGGGAGTCCTTACCCAGAAGTGCGAGATCGAGCACCCCGTCGACAGTAAGACCTTGGAACGGGCGAGGAAGAAGATCGACAAGGAGCTGCGGCGGCTGGAACCAAAGAAGTCCGAGCGCATGGTCGCTTGCGGCGGCGTGGCGCGCGGCTTCCTCCGGGCGCTGCACCGCGACAGCGACCGGCTGGTCCACCGCCGGGAGTTGGAGTACCTGGTGTGGGCGACCGCCCGCCTCCCCGTGACGCTGGTCGAGTCGCGCTTCGGTGTCAGAATGAAGCGGGCAGTGACGCTTCTGCCCGGTGCACTGGTCTACCTTGCCATCATGGACAGACTTGGCCACGAAGAGATGCTCGTGAGCGAACACGGCGTCCGGGAAGGCGCGATCCTGGAAATGGCGGACGGAAGGATCCAACCGTGTCCGCTCTAAAGCCGCTCGCACCGGGCCTGACCTGGGTCCAGCACAGCCGCTACGTGAACCGGGAGTTCAGCTGGCTGCAGTTCAACGCCCGGGTCTTGGGCGAGGCGGAGAACAAGGCGAACCCGCTGCTGGACCGCGTCAAGTTCCTGGCGATCTTCGAGAGCAACCTCGACGAGTTCTACATGGTTCGGGTCTCGGGCCTGCACGAGCAGGAGGAGTCGAGCATCCAAGAGCCGACCCCGGACGGCCTCACGCCGAGCCAGCAGCTCGCCATGATCAGTGAGGTCGCCCGGCCCCTGCGTCAGAAGGCGAGCGACATCTGGCAGAACGACCTCGGCCCCGCCCTCGCGCGCCACGGCGTGCACGTCACGACGTTCAAGGAGCTCAGCCCCCGCGACCAGGCCGACCTCAGCGGCTATTTCGAGCGGTCGGTCTTCCCGCTTTGCACGCCGCTGATGATGTACCCCACCACCACCTTCCCGTTCATCTCGAACCGGTCGTTGAACCTGGCGGTCGAGCTTCGAGACGCGGGTGAGACGAGGTTCGCGCGGGTCAAGGTGCCGCCCAACCTCAACCGCGCCGTGCGGGTGCCGGGTTCGCGCGAGACCTTCATCCTTCTGGAAGACCTCATCGCCTCGCACCTGGACAAGCTGTTCCCAGGGGTGACCATCATCGGGGCGCACACTTTCCGCGTGATCCGCGACGCGGACATCGAGATCCTGGAGCTCGAGGCCGCCGACTTGATCCAAGCCGTGGAGCAATCGTTGCGCCTGCGCCGCATGGGCGACCCCGTGTTGCTCGAGGTGTCCTCGGGCTTGGGGGCGGGGCCGACGAGGATCATCCGCCGCGGCCTAAACCTGGACGAGCAGGACGTCATCAGCATCTCCGGCCTGCTCGGCATGGACGTCATGTGGGAGCTCGCGCGTCTGGAGAGGCCCGCCCTCAAGCACGTCCCATTCGTTCCCTTCAGCAACGAGAAGCTGGCCCACCACGGCACCCTCTTTCCCGAGATCGCCAGCCGCGACGTCTTGGTCCATCATCCCTACGACAGCTTCCGCTCCGTCGAAGAGTTTGTGGCCTCGGCCGCGGAAGACCCCCGCGTCATCGGGATCAAGCAGACGCTCTACCGCGTCGGGACGGAGTCACCGATCGTCCAGAGCCTGCTGCGCGCCGCCGAAGCGGGGAAGCAGGTCGCCGTCATGGTCGAGCTGAAGGCGCGGTTCGACGAGAGCAACAACCTCCTTTGGGCGCGGGAGTTGGAGCGCGCGGGCGTCCACGTCACGTACGGCTTCTCGGACATGAAGGTGCACTGCAAGCTGTGCCTGCTCGTCCGCGACGAGCCCACCGGCATCCGCACCTACGCCCACATCGGCACGGGGAACTACAACCCGGACACGGCCCGCCTCTATACCGACCTTGGCCTCTTCACCTGCGACCCCGAGGTGTGCCAGGACATCACCGAGCTTTTCAACTACCTCACCGGATATAGCCGCCAGACCAGCTACCGCAAGCTCCTCGTCGCGCCGCTGAACCTGCGGGAGGCGATCCTGGAACGCATCCGGCGAGAGACCGCCGCCCACCAGGTGCACGGCAACGGCCGCATCCTCTTCAAGCTGAACTCACTGGTCGACCCCGAGGTGATCGACGCGCTCTACGAGGCGAACCAAGCCGGGGTGGAGATCGGGCTCGGCGTGCGGGGCATCTGCTGCCTGCGGCCGGGGGTGCGCCGGGTCAGCCAGAACATCCGCGTCGTCAGCATCGTCGGACGCTTTCTGGAGCACAGCCGCGCTTACTATTTCGAGAACGGGGGAGAGCCGGAATGCCTCATCGGCAGCGCGGACATGATGCGCCGCAACCTCGACCGCCGCATCGAGGTGCTCACCCCGCTCCGCGACCCTGCGCATATCGAGTACGTCCGGGAGAAGGTGTTGCTGGCGAGCTTCCGCGACAACCAGAAGGCGTGGAGCCTGCAACCAAACGGCACCTACAGGCGCGTTCGCCCCAAACCGGGCGAAGAGCCCATGGAGCTGCAAGCCTGGCTCATGCGCCACCCCGCTTCGTTCGATTGAGCCGGAGTTCGTCTAACTCCTGGCATCCCCCCTCCCCAGGCTTGGGGAGGGGGCTAGGGGGAGGGGTTTGCGCCCGCCCGCCAGGCCCGGGAACGTTTGTGGCTCCTGGCCCTTCTCCCCCCTCCCCAGGCTTGGGGAGGGGGCCAGGGGGAGGGTCGGCGCAGGCTCCCTCTCAGCACGGGGAACGATCCCCCTCCGCCCCTGC
The DNA here is from genome assembly GCA_019454125.1 of Fimbriimonadaceae bacterium. Classification (NCBI taxonomy): domain Bacteria; kingdom Bacillati; phylum Armatimonadota; class Fimbriimonadia; order Fimbriimonadales; family Fimbriimonadaceae; species Fimbriimonadaceae bacterium. The sequence goes on from CP075365.1 coordinate 1,521,359, forward strand.
GGGGCACCTCCCCCGAAGCAGCGGGGGAGGGGGTTAGGGGGAGGGTCGGCGCAGGCTCCCTCTCAGCACGGGGACCGATCCCCCTCCGCCCCTGCGGGGCACCTCCCCCGAAGCAGCGGGGGAGGGGGCTAGGGGGAGGGTCGGCGCAGGCTCCCTCTCAGCACGGGGAACGATCCCCCTCCGCCCCTGCGGGGCACCTCCCCCGAAGCAGCGGGGGAGGGGGCCAGGGGGAGGGTCGGCGCAGGCTCCCTCTCAGCACGGGGAACGATCCCCCTCCGCCCCTGCGGGGCACCTCCCCCGAAGCAGCGGGGGAGGGACGGCGGTCGTGCTTCGCGGGGGCTAGGGAGAGGGGTTGGCGCCGCCATGTGCCGCCTGTGAGACCCGCCCTGTGCCGCTCCAAGACTGCCGGATCGTGTCCTAACTTTCTGGAAAACAACCGTCTCGATCCGCAGTTTAGGCGTGTAAGCTAAGACATGCCTAAGGCAATCACTCCCATCATACTCATCCTTTGCGGAGCTTCGGGCGCGTTCGCCCAGCGCGTCGTCCAGCACGCCTGGGCGGTCGCGAACCAAAGCCTGATCGTCGACCTAGCCCAGGGCCTGGACGGCAAAATCCTTGTTCCAGGCACACGCTCGCTGAAGGCCTTCGACCGCGACGGCGTCTTTCAGTGGGCCTCCCCCCGCCAAGGCGCCAAGCGTGCCGCCGTCAGCCCGGACGGCAAGGTCTATTCCTCTGCCGAACCTCGGTTCGTCACCGAACAAGACGGCGAAACTGGCGCCACCGTGCGGCGGATCGGCCCCTTCGACTCGCCGATCAACGGAACGGCGGTCAGCCCGGACGGGAAGGTCCTCATTGTCGGGTTACGGACGGGCTATTCCTTCGTCGACGTGGCAACCGGGTTCCCCTTCGCCGCGTGGTCGTCGGAAGGGTTTTCGGAGTGGTTCCGCCATGCGTTCGCGCCGGACGGTTCCGTCTTCCTGGCAAACAATGCCTCGCTAAGGCATTTCGAAGTTTCTAGCGGCCGACTTCTGGAGACCGTGGATACCGAACCCGTCGTGGAGGTCGGCTTGTCCTCGGACGGGAGCCGGCTCTACTATGCCCGGAGCGGCCACGACAATCCCCAACTCCGTTGCCTCGACACGGCCACGCGTCAAGTTGTCTGGAGCGACCCCAGTTTCGTCGAGAGCCTGCGGTTGGGCGCGAACGGCGACAGCCTGGTCGCTGGGGGCTACGCCATCTATCGGTTCGACCCCCAAACGGGCGCGCGCGAGGAGTACGCCTCGTCGAGTCTCGCACCCATCTGCGGCCTAACGGAGACCGGCGGCGGCAAGGTCCTCTTCGGCTACATGGACGGCCAAGCCGAGTACCGGCAACTCGACGACCTTAGCCGTCCGGTCGGGCGACTCATGCCCGGCAGCGCCGCCTACGAGGTCATCGGCTATTGCCGGGATGCCGCCTCCTGGGTGGTGAGGACCCTCCCGGACAAAGCGATCTCGCTGCTCGATGCTGAAACGGGCCGGTTCGGTGCGACCTTGAGCGTCCCAGGTGAGTTTGACTTCTCGCTCTCCCCGAACGGCCGGTACCTCGCCTCCCGCAAGGACGGCACGGTACGGCTCTACGACCTCGTGTCCAAGACGCTCGTTGGCCAAGCAGCCTATAACGGCACGCCCGTGCCGTTGAACGATGGCCGGCGGGTCATCGTGTGCTCCAACAACACGATCGAGGTCGACGTGCCCACGGGAACGATCTTGCGGTCCATGACCCCGACTGGCGGGCCCCAGTTGAGCGAGGACGGCGAAAGGCTGGTCTTGAGCAAGTTCGACCGAGTCCTCGTTTACCGCACTTCGGACTTCGTCTTGCTCGGAGGTTTTATCCACGCGTCCGGAGTGGAAAGGGCGGTTTCGCCCAGCGGCGATTACATGGCGATCGTCGAGAGCCGGGTCGTCAAGGTCTATGAGTCGAGGACCGGCCGTCTCGTCGGCGCGATCGCTTGGCCCGTGGCCGCGGCGAAGTCCACGTCCCTGCAAAGGTGGAACTGGGTGTCGGGCGACCTGCTGGCGATGGTCGCCTATCAACCGGTGGTCCGGCTGGTGACCCCGAGCGGGCAACAGGTCGATTCCTTCCGGACGGAATGGCCCGAAAACCCGCAGTCGCTTGCCGCTTCTCCGGACGGGTCGCGCTGGCTGATGTCGGCGGCGGACGCCTCGCTGGTCTCGCTCCGCGTACGCTAGGGGCCCTCCCACCCTGCCTGCAAGCGCCAGCTTGTAGGCAGGCGGGGAAGGGCACGGGGAAGCGGCGACGAGGGCCAGCGCGGGCGTGATCGTGCAAGAGAGGGGCGCGTCGAACCTGCAGACCGTGCTATCCTGGATGGATTCGGCCCTAGCGGGCCAACCCGGCCCAGACACCGCTGTCTGGAAGGTACGCGCAGGTGAAGAACTACACCCCCGACCAGATTCGAAACGTTGCCATCGTCGGCCATGGAGGGTCCGGCAAGACCATGCTTGTGGAGCACCTGCTCTACACCGCCGGTGCCACAGACCGGGTCGGCACGGTCGAAGCCGGGAACACGCAGAGCGACCACGACCCGCTCGAAGTGCGCCGCAAGATCAGCGTCAGTGCATCGATCCTCTCCCTTGAGTGGCACGACCACAAGATCAACTTGATCGACGTCCCGGGTTATCCGGATTTCATCGGCGACCTGCACGCGGTGGCCCGCGTCGTGGACGCCATGGTCATCGTCTGCGAGGCGAAGAAAGACCTCGACGTGGGCTTTGACCTCGCCTGGGAGGTCGCGGAGAAAGCCGGGCTCGCCCGTTGCATCTTCGTCAACAAGCTTGAGCGCGACAACGCCGATTTCCCCGGTTTCATGGAGACGCTGCACGAGCGCTTCAGCAACCGCGTGGTGGAATGCCAAATCCCGATCGGCCATCAGGCCGCCTTCAGCGGCGTCCTCGACCTGCTGAACATGAAGGTCTATAAGGGCAAAGACCGTGGCGTCGAGATCGAAGAGATCCCCTCGGGCTACACCGAGGAGGCGGAGAGGCTCCACGACAAGATGATGGACGCCGCCGCAGAAGGCGACGACGAGCTCATGGAGAAGTACCTCGGTGGGGAACAGCTCACCGAAGAGGAAGTGGAGCACGGCCTGATGTTCGGCGTCAAGGAAGGCCGCGTGGTGCCGGTCTTGATCGGCTCGGCGGCGAGCGGCATCGGCGTCGCCACTCTGCTGGACCGCATCGTTGGCGAGCTGCCGTCGCCGGTCTACCACCCGTTCACGACCGTTGAGGGCACGAAAATGGAGGAGGACCCCAACGGGCCGCTCGTCGGCTTCGTCTTCAAGACCACCGCCGACCCCTATGTCGGCAAGATCAACTATGTGCGCATTTTCAGCGGGTCGCTGAAGGCGGACGACCACGTCCTGAACGTGAACCACGAGAAGGACGAGCGCGTCCACAACCTCTTCTTCCCCCACGGCAAGGCGCAGGAGGCCGCGACCCTCGTGCAGGCGGGCGACTTCTGCGCGATCGCCAAGCTCCAAGACACCCACACGGGCGACACCCTGACGACGGCCAAGGACCGGATCCAACTCCCGCCGATCGACTTCCCCGAGCCGATCTACCGCGTGGCCGTGAAGCCCGCGACCAAGGCCGACGAGGACAAGCTCGGCGGCGCGATCCAGCGGCTGCTGGAGGAAGACCCGACCCTCCACTACACGCGCGACACGGTCATGCACCAGGAGCTGCTCGAGGGAATGGGCGACATTCACATCGAGACGGCGGTCGAGAAGCTGAGGTCCCGATTCGGGGTGAACGTGGAGCTGGTCGAAGCGAAAGTCCCTTACAAGGAGACGGTTCGCGTGAAGGGCGAGGCGCAGGGCCGGCACAAGCGCCAGACGGGCGGCAAGGGCCAGTTTGGCGACTGCTGGCTCCGACTGGAGCCGCTCCCCCGGGGCACGGGCTTCGAGTTCGGCAGCGAGGTCGTCGGGGGCGCCATCCCCAAGAACTTTATCCCCGCGATCGAAAAGGGCGTGCGCGAGACGATGGTCTCCGGCTTTCTCGCCGGCTATCCCGTCGTGGACGTGAAGTGCGTGGTCTATGACGGCAGCTACCACGACGTGGACTCCAGCGAGCAGGCCTTCAAGACGGCCGCCCGCATCGGGTTCAAAGCTGCCGCTGAGAAGGCTCAGCCGACCATCCTGGAACCCGTGCTCAAGCTCGAGGTCGACGTGCCGGACGAGGCGGTGGGCGACGTGGTGGGCGACCTGAACACCCGCCGCGCCCATATGCAGGGCATGGAGCCTTGTGCGCCGGGGAAGACCCGCATCAGCGCCACCGTCCCGATGGCGACCATGATGCGCTACGCGCTGGACCTGCGGTCTATAACCAAGGGCCGCGGCCTCTTCCGCGCCAATGTCTCGCACTACGACGAAGTGCCGCAGAACGAGCAACAGAACCTTATCAAGGAGTACCAGGCGCACCGCAAGGAGGACGAGGACCACTAGCGTGGAACGGGCCCAGGGTTCAGGCTCCTGGGCCACCGCCTGTGCCGGACAGGAGAGCCTGGCCCTAACTGAGCGGTTTAGGGGCAGGGGACTTCACGGCTGCCGTAGGGTACGTCGGCCTCTATCTTCCAGACCGCTTCGGGCATCGGCGCGTCCGTGAGGAGCGGCCAGATGAAGGAATAGCCGACCATGTGTCCCTCCCGGTCCAGATAGCACTTTTCGGTCATGTTGCGATTGACGACCGATCCACTCTTTAGGGCTACCAAGACCTTGCCCTTGCGGTTGAACAAGGGCGACGACGGCCCTCTCGTGTGCACCGTGTGCATCAGGCAATAGACCACACCATGGTTAGGGTCGGCGTTCTGAAGCGCTTCGAGATACTTCCCGTCGCCTTCGCTTGGGACGGGCCAGTAACTCACCGAAAACTTTGAATAGCGCGTAGCTGCTTCGTTAGCGCCCTTGGCGTAATTGTCTTCCGGACATTTCAGAACGCGGGAATCCCCTGTGTAGCGTGCCAGGACGGACCAATCCGTCAAGAGAGTCTTTGGATAGGCGTCCCCGCCGTTGTCTGTGTTGTATTGCTCCAGCGCGGCAGAAATCTGATGGAGGTTTGATCTGCACACGGTTTCCTTTGAGGATCGAAGACTGGGCCCGAGAACCGAGAACACGATGCCCATCAGAACAAGCACGATGCCCACCGCGACCAGCAGCTCAACGAAGGCTTAATCCGCGCGAGAGAGAACGAGACGTTCTCAACCTTGTTCCCCCAAGTACGCATGGATTTTCGATCCTATGGCACCGACGGCCGTCCCGACCAGAAGACCCTGCACCGTCCCCATTATCAGCGGGGCCACGTTCCCCCCGAAGAAGGCCAGCGCTGAGCCAAAGTAGCACAGAAACGCAGACAAGAAATAGAGGTGGGAGGGTTTCATAGAACCACTTTTTTGACGCCCTAGTGTTACGATCAACCAGGACAGCAGGCCAGCAGCCATACAGACCGTCAACCAGAAAGAACTCGAATAAGTGTTCACGACGCTCGTCAGCCAACGATCCATGGGGCCGGGCCCGCCGGAAGAACCCTCTCGGCCCGCTGAACCCCCTCCGCCCCTGCCGGGGCACCTCCCCCGAAGCATCGGGGGAGGAGTGGCTGTCGTGCTTCGACGAAAGCCCCTCCCCAGGCTTGGGGAGGGGGGCAGGGGGAGGGGTGGCGCAGGTTCCCTCCCGGTACAGGAAACCCCCTCCGCCCCTGCGGGGCACCTCCCCCGAAGAATCGGGGGAGGAGTGGCCGTCGTGCTTCGACGAAAACCCCTCCCCAGGCTTGGGGAGGGGGCAGGGGGGAGGGGTGGCGCAGGTTCCCGCCCGGTGCAGGGAAACCCCCTCCGCCCCTGCGGGGCACCTCCCCCGAAGCATCGGGGGAGGGGTGGGTTCCCTGTCTCGGCCCGGGAGCACCCCCTCCGCCCCTTCGGGGCACCTCCCCCGAAGCATCGGGGGAGGGGTGGCGCAGGCTCATTGCCTCGGTACAGGGAAACCCCCTCCGCCCCTGCGGGGCACCTCCCCCGAAGCATCGGGGGAGGGTGGGCCGGGCTGTTGCCCGCTTGACTGTGCTAGACTCGCCGCTTCCCCGGAATGCGGCACGAACTCGTCTTAGTCATCGATTTCGGCGGGCAATACGCGCAGCTCATTACGCGGCGTGTCCGCGAGCTGGGCGTCTTTAGCGAGATGGTCGCTTGGCCGCACGCCGCCGACGCGGTCCGCGAGAAGAAGCCGGACGCGGTGATCCTGAGCGGCGGGCCGAAGTCGGTCTTGGCCGAGGGCGCCCCCGACCTCGACATGAGCGTGCTTCAGGGCATCCCCGTCCTGGGAATCTGCTACGGCCAGCAGCTTATGGCGCACCGCTTGGGCGGGGAAGTCGCTCGGTCGTCCGACCGTGAGTATGGGCGGCGGCACTTGAAGAACGTGCGGGCCGGCGCCCTTGTGGACGGGTTGCGCGACGACCAGGTTTGGATGAGCCATGGAGACCAAGTGATCACCTGCCCGCCCGGCTTCGTAGCGACCGCCTCGACCGAGACCTGCCCTGTGGCCGCCTTCGAGAACCCCGAGGCGCGCCAATACGGCGTCCAGTTCCATCCGGAAGTCAGCCACACCCCGGACGGGCAGACCGTGCTGCGCCGCTTCCTCTTCGACGTCGCCAAGCTCCGCGGGGATTGGACGAGCGAGCACTTTATGGAGGACGCCATCGAGCGGGTCCGCCAAGAAGTCGGGAGCCAGCAAGTGGTCTGCGCAGTCAGCGGCGGCGTGGACAGCTCCGTCGTGGCGGCGCTCCTGAACCGGGCCATCCCGGACCAAGTGACCTGCGTCTTCATCGACCACGGCCTTCTGCGGAAGGGCGAGGCGGAGCAGGTGGTCGACACCTTCACCCGGATCGTCCACGCCAAGCTCGTCCACATCGATGCTTCGGAGCAGTTCTTCGGCGCCCTGAAGGGCGTGACCGACCCCGAGCAGAAGCGGAAGGTGATCGGCGCCGAGTTCGTCCGGTGCTTCGAACGGCACGCAGGCGAGTTCAACGACTGTGCGTATCTCGCCCAGGGCACGCTTTATCCCGACGTCATCGAGAGCGGCTCCGGCACCGCCTCCAAGATCAAGACCCACCACAACGTCGGCGGTCTGCCGGACTGGATGAAGTTGAAGGTCGTCGAGCCCCTCAAGTGGCTCTTCAAAGACGAGGTCCGCGACTTGGGACGCCGGCTCGACCTGCCGGGCGAGGTCGTGGACCGCGAGCCTTTCCCGGGCCCCGGGCTAGCCGTCCGCATCCTGGGAGAAGTGACGCCGGAGCGCGTCCGGGTCGTCCAGGAGGCCGACTGGATCTTCCGCAGCGAGATCCGGGAGGCGGGCTTGCACCCCGGCATCTGGCAGTCCTACGCAGCCTTGCTGGACGTCCGCAGCGTCGGGGTCATGGGCGACGAGCGAACCTATGAGCACCCCATCGTGTTGAGGGCCGTCCAGAGCGAGGACGCGATGACCGCCCAGGCGTTCCCGTTCGATTTCGGGTTCCTGGAGCGGGTCGCCAGCCGGATCGTGAACGAGGTGGAGGGGGTCAACCGAGTTCTCTACGACCTCACCAGCAAGCCGCCCGCCACGATCGAGTGGGAGTGAGGCCGGGCAAGAGTGCCGCAATTCCGGTAGGTTAGCCGGGCCTACAGGCCCTGGCGCTTCCAAGAATTTTCCTGGATGCGCACCGACCGAGCCGTCTTGTTCTGCCTAGCCTTGCTTGGCGGCGCGATCTCGCAGTCCGCGCTTTGGTCGCCGGATTCGGTGCCCGTCCTCACCCGGGTCACTTTCGATACGTTCCCAGAGTCCTGGCGGGGCGGGGACATCGCCGCAGAGGGCCAGTCACTGGCCGAGGGAGAGGTCGCCCGCTCGAAGGCCCTGGTCGCCAAGGCGGTCGCCCGCTACCCGAAAGCGCTCATCTCCCAAAACCTGGCGCGGATTTACGTGCTAAGGAGCATCACTTTTTATGGGTTAGAGTACGGTGGGACCAACTCTCTCGATACCGTCTACCTGACGAACCAAGGGGTGGAAAGGGGATATACAGACCGGTACATCTTGGCGAGTTTCCACCACGAATTCTCCAGCATTCTCCTGCGAAACTATCCGGAGCGATTCGACGAGGACGAGTGGGTGGGAGCGAACCCGCTCGGGTTCTCCTATGGCCATGGGGGCACCGAAGCGCTTCGCGACGGCAGCAGCGACGTCCGCTATAACAGCTGGCACATCCAAAGAGGGTTTCTGAACCAATATGCGACGGCCAGCTTGGAGGAAGACTTTAACACGGTCGCGGAAGGCATGATGACGGGAAGCCCTGAGTTTTGGGCCGCATGCGAAAGCTCACCTATGCTCAAGAAGAAGCTGGGCCTCGCCGTGAAGTTTTATCGCAGCTTCTGGCCTGGTTTTGACCCCAGGGACGCCGCACCGGCGGAAGAGTAAACTGCCGCTCTTGGTGCGGATCGCGAAAGAGTTCTCCTGGGAGATGGGCCACCGCCTGCCAGGGCACCCCGTCTGCCAGAACGTCCACGGCCACTCGTACCGGATGGTCGTGGAACTTGAGGGCGAGCCCGATAGGTCCGGCATGCTGCTCGACTATGGAGTGGTCTCGGACCTTGTCCGGCCCATCCTTGCCGAGCTCGACCATTCGTTCATGGTCGATCCGGACGACGAACTGATGGGCGGCTTTCTGACCTCCAGCGGCCTTAAGGCCACGCGGGTCGGTTTCCGGTCCACGGCCGAGAACATCGCCAAGTGGATCCTAGAAAAACTTAGCCCCCGGTTCTTCGAGACACCGGGGGTGCAAAGCGTGACTGTGCGGGTCCACGAGACGACCCGTACGGCCGCCGAGGCTACTGCCCGGCGCTAGGACCTCGCCCTGGATTTGATGACGATGTGGCCCTCGGCCTGCATCCCCTGGATCGTGGCGTTCACGAGGACGGCGTCCAGCTTGACAAGCTCGCCGGTTTCGACTTCCAGCCAGATCGTGCCCTTGCCACCCATGGTCGGCTCCTCAAGGAGGGTGTTCTCGAACTCGATCACATAGACCTTCTTGCCGTCCATCTCCTCGATGCCCTTGAGGGTGCCCTTTTGCTTGGTCTTCGGCGCCTTGGTAGCCTCGTTGGCGGGCTCTTCGAGCTCCCAGGTCTCACCGACCGCCACTGCTTGGGCAGGGGCGACGAAATCGATGGCGGCGCTCATCCGGGCCGAGTTTTCGTCTGTCTCCTCGCCCTTCCGTTCTAGGACGCGCCCCCGCTTGTCGCGGGTCGTGCTCCGCTCTCCACCGGCGTCTTGGGTGGATTGCTGGTCGTTCATCTTCTGGACGGCCTTGGTCACCTTGGTGATCTCGACGAAGGTGCCGTCCGGGTTCACCTTGGTGATCGTGGACTCGGCTTCCGTCTCGATCTTGATCTCCATGCCCATGATCTCGATCTCGGCATTGACGCTGGTGAACCTGGATGAGCCCTCCTTGGGCTTGACGATAATCTGGTGTGTGTCCTGGGCGTGGACGCCAAGGGCGAGTGCAGCAAGGGTGAGCGCGAAAAGCGAGCGCATGTGGACTTTACTAACGCGTGGCAATGGGGTTTCGCTTCAAAGGCATTAGGCCCGGTGAACCTGGTGCGGGCCCAGGTGGAACCTGTCACCGGTACACTCGGCCAGGTGACGCGGTTTGCCTTCTTGCTCCATCCGCTGACGGCACGGCAGGCCGCAAGGAAGTATGCCTGGGCCCGCTGGATGCCCGAGGGGTGGATCGAGCGGTTCCTAAGGATGACGAAACCCACTTACGTCAGCCACATCACCGGGGTGAAGTCGATCACCGGAGTCGAGACCGAAGGCTGGTTCTTCGGAGTCCCCCTGACCCCGCGAATGATGACGGGCAGCGTGCCCGTTGAGGAGAGCTATGCGCTCATCGTCGAAGCCGCCCGCATGGCGGCGGACGTAGGGGCGGAGATCATGGGCCTCGGCGCGTTCACGAGTGTGGTGGGCGACGGGGGTATCACGATCGCCGAACGGAGCCCCATCGCGATCACGACCGGGAACAGCTACACGGTCGCGACGGCGATAGAAGGAACTCTTGAGGCGTGCCGCAAGGTCGGGGTGCAGCCCTGCGAGGCGACGCTGGCCGTGGTCGGCGCGACCGGTTCGATCGGCAACGCCTGCGCGCGCGTCCTCGCCCCAAACTTCGCCAAGACGTGGCTGGTGGGGCGCGACGAGGCGCGGACCCAGGCGGTCGCGGACCAGATCCCAGGCTCGCACGCGACGGTAGACCTCGACGTCCTGCGGCACGCTGACGCGGTCGTCACCGTGACCAGTGCGGGAGGCGCGATCGTGGAGCCGCACCACTTGAAGTCGGGCGCGGTGGTCTGTGACGTCAGCCGCCCCCGGGACGTGAGCGTGAAAGTCGCCGAGAAGCGACCGGACGTTCTCGTCATCGAAGGCGGCGTGGTGAAAGTGCCGGGCGCGGTCGACTTCGGCTTCGACTTTGGCTTCCCGAAAGGCACGGCCTATGCCTGCATGTCCGAGACGATGATGCTTGCGCTGGAGGGCAGGGCCGAAAGCTACACGGTCGGCAAAGAAGTGCAGGTGGAAAAGGTCGAGGAGACCCGGCGGTGGGCCACGAAGCACGGATTCCAACTTGCCGGCTTCCGGAGTTTCGAGCGCGAGGTGGACGAAGAGACGATCTCCCGGATCCGCGCGATCCACGCCAAGGCTGGCTAAGCGCTTATGGTGGAAGTCCAAAGTCTCGGCCGCGCCTTCGAAGGGCGATGGGTGCTTCGAGAAATCGACTTCGCGGTCGAACCTGGGCAGGTGCTCGTGATCATGGGTTCAAGCGGAGGCGGGAAGACGACCTTGCTGCGTTGCATCGCGGCCCTGCTCGATCCGTCCGAGGGCGACGTCCTCGTCGATGGGCGGAGCGCGAAGCGCGAGCCAGAAGCGGTGCGCTCGGCCATCGGCATGGTCTTCCAGTACGCCGCCCTCTTCGACTTTTTGAACGTTTCGGAGAACATCCTCTTCGGGGTCAGACGACGGCGGCGGCTCAGTTCGGGCGAGGCCAAGTCGCTCGTGGCGGACCGGCTGGCCGAAGTCGGGCTCTCGGGGACGGAGGCGATGATGCCGTCGGAACTCAGTGGCGGCATGCGCAAGAGGGTCGGCTTGGCCCGCGCGCTCGCCATGGACCCGCAGGTCTTGCTCTACGACGAACCCACCAGCGGCCTCGACCCCGTGACCGCGTATTCGATCGACCAACTCATCGTAGAGACTCGGGACAGGACCGGAGCGACCAGCATCGTCGTCAGCCACGACGTGAGCTCCGTGATGCGGGTGGCCGACCGAATCGCCTTCTTGGAGAAGGGAAGCCTGGTCTTCATGGGCACGCCCGACGAGTTCCGCAACGCAGAGAACCGGGCGATTAAGGACCTGGTCCAGAAGGCTAGGGCCGAATCCCTAGACACTTTCCACCCCGGGCCGGCCGTATGAACTCTGTCGAGCGAGTTTCGTCGTAACCAGCGAGGCCCTTGGCCAACTACGGACTTACGTTCATGAAAAACAAACTTTACGGCGCGCTCCTCGCCGCCATCGTGCTCGCCTTTGGCACGACCGCCTTCGCTCAAAAGGCCGGACCGAAGGGCGGCGCTCCCCAGATGGGCGGCCCGGGCGGTGGCCGCATGATGATGGGCGGCAAGATGCAGGAGGCCCACAAGAAGGTGCTTGGCGAGCTTGGCCTGAACGCCAATCAGAAGACCAAGATCACGCAGCTCGACCAGAAGCGCGAGAACGAACTGAAGGCCCTTCGAGGCAAGGCGGGCAAGCCCGGTCAGCCCGCTTCGCAGTCCGATCGTGAAGCAATGCGCGGCAAGATGCAAAAGATCCAGGCGGACTATCAGGCCGGCATGAAGGCCACTCTGACCCCCGCGCAGTTCACCAAATACGAGGCGCGGATGAAAGAAGAGATGGCTAAGCTCCGCGCCCAGCGCGAAAAGGAAGGCGGCCGACAGGGTGGCGCAAAGGCGGGCGGCGGCAAGCCGGCCGGTAAAGGCAAGCCCTGAACCTTGAGAGTCGCTTCTTACGCTTGACCGCGGGACCATCGCCGGGAGGATTCCTCCCGGCGGTGTCTTTTTGGGGCCTCCGGGTCACGACGTGAGGCTCAGGTACAGCCCCCATTCGGGGCTGTCGTCGGGGTCGTCGCAGACACGGTCGCCAACGATCTGTGCGCCCAGGCGCTGGTAAAGCCGATGGGCCGCGTGGAAGCGCTTGTCGCTCCAAATCTCCATGGCGGTTCGGCCCCGTTCCACGGCCTCGGAGATGACCGTGCGGCTGAGGGCCTCGCCGATTCCTTTGCCGCGCGCCGCGGGGCGGACGTAGACACGGACGATCTCGCAATCTGTGGTCGCGACCCGGACGGTGCCTTCGACGACGATCGTGCCGCCCCGGTCACCGGGGAGCGGCTCGAAAACGGCCAGTCCAGCGCAACCGACGACCTCGCCGTCAACTTCCGCGACCCAAAACCCGTTCTCGGGAAAGCCGTACTCCTCCTCGATCGTGAAGAGGTCGGCGTGGTACTCCTCCTCGTCCCAGGTCAGGGAGTACTCATCGTAGACGACTCGCACCGTCTCGACGACCGCGGGCGTGTCTCCTGGGCGGAAGGGGCGGATCAGCACGCCCGGGAAGATACCGCGCCTCCCGCAACCGAACCCAGCTCTCGGAAGGGCGAGTCGCCGCCCCCCGGAGGGAATGGATGCCGCCAAAGCGCTCAGGGCGCGGGGAACCTGGAATGTTTCCAGGGTCGGCACGGCCCGGAGTAAGATGCGCACGTCCGCAGGCACTCGCAAATGTGGCAAGGTTCGATCAATGTCCGGCTCTTCGGGAGGCTCACGGTCGCCGTGGGCGAGACCGAGACCAGCCGTTTCCGGACCGAGAAGACGGCCGCGTTGCTGGGCTACCTCGCCTATCACCTGGGAAGGCCCGTCACGCGGGAGTCGCTCATCGACATGCTCTGGCCGGACTCGTTCGGCGAGCAGGGACGGCAGAGCCTCCGCACCGCACTAAGCTCGCTCCGCAAGCTCTTGGACTCGCCTGACGGCAACGGCCTCCAAGCGGACCGGGACTCGGTCTGCCTGAACCCCGACCTCGTTTCCACGGATGTCCGCCAGTTCGAACGCCTCCTGGAGGCGGCGGCCGGGGAAACCGACGCTGGAGTCCGGGTGCGCCAAAGGGAATCCGCCCTCCAGTTGGTCCAGGGGCCGCTGCTGCAGGGCCAAGACGAGGACTGGATCATTCCCCAGCTGCTAAAACTGGAGGAGCAGTGGGTGGAGGCCACGCTCGGCCTCGTCGCCGACTACCGCCGCCTCGAAAACCTTTCCTCCGCGGTGATGGCGGTGAAGCGGACCATTGCGGTCGCCCCGCTTCGGGAAGACCTCCACGTCGCCCTCATCAAGCTCTATGGCGAGGAGGGGAGAAGCGCCGAGGCGCTCCGCCAGTTCGAGGAGCTCGAGCGGCTTCTGGACTCGCAGTGGGGAGAGGCTCCGTCCGCCGCCGCGGTCCAAGCCTTGGAGGCCTCCGAGCGCGACGGGGACGTCGAAGAGCAGATCCAAGCCGTGAAGAAGCGGCTCGCCGCTTCGATCCGTGAGGCTCCAGGCCAAGCGGAGCCTGCCGGGCCGCCCTCGCACGCCTCGAGGGCCAACTTGCCGGCAGAGCTCTCGAAGTTCTTCAACCGCGTGGACGAGATCGCGAGGATCGTGGACCTGCTCTCGCCGGAATCGACCGACCCGGGGCGGCTGCTGACGGTCGTCGGGTTCGGCGGCTGCGGCAAGACGCGGCTCTCGATCCGGGTCGCATCCGTGTTGGCGGAGGCTTATGGTGGGCGGGTCTGGTTCGTGCCGTTGGCCTCGCTCCGCGACCCTGGCTTGCTGCCGTACACGGTCGGCTCCGTGCTGATCGGCAACCAGGCGCAACAGGGCGACCCTTGGGTCAGCATCCGAAACACTCTCGCGGGCGGCCCTTCTCTCCTCGTCTTGGACAACTATGAGCAAGTCGCCGAAGGAGGCGCCCCTTTCGTCCAAGACTTGCTTTCTGCATCGAGCGACGTGCGGATCCTCGTCACTTCAAGGACCCGGTTGCATGTCGAGGGAGAAAGGCTCTTTAACCTAAACCCGCTCGTGACCCCAAGCGTTGCGGCGAGCCTCGCCCAGATCTCCCAGAACGACAGCCTGCGCCTCTTTGTCGACCGGGCCAAGGCGGTCCGGCAGGACTTCGAACTCACTGTTGACAATGTCCGGCCCGTCGCCGAGATTTGCGCGCGGCTCGATGGCCTGCCGCTCGCCCTCGAACTGGCGGCGGGCCGAGTCGGACTGGCCAGCCCCGCGCAGATCGTCGGGCAGCTCGCCCACCGTCTGGACGCCTTCGCCACCAAGCGCCACGGTCCGGACGGACGCCACCGAAACCTGCGCGCCTGCATCGAGTGGAGCTATGACCTGCTACACGACGAGACGCGCCCCGGCTTCGCCGCCATGAGCGTCTTTCGGAACGGGGCCGCGCTTGAGGCCATTGCCGCCGTCACGGGGACGCCCGGGCCGGAGACCCTGCTCGAGGAGCTTGTCGAGGACTCGCTGCTCCAGGCGGTCGAGACGCCGGTTGGAATGAGGTTCCTGATGCTGGAGACCGTGCGCGAGTTCGCCCGCGAGCGACTCACCGAACTCGGACAGGACAGGGCACTGAACGCCCACGCCGCCTATTTCGCGGCCCTGATCGAGGAGGCGGTGCCGAAGCTGAACAGCCCGGACCAGAAGGAATGGGCGGCCAAGTGCGCTCCCGAGCTGGACAATTTTCGCGCCGTCTGCGACCGTGCCATGCGAGGCGCGGTCGCGGTCGAATACGGCCTCCGCGTGGTGGGCAGCATCCCGCAATTGGTGATGCTGAGCTCGAGCGCAGGCGAGTGGGCAGAGCGCTGCCGCGCGCTCCTTGCGGCCGCACCGGAGGCGGACGTCACCTTGAAGGCGAAAGCCTGGGGGGCGCTCGGCATCTACTCGACGTTCCAGATGCGTCTGCCGGAAGCCATCGAGGCGACCCGCAAAGCCTACGAGTACTGGCGACAGACCGACGATCGAGTCCGCACCGCCGGCACCCTGTGCAACCTGGGCAACATCCTTCTTAGCGCGGGCCGCTTGGACGAAGCGGAGGAAGCGTTCAAGCAGGTCGTGCTCGAGAACCATGAGTTGAAGAACCCGCGCCTTGAAGTCATCGCGCGCGTCAACCTCGGCCGTTTCTGCGATTTTGCCGGCGACCTCGCGTCCGCCGAGGACCACTATCGGACGGCCGAGCCGCTCGCCGAGGAAGTCGGCGACCGCCGCCTGCAAAGCATCCTGCTGGAGCACCGCGCCCTCATCGCGATAGCGGAGAAGCGCCTCGAGGACGCCGACGCCCTGCTGCACGAGTCGCAACGGATCAATTCCGACATCGCCTATTCCCGAGGGACGGCCTTCAACCACCTCAACTTCGGCTCGCTTGCCGCCCTCCGCGAAGACTGGGACGAAGCCTGGCGTCAGACCCTCGATGGGATCGAGGCCCTTTGGGCGGGGCAGTGGTTCGACGGCGCGGACTCGGCCGTGGCCCATGTCGCCTGCTTGGCGGCGGCCGTCGGAGACTTCGTGGGCTTTGCCCGGCTGGCCGGCTACTTCTCCGAGCGCGACTCGCCCCCGCTGGTCACCACCAGCATGCGCAGACCCTTCGAAGAGGCCGTGGCCACCGCGTCCGGCGCGCTGGGCAACGCGGCCTATAAGGCGGCGACCAGCACCGGCAGCAGATGGTCGAACGAGCAAGCGGTCGAATTCGCCCTCGGCCTTTGCCGCGACCGCGCCGCGCCAAAGTCCTAAGCAGGCCGATTCACTGGCTTCATAATCCGAGGCTCTGGACCGTTAGCTCAGTTGGTAGAGCAGCTGACTCTTAATCAGCGGGTCGTAGGTTCGAGCCCTACACGGTCCACCAAGATCTATGCCCGGCTCCGGGCTACGCTCCTAACCAAGCAAAGCTTTGCGCAGGTGTTTAAGGGCGGTGTGGCGTTCTTGGCGGATGCGGAGTGTGCCTTCAGCGAGGAGGGCGGAGAACGCATGGCGGTCGTCCTTGATGCGCGAGAGGGAGTCGAGCACGCCTTGGGCGTCGTCGAGCGCATGGCAAGGCAGGGTGTAGCGCAGGAGCTCGTGCAGGCCGCGAGTCTTGTGCGTTCCAGAGGGGAGCGAAACGAACGGCGTGCCGACCGTCGCCGCCTGGATCGCGGTGTGGTAGCGACCGCCGACGAGCGCGAAGGACTGCGCGAGCAGAGCACTCACGTCGCGATAGCCGATGCCTGGCTTCGGCCTCAGGGGAGGGAGACCGCCCACCTTGGCCACAACTGATTCCATCTCGACCGCGACGCTCGGGTTCCAGGTCAGCGCACACACTTGGAGCCCATTGTCGCGGGCAAAGGCGGCGGCTGCCTCCATCGGGGGGCTTTGGTGGAGTCCCGAGTGCCCACCCGAACCGGTCAGGCACAGAAGCGGCCCGAGGACCTCCCCAGCGACCAACTCGGCCAGCGGCATTTCGCTTGGCTCGGTGCGGAACGCGGAATCCGCGAAGAGGAACGCCTCCGAAAAGCCGAGCTCCCGCATGTACGCGAGCGAAGCGGGCTCTCGGAGCGCGACCATGCGGAACTTCGCATAGGTCGCCCGCATTGCGGGCTCGAAGCCCGGGGCCGCGGAAAAGACGGACTGGTTGAGGCTCAAGACGGGCTTCCCCATCTCTGCGGCGAGCCAAGGCAAGAGCAACAGCCGCGAGCCTTCGAAGAAGTTCAGCCCGGTCATGGTGCCCTCGGCCATGAAGACGACGACGTCTGCCTGCCTGAGCCGCGAAAGGAGCGCCTCGCCATAGATCGCTTGGCCCGCGAGGGTGACGAGCCCGGGGCTCCCGCGTCCGGCCAACGAGCGGCGCAACCAGGGGTCGAGCAGGCGGACCCGCCTGTCGGCGGCGACCTTCTCCCCCAGCGGGACGAAGTGGAACTCTACGGGGGCTTCGCCGAGAGCTTCGCGCAGATCGTCCAGCAGTCCGAAACTGGTGGCTTGGCACCCCCAGTTCGGGCGGTCGCCGGTCCAGTTAAGGATGGAGATCCGCATCGGGCGCACACGCAGATGTTAGAAGACGGGCGGCAGCGGCCGCTTGCCGAGGGGCAAATGGTGTGCGGCCCTAACTCGGTCGCGAGCTACGGTGCTTCGGTTTCTCGGCATCAACGCGAGTCTAGCCCAGCCGCGCGCCCCTCACCCTCTCCCCCGGAGGGGCGAGGGGGCTCCGGATTCCTCAGCAACTCGACTAGTTTCTGCGGTTTAGAGCGGCTTTTGGCACGGTCGTTGGCATGGCCTTGTCACAGATCGGCCGCAGATGAGCAATAGGCCGGTACCAAAGCGACCAAGCCAAGGGTCGTAAGCAACTTAGAAACCACCCCACAATCACCTCAGGCGGGCCGTCTTCCCGACGGACCCGCCTCTCTTTGGTCAGAAGTCTGCTTCCTTCCAGCCGTCCTGGCCCCGGACGGAGATCGCGGCGACCAAGAGCATCATCTCGTCGGTCGTCTGCTCGCCCCAATGCAACGTCTTAGGCGGATCGTTCGGATTGTTCGGGTTTCCGGCTGAATTGTCGTAGACCGCCTCGACCACGATCTTCGAGCCCTTGTCGATGTCCAGGGGGCTTCGGAGCTGGTACATCAGCTGCCAGTTGAAGTCCCACGCGGGGATGTCGATGAGCGGAAGCTCCGAGCCGTCCGGCTTGACCAGGGTCGCCCGCATGGATTTTCCGGTGAGGTGCATGTGCGGCATCAGGGAGTAGAGGCGCACGTCGGCGGGGATCGGGATTGTCTGCTTCACCCTGTGGTCCGATTCGCCGGCTGGGATGCGGATCAGGGGGTTGGCGAGCCAAGCGATCTTGACCGAGTTCTGCACCTTGCCCTTGTTGAAGTAGAGCGCGACCTTCGTGAGGTCTTTCTCGGGTTTGCCGCTCTTGTTGTAGTGGACCTGGAGCACGATGTCCGTCCCCGGTTTCAAGAGGAAGCCGGCGTCCTCTGGGAAGCGTGAGGGGACGAGGCCGGGCGCCCACCCGCCAAGCGAGTTGTCCGGCTGGACGCCAATGCCCCCGCCGGACGTCTTATAGCCGCCGGATCGACCTGCCGCAGCCATCTTCCTCGCGCGGCCGCTGGAATCGAGGAAGGCTATCACGTGATGGACGACGCGCCGGTTGCCGGGCTGCACGTCCATCGCCTGGATCCAGACCGGCTTCTTAATGTCCGGCGTGATGACGAAGTTCCAGTATTCATCGCGGCCGTCTGGGCCAAGGTCGAAGCTCTCCGGCATCGAGACCACCATGTCCGGCTTGCCCAGCGCCCAGTCGCTCTTGAAAGTGGGCGGCTTCGGCGCCTTCTTCGGGTCGCCTTGCGGCGCGCCCGCCTGCGCCCATTGCCGAAGGACGGCGACCTCGCGGTCGGAAAGGCGGTTTTCTTGTTTGAACTCGCCGACGCCCGGCGCGGCCTTCCATGGTGGCATGGTGCCCTTGCCGGTGACCTCGGCGATCATGTTCGACCAGTTCTTCGCGTTCTGGTAGCCGACCATCGAAAACGGCCCGACCTGCCCTGGGCGGTGGCAGGTGACGCAATGGTCGTTCAGGATCGCGGCGACATGTTCAGAGTAGTTGACTTCCTTCAAGGTCGGGACAGGCGGGCCAGGATCCATGATGCAGCCGACGGGCTTTGTCTCCGCCACTGTTGGGCTCTTGCCGTTGGCCACCGCGAGCAACGCTTCGCGCAGATAGGGTCTGCGGACGGCGTCGGCGTATTTGGAATCGTCGATCGCGCCCCGGTAGAGCAGGGCCCCGTCCGCCGACCGAACGACGACGGTCGGGACGATCTCGACTTTATTGGCCCGGGCCTTCTCTCCGCCTAAGTCCAATTCGGCGGAGAAGGAGTAGTTCCGCTCGCGGACATAGGCTTCGACCTTACTCCGACTGTCGGCCGCGTTCGGAAAATACGAAGCGAACTGGACCCCTTTCGGCTTGAACTCCTCGACGAGGCTGTTGATCCGCGGCGTATAAGCGGCCGCGACCGGGCACTCGGTGCTGAGGTAGAAGGTAACAATCGCCGTCGGATTCTTCGGCTGCTTGGCCCCGACCATGCCAAAGGCGAAGAGGCCGAGCGCGCCGGCCACCGGCAGAAATCGAAGGATTGGGTTCATAGTGCTCAACACCAGGGTCAGACGCGCCCAGTCAAAGGAGTTTACAAGGGAATGGCGAAAACGGTTCTTGTCACGGGCTCTTCGAAAGGGATCGGGCGGGCGGTGGCGCTGCGCTTGGCAGAAGACGGATGGCGGGTGGCCCTGCACTTCGGGGCCGATCAGGCGGGCGCAAACGAGACGGCCCGGCAGCTTGGCGAGGCCTGCGCGGGCATGGTGCAGGCGGACCTCTCGAATCCTGCGGAGGTCGGGCAGATCGTGCCCGAGGCGGTTCGCCTGGCCGGTTCGCTCGAAGCCCTTGTGAACAACGCTGGAGAGTATGTGAAGCTGGACTTTCTCGGTTCGAGCCAGGAGGAGTTCGACGCGGCGTGGCGACGGGCGATGCAGGTGAACTTCTTCGCGCCGGTGGCGCTCGTCCGGGCGGCCGCGCAGCACTTTCTGGAGCGGGGAAGCGGCGCCGTCGTCAACGTGGCGAGCCGGGTTGGGCACCGCGGTGAAGCAGGCGCCTCTCCATATTCGGCGTCAAAGTCGGCCCTTCTCAATTTGACGAGGGCGCTTGCCGTCGAGCATGCAAAGCTCGGCGTGCGGCACTTTGCGATCGCCCCGGGCTGGGTCGAGACGGCGATGGCACGCGAGGGGATGGAGACCCGCCTGCCCGAAATCCTGCGCGACATCCCGCTCGGGCGCATGGCGAGCCCGGCTGATTGCGCGGCGGCGGTGGCTTTTCTCTTGCGCGACGAAGCCGCCTACCTCAGCGGCATCGTCCTCGACATCAACGGCGCCAGCTACTTGCGCTGAGGGGTACCGGGCCGGGCACCGCCCTTCTCGGTACCCTGGTGAGATGCTTGTGGCAGCCCTGCTCCTTGGGCAGATCGTCGCCTCCCCTCTGCAGCGGGCGACTTTGCCAAACGGGGCGCGGGTCAGCGTCGAGGGCACGGGTTCTGGCGACGCGGTGGTCGTGCTCGCTGTGGGAGCGGGGGCCGCCCCCGATACGCCCGAGACCCACGGCTTCCGCCACCTTTGGGAGCACCTTGTCGCCAAGCGGATCGGACCCGGAATAGAGGCGGCGGGGGGACGGCTCATCGCCGAGACCACCCGCGACGCGACTTTCTTCACCATCCTGATCGACCCCGACAAGCTTTCTGTCGCTTGGGAGAGCGTCTCCCGCGTGGCCGCCGGACTTCCCCTCGGCCCAGGGGAAGTGGAGAGGGAGGTCGGCATTATCGGACACGAATACGCGCTTCGCTCGGAGTACGACAAAGCTTCGGCCGAGGCATGGGCCGTTTATGGAGACCGAGGGTTGGACGGTTACGGTCCCGAAGGGACGATCAAGGGTGCGGACGCGGACGCCCTCCTTAGGCTCCACGAGCGGTCGATGGTCGGCTCGAACATCGCTCTGGCCGCTGTCGGAGACTTCGACACGGGCTCCGCCCTCGCGAGCGCGCGAAGCGCGCTCCAGGGAATCCGGGAGGGCGAGGCCAGGTTCCAACCCAGGCCCGTGGCGGAAGGAGAGGGCCGTTCGCGCACAGGAAGGGCGGCTTGGACGGCCGCGCCTTCCATCGAGGAGCCTGCGGGGCTGGCGCTACTCGGCGTAGGGCTCGTGCTGGCCCAAGACGGATCGGGGGGGCTGGTCGTCATGCCGAGCCCCACCGCCGGAATGGTGACAGTGGCCACCGCTTCTCTCATGAAGCCCGTCGCCGAGGCAGACCGGCCTTTGGTGCGGCAGCGCGCCCGCAACCTCGCCGCCCGTTATTGGCAGCGGCTCGCCACCGATCAAGTCGAACTCGCGAAGGCGCGTGCCCTTTGGGGTTTGGCGGGACGCAGCTTCAACCCGATGGAAAGGGCGGCGTGGGCGGAGCGGCTAGACGATTCGTTGCTTGACGAGGCGATCGGCCGGTGGAACCTGGCAATCGAAGGGGGCTCGCGGTGACGGCGGCGCTCGCGCTGCTGGCGCTGGTCGGCCCCAGCCTTGGGCTTAAGGTGCTCGAAGCGCCGGAAGAATCGCCGAACGTCGTCGTGCAGGCCGTCGTGCGCGCGGCACCGCTGGAAACGGGATACAAGCGCGCGGTCTGGCGCGTGCTGGCCGAAGCGCTCTGGGAAGGCACAAGCCAATTCACGACGGAGAAGATGCGCAGCTATGGCCAGCAAGCGGGCGTCCCCATGCTCATCAACCCGGGCGACGGCTTCATCAGGATCCAGATCGTCGAGCCGGAGAACGGTTACGACGTGGCCGCGCAGATCCTGGAATCGCTCGTCGAAGAGGCTCGCCTGAGCGACGAAGGGATCGCCAAGGCCAAGGAGCGGCTGCAAAGCCGCATCACCGATCCGTGGGTTAAGGCGGTCAACGGGCCGCAGCCGGACGTCTCGGCGGTGAAACCTGAGGCCGTCCGCGAGTTGTACCGCCTCTCCTTCCAGCCCGCCAACCTTCTCGTCGTGGTCGCCGGAGCGTTCGAGCCCGGCGCGCCGGCCAAGGACTTGGGTCGCAGGTTCCCGGCGAGGCCCGCGCCTCGGCCGGAGCGCTGGCGCGAGGCCGAGTCCAGGCTCGTCGCCCCCGATCTGGAATCGCACGAGATCCGCCTCGGGGAGCCCGGCGACATCGGGCCGAACGGGTTCGTGGCGGCCTATGCGCTGGGCACCGGGCAGGGATCGCTCTTGCACGAAGTGCTGCGCGAGGACATGGGACGGAGCTACCGGCAAGAGGCCGTGCTCTGGCCGACCGCGCAGGGATTCTCGCTCCGCCTTGTCTGGGCAGGCCCGGCGAAGGGCGGGGAGGTCTTGGAGGCGCTCCGCGCCAAGAGGTTCCCGGTCGAGGCGACAATCGCCAGGGCGCTCAACCTTGCGGAGGCGTCGCTGCGCTTCGAAGGGAGGCTGAGCCCCGTCTGGCTGGACGCGCGCTCGCCTTGGAGCGGGGGGCTTGCCGACCGGGCCGCGTTGCTCGCCCTGAGTTCGCTCGGGTCACAGCCGAAGCCGATCCAAATCGAGGTGCTCCGGAGCGCGGGGCCGGGGGGCGAAGACATCGAGGGCGCCTTGCAGCGCGCCAAAGTCGTGCGTTAAATCTCGAAGTCTTTGTCGACCGGCGGCGTCGGGCGTTCAAATTTTTTCTGTTCGACGCGGCCCGCGGCCTGGCCCGCGTCCAAGATCGACCAGATCCACGCGATCGCACTGATCCCCAGGGGCAGCAGGACAAGCGGCTCGAATCCCGGCCCGCGGCCGGTGAAGAGGGTCGTCAGACCCTTCATCCCGTTCGGCACCAGGAACGCAAGGATCCAGCCGACGAGCCAGACGCCCATAAAAGCCGCGCCCTTCGCGCGCAAGCCGTTGACGATCTGGCCCAGGCCGGGGACCAAGAAACTGAGCACGACCGAGGCCTTGCCGCTCGCATAGGTGCCCTCCCCGCTCCCCAGGAGCAGGGCGGGGTTGAGGGCGGTCTCGATGGCGAGCACGGTCTCGCCGTACTTGCGCTCCGCGCTCGCGTTGGTGGCGTCGAGCTCCACCGCCTGCCTATACGCCTCACGGGCTTTGCGGGTCTGACGCTGTTCTAGGTAGACGTCGCCCAGGGCTTCGTTCGCAGGAGACGAGTGTGGCGCGAGTTGGACCGCCTCCAAGACGAGCCTCTCGGACAGATCCGCCTGGCCCCTCACTTTGGCAAGGTTCGCCTGGCGCAAAAGGTCTTCGACCCGGAGCCGCTGTTCTTCCGTGAGCTCGCGGGGGGCCTCTGCTACGGCATCAGGTTCGGATCGTTCTGCATCGTCCGCCATAGCGTCTCCAGATCGTAGAACTGTCGCTTCTCCTCCAGCATCACGTGCAGGACCACGTCGCCAAAATCGTAAAGGATCCACCCGCCCGCTTTCGGGCCGGTGGTGGAACGGAGGGCACGCTCGCCGATCGCCCTCATCTTTTCCTCCACCTTTTCGGCGATGGAGTTCGCGTGGGTGTCCGATGTGCCCGAGCAGACGACGAAGAAGTCGGCGACAGACGTCTTCGCGCGGACGTCGATGACCTCGATGTCCACCGCCTTGATGTCGTCCGCGAATTCGCGGATGCGGTCGGCTTTCTCTTGCGAGTTCAATGGTCGTTCAGTCGAGATAGAGTCCCTCTCGCTCAATGTACTCCCGAAGGGCGGCGGTGAGCCACCTATCGGTAGGCCGTCCCCTCGCGACGTCCTCCCTGATCTTAGACGAGGAAACCGGGTGGTTTGGCATTTCGACGACGTCGACGACCCTGCGCCACTCACGGTCGAGCTCGTTGAGGACGCCTTCTAAGCGCGTCCCGGTGCGGGCGACCACGGCGACTCGGCAGAGCCGCAGGAGCTTGGCCGGCTCTCTCCATTGGGGCAGCGACGCGAGGGCGTCCGCCCCCATAACGAACCAGTAGT
The DNA here is from genome assembly GCA_019454125.1 of Fimbriimonadaceae bacterium. NCBI lineage: Bacteria > Bacillati > Armatimonadota > Fimbriimonadia > Fimbriimonadales > Fimbriimonadaceae > Fimbriimonadaceae bacterium. Next base: position 1,545,015 of record CP075365.1, read on the forward strand.
CGCCAGGGCGCGAGTAGGTGAGCTCCTCCATCGTTTCTAGAGCGTAGCTCGGCCCCTTGCGGGTGAGTTCGATGTCGCTCACCGCGAGCCAGGGCCGCTCGTGGGCGAGCAATCCGCACATGGCGAAACGCTGGGCGCCCGTGGCTGCAGGCTGCCGCCGTTTCAGCGGGTTCTGGTAACCGGGTACCAGCAACACCTCGTCCAGCTGCAAGGCATCGTGGGCCGCTTCCGCCAACGCCACGTGCCCCAGGTGGGGCGGGTCGAACGTTCCTCCTAAGACGCCGTAACGCATTACCAATCCATGAAGGCGAACTCGTAGTTGCCGATTTTCACCGTGTCGTTCTCTTCGATACCCATGTCGCGCAGTTTCTGGACGACGCCGATCCGCTCTAGTTTGCGGTGGAGATACCGGACGGCCTCGCTGTTGCCGAGGTTCGTCATGGCGACGAGCCGCTCGATCCGTTTGCCCGTCACGATGTACTCGCCGTTCTCCACCAGCACGCCCCAGTCTCCGGGGGTGCGCTCGACCGCGACGGGACGAAGCACGACTTCGGGCTGCTCGCCCTCGCTCTCCTTCAGCAGGGCCAGCGCGCGAAAGAGCATCGGTTCGAGGCCTTGGTTCGTCGCCGCCGAGGCCAGGAATGTTTCGACTTCAATGCCTCTGAACGGCTCGGCCGCCGCTTCGACCATCTCGGGCGTTCCCAAGTCCGTCTTGTTCAAGACAAGCAGACGGGGGCGCTCGGCCAGTGCCGGGGAATACCGTTGCAGCTCGTGTTCCACCGTCTTATAGTTCGTGAAGGGGTCGGTCTCGTCGATGGGGAAGAGGTCGACGACGTGGATCAGCACCCTGGTGCGCTCGACGTGCTTCAGGAACTGGTGGCCTAGGCCGACGCCCTCGCTGGCGCCCTCGATGAGGCCGGGCATGTCTGCCATTACGAACGTCTCGTCGCCGACGCTGACCACGCCCAGGTTCGGGACGATGGTGGTGAAGGGGTAGGCGCCGATCTTCGGTTTGGCCGCAGAGCAGGCTGAGATCAGCGTGCTCTTGCCCGCATTGGGGAGTCCGACCAAGCCAACGTCCGCGAGGAGTTTCATCTCCAGCTTGACCTGGACGGCTTCGCCAGGGGCGCCCTTTTCGGCGAAGGTCGGTGCTTGGCGGACGCTGCTCGTATAGTGCAAGTTGCCCCGGCCCCCGCGCCCGCCCCGGGCGACCACGAACGACATGCCGTGCGCCACAAGGTCCACAAGGGGCTCTTCGTCGCCGACTTCCGTCACCTGGGTGCCGATCGGGACGCGCACCGTAATGGACTTTCCGTTCTTGCCCGCCTTGTTGTTGACCGCGTGCGTACCGTGGTCGGCGCGGTAGTGGTCCTTGAGCTTGAACTCGTACAGCGTGCGCATCCCACGCTCGGCCTTCAGGATGATGTCGCCGCCCTTGCCGCCATCGGCTCCGTTCGGCCCGCCGCGGGGGACGTGCTTCTCCCGGTGGAAGCTGGCGGCCCCGTTCCCGCCACGTCCGGATTCAAACGTGACGACCGCCTCGTCGATGAAGCCGCTCATTTCTCCTGCTTACCCGGTTCTTCCGGCAACATTCCGGGAATCACGTGGACGGTGATGCGGCGGGAGTCGAAATCGATGTCGCGGACGAACTCGTTGACGGCGGGGATCATGACCTCGCCGATCCGAAGGACGTCGTGGGCGGGGAAGGGCATCACCTCGTCCAGCGGCCCGATTTCAAGGCCTTCGGTGGTGACGACGGTCATCCCGACCAAGTCGCGCGCCAGGAACTCGTCTTCGTCAAGTTCGGGGCGGTCCTCCTCGGGCACGCCAAGATACTTCCACTTGAGGGCCTCGGCCGCCTCCATGTTGTCGACGCCTTCCAGCTTCATGCGGGCTTGGCCTTTGTGCCAGTTCAGAGAAAGGACTTTGCGCGGCTCGCCGTCGAGGAGCAAGGTCTCTCCCGGCTCGAACCGCTCGGTGAAGTCGGTGAGGACGTTGACGCGCAGGCCGCCCTTGACGCCGTGGGTGCCGACGATCTGGCCGACGGCTACGATCTCCGGCTCTGGACCGTCCGGTTTCACTCGGTGACGACTTTTACGACCGTCCGCTGCTTGGCTTTGGCCCCGGCGGCGCTCACCAGTTGGCGGATGCAGGTGATGACCCGGCCGTCCTTCCCGATCACGCGGCCGACGTCGTTCGGCGCGACGCTGACCAGGTAGATGGTGGCGCCCCGGTCGGCAGACTGCTGCACCGAGACCGAGTCCGGCTCAAGAACGGTGAGTTCGACGAGGCGCTGGACGAAATCGCTTAGGCTCATTCGGCGGGAGTTTCCTCAGCGGTCTCTTCGGCGGGGGCTTCCGCGGAGGGCTCGGGAGCGGCCTCGGCGGCGGGCTCCGGCGCGGCTTCGGCGACCGGCTCAGATTCAGGAGCGGCGGTCGGTTCCGGCGCTGCCTCGGCGGCTGGCTCATCGGCCGCCGCGACCGTGGCGGAAGTGGTCGGGGCCACGCGCTTGTCCAGGAACTTGTAGTCCTTCTTGGAGTCCGGCCGCTGCTGGAAGAACTCGTCGAGCACGCCCTGCTTCTTGAGCAGGTAGGCGACGGTCTCCGTCGGCTGGGCACCGGTCATGAGCCAGTGCAGGGCCCGCGGCCCCTTGATTTCGATCTGCTTGGGCTGGGTGATCGGGTTATAGGTGCCCAAGACCTCGATAAAACTCCCGTTTCTGCCCGCGGTGCTCTTGGCGACCACGATACGGTAGTAGGGCCTGTGTTTGTTGCCCATTCGGCGCAGACGAATCTTGACCATAGCTTCTGTGAGTGACGGACTATACCCGCCCCACGTGGGATTGAAATAGGCTAGGGCATACCTGCCCCAGACAATTGTGGCTCGCGGCCCCGGTTGGGCCGCCGGTCTGGTGTCGGCGGAATAGAAATCCCTCCCTGCCACTGGGGCGGGGAGGGTTTTGCAGTGAGGAAAAAGGCGCGTTCAGGCGCTCATCCCGACATAGATCCGCTCGTAAGAGCGGACGCTGATCGGGCCGCCACCGACCTTGCCCTCTTCCTGGAGGTACTGGGTGACACTCTTCTTCTGGTCCGTGTACATCGGCTGCTCCAGCAGCACCTGGGACTGGTAGAACTCTTTGTTCACCCGGCCCTGGGCCGCCTTCTCGGCGATGTCCTCGGATTTGCCTTCGTTGATCGCGCGCTGCTTTTCGATCTCGATTTCCCGTTCGATAACCTCTCGCGGCACGTCGTCTTTCTTCAGGAAGCTGGGGGCAAATGCCACGGTTTGCACCGCAACCTGGTAGCCCGCGTCCTTGATGTTGCTGGCCGTGCCTTCGAGCTCGACCATGGACGCCTGCTTCCGGTTGTGGTGGTTGTAGACGGCGATGGTGCCTTCGGTCCGGTGGAACGTCGCTTTCTTCAGGACGATGTTCTCGCGGATAACGGCGACAGCCTGCTCGATCGCGGCGGCGACAGGTTCGCCGTCGACCATCACCTGGGCCGGGTCGGACGTCTCGGCCTCGAGGAACGCATTCGCGACTTTGGCCACAAGCGCCTTGAAGGTGTCGTTTCCGGAGACGAAGTCGGTCTCGCACTCGATCACGACTCCGGCGGCCTTTTTGCCGTCGGCGCTCGTGACGTAGTGGGCGATGCCTTCGCTCGTCGTGCGGTCCGCGCGCTTGGCGGCGGCGGCCTTACCGGTCTCTCGGAGGATCTGCCGAGCTTGGTCGAAGTCGCCCCCCGCCTTCTCGAGCGCGTTCTTGCACTCCATCATGGGCGCGTCGGTCTCCTCGCGCAGTCGCTTTACGTCCTTGGGGTCAATGGCCATCTTTCAGCTTTCCTCGCCTTCCATTTTGGGCTCGGCGGGGGTTTCGGTCTGGGGCTCGGCGTTCGTTTCGGCAGGGGCCGCCTCGGCCTTCTCGGATTCATTGAGGCCATGGCCGGCTTCGGCGGCGGCAACGGGTTCCACCGTCTCCTCGGCCTCCGGCGAGCTTGTCGAGGGCTCGAATTTGGTCCCGGGGACCGGACTGGCGAAGGGCGAGGCCCTCTCGCCGTCGTGCGATTCGCCGAAGGCGCGGAGGAACTCCTCCTCGACCTCGCCGAAGGCGACCGGCGCGGTCTCTTCTTCCTGCACCGTCTCGCCTTCCGTCATCGTCCCCTCGGTCATCGCTTCGTCATAGGGCTTGACTTCAAGGACTGCGTCGCTGATCTTGCTCGTCACGAGCCGGATCGCGCGGATGGCGTCGTCGTTGCCGGGGATCACGTAATCGGCCTCGTCAGGGTCGCAGTTCGTGTCCACGATCGCGACGACGGGGATCTTAAGCCTCTGGGCTTCCTTGACCGCGATCGACTCCTTGTTCAGGTCGACCACGAACATCAGCTTCGGCATCTCGCTCATGTGGCGGATGCCCTCCAGGTAGCGGTTGAGCTTGTCCCGCTCTTCCTCCCTCTTCAGCTGCTCCTTCTTCGGGAGGCGGCCAAGGTAGCCTTCCTCCTTCATCCGGTCGAGCTCCTTGAGCCGGGTGATGCGCTGCTGGATCGTGTCCCAGTTGGTCAGCATGCCGCCGAGCCACCGCTCGGTGACCCAGTACTGGCCGCTGCGCTGGGCCGCTTCGCGGACAGCCGCCTGGGCCTGCTTCTTGGTGCCGACGAAGAGCACGGTACCGCCGTCGGAGACGACGCGCTGGACGTAATTGAGGGCGTCCTCAAAAAGCTTGATCGTCTGGTGCAGGTCGACGATGTAAATCCCATTGCGGGCACCGTAAATGTAACGCTTCATCTTCGGGTTCCACCTTCGGGTCTGGTGACCGAAGTGGACGCCCGCCTCCAGAAGCTCTTTCATGCTGAGCTGGGGCATATTCTTCTCTGGGTTTTTTCCGCCGGCCCAGGCAATCCCCGCCAACCCTTCCGTAGAAGACCCTTGATAGCGGTACCGGAACCGTGTGAATTGACCCGGTTTCCCGGGCGGAAGTGAGGATACCAGCCGAAAACGAGGGCGGGTCGGGCCCAAAAAACTTAGGCGCTCGGCCTAACCGTTCCCCCCTTGCTGAACCGAAACTTTATAGGGGCCCCTAAGGGTGCCTCGGGTTGCGTGCGTGAAGCAAGGGTCAAGGAGGTCAGGGATAGCGTCGCTCGCGGACCGGTCGTTCGTCTCGGACGTCCTGCGCTTCGGCGTCGTCGGCGCCCTCATGCTTGGCGCCCTCATCGGCTTTATCGTCCTCTTGCCGACCGTCCCTCTCCATACGAAGACCGTCGCCGTCCACGTGCTCATCGGGTTGGGCACGTGCGTCGTGCTCAGCGCTTTCTATTTCGCCCGGAGCAGGCTGCCGATCGGGGGAGCCTTGGAACCTCGGGGCTTCTCGACCGCGCTTCTCGCCGTCGGCGCCCTTGCGGGGGCGACGGTTGAGGCCGTTGGCGCGTTCGTGCCCTCCTTCGAAGAGCACGCCCTGAACGGTCGCCTTTTCTGCCACCTCCTGATTGCCCTGGGCGTGGTCTTCGTCCCCAGACGGCTTGATTCCGGGCTGGCCCAGTTCCGGGCTATCCTGGAAGCGCTCCTCGTCAGCGCGTCGGTGGTCGTCGTCGGGTGGTACTTCCTCATCGGCCCCGTCTGGTTGAACCCCCCGTTCACGGGGGTCGACCTGTCGCAGCTTCTTCGACTGCTGGCCTGCGACCTTGTCTTGACTTCGGTGGTGCTGGTCTATATCCAGCGGGGTGCGATCGATGCCCACCGGGCGCCGATGTGGGTCCTGGCGCAAGTCGCGTTCTTCCTCTTTGGGACCGACCTCGCCTACTTCTATTTCGTGACGGGAGGCAAGGTGCCGCCGGTCTCGCTCTTGGACGCAGGTTCGGGCGTAGGTTATGTGCTCACCGGCATGGCTGCCTTTGCCGTCCGGTTCGGACCCTCCCGGAATGCGGACGCGCCCTTCCGGCTTCCCTCGCTATGGCAAGCCTCATTGCCGTTCCTCTCCTTGCCGGTGGTGCTGGGCATCCTCGTCCGCTCGGTCGGGAGCGGCGACGACGTGCGGCTCTCGACCGGTGTGGTCATCGGGGCGGTCACGTGCTTCGCCTTGGTGCTGATCCGCCAGGTCGCCTCACTGCACGAGAGCCGCACGCTTTACGGGAACCTGGTCCGAGCCTTTGACCGGTTGGAAGACCAGACCAACGAGATCGAGGCCCAGAACGAGGAGCTGCGCGAACTTAACGACCAGCTGGACCAAACGACAAAGCGGCTGGCCGAGGCCAATGTGTTGCTCCAGCGGATGGCGACAACCGACCCGCTCACCGGACTCGCCAACCGGCGCTCGCTCCAGCTTGAGTTCAGGCAGGCGGTGGACGAATGCAGGCGGCTCCGGGTGCCGATCGCGGTCGCCATGATCGACGTCGACCACTTTAAGAAGTACAACGACGCCCACGGCCACGCCGCGGGCGACGAGGCGCTCAGGCTGGTCGCGGACGCCATTCGCGAAGCCGTCCGCGCGGCCGACATCCCGGCCCGCTATGGAGGGGAAGAGTTCTCGGTGGTCTTGCCAGGGGCAGACGAGGCGGACGCGGCAACGGTCTCCGAACGGATCCGGATCGCGGTGCGAGACCTTGACCCCCCGCTCCAGAAGATCACGGCCAGCATTGGCTATGCCGTCATCACTTCCGAATGGGACATGGACCCCTCGAAGCTCTTCGTCCTCGCGGACGAGGCCCTCTATCGAGCCAAGCGTGAAGGGCGCGACCGCGTGGTCTCCTGGAACGAACCCGAGCGTAAGGGAGCCAAAGTCGAGCCCGCTCCGCCGCCGACCCTTATCCCGGTCTCCAGCGGAATCCGTCAGGAGATCGCGATCGCGATCGAGGCGGCCGTCTCCTTGGACGAGAACCGCTCAGTCCGCGACCGTGACCGAAGGAGCCTTGAGGCCCTCCTAGCCACGCTCGAACTCCGCGACACGGAGACGGTGGGCCACGGCGAACGGGTGATGTGGACCACCCTGCTCCTGGCGACCGTGATGCACGACACGGGGCTCTTCGCCCTCGACGTGAACTGGGCCAGGAAGCTGGCCTTTGGCGCCTTGCTCCACGATATCGGCAAGATAGGCGTCACCGACGTGATCCTCCGCAAACCGAGCAGCCTCGACGAAGTCGAGACCGGCTTGATGCGGCGACACCCCATGCTCGGCGTGCGCCTGGTCGAACGGTTTGACAACCTGGCCGATGCGCTCGACATCGTCCGAAGCCACCACGAGCGGTGGGACGGGCGAGGCTATCCGGACGGGCTCTCGAAGGAGGACATTCCCTTGGCGGCCCGGATCTTCGCGGTCTGCGACGCTTACGACGCAATGGCGAGCGTGCGGGCCTACCAAGGGGCGCAGCCGTATGACCGGATCTGCGAGGAACTGCGTGACTCGTCCGCCATCCAGTTCGACCCTGAGGTCGTCGAGTGCTTCCTTCGCATCCCGAAGACAGACCTCGACCTCATTGCGGAGGGCAGCGTCCAATGGGTCTTGGACGCGGTGTGGCGGCGGGTTTCGCCAGATGCCGCGATTTCGGCTTAACGTTCTGGCTTTTCGACTAGAATAGACTGATGGGACGAGCCCTCGACACGCGCTCTGGCCCGTGGGCCGGATTTTGGATCCAAGGCACTGTGCGAGGCACGATGCGGCTCACGCTTCGGTTCAAAGGCGGCCTCATCGCGGGCGACGGCGAAGACCGAAGCGGATCGTTCGCCATGCGCGGCACCTACGATCCGGACGGGAAGGTCGAGATCGCCAAGCTCTATGACCTGGCGTCGATCGTGGGCAACTGGGCGTGCCCGAAGCTGGAATACATCGGCACCTGGGACGGCACCCTCATCTCCGGGCTCTGGGAGGACGCGAGCCAGCCCCTCAACTGCGGCGAGTTCGAGATTTGGCCTGAAGTCGAGGAGACCGCGATAGCCCACGTCCTTGAATCGGAAGCGAGCCTCGAGTCCCTCTCCGCCCGCTAGTGGTAGATGGAATAGGGGTCCCAACCGCCCAGCGCCACCCGCAGCGTCGCCATCTGGCCGACGTGGTAGGTGTCGTGCAAGACGAGGTACTCCTTGGCGTCCATCAAGACGTGCTCCTCGTCCGAGGCGGCCGCCTCAACGGCCTTGGCCCGGGTGGTCCGCCAGCAGTCCAGGCGTTCGGCCAGGGTCGAGCCCGTGGGCTCCAGCGAGCCCCATTCGTGCTTCCTGCCCTCCACGTGGGCGAGAAAGGCGACGTAGGCTTCAGCCAGGTGGTGGAGGGTCTCCATCGGCGAAAGGGCGCTCGGCACGGCTTTGGCGTCCTTCTGAGCTTCCTCCAGACCCTCAAATACCTTCTCGACCTGGTACCCCGTCTCCTCCAAGAGGTCCGTCATCAATTCGCGGGCAGTCACCCTGCGAGGATAGCGGATCGGTAACCTGACGAACACTCCGTCCCATGCTGGGAGCCGACCTGACCCCGGACATCGTCCTGGACGCCTACCTCGCGGGGATGTTCCCCATGGGCGAGGAAGACGAGGTGTTCTTCTGCACCCTGCCTCCCCGGGCGGTCGTGCCCCTGGACGGGTTCCGGGTCTCGAGGTCGCTGCGCAGGCGCATCCGCTCTGGGCGGTTCACGGTCACGTTCGACCAGGCCTTCGCCCAGGTCATGGAGGGCTGCGCCCGTCCGGAAGGCACCTGGATCACCCCGGACATCCACCGGGTCTATGGCGAGATCCACCGAATGGGGTGGGGGCACTCGGTCGAGGTTTGGGAAGGCGGGGAACTCGTCGGCGGTTGCTACGGACTCGCCCTCGGCGGGGCCTTCTGCGCGGAGTCCATGTTCCACCGCCGTAGCGACGCCTCCAAAGTCGCTCTCTGGGCGCTGGTGGAGTGGTGCCGGGGTCTGGGGTTCGTCCTCTTCGACGCCCAGCAAATGAGCCCGCACCTGAAGAGTCTCGGGGGCCAGGAAATCGGCCAATTCCGGTATTTACGCAGGTTCTATCAGGCTGCAAGGGTCTGCACCCCTTGGAGCCTGGACCTTCGCCGCCTGATCGCGGCGGAAACCCAGTGAAGACTCGGGGATGGCGGCCAAGTCGATCCCCGAAGATCACCTTGTGCCCACGGACTGGGCCAAGGGTCAGGGATGGCAAAACGTCAGTTGAAAGTGGTCAAGCTCATCGAGCCCGACCTGTGCATGGAATGCCGGTTCGCGCAGATGGCCTCTGTCGAGATGCGGGATGGGAGCGTGCAACGGATGATCCACTGCAAGCGCCTGGATTGCGACAACTGGGACTATGCGACCGCGGAAGCGGCGAAGGGCGTCAAGGTCGAAGACGACGCCGGCTGAGTGTCACAATACAAAAGTGGACCAGGCCGGCTCTCGGCGCGACTTCCTAAAAAAAGCGCTTGTGGCGGGCGTGGCCGGTGCCGGTGCTTACGCATTCCTGGTCGAACCCGGCTGGCTCGCGTTTGAGCGCCTGACGGTTCCCATCCAAGACCTCCCCAAACCCTTCGAGGGCTACCGCATCGCCGTCCTCTCGGACATCCACTATCCGATGCGGATCTCGGCGGAGTTCGTCCAGGCGGCTTGCCGCTTGGCGATGAGCTTCGACCCGCACCTGGTGCTGCTGCCCGGCGACTTTGTGCACGGCCATTCGCGACCGAAAACGATGCCTTCGTTCCGAGGGCTGCTCGACGACCTGAACCCCCCAGACGGGGTGCTCGCGACCCTGGGCAACCACGATATCGCGATCGGTGAGGAGGCGGTGCGCCGGGAGCTCGGCCGCACGACCCCCGCCCGCATCATCGATAACGCGCACGTCCTGATCGAACGCGGTGGGGAAGCGCTCTGCATCGCTGGCGTCGGCGACATGTGGTACGGAGTCGTGGACCCAGACCGTGCCCTTGCGGGGGTCGACCCGGGGATACCGCGGATCCTCATGTCCCACAACCCCGACTTTGCCCACGACATGCCCCCGGGCCACCGCGTCGACCTTCAGATTTCGGGGCACACCCATGGCGGCGAGGTTTGGTTCCCCTTCTTCGGGGACCGCGTGATCCCGAGCAAGTACGGGGACACGTTTCGGCAAGGACTTGTCCAGGGCAGGCGGAACTTGGTCTACGTCACCCGAGGGATCGGCAGCCCGCGTGGGGCCAGGTTCTTGGAGCGTCCCGAGGTCACGGCGATTACTCTTACGCAGGCAGGATAGAACTTTGCCGGCCAATGCTACGGGAGGATGAACGCTCCCCACTGTCCCCCGTCGGGGGTCAGAAGATAGAAGCTATAGATGACGTTGCGCTTCACTTCTACGGATGAGACTTGGTCGAAGAAGGCCCTCGCCTCGGATTCCGAACGGAAGTCTCCGCCCACTGCTCCTACGTCTCGCATAACCGCTTTCATAAACATTTCCTGAAGGCGTGGGCTCACTGAGCCGCGGATGTAGTTCTCAGCCTTGGAAAGGTCGGACATGTTCCGGTCGCTTATCGGTAGCAAACTGAAAAGCGCATCTCTTTCCTGGTCCGGCCTCCCAGCATAAGTGTCCCAGTAAAAGTGCGTGATAGAAGAATCTTTCCTATAGGTATCGGGCTGGCGTGTTGCGACTTGGAACCCGCCAGGCCGGTTCCCGTTGCCGCCGGTGTTGAACCAAATGCCAGTTAGGGCACTGCCATCCATGCTTGTGCGGCATCCCGGGCCAGTCGCACCTTAAGGGCTCGACGACTTGCTTTGTCCTTGACTTGTGGCTCAAGCTCGGGGAAGAGGCCCCAGTTGATGTTCATCGGCGCGAAGTCGCGCTCGGTCGTGTCCTGCAGGTGCGCCAGCAGCGAACCCAAAGCTGTGGCGCGGGGCGGAGGCTCAACTTCCTGTCCTTTTGCCCGGGCGGACGCGACCAGACCTGCCCAAATGCCCATCGCGGCGCTTTCTACGTAGCCCTCGACCCCGGTGAGCTGCCCCGTGACGAGGACCCCAGGGGTCTCGCGCAGCTCCAGCCAGGGAGTCAGGACGCGGGGCGCGTCAATGTAGGTGTTCCGGTGGATCACGCCATAGCGGACGAACTCGGCGTTTTCCAGCCCCGGCACCATCTGGAAGACGCGCTTTTGCTCCCCAAAGCGGAGGCGGTTTTGGCAGGCCACGAGCGAGTAAAGGGTCTTCTCGCGGTTCTCCGGCCGTAGCTGCAGCGCGGCGTACGGCCGTCGTCCTGTGCGCGGGTCGGTGAGACCGACCGGTTTGAAGTTGCCGAACGCAAGCGATCGCTCTCCTTTCTCCGCGATGACTTCGATGGGCATGCACCCCGCGAAGTACTTCACCTTCTCGATGAATGCCCCCTCTTGGTCTGCCGGTGAAGGTTCTTGCCCGGTAGGAGCGGTGCGGTTCCCTCCCGCCTCGAAGGCGTGCAGGGGCACCCGCTCGGCTGCCACGAGCGCCCGCACGAACGCGGTGTACTGGTCCTTGTCGAACGGGCAGTTGAGGTAGTCGTCGCCTTCGCCTTTGTCGTACCGGCTTTGCGCGAAGACGACGTCTCGGTCGAGCGTGGCCGCGTCCACGGTCGGGCTGACCGCGTCGTAGAAATGAAGGTGCCGCCGGCCGGTCCTCTCCGCCAACCACTGGGATACGTGGTCGGTCGAGAGCGGGCCCGTGGCCAAGACGAGGACTCCGCTTGGGGCGAGGGTTAGGGAGGGGGGCCGCCATTCCTCGCGCACGACCTCGATGAGAGGGTGTGCCTCGATCGCCTCGGTCACCGCTCGCGAGAACTTCTCGCGGTCGACGGCGAGGGCCTGCCCGCCAGGGACCGCATGCTCGGCGGCCTTGGTCAAGACGAGCGAGCCAAGGGCCGCCATCTCTGTCTTCAGCTGCCCGGCCGGGGAGTCCGGTGCCTTTGACTTCAGGCTGTTCGAGCAAACGAGCTCGGCGAACCACGGCGTGGTGTGTGCGGGCGTGGTCGCTTGCGGCCGCATTTCGTAAAGTCGGACCGCCACCCCGCGCTCGGCGCAGGCCCAGGCGGCTTCGACCCCTGCGAAGCCTGCCCCGACGATCGTTACCACGCCCCTATTGTGATCCCCTTCGCTCAGAGCATCTTTGCGACGACCGCGTCGCCCATCTCGCTCGTGCTCACCAGTCGCGTGTCCTTCTCGAAGATGTCGGCCGTTCGCAAGCCCTCGGCCAGCGCAGACTCGACCGCGGCCTCGATCCGGTCGGCCAAGGCGGCGTCCCCGAAGGAATAGCGGCACATCATCGCGGCGCTGAGGATCGCGGCCAGGGGGTTTGCGCGGCCCTGGCCGGCAATGTCCGGTGCGGAACCGTGGACGGGCTCATAGAGACCGAAGACGCGGTCTCCCTTCGGAGCGCCGAGGCTCGCGCTGGGCAGCAGCCCGAGCGAACCCGTGATCATCGAAGCCTCGTCCGAAAGAATGTCGCCGAACATGTTCTCTGTGAGGATCACGTCGAACTGGCCCGGGTCGCGGATGAGCTGCATCGAGCAGTTGTCAACGAGCATGTGGCTGACGCTGACGTCCGGGTTCTTCGCGGCGTACTCGTCCACCACTTCGCGCCAGAGGCGGCTGGTCTCAAGGACGTTGGCCTTGTCCACGCTCACGATCTGCCGCTTGCGCGCGCGGGCGATCTCGAACGCAGTCTGGGTGATGCGCTCGACCTCGTAGCGGTGGTAGACGCAGGTGTCCACCGCCTTCGTGTTGTCCTCCGAGCGGATGCGCGGCTCGCCGAAATAGATCCCGCCGGTGAGCTCGCGCACGACCACCAGGTCCATCATGCTGCGGCCTTCTTTCAGCGGCGACGCGTGGACGAGGGCCCTTAGGGTCTTTGCGGGCCGCAGGTTCGCGTAAAGGTTCAGCTCGCGGCGGAGGGGGAGGAGGGCGCCGATCTCCGGCCGCAGGGAAGGCGGGTCGATCTTGTCCCACTTGGGACCGCCCACCGCGCCCATGAGGGCCGCGTCCGAGGCTTTGCAGAGGTCGAGCGTGGCTTGGGGCAGGGGGTGACCGGTCTCGTCGTAGGCTGCGCCTCCGAGCAGCGCGTACTCGAACTCGTAATCCGCGTGTCCTGCCCGCAGGACCTTGACGGCTTCGTCGATGACTTCTGGGCCGATGCCGTCGCCCGGCAGCACCGCGACCTTGTGGGGCATAGGGCCGATTATGGCAGTGACGCGCGCGTCCCGGCTTCGCCCCGTGGTTCTCGGCCCGGACTGCCAGCCGGTAACATGCGGCGCGTTCGCCGAGTGAACCGATGCCGACTGCCTACCTCCTCGACCTCGACGGGACACTCATCGATTCCGAGCCCTACTATAAGCGGGTGGAAGTCGACGTGCTGCAAAAAATGGGCGTCCCCATGACCTTCGAGGAGATGGAAGGCTACACCGGGACTCCCCTGGTGGACTGGCTCGCTCGAGTCGAGGAGAAGCACCGCGTCGCCCTCTCTCCGGCCGCCTTCGTCGAGGCCTACGCGCCCTTGATGATCGACCACGTGCGGCACGATGTGACGCTCTTTCCCGATGCGGAGCGGCTGCTCGAGCGGATCGAGGGCCCTGCCGCGCTCGTCACATCGTCCATGGGTTGGTACGTGCGGGCGGTCCTGGAGCGCTTTCCCCTCATCGGGGAGAAAGTTGAGGCGGTCGTCACCGCGGACGACGTTTCGAAGGGCAAGCCCGACCCGACCCCCTACGCCCAGGCGGCAGAACTCATCGGGGCTTGGCGTAGCGACTGCCTTGCCTTCGAAGACTCCGTGAACGGAGTGGCCAGCGCGGCGGGGGCGGGGTGCCGCGTGATCGGTGTCGACCGCGACGGCCTCGGCCACTTGACGGGGGCACACCGGGTCGTGCGCTCGCTAGACGAGTGCCTCACCGGAAGTCCCGCTTCGGCAAACTGAGGAACCTAGGAACAGAAATTGCCAGGGGCGAGTTGCCCCTGGCAGGTGAGGGAAGAGGCGAGACCTCGCGGCCTTACTTTTCTTCCTTGAACTCGGCGTCGATCACTTCTTCGCCGCTGCCTTTGGCACCGGCTCCGACCCCCGCTTCGACCTTCTCCTCGGCGCCCGGCTGTCCCGTGTTCGCCGATTCGTAGAGCTTCTGCGAAAGGGCGTGGCTCTCCGTCTCGAGCTCTTGGAGGGCGGTCTTGAGGCCGTCGAAGTCGTCCCGCTCCTTGGCTTGCTTCACCGCGTCGAGCTTCTCCTGGATGCGTTGGCGGTCGGCGTCGCTCACCTTGTCGCCGAGGTCGCGCATCGATTTCTCGACGGTGGCGCTGAGGCGGTCGGCCTCGTTCTTGGTCTCGGCAGCGTCGCGAACGCGCTGGTCGATCTGGGCGTTCTGCTCGGCTTCCTTCACCATGCGCTCGATCTCCTCCTTTCCGAGGTTGCCGCTGCCGGTGATCGTGATCTTCTGCTGGTTGCCGGTGGCCTTGTCCTGCGCGCTCACGTGGAGGATGCCGTTCGCGTCGATGTCGAACGTGACCTCGATCTGTGGCACACGGGCCGGGGCGGGAGGGATGCCGCTCAGGTTGAACTGCCCGAGGCTCTTGTTCTGGTTGGCCATCGGGCGCTCGCCCTGCAAGATGTGGATCGTGACCTCGGTCTGGCTGTCGACCGCGGTCGTGTACGACCGGCTCTTCTTGGTCGGGATCGTCGTGTTGCGGTCGATGAGCTTGTCCATGACCCCGCCCTGGGTCTCGACACCGAGGCTCAACGGGGTCACGTCCAAGAGGACGACGTCTCGGACGTCGCCGCCGAGGACGCCGGCTTGGATCGCCGCGCCGACTGCGACCACTTCGTCCGGGTTCACGCCCTTGTGCGGATCCTTGTTGATCATCCGCTTGACCAGGTCTTGCACCATGGGCATGCGGGTCGAACCGCCGACGAGGATCACCTCGTCGATCTTGCCGATGTCGACTTTGGCGTCGGCCAGGGCCTGCTTCACCGGGTTCTCGACGCGTGCCAGGAGGTCGCTGCAAAGCTCCTCGAACTTGGCGCGGCTCAGGTTCATCTCCAGGTGCACCGGCTCGTTCTCGATGGCCGTGATGAAGGGCAGGTTGACGTCCGTCGTCACCTGGCTGGAGAGCTCGATCTTGGCCTTCTCCGCCGCCTCGCGCAGTCGCTGAAGGGCCTTGGTGTCCTTCCGCAAGTCCACGCCGTGCTGCTTCATGAACTCGGTGGCGGCATAGTCGACGATCTTCTGGTCGAAGTCGTCACCGCCCAGGTGGCTGTCGCCGGCGGTGGACTTCACTTCGAAGACGCCGTCGCCCACGTCCAGGATCGAAACGTCGAACGTGCCGCCGCCCAGGTCGAAGACCAGGATGCACTCGTTCGTCTTTTTGTCCAGGCCATAGGCCAGGCTCGCCGCGGTCGGCTCGTTGATGATGCGGAGCACCTTCAGGCCCGCGATCTCGCCCGCGTTCTTGGTCGCGGTGCGCTGGCTGTCGTTAAAGTACGCCGGGACGGTGATGACCGCCTGGTCAACCGGCTCCCCGAGGTACGCCTCGGCGTCCGTCTTCAGCTTCTGGAGGATCATCGCCGAGATCTCCTCCGGCGTGAAGTCCTTCTCGACCGCAGGGATGTGGACGGCAACTTGGCCGTTCTTGCCCTGGACGACCTTGTAGCTCACGCGCTTGGCCTCTTCCGCGACCTCGCTGAGGCTGTGGCCCATAAAGCGCTTGATGCTCGCCACGGTGTTGCCGGGGTTCGTGACGGCCTGGCGCTTGGCAGTGACGCCGACAAGCCGCTCCCCGTTCGTCTTGAAGGCGACCACGCTTGGAAGCGTCCGCGTGCCCTCGGCGGTGGCGATGACCTTCGGTTCGCCCCCTTCCATCACGGCGACGACGCTGTTCGTGGTGCCCAAATCGATTCCGACGACTCTTCCCATAATCTTCCTAGTTCGTTAGCCTTAGGCTCAGTTGACTTGAGCGCTACACGCTCATGTTCTAACGCGGATGATACCAGATGGGTTCCAGGAGAGGGGCCGATGACAGTCGCGAGGGTGGGCTGGGCGGGACCGCTGCCCCTGGAAACGGGCGGAAGTCACGATGACCGACTGGGCCGTAAGGGCCATATCACCGATTACTGATAGGACTTGGAACATTCATTAGCGGCCCCCCGTAGTGTGCCGTGACGGGCGACCGCCCGGTTAAACGGAGAAAAATGACTAGCTTCAACAAGCTCGGGGCGACCTTACTCGCCGTCGCCGCCATCTCGATGAGTGCCACCGCGATGGCCCCGAACAAGGACATTGTCGACACCGCCGCAGGGAACCACGATTTCTCGACGCTCGTGAGCCTGGTCAAGGAGGCCGGCCTCGTCGAGACGCTCAAGGGCAAGGGCCCGTTCACTGTCTTTGCCCCGACCAATGAAGCCTTCAAGAAGCTGCCGAAGGCCACCCTCGAGGCGGTCAAGAACGACAAGCAGCTTCTGAAGAACGTGCTCCTCTACCATGTGGTGCCGGGCAAGGTGACTGCCGACCAGGTCGTGAAGACCAAGTCTGCCGGCACGGCGCTGGGTGGCGGCGCGACGCTGAAGTTCACGGTGAAGAACGGCAAGGTCTTCATCAACGACAAGACCCGCGTCGTGAAGACGGACGTCATGGCCACGAACGGCGTGATCCACGTGATCGACAGCGTCCTCATCCCGCCGAAGAAGTAAACCGGCTTCGAGCGATGATGGTGGTGGCCGCCCCGATTTCACACGTTTGAGATCGGGGCGGCCCGACTTTTTGCACGCCGCTTATGGCCTCGTTCGTAAAAGTCCGGCATGAGGAACCTCCGAAGATCGGTGCTCAGCGGCGCACTCGTTTTGGTCGCCGCGAACGTGATGGCCCAAGAGGAGACGAACGACGGCACGCTGGCTCAATACATCGCCCGCACGCACGAAGTTTCGACGTTTGGCAAGCTTGTCGAGGACGCGGGGTTGCTCCAGCAGCTCACGAGTGCAGGCCCCTACACCCTGTTCGTTCCCAGCAACGACGCCTTCGAGCGGCTCGAAGCGGGGAAGCTTAACGCCTTGCGTAATGACCGGGAGGGACTGCGCCGGCTCCTCTTGTACCACGGGGTGCCAAGCTCGGTGGACTCGTCCACCCTTGGCGCCAACCGGGAAATGGAGACTCTGATCGGCCCCACCGGTCCGAAGCTCCACGCGGTGATGAAGGATGGCAGGATGCTCGTGAACGGCAAGGCCATCGCGACCACGACTAACATTCGGGTCGGGAACGGCACGATCCACATCATTGACACCGTTCTGACGCCCCCGATCCCCACCACGGGCGCGGACGGTGGCGGCGGGTAGCTCTCTGACCTAGTAACTGAAAGCAAGCGAGCGGATATCATCAGGCGACTTTGGCCGAAGATATCCGCTCACTCCGCTTGGAAAAGCTCGCGCGATTGCGCGAGCTTGGCTTTGACCCGTTCAGGATCGAACGGTGGGAGCGGACCGACACGGCAAAAGGTCTCCAGGAGCGGTTCGAAGAGCTCGGGGGAGAGGCGGAAGACGTCGCCCAAAAGACGGACGTCTGTTTTGCCGGACGGCTCGTCTCCATGCGCGTGATGGGCAAGGCGGCCTTCGCTCACCTGAGCGACGGGGACGAGAAGATCCAGGGCTATTTCAAGAAGGACGACCTTGGCGAAGACGCCTGGCAAGCGTTCCAGCTCCTCGATATCGGGGACCACGTCGGCGTGAAGGGCTATCTTTTCCGCACGCGGACGGGCGAAGCCTCGATCCACGTTCGCGAGATGGCGCCACTTTCCAAGTCGCTGCAGGTCTTGCCGCTGGGGAAGGAGAAGGACGGCCAGCAGTGGTATGGCTTAAGCGATGTTGAAGAGCGGTACCGCCACCGGCACCTGGACTTGGTGTGCAACGCGGACGCCCGGCAGGTTCTGCTCGTGCGGTCCCGGATCGTCTCGGCCGTAAGGCGGTTCTTCGAATCGCGCGACTTCATCGAAGTCGAGACGCCGATGCTTCAGCTCGAGGCGGGCGGCGCAGCCGCGCGCACCTTCAACACGCACTTCAACGCGTACGACATCGACGTCAAGCTCCGCATCTCGCTCGAACTGTATCTGAAGCGGATCATCTGCGGTGACGTGCCGAAGGTCTTCGAACTCGGCCGCGTCTTCCGAAATGAGGGCGTGAGCAACCGCCACAACCCGGAGTTCACGCTGCTCGAATGGTACGAGGCGTACGCGAACCTGGAGGACGTGATGGCCACGGTCGAAGACCTGTTCTCG
Organism: Fimbriimonadaceae bacterium; assembly: GCA_019454125.1. NCBI lineage: Bacteria > Bacillati > Armatimonadota > Fimbriimonadia > Fimbriimonadales > Fimbriimonadaceae > Fimbriimonadaceae bacterium. The sequence goes on from CP075365.1 coordinate 1,563,186, forward strand.
TTCGTGACAAGCCAGATCGGCATCGACCCCGAGGCGGGCGGCCCGGACTTCACCAAGCCCTGGCGGCGGGTGCAGTTGCTGGAGGAGATTGAGAAGCATGCGGGCCTGACGCCGGCCGATCTTTCCTCTCTAGAGTACGCCAAGAAGGCGCTCGGAGAACGGGAGATCGTCAATCCCGCGACGGGGAAGCGGATCCATGTCGGCGAGGAGGCCCACCTTGGCGGGTTGATCGAAAAGCTGCTCGAAGTCTTCGTCGAACCGACCTTGATCGAACCAACGTTCGTGGTCGGATACCCGATCGAGACTTCGCCCCTCGCGAAGAAGGATCCGGCCCGGCCCGGGTTCACGCGGCGGTTCGAGGGGTACGTGCTCGGGCGCGAGATCTGCAACGCGTTCAGCGAGATCAACGACCCGATTGACCAGCGCGAGCGGTTCGAGGCGCAGGTCCGCGAGCGCGCCCGCGGGGACGACGAGGCCCACCCCATGGACGAAGAGTTCCTTTACGCGCTGGAAGGGGGAATGCCCCCCACCGGCGGCTGCGGCATCGGGATCGACCGCATGGTCATGCTCCTCACCGGGTGCGACCATGTGCGCGAAGTCTTACTCTTCCCGATGATGAAACCGGTGGAGGATTAGCGCCTTTCTCTTGATGCTAATTCGGCAATCAGTTTTGCGCGACGACGGTCGCCGGGATGATCCACTTGTCGCCGGCCTGGATGCCGTACTTCTTGAGCGTGCCCGGTTTGAGCTCGATCACGTACTTACCGGCCCCTTTTGAGGAGTAGTCGGTGGTCGTGTCGAGCGCCTTCATCGTGTATCCGTTTAGCATCTTGCCGTTCTTGTCGATGTAGGCGATGTCCAAGTCCACCAAAGTGTTCTGCATCCAGAAGCGCAGCGGTTGCTCCTGCAGGAACACGAAGATCATGCCTTCGTCCGCCTTGTAGTCGCTGTCCTTAAGAAACATCATTCCCTCTTCGCGCTTGCGGCTCGTGTCCATCACCCAGAGGTTGAAGGTCTGGTCCTTGACCTTCACCTTCGCGACCGCGAGGTCGTCCAGCTGGAAGAGGCGGTCCTCAACATGGCGGTGCTGCTTCTCGTCCTGACCGGCGCCGGCCGAGGCGGCCTCCTGCTGTTCGGGAGCCGGGTTTTTGTCCAGCTCGGGGGTTGGGGTCACGATCTTATACTGGGGGGAAGGCGCGGCCGAAGTGGCCTGCTCCTGGTTCGTGCATCCGACGGCGAAGAGAGCGGCGGCAAAAAGAATGGGGGCCATGGTTCTGCTCCTGGACATCCGGTCTTTGATTCTGACGACCATCAGGGTGAAACGGCACGGGATGCCGGTGCAAATGAGTCCCAACGCTGCTCGAACTGGTCGATCGCCCCGCCGTGGACGAGGGTGGTCCCGATCAGGTCGAGCCCGGCCATCAGCTGTTGCCGTGTCGTTTCGTTCATCGAGAAGGGGAAGGACTGGCCGGCGAGTCGGACCTCGCGAGCCTGGAGGTCGACCGTCGCCTCAGCGCCGGAACCGGCCGCCACCAGCTGGGCGTGGGAAGCAGGGTCGAGCTCCACCAGGCACAGCCCGCAGTTGCCCGCGTTGCTGCGAAAGATGTCGCTGAACCCGGCGGAATCCGAATCCTTGCGCGCCACCACGGCCTTAAACCCCGCTTGCTGGATCGCCCAGACCGCGTGCTCGCGGCTGGATCCGCAGCCGAAATTGGTACCCGTGACCAGGATCGTGGCGCCTGCCGCTGCGGGGTGGTCGAGGGGGAAGTCAGATCCGCGGACATCCTTAAAGAGGAGCTCGCCATATCCCGACCGCTCGACTCGGCTGAGGAAGCGCGCGGGGATGATCCGGTCTGTATCCACCTGGTCGGCGTCATAGACCGCCAAGCGCCCCGTGTGGCTGAGGAAAGCCTGCACACGCCGATTTTACTTGAGGCGGGCACGACAATTTAGCCCCGTGCGCGACCGCCCTCATTGCCGGTCATCGCGACGGGGCCTTGCTAAGAGAGGTTCAATTCCTTTGGGCTTGCATCCGGGGGGAAGGCGGGGCGACCTCGACGTTCGCCATGGCGGGAGCGAGCAGGTAGACGTTCTCGCCGATCTCCTCCCAAGTCCCCTCGGCCGCATAGTTGACCCCGCACATAAAGTCCTTGATCTTCTCACGGAGCTCGGTGGAGGCCATCGCCAGGTTCAAGACCTGTTGCTCGCCGCGCTTGATGCCGTCGGCCGCGGCGACCGCGTCCTGGAACGAGACGATCTGCCGGCGCACGGTGATGGAGTAGCGGTGGGTCGTGTGGACCCGGAACGTGTTGCCGGTCGGGGCCTCAATGTCCTCGAATTCTTCTTCCTCGCGTCGTGCGAAAGCGAACAGCCGCGTGAAAAGGCCGGGCCTTTCAATAGTTTCTTCCATGATTCCTTTGTCCTTCCTTGGTCGCTACCGTTCGCCAAAGATCGCGGACCCGACTCTCACGTGGGTGGCTCCCTCTTGGATCGCCACGTGAAGATCCGCGCTCATTCCCATGCTCAGCCATTCAGCGTTGTGGCTCCTGCCCAACCGCGCCAATTCGCGGAACACCTTACGGCTTTGCTCAGCATCGTCTGCCAAAGGACCGATAGTCATTAGGCCACGATAACGAACGTCCTTGCATTCTAGAAGACGCTGGACCATCCTGTCAAGAGTTTCAGGCAAAACACCCGCTTTTTGCTCCTCGCGACCTACATTGACTTCGATAAGACCGTCGATTGTGCGTCCACTTTTCGCCAATTCTCGGAGTTGCGACTCGTTTTCCAGCGTATGGACCGCGGTGAAAACCTGGCCGACTTTCTTCGCCTTGTTGGACTGAAGGCGGCCAATGAAATGCCACCGCACGTCCGCAGGCAGCCGGTCGATCTTTGTGAGCGCCTCTTGAAGCCGGCTCTCGCCAAAATCGCGGAGGCCTAGCGCATAGGCAACGCTAATATCCTCCGCGCTGACGGTCTTGGTGACGGCCACTAAAGTCACGGAGTCCCGAGGGCGGCCAGCCGTGCGGCACGCATCGGCCACGCGCGCTTCGACCGCTGCGAGCCGTTCCCGGATCTCCTCGAACCGTCCCTCTTCGACCATAATTCGCTCCGGTGGTCAACCCGAGTCCAGAAGAGTATCGTCGTCGGGCGCTTGCGGGGTTGCGGGTCCCGGTTTGGATCGATCTTCTGGCCGATGTCGAGACGCCGGTCGGCGCCTATTGGAAGCTTGCCCAGGGAGAAACCCACAGCTTTCTGCTGGAAAGTGTAACGGGCGGCGAGCAGCTTGGACGTTACAGCATCATTGGCGTCCGCCCGCGTGACGTCGTCCGCGTGAAAGGTGGAAAGGTCAAGAGTTTCGCGGGTGAAAGGCCGCTTGATGAAAAGGAAGACCCGTTGGGTTGGCTTCGGGGCGAAATTCCAGAAGTCGAGCTCTTCGGGCTCGGGGCGATGCCGAAACTTATTGGTGGCGCCGTCGGATTTATCGGCTACGACTATGTGCGATCCATCGAGCGATTGCCGCAGAGTGCGACCGACGACCTGGACATCGACCTCGTCGCGATGATGCTTGTCGATTGCGTCGTGGTGTTCGACCACGCCAAGAACCGCATCCGTATCGTTTTTCTGGCGGATGGAACTGAGCAGGGTTATCAGATTGCGATCAAGGAGATCGCCAGGATCCGAGCGCTTCTTGAGGGCCCGCTTCCGCCCCTCCCACACGAGGGCCAGGCGCCGAACGAAGTCGTCCAGAACCGCACGCGGGAAGACTACGAGGGCGCAGTGCGCCGAATCGTGCAGTACATAGAAGCGGGCGACTGCATCCAGGTCGTGCCTTCCTTAAGGTTTAGCACAAAGATCGAAGCGCAGCCGATATCGGTTTACCGAGCGTTGCGGTCCTTGAACCCTTCACCCTATATGTTTCTTATGAGGTTTGGTGACTTCGATATCGTAGGTGCATCGCCGGAATCCCTCGTCGGCCTGGAGGACGGAGTCGCAAGGGTCCGGCCGATTGCGGGGACGCGTCCGCGCGGAGAAAGCGAGGCCGAAGACGCGCGCCTGGCCACCGAACTCCTTGCAGACGAGAAGGAGCGTGCCGAGCACGTGATGCTCGTCGATCTAGGGCGTAACGACCTCGGCAAAGTTTGTGATATCGGAAGTGTCGATGTCGACCAACTTATGGTGATCGAGCGGTATAGCCATGTCATGCACATCGTCAGCAACGTGACGGGCACTTTGAGCAGTGGCCTGGACGCGGTCGACTTGGTGCGCGCCGTTTTCCCGGCGGGCACGGTGAGCGGCGCGCCAAAGGTGCGCGCCATGCAGATCATCGAAGAATTGGAACCGACCCGGCGCGGGCTCTATGCGGGGGCGGCCGGCTACTTTTCGGCGGGTGGCCACATGGACCTTGCCATTGCCATCCGCACAATCCTCATCAAGGACGGCACCGCACACGTGCAGGCTGGTGCGGGCATTGTCTACGACTCCATCGCGGAAAGGGAGTACGACGAGTGTGTGAACAAAGCGAGGGCCTCGCTGGCCGCGCTAGAGCGCGGCCAATCCGGCAATCTCGTCTGAGGGTCAGTCCTCGTCGTCGTCAAGGATCTGGGTCGACTTGTCGACGACGCCAGAGCGCCTCTTAATCTGGCCATAAGCGCCGCCGCCAGCGGGCGGAGTGGCCTCGCGCGGTGCCTGTGCCGGTTGAAGCGGGGCCGCGGCCGTGCTGGGCGCGACTCCGGCTGCGATCTGGGCCTGCAGCTTGTTCTCTCGCGTCGCCTCGGCCATGAGGCCCGCGCTCTCTCCCTTCGCCTTGATCGTCGCCTCGTTCCAAAGGTAGAGGATCGGTGTGGCGTTCAAGATCGAGGAGTAGGTGCCGATCGCGATGCCCAGGAACATGGTGAGGACCATGAACTTGAGCTCAGGGGTCGGCGTTCCGATGAAGAGCAGGATCAGCAGCGGGATCAGCGCGGAGGCGCTGGTGTTGATGGACCGGGCCAGCGTCTGGCTCACCGAGACGTTACAGAGGTGCTCGAAGGTCCAGCCCTTGTGGGGCTTGCGCAGGTTCTCCCGGATGCGGTCGAAGATGATAATGGTGTCGTGGACGGAGAAGCCGATGACGGTCAGCATCGCCGTGATGAAGAGGGCGCTGATCTCCCAACCCAAGGCGAAACCGACGATCGCGGCTGTGCCCACCACGAACAGAACGTCGTGAAGGAGCGCGATCACGGCGGAGAGGCCGAACTTGACGCCGTTCTTGAACCCGCCGACCGAACTGCCGAATCGAATCGCCAGGTAGACCATGATCAGCAGGGAGGCGACGAGGACGCCAGAGATCGCGTTGCTGACCGTCTCCCTTGAGACCTGCGGGCCGACCGCGTAGAAGCTGCTTCCCTCGGTCGAGAGCCCGGCCGCCTGGGCGATTCTCTCCTTGGCCGTCGGGTCGGAGGCGGAGAGCCCTTCCGTCGGAGGAATGGTCAGGTAGACCACGCGGCCCTTGGAGGAGTCCGCGAACTTGACGTTCACGTTCTTGACGCCCAGCGTGGAGAGGCCTTGGCGGATCTGCTCCGCGCTTTTGCCCTCGGGCAGGAAGTACGAGGCCTCGAAGCCGCCTTGGAACTCGACGTTCGGCTTGATGCCGCCAGCGGCCAGGGCGATGAGGCCGGGCAGAATGAGCGCGGCCGAAATGAGGAAGAACCGCTTGCTGTTCTGGACGACCTTAAGCGGCTTCGTCTCGGCTTCCCGCTCGATCTTCTCGCCGAACCAGTTGCGGTTCAGGGCGTAATGCTTCAGGTTCGTTCCGATCCCGAGGCTCACGAGGCCTTGGATCATCGCCCGGGTCACCACGAAGGCGGTGAAGAAGGACAGGGCGACGCCGATCGCGAGGGTGCTCGCGAAGCCTTTCACCTGCCCGGTACCGAAGTAGAACAAGACCAGACACGTGATGATGGTCGCGATGTTCGAGTCGATGATGGACGAGAGAGCGCGCTTGAACGCGATCTCGATCGCCCGCATCAGTTCGCGGCCGTTGCGGATTTCCTCCTTCAACCGCTCGAACACCAGGATGTTCGCGTCGACCGCCATGCCCGTCGAAAGGATGAACGCGGCGATCGCGGCGAGGGAGAAGGTCGCTTTGGTGAGGATGAGGACGGCCAGCGTGATGACCCCGTAGAGGATCATCGCGGCCGCGGCGACCGCGCCAGGGAAGGCGTAGTAGACGATCAGGAAGATACAGATGACGGCCAGCGAGATGAGGCCCGCCGTGACCATCTCGTTCAGGGCCTGGACGCCAATGGTCGGATCGACCTTTTGGCTCTCAAGCTCTATAAGCGGAACCGGCAGGGAGCCGGCGCGGATCAGCTCCGTGAGCTGCTGGACGTAGCGCGGAGGGAAGTCGCCGTCGATAAAGGCGTTGTCGCTGAGGATCGTCCCGTCTTTGACAGGGGCGATGCTCAGAACCTTGTTGTCCAGGACGAAGGCGATCTTCTCGCCCCGGTTCATGTACTTGCGGCTCCACGCCTCGAGCTTCCTGGCACCGGACGAGCTGAAGGTGAAGTAGGGCTGTGTCCGGCTGCCGTTGACCTGGGCCTGGGCGTTGGCGACGTCTTCGCCTTCCAGGATCACCTCCCATGTCTTGATCATGTCGACATAGGCGGGGTCGCCCGGGCCGAACACCTCATCGCCAGCGCGGCGGCCGAACGTCACATAGGTGACGTCATTGATCACCTTGTCGCCCGCTTCCTTATACCGGCGGTTCGGGGCGTCCTCGGTGGAGACCGTCTTGGCCCAATAGCAGACGACCTTCGCCGTGTTGCTAAGGATCGAACGGGCCTCGTCCTCGTTCGTAAAGCCGGGGAGCTCGATGATGAACTGGTCTTGACCCTTGGCCGAAACGCTCGGCTCAGAGACACCGATCGCGCCCGAGGCACGATTGGTGAGGATCGTCTTCATCTTCGATTGGAGTTCACCGAGCCGCCCTTTTTGTTCGGCGGAGATCTCGGAAGTGTCCATCTGGTACGTAAAGCGGACACCGCCTTTGACGTCGAGACCGTAGCTGACCTTTTGGGTAGCTAGGACGAAGCCTGAGGCGACTGCTAGGACGAGGACAACGAGTAGGAAGAGGGCGCCGCGCGACTGCAACGAAGGGTCTCCAAAGTTCGCCCAATTTAGGCGAAAGGCGAGTATACCGACGCAAAGCTAAACTTGCGTCCAAGGCCCGTTTGCGGGCCCAGTTCAGTCCCGAGCCCAGAACATCGGCCCGGAGGCTTCCGAGACCACCGCTTGCCGCAAGGTGTCCACCGCTTTCGCAAGGCCCTCGCCGGTCGACATCAGGCTGTCCTCGTGCTCGATGCTCAGGACGTCGTCGTAACCGACCGTGCGCAGCACGGTGACGAACTCCCGCCACCAGTCCACTCCGTGGCCATAGCCCACGCTCCTGAAGACCCACGACCGGTTCAGGACGTCGCCGTACGACTTCGTGTCGAGGTTCCCGTTCCTAAGGGCGTTGGCGGGCTCGACCCGGGTGTCCTTCGCGTGCACGTGGAAGAGGGCGCCGGCGAGGCCGAGCTCCCGGGCCGCGACCAGGGGGTCGATGCCCTGCCACCAAAGGTGCGAGGGGTCGAAGTTCGCTCCGATCCACTTGCCGTGCTCGCCGACCTCGCGGCGCAGCCGGAGCAGGGTCTCGTTGGAATAGACCACAAAACCGGGGTGCATCTCGATGCAGAACCGCACCCTGTGCTCGGAAAGGAAGGCGGCTTGGTCGCGCCAGTAGGGCACGACCGCTTCCCGCCACTGCCAATCGAGGATGTCGCGAAACTCGTCGGGCCAGGCACAAGTCACCCAGTTCGGGTTCTTTGCGTCCGGGCCGTCGCCGGGACAGCCGCTAAACCCGTTCACACGGTCGATGCCGAGGAGGGGGGCGAGCTGGACCGCAGTCCGGAAGGCATCGTGGTGGGCTTGGGCGATCCCTCGGTCGGGGTGAAGCGGGTTGCCGTGCACGCTGATGGCGCTGAGTGCGAGCCCTCGGGAGGCGATTTCATCGAGCCAGACTCGTCGCGCTTCCTCGTCGTTCAGCAGCCTGCCCGCGTCGAGGTGCGACGAGCCGGGATAGGCGCCGGCCCCGATCTCCACCGCCTGGACGCCTGCCGCCTTCGCCGCGTCGAGGGCCTCTGGCAACCCGCGGTCGCCGAACAGCGCAAGGAACAGCCCGATCTTCACCGCACCGATATACCCGGGAGGCGGCCCCCAAGACCTGGCAAAAGAAACTGCCCAAACTGTCCAGCCGGGCCTGTAGAATCGCACCGTGAGGATCTTGGTTTCACTTGTCTTGCTGGCCTCTTCGGTCGCCTGGGCGCAGCTGGCCGATTGGCCGGTCGCCGTCGGCGGCAATCCGTCCCGGAACGGGCTGTCGGCGGTGGACGGGCCGACCGCTCCGAACCTCGTCTGGACGGGCGGCCTCTCCGCCGTCATAGCCCAGCAGGGAGTGGCGGAAGGGGACAACTTCGTCGTCGCGCGAATTTTCAACCTGAACGACGTGCTCCAGGGCACCGCGATCTGTTGCTACCGGGTCAGCGACGGGACCCAGCTCTGGCAGAAGAGCCTCCCCGTCGACAACGCCGCGACCGACTGGAGGAACAAGGTCAGCGCCGTCCGGAACGGGGTCGTCTACGCCACTCGCGCGGGGAACACGAACGGTTCGCCCCTCTATGCCCTGCGCATCAGCGACGGGAGCGTCATCTGGAGGTCTGCGGACCTCGTCGACGAGTCATCGACCGAGAGCCTTTCCTTTACGCCGGACGACGACATCATCGCAGGAAACTTCACAAACGTGAAGCGGATCCGCGCGAGCGATGGGACGACCGCCTGGACGATAAATCGGGCCTCGCCGACCAGCGACGGGTCCAGCGTGGCCGTCTTCGGCAACCGGGGCTATACGTGGGAAGCCGGTGCCCAAGGCCCGAGAGTCGTGGCGCTGGACCTGGCCAACGGCACGATCCGCTTCCGCTCGCCCGGGATCGTCGGGGGCATCGTCCAACAGGTCGGCCTCTTTGTGGGCCGAGACGGAACCGTCTACGCTCCCCGGACGCAGAACAACCCCGTGACCGACTTCCTGGTCGCCTTCCAGGACACGGGCTCTGACTTCCTCGAGAAGTGGCGGTTCCCGATGGGCTATGCCCCTTTCGCAAGCCACGCGGTCGGCCCGGACGGGTCGATTTATGCCTATGCCCGGTCGAACCCGCCGACCATCGTCCGCCTGGACCCGACTTCCGGGGCGGTTCTCTCGGCTTCGCCCGCCATCAACACCGACTTCTTCCAGCCCCGGATCGCGGTCGATGCGGCCGGCCGTGTCTTCTTCACGAACGGAGGCTTTAGCCAAGGGGCGGTGTACTCGTTCAACCCAGACCTGAGCCTGCGCTGGACCGCAGCGGTCCCGAACGTGAACCTCGGCGGGCCGGTCATCTGTGCCGATGGCACGCTCATCGTCTGCGGAACTGGGACGAACATCCGCGCTTATCGCGACCCGCAGGACACGCTTCCAAGCGAGTTCCAGATCTTTCGCGGGGCCTTGGAGTCGGGCGGCCTCCAGGAGCTGTTGCGTAGCGACGACACTTATCTGACCGTTCGGAACGGCCCCGTGCTGAACTTGCAGGAGGCCCCGATCGCCGTGGACGTCCGCTCGGTCTCGCCGAGCGCCAGCCCCTCGTCCTTTGAGTTCACTCTCGAGACCCGCGTCTCGACGACCGGTCTCCTCCAGGAAACCTTGCTCTACGATTGGTCTCAGGGGCGCTTTGTGCTCCTGGACAGCAGGGCGGCAACCGCCGTCGACACCGTCGTGACCGTTCCGGTCGCGAACCCGGCGCCTTATATCGAGGCAGGGACGAGGCGGATCGCCGCCCGCGTCCAGTTCCGAAAGACGGGCCCGACGCAGGCCAACGCGTTCCGGGCGTTCTACGACCGCCTTGCGTGGCGCATCCGGTAAGGGCGGCCCAAATGAGAACGGCCCGGCGCTTCTGCCGGGCCGGTTCTTTGCTTTGGCGTTGCGGCGGCTTACGGGTTGATAGCTCCGCCGCGCCCACCGCGCTGGCCGGGCCCGCGCCGGTCGCGACGGTCGTTTGACGCCGCACCGTTGTTCCTCTGCTCCGTCCTCTGCTGGATCCTCTCGCCAGCCATCTTTGAGTACGAATCGACTTCGTTCCGGAAGCTCTCCGGCAAGGAGTCGTAGCCGACAAAGCTCGCCTTTGCGTCGACGACGACCTCGGAGAGGCTGCGCTCGAGGGTCACGCCCTGCGCGAGTGTCCAGACGAACCTGTACTCGTTCCGCGTGGCGGGCTGGTAGGCGTCGAGCCGAGGCGGGGACTGCTGTCCTTGGACGGGGTTCGCGGCAAGCGCTTGGGCGAAGCCCAGGCTTCGGGCGTCATAAGCGCGTGGGACGCTTTCGCCGCCCGCTTTCGCCATGACGATCGGCTGTTCTTGGACGATCAGCGACAACGTTGCGTTGGTCGGCACGCCGTTCGGCAGGATCTCGGTCCGCTCTGTGCGCATGTCGTTCGCTCGGCCGAAGCGTCCTCCGGGGCCTCCCATGCCGCCTCTGCCTTGGAACCGGCCCTGGGCGCGGGCACCGACGGCGTCTGTAGCCGCGGTCTGGCCCTGAGTCTGGACCACCACCCGCGGACCGTCGAAGGAGTCATAAACGGCCTTGGCGGTCAGCCCGGTCGCCCACCCGCCGAGACTGCCCACCGTAAGGGGCCTTCCCGATCGAAGCTGGCCGAGCTGGGGGGCAGAAAGCTTGCCGAGGACTTGGAGGGCGTCACGGTCCGGGCCGTAGACTTGGGCGACGGACATGGCCGCCGTCGGGTTCACCAGGGCCAGGTACATCACGTCCAGCGAGCTTCGCGAGAAGCCGCTCGGCGCAGTGAGCGAATAAGCGGCGAGGTCGGCGAGCCGCGGCTGCCCCTTTGTCTGGACAGCGCCCATGAGCTTCGCGACGGCAAGGCGGTCGACGCGGGCCGCGCGGTTCTTGGCGGTGGAAACGGGTTTCACCAGGATCGCGTCATCGGTCTCTTCCACCGTCAGGCCCTGGCTGCGCAGGTTGTTGAGCACCGCCTCGGGTGTGAATTGGCCGGCGACGATGCCGGCGAGCCGGCCGAACGAATCGTCCGGAACGTTGGCGAAAAGCGCCTTGCCTTTTGCCTTTGCGACTTCGATCAGCGCCGGGCCCACGAAAAGCGACAGGGGCTCGTTTTTGCTCGGGTCCAGTAGCTCCTTGGGGAAGTCGGCCATGTTGAGGGGCGTTGCCGCGCCGAACGCGCCCGGTCCGCCTGGGCCGCCCGGCCCCCCAGGGCCGCGCTGCCCGCGCTGGCCGCCGATCGCGGTGGCCGCCTTCAGGGCGTCGCCCTCGAGCCTCAAGCCCGTGCTCGGGGTCCCGGAAGCAACCTGCTGGGCCTGGGGCCGCACGCGCTGGAAGTCCGAGGTCAACTGGGCGCCGCCCCGGGCGAGCACCTGGCCTTGGGCGTCGATCGCGACCGACTGCACCTGGATGCCGAAGTCGCTGGCGTTGACGATCAAGTAAACGTCCGCGATCTTCGCGTTCGCTAGCGTGGTCGCGCGGTCGAGCGGGCTCGGCCGACCGTTCCCGGTGTTCTGCTCGCCGGTCTGGGGCCTTGCGGCGGCAGCCTCAAGCCGCCGTGTCTGCTCGTCGATCATGCCCTGGGCGATCTTGAACGCCTGCGGGTTCAACTGGCGCTGCATCTGGGTGGGCGACGTGCTGAAGACCACGCGCTTTCCGTCGGGGATCGCGGCGATGTTCTGGGCGCCGATCAACTTGACGAGTTCGAGCGTCGCCGGGGAGCCGGGGCCGCCTTGGGGGCCGCGCCGGAAATTTTCGTCCTGCTCGTCCGTGTTCGCGGGATTGGCCTGGGGATCGAGGGCCCGCTGGATCGCGGCGAGGCGGTCGGCGGAGTCCTTGGCGGCTTCCGCTTGCTGGATCGCGGTGTCGAAGGTGAGGTAGGTGCCTTCGGTCTGCTTGACCCATCGGGCTCCCACGACTTGCGCGAGCAACTCACGGTTGCGGGCGACGTCCTCGGTGGGGAGGATGATCACCACATCGGAGGCGAACCCGGGGACAGTCCGGGCTTCACTGCCGAACTCGGCTCCGTGCGCCTTCAGCAAGGCGTCGATGGAACCGGTGAACCCTTCGGGCGCAGGGGCGACAAGGGACAAGAAGGCGGTAATGAGAGTCATGTGCAGGTTCCCCAGTGGTAAGTACGAACCAGAAGTTTGATTGTTCACCTGGTCTTCCCTTGGTCGAGTCGAAGGTTCCCGGCGGTTTAGGCTCCTCTGGGCGGCGGTGTCAGAATGGCGGGATGGCGAACGACGTGACCCTCTCCCGGGAAGGCTACGAACGGTTGAAGGCAGAGCTGGAAGAGCTGAAGTCGGTCGAGCGCGCCCGGATCGCGGACAACATTCGCGAGGCCAAGAGCCACGGGGACCTGCGCGAGAACGCAATGTACCACGAGGCAAAGCTCAACCAAAAGAGGCTGGAGGGGCGGATCGCCGACCTCGAGCACGTGCTTCAGGTCGCGAAGGTGGTCGATACGGGCGAGCACGACTCAGACGTCGCCCACATGGGTTCGAAGGTGACGGTCAAAGACCTTGAATGGGGCGATGAGATCCAGTTCACGCTGGTCGGCGCCTTCGAGGCAGACCCTGCGAACGATCTGATCTCGGTCTCCTCGCCTCTGGGCGAGGCGCTGGTCGGCCACCCAGTCGGGGCCGAAGTCCAGTTCGAGACCCCTGCCGGCCCCCAGAAGTACAAGATCCTGGCGATCGAGCCCGCCAGCGCAGGCTGAGCGCTCTCCCGGCCCCTGAAAATTGTGCCGGGCTCCCATGACTAGGGAAACCTTTTGTCCGTTCGGACCGTTGGTATCTGTGGCGCGGAACCAGTTTTCGCGTCAAATCTTAACCGCTAGGAGGTGGTGCCGTAGAATGAGTAGTACGAAACGCCGCCAGGGAGGAGCGGGGTTTTAGCGACCCTGTCCTGAGACTAGGTTCGTCATGAACCGCGGTCTCCCTGGTTAGTCCAGTAGCCCCGGCCCCTCCGGCCGGGGTTTAACTTTGTCTGAGGCGTCTCCCCAGGTTTCGGCCCTGCTCCAGCTACAATCCCCGTGTGCCGGCCTGGCGGAATTTCAGCATTTGGCGAGGAAAGCTGCCGCATTGGCGCGCGGACGGCGTGACCTATTTCGTCACGTTCCGCCACCGCCGGCCCCTCAGCGAGGACGAGCGGCAGGCCCTCTTCCTCCAGCTCCTGAGGGCCAACGGCCGAAAGTGGAACCTAAGCCTGCTCTGCGTGCTCTCCGAGAAGACCGACCTGCTCGTGACGGTCGGGGAATCCCCGGGGGGTGAGCCCTACGAGCTCAGCGACGTGGTCGAGAAGGCGAAGACCAAGGCGGGCAAGGCCATCATCAGGGCCAGTGGCGAGCGTTACCCGCCTTTTTATGGGGAAAGTTACGACCGGATCGTCCGCGACGACGAAGAGTTCGAGAAGTTTTGGCTTGAGATCGTCGACGGTCCCGAGCGGCACGAGGGCGCAGACGTGGACGAGTACGAGTTTCTTTGGGCCGATGGCGCTCCCTAGAAGCCTTACCTAACCGATTGCCCCCTGGTGGGTGGAACGCAACACGTGAACGGGTCCGCAAAGCCCGTGGCCAGGTTGCCGATGACGCCCGAAATCATAAACGGATTGGCCAAAGGCCTTGAGAGCCTTCACGACTCCTCCGAGTCGCAGGGCGAGATGGGCCGAAGACGACTTTTCTCGATGGGAGCCCTGGCGGTGGGCTCCTCAATCGCGTCGGCCATGGGCCGCGAGGATCCGGCCCCTGCGCCGGCGCCACCCCCTGGGACGCCGAACCCGGGAGTCTACAAGAACTGGACGGACCCGGCCCTGCGCCTCGCACGCCGGATCACCCAGGGCATGGACGCGGACACGGCCAGCCAGGCCAAGCAACTTGGCTACGACCGCTTCTTGAGCCAGCAGATCAACTTCAGCGCGATCGACGACAGCGCGTGCGAGAACGTGGTGAAGCAGAAGTGGCCGCGGGTCCTCCTGCCGATCGGCGCCCTGAAGAACTTCAACGATGACTGGGTGACCAGCCAGCAGGTCGCCGAAGCCACGATCTACCGGTCGATCTATTCGAAGCGGCAGCTCTTCCAGCGCATGGTGGAGTTCTGGGTGGACCACTTCAATGTCTGGATCGACGCGGTGCCCGGCCCGATCTTTGCAACATACAATTACGACCGGATCCGCCGGAACGCGATGGGGAACTTCAAGACCCTGTTGCGCTCTGTGGCGTTCAGCCCGGCGATGCTGCACTACCTGAACGCGGACCGGAACTTCTGCAGCAATCCCAACGTCAACTTCGCCCGCGAGCTCATGGAGCTGCATACGATCAGCTCGAGCGGGGGGTACACGCCCCAGGACATCGTGAGCGTGGCCCTGGCGTTCACCGGCTGGCGCTGGGAGTGGGACAGGAACAAGAAAACGTACGGCACGTTCAAGTTCGAAATGGACGCCCACGCGATCGGCGCGAAGGTCGTCCTGGGCGAGGTCATTCCGGGAGGCATGCGCGAGGAAGGCGAGCGCGTCTTGGACATCCTAGCCGCCCATCCCAACTGCGCCAAGTTCATCACGGCCAAGCTGTGCCGCTGGTTCTTGGGCGAGGACGCGCCACAAACCGTCCTCGACGCGGCCGCGGCCGCCTTTACGCGAACCGGCGGGGATATCAAGACCGTGCTGCGAACGATCCTTGCCCAGGACAACGTGGTGAGGTCTGCGCCGCGCTATAAACGGCCGTACCACCTCTTCATCAATGGTTTGAGGTCCAGCAAGGCAGCCCTGACAGGCGATATGTGGACGTTCCGGGTCGGCCACCTGGAACGGGCGGGCCACGCCCCCTTCCAGTGGGAGACGCCCGATGGCTACCCAGACCGCTTTGAGTTCTGGTCGGACGCGGCCCTGCCGAGGATCAACTTCGCCCTGAACCTTGCGAACAACCGCATCTGGGGCATGACGTGCGACATTCCGGCCATGATCGGCGCCGATCGAGACCCGGACAGGGTCCGCGACATTTTGAACTTCGCCTACTTCGGCGGGGAGATGTCGACCGTGGACCGCGACGCTCTCGAGCAGTTCCTGCGAGGCGGGCTGCTCACAGACGAACGGCTTCGAGGCGCCGCCGCGCTCTGCATGGCGAGCCCGAGTTTCCAGTGGTACTAAGGAGGCACCCAGATTGAGCCAAGGCTGTCAAGACTATCACCTCACCCGCCGCCAGGTTATTGGCGGCGCGACGGCCGCGACCGTCGCCTCGATGCTCGGCGTCTCCTGGCTGCCCCAGGTCGCCTATGCCCAAAGTGGCCCGACCCGTGACGTGATCATCTCCGTCTTCCTGCGCGGCGGGGTGGACGGGCTGTCGATGATCGTGCCGTACGCCGACCCGAACTACTATGTCCTGCGCCCGAACATCGGCGTGCCGCGGCCCGACGCGAACACGAACCGCAAGGCGGTGGACTTGGACTCCTTCTTTGGGCTGCACCCTGCCCTCGGTGTCCTGCTGCCCGCCTATATGGCGAGCGACCTTCTCTTCATCCACGCGATCGGCGCGGCCAACTGGAGCCGGTCCCACTTCGACGCGCAACGCTGGATGGAGGTCGGGTCGCCAAACGACTTCACGTCCATGACAGGATGGTTGGGGCGGCACCTCGCCACGACCGCGCCCGTGAAGAGCAGTTCGCCTTTGCGGGGTGTGAGCCTGACCTACGGGCTCCAGCGGACGATGAACGGGGCGCCGAAGACGCTTCCCATCCGCGACCCAGGAAACTTCGACTTCGGCGGTAATTTCAGCAACGAGGCGGAGATGAGCCTCTGGGTCGGGCGGCAGTACAACCGCGTCAACGACGCGACGACGGCCGCGGTGACGAACACGCGGAGCACGATCGCCATGCTGGACCGCATCAATTTCAGCGGGTAC
This sequence comes from Fimbriimonadaceae bacterium, assembly GCA_019454125.1. Lineage (NCBI taxonomy): Bacteria > Bacillati > Armatimonadota > Fimbriimonadia > Fimbriimonadales > Fimbriimonadaceae > Fimbriimonadaceae bacterium. Next base: position 1,579,202 of record CP075365.1, read on the forward strand.
CGCCCGGCTGGCGGCGCGGTCTATAACTCGGACGGGTTCGCGAACTCGCTGAAGGCCACCGCGGCCTTGCTGAAGGCTGATGCAGGCGTGGAGGCGGTCCACATCGACCTTGATGGCTTCGACACCCACTCCGAACAAGGCGTGGTGAACGGCTACTACGACCAGCTGATGCGGGTCCTCGGGAACGGTTTGTCCGCGTTCTACACGGACATGAAGGCGAGCAACAAGATGCGGTGGACGCTCGTGGTGCTCAGCGAGTTCGGGCGGACCGCACGGGAGAACGGCGCGCGCGGCACCGACCACGGCACCGGAAACTGCATGATGGTGCTCGGCGGCGGCGTGAACGGGAAGCGCGTCCTGCGGCAATGGCCCGGCCTTCGGCGCGACCAGCTCTACCAGAACGTGGACCTGGCGGCGACGATCGACTATCGCGACGTGCTCGCGGAGATCCTTTATAAACGGGCCGCGAACCGCACCCTTTCGACCGTGTTCCCGGGCTACACGCCCCAGTTCCGCAACGTCGTGAAAGCTGCTGCCTGATTATCTGTTTCACCGATTCAGGTGCGCTAGGAACGTCCCCAAAAAAACGCCGGGGACGTTCCGTCACGTCCCTGGAAATAGACAACTTAGCTCGGTTTTCCCAGGGTGTTCCCCCAGGTGCCTCGGAGTGGTAAGCCTGTAAAAAAAGCACCCTTGGGGCGGGCGTTAGGCCCTAATTCCACCCCGCCTCACGCAACTTATCAGGTTTTTTTCCTGGAAAACCTAAAGAAAGAAAATCTGTTCGCCGAATCTTGCCAGTGATAGTCCGGGCGGCAACCCCGTCCAGCGACTTTTCATACCGGGGGACACCTTGGCGAAAATTAACTTTCCGAAGAACGAGAACACTTTCGACGCTTGGTTCACGAACTTCCAGCAGGCGTTCAACGCCAACGCTCGCAAGTTCGGGTTCACGACTACTGACGTGAAGACCGTCAACCAGTTCTTCAAGGCCTGGCAGACGTGGACGACCACTGTCCAGGACTGGAACGAATTCAACACTTCGTTCACGAAGTTCCAGAAGGCGCAGTTCACCAGCTTCCAGAGCTTTGTGATGGGCTACTGGAACGAGATCGTGACCAACCCTGCCTTCAACGGCAACGCTAAGGCCTGGTTTGGCAACGGCGCCCCGAACAAGTCCTTCGCTCCTAAGACGCGAAAGACCACGGGTCGCAATACCACGACCGCGAAGGCCACGACCACCAAGTCGACGACTCGCAAGTCGACCACGGTGAAGTCGACCGTTAAGCCGACGACCCGCAAGTCGACCATCAAGGCGACGACCGGCACCCGCAAGACCACTTCGCGCGGCATCACGGCGACCCGCGGTACGACCACTTCGATCTACTCCAACGGTCGCAGCACCAACGGCGTTTACACGAACGGCAGGGCCACGACCAACAAGACCACGAACAAGACCACCCGCGGTCGCACGACCGCCAAGAAGACGGTCAACGTGCCGACTTCGGTCCCGTTCGTCTGGTTCAGCAGCTACAAGAACGGCAGCGTCAACGTTTACGTCGGCAGCACCGTGAACGGTGGCTTCCAGCTCCCGGCCGGCGCCAGCGGCGCCGCCATCCAGTACCGCTACGGCCGCCAGTCCTGGCGCAAGCTGACGCAGGGCGCGACCTTCCCGTTCGTCCACAACACCAACAGCATCGACGCGAAGAAGATCACTTATCGCGCCTGCTGGGTCTACGGGAACAAGAAGGGCCCCTGGAGCGCGACCTTCAACTACAACATCAACACGCTGAAGGCTGCCTAAGCCTCCAGAGACAGACTCAAAAACATGGGGCCGGCGGATCTTTCCGCCGGCCCCAGTCGTTCTTGTGAGCCGGTTCTTTGGGGCCCGACAAGGACGTCCGCGCCGCCGGGTGCCCTTTGACGTAAGAATGGGGGCAGTGGCCGTGTTCGAGAAGACTTACCCCCGCAGACTGACGAAGCCGTGCCGGATCGGGTCCGTATCCATGGGCAGCGGACATCCAGTGGTCGTCCAGTCGATGATAACGGAGGAGACGCGAAACGTAGAGGCTTGCGTCGAGCAGATCATCGCCCTACACCAGGCGGGCTCCGAGATCGTCCGCGTGACCACGCCCACCGTTGCCGAGGCGCAGTGCCTGGAAGAAATCAAGGCCAAGGTGCGCGAAAGTTACAAGGAGGTCCCGATGACCGCAGACGTGCACCACCAGGGCACCGAGATCGCCGTCCTCGCGGCTAAGTACGTCGACGAGATCCGCGTGAACCCCGGGCTTTTCGTCTTCAAGCGGCACGGCAGCCGGGCGAAGGAGAAAGCCCCCTCCTCGTTTTTGCCCGATGATAGTGCGGGCGAAAATGAGGAGGGGGTTGGGGGTGGAGACTCCGGATCTCCCTTCCCAACCCCTCCCTCAGTTTCGAAGGGCACGAACCATCCCTCCAAAACCGAGGGAGGGGCTTCCGGAGTCGATTTGCGGGGCCGCGACGAGGAGGAGATCGACCGCCTGCGAGCCGACCTGGCCTACACGCGCGAGGAGTGGGCGGAGGAATTGGCGGAGATCGAGGAGAGCTTCGTGCCGGTCATCGAGGCGTGCCAGCGCTACGACCGCGCGATGCGGGTCGGCGTCAACCACGGCTCCCTTGCCGAACGCCTGCTCGTCACCTATGGTGACACCCCCGAGGGGATGGTCGAGAGCGCGCTCGAGTACCTTCGCATCTGCGTCCGGCACGGGTTCGAGAACGTGAACGTCAGCGCCAAGGCGAGTCGGGTGCCGATCAAGGTCGCGGTGAACCGCCTGATGGCCCGACGAATGGACGAAGAAGGACTGAACTTTCCGTTGCACCTTGGCGTGACCGAGGCGGGAGACGGCCAGTACGCCCGCGTCAAGTCCACCGCCGGCATCGCGACCCTTCTCATGGAGGGGATCGGCGACACCATCCGCGTGAGCCTCGCCGAAGACCCGGTGAACGAGATCCCGGTCTGCTACGAGATTCTCCAGGCCCTGGGCCTGCGCAAGACCCGGGTGGAGTACATCGCCTGCCCTAGTTGCGGCCGCACGAAGTTCAACCTTCCGATCGTGCTGAACCAGGTTCGCGACGCGACCAAGCACTTGGTCGGGCTTGACATCGCGGTGATGGGCTGCATCGTGAACGGCCCGGGCGAGATGGCGGATGCGGACTACGGATACGTCGGTGCGGCCGGCGGGAAGATCACGCTCTACCGCAAGCGCGAGCCGGTCAAGCACGGCATCCCGCAGGAACGCGGCGTGGAGGAACTCGTGAACCTCCTCAAGGAGGACGGCGTGTGGGTGGATCCCCCGGAGGACTCGCAACTCAAGGTGCCGATCAGAGTCCTCTCCTGATATGAGCTTTCTGAGCCGTTGGTAATACCAGAGTCCGTTCGGCCGCTGAAAGATTTTGCCGGTCGGGGTGGACTCTGCGTGTATATTAGGGGCTTGCGGAGGCAACCCTTCATGAAAGTGTCGAGAATCCCTATACTGCTTGCCGGCTTGCTGGTCGGGGGCTTAGCGTCAGCCCAGGACGCCTGGTACCGAGTGAAAATTTCCGTTCCGGACGAGGCCACCATGAGCCGCGTCCTGGACTCGGACCTGAGAATCTTGGACTGCGTCCCCGCTCGCGACCATGTGGACGCCGTGATCGGCCCGGGCGAGGCGTTCAAGCTTGTCCGGCTCGGCCTTCGCTATGAGTACGAGCGGCAAATCCCGCCGCCCACCCCTGGCGTCCCCGGTCTCGCGGCCAGCGGTACCGCCAACTTCCAGGCCGAGGACTATCGCACCCGGTACTTCAACGCCGACGAGATCATCGCCTTCTTCGAGACCCTGCGCTCGCAACACCCGACCTACGTCACGCGAAGGACGATCGGGACCTCGATCAACGGGGAGACGATGTACGCCTATCGCCTTGGCCGACCTATCCGCACCGGCGCAAAGCCGGAGGCCAGCTTCGTCATCCTTGGCCTGCAGCACGCCCGCGAATGGGTGAGCGGCTCGGTCATCATGCACGTCGCCAAGAAGACGGTCGAAGGCTTGACGACCCCGCAGTCGACGCCCTTCCTTACGAACCAGTTGGTCTGGATCGTGCCGATCACCAACCCGGACGGTTATCGGTACACCTGGACGAACGACCGCTATTGGCGAAAGAACCGCCGGAACACGGGCAGTGGCTTCTTTGGCGTCGACCTGAACCGAAACTGGTCGGTGGGCTGGGGTGGGAACAACGGCAGCAGCGGGAGTCGCGGCTCCGAGACTTACCGCGGCACGGCCGCATTCAGCGAGCCCGAGACCGCGAACGTCCGCGACTTCGTGGCGACGCTTGAGCGCGTTCGTGGCATGATCGATTTCCACAGCTATTCGCAGCTCGTGCTCTGGCCGTGGGGCTACCAAACCTCCCAGCCCCCCACGCGGAACGTGCTTGAGCCGCTCGCGGTGAAGATGGTCAATTCGATGAACTTCGGCGCCCGCTATTCCCAGGGACAGACGGCGACGACGCTCTACATCGCGTCGGGCGTCGCACCGGACTTTATGTATGAGACGTACAACCGCGCGCCTTCCTATACGATCGAGCTGCGTGACGAGGGACAGTTCGGCTTTGAACTGCCGCCGAGCCAGATCAGCCCGACGCAGGACGAAGCGTGGGCCGCCTTCAAGGTGATGCTCACTGAGCTTCCGGGCTACTAAGTCCGGCTTCTCGCGATAAAGCGGCCTGGCTCCTTTCGAGCCGGGCCGCTTCTCTTTGCGATGCTAACGGGCCTGGCGATAGGTCGAGAGGACGGCCCGGTAGACGTCGATCGTGCGCGTCGTCATTCGCTGGACCGAGTACTCCGAAGCGGCGCGATCCAGCGCGGCCTGGCTCATTGCCAGCATCCGCGTGCGGTTCAAGAGCAGTTCCAGGATGGCGTCGGCCAGCGAGACCGGGTCAGCCGGCGGGACGAGGACGCCGGTCTCGGGCGTGACCACCTCTGGCACGCCCCCGGTCCTCGAGGCGACCGTGGGCAGTCCCACCGCCATCGCTTCGATAAGCGAGATGCCCATGGCCTCGCGCAGGGTCGGAAAAACGAAGAGGTCCATACCTGCGAGGATCGGGAAAACGTCGTTCCGGTAGCCCAGGAAGTGGGTCTGGTGCTCGATCTCGAGCTCCTTTGCCAGAGTCCGCAGGTTTTGCTCCAGCTCCCCGTCGCCCGCGATCACGAAATGGATGTCAGGTCGCTCGTCCAGCACGCGCCGGAAAGCGCGAAGGGCGTGCTGGACCCCCTTGAGCGGCGTCAGCCGCGCGACCGTCCCAAAGACGAGACTGTTCTCCCCGATGCCCAGTGCCCGCCGCGTGGCGCCGCGCCATTCCGGCTCGATGCGGGGAAGGGGGATGCCGTTCGGCACGATCGAAACGCGCGAACCGTCGATCCCTTGCTGGATCATGTGGTCGCGGACCGACTCCGAGACCGCGATCAAGTGGGTCGAGGCGAGGTAAGAGAGCTTGCCGCTGAGGCCGTGGACGGTCGCAACGGACGGCTTCTTCGCCAGCCTCGCGGCCAGCGACCCGTTCACAGTGGAAGTCGACAGGTGGGTGTGGACGAGGTCCACCGAAGAACGGCGCAAGAAGCTCGCGATCTGCAGCACCGCCAGGGGGTCGACCTTCGTGCGGATTTTGAACGAGACCGTTTCGAAACCGCTCTCCAGCGTCGCCGTTTCGAGCCCACGCCCTTGGAAGGTGCCAAAGACGACGTCTTGACCCTGCAAGCGGAGTTCTCCGGACAGGTTCATCATGCTGGCGACGGCGCCATAAACGGCCCGCCGCGCGGAGCAGAACTGCAGGACTCTCAGCGCGGGGCGGCGTCGATCTTGGCCTGCCGCCAAAGCTTCCAGATCAAAATCGCGCTCGAAGTGTCGCTCCGAACGTTGATTCGTTTCAGTCGGTACGGGTCCGTCCAAGGGTGGTTCCAGCCTTTGTCAACGCTACAAGCTGCCGTGTACCCCGCATTCGCAACCGCCCCACGGACCGTCTCATCGTTGGCCCCATAGGGATAGCAGAAAATGTCGGCCTTCTGACCAAGGACGGCCTCAAGCCGGGCTTTGGCTTCGCTGACTTCGTGGTTCAAGGCCGCGGGATCTAACTCGGTCAGGCGGGCATGGGTCATCGAGTGGGAGCCCACCTCATGGCCAGCCTTTGCCAGGTTCGAAAGGCTAGGGCCATCGAGCAAGGGCTCGGGCGAGTCGCCGAGCTGCGCGTCCCATTCGTTGGTCTTCCCGAGCAGGCCCGCGACGGCGAAAATGGTGCCCCGCATGCCATGTCGCTCGAGGATCGGCGCTGCGTGGTCAAGAAAATCCTGGTAGCCGTCATCGAAAGTCAGGCAAATATACTTGCCAAGGCTCGCGCCCGTCGAAAGGGCTCGCACGAGACCAGCCACGCTCACGCTGGAAAGGCCCAGCCGCCGCAGGGTCTTGACCTGCGCCTCGAACTTTCGGGGCGCGACGTAGTGGCCCGGCACGTGAGTCCGCTCTGGGCGCAGGGCGACCTTGTGGTACATGAGGATCGGGATCCTCGGGGTTTGGCTCATCGTCGGCCTGGCTGGCGAATCCCAATCTACCCGGGTAGATTTCGCACGTGCCCTTTCCCCATCCGCGCGGCTATGTTTGTCCTATGTGCCCGGAGCCGCCGACCTTCGGCCTGGGACTCGAGGATGGGGCTTGGGCGGATGCGCCGTGGAGCGAAGACTTTCTCGACATCGAAGGGCCAGAAAAGTCCAAACCTCGCTACAGAACACGGGTAAAGATGCTTTGGGACGACGCATACTTCTACGTCGGGGCCGAGTTGGAAGAACCACACTTGTGGGCTACGTTTACGGAACATGACTCCGTAATCTTTCAAGACAATGACTTTGAGGTCTTCATTGATCCGGACGGTGACAACCACCAATACTATGAGTATGAGATTAATGCTTTAGGGACGGATTGGGACTTGAGGTTGGTCAAGCCGTACCGGGACGGGGGGCCGGCCTTGAACCCATGGGAGATCCCCGGCCTGAAAAAACGAGTCACCCTGCACGGCACCTTGAACGACCCGCGTGACACTGACGAGGGTTGGACGGTGGAGCTCGCCTTTCCGTGGGAAGTTCTGGCCGAATATGCGGGGCGTCCGGCGCCGCCCGTGGTGGGGGACCAGTGGCGGGTGAACTTCTCGCGGGTGCAGTGGCAACTGGCCGAGACGGAGCACGGCTATGAGAAAATCCCGGGCATCCCCGAGGACAACTGGGTCTGGTCACCGCAATGGGCGGTAGATATGCACCGGCCGGAACTCTGGGGATATGTCCAGTTCGAAAGAGGCCATAAGCCATTTAGAAATGATGAAGACTGGGGCGTAAAGTGCGAGCTTATGGAACTCTATTATGAGCAAAAGAGGTTCCACAAGCTGCACCGCACTTGGGCTGAAATCACCGAATTAACGAATACGATGAATGGGTCTGTTCGCCTAGCGGTGGACGGCGCAGGGTTTCGGGCGTCGTTAATAGGGAAGCATGGGGTCTATACGGTGGGCCAAGATTCGCGGCTTGCCTTCCGGCGACACTAGTATTCGGCGATGGTCTGGAAAAACGGCGCAGAAATCCCATAATGAAGGAGCGTGGTGAAGGCAATTTGGATAGTCGTCGGCGTGGTGCCGACCTGGGCTTATGGAGACGATCAACCGGCCCTAGACGCGGTCACGTTCTACGGTCGTCCGGGCAACCTCTACGTGAGCCTGCGGCCGGCGGCGAAGGCGCTCGGCCTCGACGTCTCGTGGTACGACGACACCCAAGAAGTCGGCCTGGGCGAAACGCGCTTTTCGAAGAAGGACTTTGTCACCCTTTTCGACGGGACAAAGCTTCTGAGCTTCCAGCAACTAAAGCGGCTTGGTGTAAACGTTGAGTTCGACGCGACGACCAACACGGCGAAGGCGGTCCTGAAAGACAAGTCTTTTGTGGCCCGTCCCGGCGAAAAGCGGGTCGAAGTGAGCATCCGTGAGCAGAAGCTAAAGGCTTGGCAGGGCGAGACGCTGGTGATGGAGACCAACATCAGCAGCGGCCGGCGAGGAAACGCTACGCCGCAAGGGAAGTTTAACGCTGGGCCGTACCGCTCCCGCATGCACTATTCACGGCTTTACGACAACGCCCCGATGCCCTATTCGGTGCAGATCAACGGGCACGTCTTCATCCACGGATATTCGAGCGTGCCTCGCTACCCGGCCTCTCACGGCTGCATCCGCATGCCCCTCTATGGGCGCAACGCGGCAAGGTACTTCTACGAATGGGTGGACGCCGGAACGCCAGTGGCCGTGCAACCGAAATTCAGCGATTACACGGCGAAGAAGACCGAAGCGACGGACTAGCAGAGAACGGTCGCGAAGCCGCCCGCGAACTGCCGGGTCTGGATCAACCGGAGGATCAACGCCCATGCGAACCGGGCCAGCCGGATTATCGCCTCGACCGAGGCGATGATCGCCGCAAGGCTTGTCAGGAAGCTGACGATTTTGGCGATGAGAGCCATTATCAGTTAGACACCGGATCCTTCACTTGAGTTGCGTTTCTCGCATGACTCGGGCCCTTCTACCGGGGTGCGAGGGGCAGAAATTCTCGATCGAACCATAATAAGAGATCGTGACGGGTCGGCGGGCATTCCTCCTAAGTACTTGGATTTTGGTACTTTGTGGCGCGTTGATTGGGGGTTGCGAGAGGCCAAGTCCCGTCGCCTCCAAAGAGGTCTTGATGCCTGCGCCGCCGCGCCCTGCCTTGCCCGCTCCGCGCAACGCGACCGAGCTTCTCGCCTTAGGCGTCACCATTTTTCCGGGCACGGAGATCAATCTAGAGAAGGCCAATTCTCAAGTGGAAGAGATGACGTTCCACCGCATCTATTCCCTTAAGATGTACTCGCCTGGGACGGTCGAACAAGTGTCCCTCCACTACGCCAACTCCTTACGGAACTCGAAGGTTCATGGCAGCCTTGACGAGCGGCAGGTGACGGGCAACACGGAGGACGGCAACAGTGTCGACGTGCGGATGAGCCCTGCGGCCGATCCTAAGAAGACGATGGTCTTGATGTGGATCTCGCAATCCAAGTCGGACTACTAACCCGCCAGTCGCCGCGATCGCGGTCGTCCCAGTTCCTCACATCTCCGCTGCTTCGCGCCTCGTGCAAGGCATCGAAGTCCAGGTCGGCCAGGGCCACCGCCTCCTCGCCCATCGGCGTCTCCGCCAAGATCGCGGACTCGTGGAAGGGTTCGACGCTTGGGCAGAGAATCGCGCTCGAACCGAACGTGGTGGGAACGGGCTCCCGCCCCAGCGAGCCGACCAGTGAGGCGTGTGCCACAAAGATCTGGTTCTCGACCGCGCGGGCGTGGCAAGACCACCGCACGCGTTGGAACCCTCGCCGGGTTTCGGTGAAGGCGGGCACAAGTTGGAGGAGGACGCCGGCCTCGGCCAGAGTCCGGCCCGATGGCGGAAACTCGGCGTCATAGCAGACCGTGAGGCCGACGCGCCGGTCGGGAAGGGCCCGTAAGCCTGCGCCGGCGCTGACGCCCCACTCGACAGATTCGAACTGGGTCATCACCACCTTCGGCAGGTCCAGGCTCGTCTGACCGCCCGGTGTGACGAGGTGGGCCGTGTTCAGCACCCGGTCGCCCTTCCGGACGAAGGTCGTCCCGAAGACGATGTGCTGATTCCGCTCAACGGCCAACTCCGCGAAGGCATCGAGACGGTCGGCGACGAAGTCGGCCAAGAGCCCGGGCGCCTCTTGACTCGTGGCTTGGGTAAAGCGGGGAGCGGAGAGCAGCTCGAGCGAAAGGCACTCGGGGAACAGCACCCAATCCGCCCCATCGGCTCGGTCCAGGCACTCGGCCAGGTGGCTAAAGTGGTCGTCAGGGCGGCCCAGCGGACGAATCGCGTAGTTCACGACGGCGAGCCTCACGGGTTCCACTCCAGAAGCGCGGCGGCGTTGCCCGATTCGTCGTCGTCCATGTAGTCCTCGATCACGCCGCGATAGGCCATGCCCATACGCAGCAGAGGGGTGAGCGTCCGGTCGCGGGCGTCGCCGCGGACCACGGCCAGGCAATAAGCCTGCTTCAGAGTATCGCGGTTCGCCACCGACCATTCGCGCCAATCCGGGATGCGGCACGCCGTTCCAAAGCGCCTGAGGCCGTTCGCCTTTACGAGGTTAAAGCGGGCTTGGTAAAGGGCGCGGCCGACCCCCTGGCCCCGGGTTTCGGGATGGACGCTGATGTCCGCGCCGTAGAGCGTCGAGCCTTGCGGATCGTGGTTTTGGAACTCGGTCCCGCCCGTGGTCTCCATCCAGTCCGCGTGGGATTCCCACCCCTCCTCGGAGACGATGAGGTTGCTGGCGCTTCCGATGACCAGCCCTGCGCGCTCCGCGACGAACTGCCCCTCGGGAAAGACCGTGAGGTGGGCGCGGATGTGCCCCTCAAGCCAGTGATAGTCCTGCGGGAAGGGAGGGGGGAAGCAGGCTTTCTGCAGGGCCACGACTCCGGAGACGTCGGCGAGCGCCATCGGTCGAACGATGAAGCTTTCGTCGGTGCGGTGAGGCACGGCGCGAAGGTACCTGGCCGGCAGGGGCCGCTCGGCGGGAAAATGAGTCGTGCCGACACTCCGTCTGTGGAAGCCTTTTGGCGTCCTTTGCCAGTTCCGCGAGGGATCGGGACGCCCGACGCTGGCGGATCTCGTGGACGTCCCCGACGTCTATCCGGCCGGCCGACTGGACTTCGACAGCGAGGGTTTGGTCGTGCTGACCGACCAGGGTTGGCTGCAGGCGCGGCTCACGGAGCCCAAGTTCCACCACGAGAAGGAATATTGGGTGCAGGTGGAAGGCGTGCCGGGAGAGCAGCAGCTTGCCGCCCTTCGCACGGGGGTGGAGCTGAACGACGGCATGACTCGCCCGGCGCGGGCCGAGGTCTTCGCCTCACCGCCTTTGCTTCCGCCCGGGGCGCCGGTCCGAGAACGCGCGGACGCCCCGACGTCTTGGCTCAAGATCGTCTTGACCGAAGGTCGGAACCGGCAGGTGCGACGGATGACCGCGGCTATCGGCCACCCTACGGTGCGGCTCGTCCGCTGGGCGATCGGGAATTTGGACCTGCGCGGATTGGAGCCGGGAAGGTGGGAGGAGGTGCCGCCCGCGCTCATGAAGCGGTTGATGGGCGGTTAGCGCACGACGACTTTCTTGTCGGTCAGCTTCGTGAGGAGCGAACCGACGACCCGGCGAGCCTCGGCCGTCGCTTCGTCTTCGACCCCGGCCGAGCGGGCCGCCTGGACAAACCGCGCGCCTGCTTCCTGCTGCGCCCGGAGGCCGAGGTTCGCATCGTTCCAAAGGAGTCCAGACGTGCTTGTGTGGACTTTGGCGGTGACCACCGGTTCATAAACGCGCGGCTTCGGCAGGGTGACGACGATCGTGCCCTCGACCACCTCGATCTGAGCCTTGCGCAGGTCGATGCCTGCGTCGACCGTGCCGGTCGCGGTCACGAGCGCCTTGTTCCGGGTCAAGCTGCCGACGAAGTCGTCGGAAGCCGGGATCCACGCCGCCCAATCGGCCGCCCGTCTCTGAGTGCCGTATTCGAAGACCTGCTCGTACTGGTGGCGCACCGTTCGGAGTTCACCAAGCGCCTGCACTCGCTGAAGTAACACTGGAGTCGGGACGACCTTCGTCTGGACTGCGGGGACCGCTACAAAAAAGACGTAGACGGCCGCGGCGCCTAGCGCGGCGGCGAGGATAAGGGTCAGGGGCCCGCGGTCGTTCCGCACATGGCATTCGACGCTTTTCAGACCCTGGGCACTCCAAGTCCTAGGTACGAATGTCCACCAGTCCCCGGCGTGAATCACTTGACCCCTTTCAGTAGTAAAGTAAGAGTGTCGGGTACTGCTTTCGCAACGCTCGGCCCAGGACGGTCTCAAAGATGCCCACAGTTCTCGTCGTCGCTTTGGTGGTGTTGGGTTGCGTCGTTTTTGCGAGCGTCATCGAGGGGCTCTTCCACCGCTACATCCTGCACACGCCTCAGAAGAAACTCCTGCGAGGGCTGCTCATCCCTTCGTACATTTCGCACTCCGTGGAGCACCACCCCGCCTATAGGGGCGAGGACTACCACCGAGACGCACCCGAAACGGAGCAGCCGATCAGCCTTGGCCCCATGATGTGGCCCGCGACGATGCTCGTCACCTCGCCGATCACGATCGCGGTCTGGCTCACTCTCGGCCCCGCCGCGGGAATCGCCGTGCCCGCTACGTTCACGCTCTACTACATCGCGTACGAGTTCCTGCACTGGCACATGCACTTCACGCGGCCGGACGGCGAGCCGCGTTGGTACCACTCTTGGCCGCCCTCGCGCCAGCTCTTCCAGTGGTTCGACAAGCGGCACTATATCCACCACATGGACGACAGTCGCAACTACAACGTGGTGCTGCCTTTCTACGACATTTTCACGGGCCACTATTCGCTAAGCGAGGAGTCCGTGCCGTGGGGGATCCGCCGCCGCAAGGCGAAGGCGATGGCGAAGGCGGCCAAGATCCGGGCGGAGCGCGCTGCCCGCGCGATCGTGGAAATGGCCCAGCCGGAAGAGCGCCAGCCCGTCGCCAAGAACTGAATTCAAGAGGACTGGCGAGCGAGCCGGTCGCGCATAATTCGGGGTCAACCATGGGCATCGACCCCGTCCTCACGCGGCAGGCGCTCCTGCGAGCCGGCCTCAGCCTGCCGTTCCTCCCCGCTTTGGCCCGTGCCCAGCAGATCCAAGCGGAGCCTGCGGCGACCGGCGTGATCTCCGAGGCGGACCTCGCCGTGGCTGACCGTCTCGGCGGGGTCTCGTTCTCCCCGGCGCAGCACAAGCTCGCATTGGGCAGCGTTCGAGAGCGGGCCGCCTCTTACTCTGCGGTCCGTGAGATGGACCTCGCCAACAGCGTCGAGCCCGACCTCGTTTTCCAGCCTTACGGGCGCAAGCCCGAACGCGAGCCGGTCGTGGCCGCGAGCCCGGTCTTTCCCATGGAGGTGCCCTCCGGCCGGGAACTCCTGAGCAAGCCGGTGGCCGAACTCGCGTTCCTCTTGCGGAGCGGCGCGCTGACCTCAGAGCGGCTGACCGGTGAAGCCATCGCCTGCTTGAAGCGGCTGGACCCCGTGTTGAAATGCGTGGTCACGCTGCTCGAGGAGCAGGCCATGGACGAGGCGCGGCAGGCCGATGCCGAGCTCAAGGCGGGCGGGTCGGAGAAGCCGCTGCTCGGCATCCCCTATGGCGTGAAAGACCTCTTTGCGACCAAGGCGGGCAAGACGACATGGGGCGCGGAAGCGTTCCGCGACCAAGAGTTCGACTTCGACGCGACGGTCGTGCGAAGGCTGCGCGAGGCGGGGGCAGTCTGCACGGCCAAGCTCACATGCGGGGCGCTCGCCTATGACGACGTCTGGTTCGGCGGACAGACGAAGAACCCCTGGAACCTGAAGCAAGGTTCGAGCGGGTCTTCTGCAGGTTCGGCGAGTGCGGTCTCGGCCGGCATCCTGCCCTTCGCGATCGGGACGGAGACGCTCGGCTCTATCATGTCGCCCTCTTTCCGGTGCCGCGTGACCGGGTTACGGCCTACCTACGGCCGCGTCAGCCGGCACGGCTGCATGCAGCTCAGCTGGACGAACGACAAAGTCGGGCCGATCGTGCGGCACGCCTCGGACGCTTTGCTGGTCCTGCGAGCCATCGCCGGCCACGACCCCGAAGACCGGGCGACGCTCGCGCAGCCGATGGAAGAACCCTTCGCCACGGGGGCTCGCGGCGGCAAGATCGGCTGGTTCTCGGACGAGGAGGGGGCGGAACCCGTTTTCGTTGGCCATCTTAGGGAACTCGGCTACCAGGTCGACAGGATCAAACTGACGCCTCCGCCGGACGCGGTGCTCACCTGCCTCTTGGTGGAAGCTTCGGCCGCCTTCGACAAGGTGACGCGCGGAGCGGACATCGAGAAGATCGGGAAGTTGTGGCCGCCGGAGTTCTTGGCCGCCCGCTACGTGCCCGCGGTCGAGTATGTCCAAGCGCTGCGCGTGCGTGCGGTCGTCGCCCGGCGGTTCGAGGAAGAACTCGGCGACTTCGACGCGGTGGTCGCCGAGGATACGGGCGGCTCGCTCCTTATCACGACGAACAACACCGGTCACCCGCAGATGATCATTCCCTGGGGGACAAATGAGAAGGGGGCGCCGAAGGCGGTCAGCATCGTGGGCCGGCTCTACGACGAAGCCAAGGTTTGCGAGATCGCGGGTGCGCTCCAATCGAAGGCGCACTTCCACGAGATGTTGCCCCCTCTCTAGAGGCACAGGGCCAAAGGGGCAAGCGACCGCCTCAAGGGGCGTATTGCTCCCTTATGGAAAACCTACAGGCTTGCGTCGAGGCTTGCCGGACGTGTGCGCAGGCGTGCGAGAACTGTGCCGAGCAATGCCGAGGGCAGCAGGGCATGGAAGAGTGCGTGCGGACCTGCGAGCAGTGCGCCGCAACGTGTCGGTCCTGCGTCGATGCCATGCAGAACGGCTCGACGAGCCAGTGCCAGACGTGCGCGGAGACCTGCGAGCGTTGCGCGGCAGAATGCGACAAGCACGACAACGACCATTGCCGCGAGTGCGCCCAGACTTGCCGAGATTGCGCGGACGGGTGTCGCGAGGTCGCGACCGTCAACGTCTAGTCTCGACCAGGACAATTTTCCGGCGTCGCAACCTGGTTCTCCGTCATTGGGCTGGGCAGGTTGCGGCGCCGCTTTTTTCATGTAGGTTGCGCTCTTCGTCAAGATTGCCAGATCGCGAAGAATGCCCCGGCCGGATCGCGGAAGAAAGCGACCCCGCCTTCTTCGAAGCGGCGGTCCTCGATGAGCTCGCCCCCGTTCTCCAGGGCCGCCGCGATGCTGGCGTCCAAGTCGGCGACGATGAAGTAGGGCATCCAGAACGGGGGAATGCCCACGTTCGGGCCGCGGCTGTGGCAGATCCCCGCCACCCCGTCGTCGGAACCGGGCGGCATCATTGAGTAGTCGGCATAGTCCTCCACCGGGACTTCCTCTGACTGCCACCCCACGACTTTGGAGTAGAAGTCGCGGAGCGCCGAAGCGTCTGGGACGGTGAGATCGAGCCAGGCCAGGCTACCGGGTGCCGGGGCGTCTTCCATGGCCGATTATTGTAGTCCCGATTCTTTCTTGGTGAGCAACGAAAATGGGGGGCTGGGACGTAGCGAAAGCATGCGCAGGATCACCGCCGCACTCACGCTGGCCGTCGCCAGCCTGGCCCTGGCCCAGCAAGCCTCCGTCGTCGGCACTTGGAACGGCAAAGTCGAACTCAAGGTCCCGGACGAGATGAAGGCTCAGATGAAACAGGCGCCGCCCATGCCGAGCCTGAAGCTCGTCTTTGACAAGGCCGGCACCTACGTCGCCACCCAGAAAATGCCTAACGAAAACACGGAGCACAAGACCGAGGGGACCTGGAGGGCTTCTGGCAACAAGGTCGTCCTGACCCCCAAGAAACGCGACGGCAAAGCGGTGAGCGGGGAAGGAGCAAAGGAGCGGACTTACATCCTGGCTAAGGACGGCAAGACCATGACCATGGATTTGACGAGCCAAATGGCGAAGAATGCCGGCGGCCAGGCGCCCAAGGGGATGAAGGTCACCGTTATTCTAAAGAAGGCATAAGGCGGGCCGTCTTTCCGGCCAATGGTGGAGATCTTTGCCGGGTGGGCTCGGCGCAATGCGGCGCTTACTCCAGCAGTTTTACGAGCTTTTCGCCGCGATGCGGAAGTCCACCGTAGTCGCCGTCAAGACGCCGAAAGCCGACTTCGCGATGTACGTGGACGGGGTCGAGTCGGTCGTGGAAATCTCGGACACGGCGTTTGAACCGCTGCCTGAGATCCTACGGCACGACGTCTCAAAGGTGGTGACGCACGTCGCACACGCGGTGAAACCCTCTTGATCCGCCTCGACCCCCTTGCGCTAGTGGTCGAACTTGGCCTTGCCGCAATCGACGGCGAAGCAGCGGCCTAAGGCTTCGGGGCAGAATCGGGGCATGCCCTATGCCCACTTGGTCGACGGCAGCGCCAGCATTGACCTGAAAGCGGTGAACACCCGCGACGATTTCGGGCTCGAGAAGAAGCAGGGCGAGGAAGAGGCAGACCGCCTCGGAAAGGAGTTGGGCGAACTCGAAGACCTCCTTTATTACGCGAACCAGAACTCGTTGCTGATCGTTTTGCAGGGCATGGACACGTCCGGGAAGGACGGCCTGATCCGCTTTCTTCTAAATTCGATGAACGCCTTGGGAACGGACGTGGTGCCGTTCAAGGTGCCGACCGAGGAGGAACTTTCCCACGACTTCTTGTGGCGGGTCCATTCCAAGGCGCCCCGCCTGGGGCACGTCGCCGTCTTTAACCGCTCGCACTATGAGGACGTCCTCGTTGTTCGGGTGCACTCGCTGGTCGCGGAGCCGATTTGGCGCCAGCGCTACGAGCACATCCGGGCGTTCGAGCGGTTGCTTCTGGAGTCCAACACCATCGTGATCAAGCTCTTCCTGCACATCAGCAAGGAGGAGCAGGAGACCCGCCTTCTGCAGCGAGAGGCCGCGATCGAGAAGGCTTGGAAGCTGAGCGTCGGCGACTGGAAGGAGCGCGCCCATTGGGACGAATACCAGGCGGCCTACCAAGAGGCTATCGACCGTACCGCGACCGAGGAGGCGCCTTGGCACGTGGTTCCCGCCGACCATAAGTGGGCGCGGAACCTGGCTGCCGCCGAGGCGATCGTCAACGCTCTCCGACCTTACCGGCACGCGTGGCTGGAATCCCTCCGCGCCTATGGCGAGAGGGCGAAGGCGGACCTGGTCGCCTACCGCGCGGCGGCGGAGAAGGGCTAGCCCCCGAGCTCGCGTGCGTCCCACTTCGGCAGTGTGTGCTTGAGGGGCTTGTCCGTGCGGTAACCCAGCTCGTACTCGGCTTGCATGAGGGTGTGGATCTCGTGGGTGCCCTCGTAGATCATTGCCCCGCGGCTGTTGCGGAAGTAGCGCTCGACGGGGAACTCGTCGCAATAGCCGTAGGCGCCGTGGATCTCGACCGCTTTGTTGGCGGCGTCGAAGGCGGCGGCGCAATTCGTCCACTTCGCCATGCTGCACTCCCGGGTGTGGCGGAGGCCCACGTTCTTCATCCAGCCCACCTTCTGGTAGAGCAGTCGACCAATCTCCCGACCCTGGACCATTGAGGCGATCATCTGTTGCACCAGCTGCTTTTTGCCGATCGGCTCGCCACCGACCATGCGCTCGTTCGCATACTTTACGCTGGCATCGAGGCAGGCCTGGATGAGGCCGACCGCGCCGGCCGCCACTGTGTAACGGCCATGGTCGATCGCGCTCATCGCGACCCGGAAGCCGTCGCCTTCCTCGCCAATAAGGCAGTCTGCCGGCACGCGGACGTCCTCAAAGAAGAGCTCGCCCGTGTTCCCGGCGCGGACGCCGAGCTTGCCCTTGATCGGCCTGCTGCTGAAGCCGGGCAGGGTGCGCTCGATGATGAAAGCGGCATAGGACGGTCGCGTGTCCGAAGTGTCGCCAGTGGTGGACGCCTTGTCCGCCGGGGGCACGAGGCGGGCCACCACCAAGAACTGGTCGGCGTAGTCGCTCAGGCTGATCCACGCTTTCTGGCCGTTCAGCACATAGTGGTCGCCGTCGCGTCGGGCGGTGGTCTTCAGGTTCGCGGCGTCGCTTCCCGCGCCGGGTTCCGTGAGCCCGAAGCCAGCGATGGCTTCGCCCGTCGCGAGCTTGGGCAACCACCGTCGCTTTTGTTCCTCCGTGCCCCATTGCAGAAGGGTCATCGAGTGGAGGCCTGCATGGACGCTCATGACCACCCGGGCGGTGGAGTCCGCCCGCTCGAGTTCTTCGCACACGATGCCGAGCGCGATATAGTCGGCGCCCATTCCGCCGTACTCTTGCGGGATGGAAACCCCTAGGAGACCAGCCTCGCCCATCTTTTTCAGCACGCCGGGGTCGCTCGCGTGGGCGCGGTCCCGTTCCGCCAGGCCGGGCAGGTACACGTTTTGGCCGAACTTATAGGCGCTCTCGCGGATCAGGTCGTGTTCAGGGGTCAGGGCGAAGTCCATTCCTGTCCCAATTCTGCCTGAGTCGCCTCGGTTGGAACCGTGACGATCCAACAAGGAGCGGTCCTTAATCCTTAACGAGGCCCAACCGACAGCAACGATCTTGCTTCAACGACGGATTTCATCTGGCTGTCGCAGACCTTCTGGGAAGAGATAGAACGATATATCAGTGATAGCGCTCGAAATAGCTCGTGAAACGCAGAGGGCCCGCTTCGTTACCGGGTATCAATAAACTCTATCAGGTTTAACGTATGGCGTCCCGTAAGTTTTTAGAAGTCTCCCGCCTCTTTGATGCAACCCCGAAAGAAGTTTACGAAGCGTTCTTAGATCCCGCCCGGGCCCAGTTTTGGTTCGCGTGGAACCCGAACGACGAGCGGACGCTCGCATCGTTCGAGCCTCGCGCGGGGGGCCGCTTCGCCGTCCAGGCCAACGGCTCGTCGAACGGAGCTTGGGGTGTGTTCCGCGAGCTCGAGTACTCGACCAGGATTTTGTTCGACCATGCCGAAATCGTCGGGGCCGACCCAAACGAAGTCACTGTCCACTTTGAGGGGGCGGGGCCCGCTACCCGGCTCCTTTTAAACCAGGTTTGGACAGGGGACGCTTTGGCGCTGAACCGGGCCAGGGAGACTTGGCTGGCGCGCCTCGACCATCTGGCAAGCTTTGTGAACAAGAGCGAGCCGATTATCGCGATCGAGGAGATCGCAACCGGCGTAGAACGCGTCTTCGCGGCTTTGGCTGACCCGCGCGCCATGGAGTACTGCCTGGCGGCGGACGAGACACGCGCCGTGAATTGTGAGCTCGACTTTCGCGAGGGCGGGCTGATCGATTACCTAGTCAAGATGCAGGACGGCACCTTCGTGCGCTATTCGGGAACGTTCGAGTCGATTGTGCGGCCCTGGCGGGTTTCCATGACGAAGGCCTTGGTCGGACCAGACGGCGAGGATGCGAAGCACATCGTCGTGGAAGACTGGCCCCGGACGACGCTCGTCATCGCCACAATAGAGGGTGACGAGGCAAGATCCAAGCTGACGATCCGACAGGAGCCGGTCGCCCCGACAAACGAGGCACGAGAGGGGTTCGACGTCGGCCGCGAAGGAGCGACCGAGTACTGGCGGCTCGTCGCTCGGCGGCTTGGATTCTTCCTAACCGACTTCTAAGAGGTGTTTCATCGGTACCTTTACTGTTGCCTGGCTGGACAATTAAGGGTGATAATGCACCGTCAGAGGACACTATGACCACTCGAATTTTTCACGTGCTGCTTTTCGGCGCTTGCTTGGTTCCGGCTTCTGCCCTCCCGGCCCGCGTCTACGTCATGTCTAGCGGCTACAACGTGCAGGACCAGATCGTCCTGAGCTCGCTTGCTGCGGCAGGCCACTCCGGCGTGATCGGAGTCTCGCACGTGCAGTTTGACTCGAGCGTCAATCTTGTCGGGTTTGACGCCGTCATCATGCAGGCGAACTACAACTGGACTGCGGGCGACATGCCTCCGGACGGCCAGTTCCTGCTCACTTCCTACGTCTCTGGTGGCGGCGGGTTTGTCACCTTCGAGTGGACGCTCTGGCTCGCGTCGGCAAGTCAGGCCTTCACGACGTTGAAGAACATTTTCCCTGCCGTACCCACCACGAGCTTTAACGGCGATGCCTTCCACCACCTTGTGCGGGAAACGCCCGACCCGACCATCAATTCCGGCCTTCCGAACGAGTTCGACATCCCCGGCGACAACGTGGCCGGCAGTGAGACGAACGTTCTGGATGTGCAGCCCGGTGCGATCGTCTTCTACCGCACGACGAACCAGGGTAATTTCGTCGGCCTTTGCGGTTGGAACGTGGGCCAGGGACGTGTCGCCCAGTTCTCCCAGACCGTGGGCGAGCAGCACATGACCGACCCCTTTGGGTTCCGACTCCTCGGTAACGTTGTCGAGTGGGTCTCGCAAGGCGCGGGCGCCCAGCAGATCAACCCGAACCTGGTGACGATCCGCGTCGGCCGTGCGAACGGAGGCGGCCTCGCCCAGATCGCGGACATCGACGGCAACGTGATGCAAGTCTGCAAGTTCATCGTGCCGAACCAACAGGTCGCGCCGATCACGGTGGAGATCGAGGGGACGAGCCCGATCAACAACCCCTCGTCGATGCAATTCCGCACATACTCCAAGATGGAGAACGCGGGCGCCTTCTCGACGACCCTAGACCTCTTCGATTGGAACCTGAACAACTTCAGCCCAACCGCAGTCTCGACGACGACGATCAGCACGAGCTACAAGCCGGTTGGGGTCGCCGCCAATGCCCCGGTGGGACGCTTTGTCGGCGCCGCAAACAAGGTGCGAGCCCGCTACCGCATTCGCCAGACGGGCCCATCGAGCGGTGCGATCTGGTGCAACAGCCTCGACCAGGCTGTTTGGTTTGTCCGCCCGTAAACCAGAGGCGGATCCAGAAAGAGCCCCTCCTTCTCATGAGAGGGAGGGGCTCTCTTTTCCGACTAACGGACGGCACTCGAGCTCGGATCTCCTCCCCCAACCCCCCTCCTCAGTTTCCGGGCACAAGGCATCCCGAAAACCGAGGAGGGGGCTTGGGACTCAGAGCGTGCCGCGGAGGGCTTGCTCGCGTTCGATCGACTCGAACAGCGCTTTGAAATTGCCCTTGCCGAAGCTCTTCGCACCCTTGCGGTGGATGATCTCGTAAAAGAGGGTCGGGCGATCCGTGATCGGTTTTGTGAAGATCTGGAGGAGATAGCCTTCGTCGTCACGGTCGACCAGGATGCCGAGGTCGGCGAGGACATCGATATCCTCATCGATCTGCCCTACGCGGTCCGTCAGCATGTCGTAATAAGTGCGCGGCACGGCAAGGAAGTCCACGCCGCGAGCCTTGAGCCGGCTGACGGTGTAGACGATGTCGTCCGTCCGCATGGCGACGTGCTGGACGCCGGGGCCGCCGAAGAATTCCAGGTACTCGTCGATCTGGCTCTTCTTCTTGCCTTCCGCCGGCTCATTGATCGGGAACTTCACGCGGCCGTTGCCGCTCGCCATGACCTTCGACATCAGCGCGGTGTAGTCCGTCGAGATGTCTTTATCGTCGAAGCTGATGAGGTTTGCGAAGCCGAGCACGTTCTCGTACCACCTCACCCATTCGTTCATCTTGCCGAGCTCGACGTTGCCCACGCAGTGGTCGACCTCGATGATGCCGATGCCGTCACCGGGCTGGTTCTCGGCCCGGAAGCCGGGCAAGAACGGGCCGCTGTACTTGTCGCGGTTAAGCAGCGAGTGCACTGTGTTGCCATAGATCTTTATGGCCGCATGGCGGACTTGGCCATGGTCGTCCTGGAGGGTGCGCGGCTCGACTGCGCCCTCTGCGCCTCTTTCCAGCGCAGTCTTGTAAGCCCAGTCCACGTCGTCCACTTCGAACGCGATATCCTGGACAAAGTCGCCGTGGTTGGCGATCAGCGGGGCCATCGGGTGTCCGGGGCGGATCGGAGCGGTGAAGCAGAGCGTCAGCTCGTTCTGGTTGAGGACGTAGCTCGCCTCGTCGCGCAACCCGGTCTCGAGACCGGCATAACCGGTGATCGAAAAGCCGAACGTGTGCTGGTAGAAGAAGGACGCCTGGCGGGCGTTGTTGACGTAGTGACGGATGTGGTCGATCCTGCGGATCGGAAAGGAATCGGCGCTCATCGTTGGTTCCTCTAGGTTCTTACGTCGCTCGCCCCAATTTCCGCCGAGCGGAATACGGTCGATCGGGCAACGAAGAGCGAACGCAAGTATGGCACGACAAACCGAGCCGAAAAAAGCCGGTGAGACCGTTGATGTCTGTTGACATCTGTCTGGTAAAGTCGCCTGGAATGAAATCAACCCTTCGACTCCTGACGGTCGCTGCACTGGCGACCGCCTCGTTCGTCGCCCGAGCCCAAGACTTCGAGCCGCCAGCCGAGCTGAAGAAGCTCGACTGGATGATCGGCAGCTGGTCCGGCAGCGGCAAGATGGCCATGCAGGGCATGGAGATGGACTTCACTGCCAAGGTCGCCTGTAGCTGGGAGGGCCAATTCATGAAGCTGGTCTCGGAGACGGATTTCGGCATGCTGAAGATGACGGAGACGATGTTCCTTGGCTGGAGCCCAACGGACTCGCAGTACATCGCCTATTCCTTCACGAACATCTCCCCGGAGGCGCGGATCGAGACCGGCTCACTGGAGGGCGACACCATGACAATGGTGAGCCAGCCCTGGAACGTGATGGGCGATTCCTCGGTCGCTCGGACGAAGGTGGGCAAGAAGTCTGCCACCAAGCTGCTGTTTAAGCTGGAGTTTAAGGAGGGGGACGACTGGGTGCCTGCCTCTGAATATGAAATGACCAAGGGTTGATGCCCTGTAGCCGAGCGGGCTGCCTCTGGCGAGAAGGCCCGCTCGCAAGCCTTGCGCCTTCGTCCCAGCTGGTCTCTTAAGCTTTAGGGTTGTGGGTGCCAAGATCGTGGGACCGTGAGCCCGCCGATCGCCGTCGTCCTTGTCCTCGCCGGCTTGGGGCTGCTCGGCGTGGGCGGGGAACTGCTGGTCCGGGGCGCGACGACTCTGGCGAAGCTGGCCGGGCTGACGCCGGCCGTCATCGGCCTGACCGTGGTCGCGATGGGGACTTCGCTACCGGAGCTTGTGGTCTCGCTCACGGCGTCCTTCCAAAACTCGCCGGACATCGCGGTCGGGAACGTAGTCGGGTCGAACATTTTCAACGTCCTGCTCATCCTCGGGCCGACAGCTCTCCTTTGCACGCTTCCGGTCCGCGGGCAGGTCGTCCAGATCGAATGGCCCTTCATGTTCTTCGCGACCATCCTGGCGATGATTGCCATGCACGACGGTGTCGTGGACCGGTTCGAAGGGACGGCATTGGTCGTCCTGCTGGTCGGTTTCACCTGGGTCATGTTGCAGCGCGCACGAAACGAGGTGAAGCGTGACGAGGAGCAGACACTGGCCGAAGAGCAGGCGGCGCACGAGGCCCCGGCAAAAGGGCCTCCCTGGCTCGCGGCCGGGCTCCTTCTGGGCGGATTCCTCCTACTGGTCGGCGGGGGGCGGGCGTTGGTGGTGGGCTCGGTCGAACTCGCCCGGCTCTTCGGGATGTCGGAACGGGTGATCGGCTTGACGGTGGTGGCTTTTGGGACAAGCGCCCCAGAGCTCGCCGCATCGCTGATCGCAGCCCGCAAAGGCCACGCCGACGTCGCCGTCGGCAACCTCATCGGCTCGAACATCTTCAACCTGCTCGGCATTCTCGGCCTCTCCGCCGCGATCCTGCCGCTAAAGGTCGCGCGGGAGATCGTGGACTCCGACATGTGGTGGATGGCGGGGTCGTCGCTCTTGCTTTTGCCGCTGATGGTGCGCGGACGCGTCATCAACCGCCTTGAAGGCGGATTGCTCTTCGTTTGCGGCGTGGTCTATATCACGTTGCTGGTCCTGAAACCGACCTGATTCGGACAGCCGGGGACGCGACGTGTGCGGTCCGGTGAGTATCCTTGCTCCCGATGCCGACCGCCGCATCCACCTCCGTTTCCCTCGGTCGCGATACCAACCAAGCCCTGGGGATCGGGCGGTTCGCGATCGATTTCGTCAATGGGCGCCTTGGCGAAGGGCCGAGCCAGGCTGTCCTTGCGCGGACGAAGCTGTTCCATACGGACGCCGTCCTCTGCGGGCTTTCCGCGCTCGCCTTAGGCACCAACGCGCCGACCGTTCTGCGCGAAGAGGCCCTGCAATACCGTTGCGACGACCCTTCGCTGGCCGCTTTCGTCTTCGGCAGCAACCAGGGCGTCTTCGCCGAAAAGGCCATCTTGGCCAACTGCTCTGCGGTTCGCGAGTGGGACAGTAACGGCACCAACTTTGGCTACCGCCCGGAGCTGGGGAACACCGCCGGTGAGTTCGGCCATAACGACTTTTATCCCGTGGTGGTCGCGGCCTGCCAACAGCGGGAGTTGGACGGGGCCACCGCCTTGCGCGCAATGGTCGCGCTGGACGAGATCCGCGGCCGGCTTGCTGAAGTCTTTAGTCTGAAGACGCACAAGATCGACCACGTCGTGCACGGCGCCATCGCTTCGGCAGCGGTCTACGGCGCCCTGCTCGGGGCGACGGCGGAGCAGATCGAAAGCGCTATCGGTATGTTTGTCGCGCATTTCATTCCATGGCGGGCCATCCGCGCGGGCAAGCAGCTGAGCGACAGCAAAGGAGCGAGCGCGGCGATCAGCACCGAGGCCGCCGTCACCTGTCTGAAACGGTCGATGGCGGGCTTCCGCGGCCCGCGCGACATCTTTCGGAACCCGGAGGCGGTCTGGCGGTTCTTCGAACCCACCACGGAGGGCGCCGAGCGCTGGAAAGAAACGGGCGACAGCCCCTTCGACCTCGAACTCAGCCATAGCGGGGACGACTTCGCCGTTATGGGAATGCACTTCAAGCTCGGGCTCTACGAGCACCAAAGCGCGGGCGCACTGCAGGCGGTGATCGACATGGTCGCCGCAAACCCGGCGATAGTCGCGGACCAGTGCGCGGGCATCGAAAAGATCACCATCCTTGCCTATGAGCCCGCGTTCGGGATCATAGGCAACCCCGCCAAGAAGGATCCGCGAACGCGCCAGAGCGCGGACCATTCGATGGCCTACATCGTCGCCACGCTCCTCAGGAAGGCTTCTGAAGCCTCGCCCGCGGCCTTGGGTGCCAAGGGTTCGGCGGGTAATGCCCACCTTTGGAAGAGCCTTATGCTGCTCCCTCAGGATTACGAGCTCTCCGAAAAGGCCATCTTCAACCCGGTGACGCGGGCCCTGATGCAGAAGATCGAGTTCCGCCACGGCGGCGCGGACTACGATGCGAAGTACCCGGACGGCATCCCCACCTCGCTTTCGGTCACGATGGCCGGCGGCGCGCAGCACGAGAGTGGACTGGTCATGTATCCGGGCGGCCACGCCAGAAACGAGACGGTCTCGCTTACGGACGTCCTTGGACGAAAGTTTGGGGCCTTGGCCGAACTGGCCTTCGCCGACCAAAGCGAGGGAAGGGCGATGGTCGAGCGGCTGGAAGCTATCGACCAAGCTGCGGCCCACGACTTGGCCGCCCTCTTCGACGTCGAAATCGCGAACCGCGACTATGCTGATGATCCGGCTGCCTTAACAAATTAGGAACAGTGGCTGAACAAAACTGTTTCAATTTAGCCGCGGGCGCGGTTATAATAGGGCAGTATGCCGCTGAAACCTTTCAGCAGGGGCTCTGGCAGGGCTCGGGACGGTCTGCAAACCGTTCATCAAGCAACGCGGTGTACAGCAACTTCTCCTGAAAAGCCTGCACTCTCGACGCCCCGGTCACGAGCCGGGGCCGTCTCTCTTCACCCTATGACCGCCCGGCTCGTTCCAATCTTGGCCTTGGCGGCCGTGGCCGCAAACGCGGCTGCGTTCCAGGATCCGCTCTTGGACTCTCTGTCCATGCGGGCCTTCCAGTTCTTTTGGAACGAGTCGAATTCCTCTACTGGCTTCACGAAGGACCGCGCCGCTAACCAGGCGCCCTATGACAACTACACAGTTTCCAGCGTAGCTTCGACCGGTTTTGCGCTCGCGGCCTATGGTGTCGGCGCCCAGCGCGGCTGGGTCGATCGCGAAGCTGCCGTCCAGCGGGCCACGAGCGTGGTCTATACCTTGCGCACTCGGAGCGCGCGGAAGAACGGTTGGTTCTACCACTTCGTCGATTGGAGGAACGGTTCGCGAGTCTGGCAAAGCGAGGTCTCCTCGATCGATACCTGCTGGCTCCTTATGGGAGCTTTACTCGCAGAACGTGCACTGGACGACGCCGCACTTACCGCACAACTCAATGCCCTCTTTTCAGAGATCGATTGGCACTGGATGTTAACGAATGGCGGACTCTTACCGCAATCGCTGACCTTTAGCCACGGGTGGAAGCCGGAGGGTGGCTTCTTGCCCTATCGCTGGGACAGCTACTCAGAAATGATGGCGCTCTACGTACTCGGCGCCGGTGCCTGGCCAGGCATGCCGGTGCGGTCGTGGACTGCTTGGTCCAGGCCGGTCGTAAACTACAATGGATATCGTTTTCTGGTGGGAGGCCCACTGTTCCTTCACCAGATGTCCCACGCCTTTATTGACTTTTCAAACAGCAGAGACACGCTGAATTGGGACTATTTCGACGAAGCAAGACAGGCAACTCTTGCCAACCGACTTTACTGCTTAAGTAACCCGGGGCGTTTTACCGGATACGGCCCCTCGTTCTGGGGGCTTTCTGCGGGTGACACGCCCGACGGCTATCGCGCGAACGGCGCCCCTGGATGGATATCGGACAACGGCACTGTGAACCCCGCGGCAACCGTCGCCAGCGTTATGTTCACTCCTCTGGAATCGACGGAAGTTGCAAACTACGTCCGAGTCGCGTTTCCATCTGCGTATGGCCGATATGGGTTTGCCAATGGCATAAACCCAACACGGAACTGGATCGGTCCAGACGTCATCGGCATCGACCTCGGCATGATGATGCTGGCGATCGAGAACGCAAGGGACGGCCTCCCGCAGCGACTGACGATGTCTCATCCGATCATCCAGGAAGGAATGCGCCGGACTGGATTCCGGCGCATTCCAATCCGGAGTGGGATCTCGAACACCACAAGGGAATAGTCCGCCGTTAAGCGAACAATGATCCGCCATTGGAGCGAATCACTTCTCGGTACCAATAGCCGCTGTCTTTAACAGTTCTCTTGTGGGTCTCGTAATCAATGTGGATGAGGCCAAAACGGTGCTTATAGCCTTGTGTCCACTCGAAGTTATCCATGAGCGACCAGTGCATGTACCCATCAACTCTGTACCCGTCGCCAATCGCACGGTTCAGTTGCTGAAGATATCGCGTAAGGAAGTCGATCCTCTGTGGATCATGGCACTTGCCGTCCACCGAGATCCAATCCATGTTGCTGAGCCCGTTCTCCGTAATGATAATCGGCAGGTTATACCGTTCCGCATGCAACCTCACGGTCCAGTAAAGACCCTCTGGCCGGATCGCCCAGTCGAATAAGGTTCGCGGCATACCAACTGCGTCCGAAACAATGACAGGCTTGCCGTCTTCATCCGCGGTCACGACTTCTGCACTGTAAAAGTTGAGGCCGAGGAAGTCGACCTTTGGCGACATGGTCTTGAGCTCGTCTTGGGTGACGCTGATGACACGGCCGCTATAAGCCTTCTCACCGTCCTCTGGCCACTGTCCGAGCAAGACGGGGTCGCAGAAAAAGCGCTGCTGCCACGGTCCACGCATGTTGCACCAAGAACCAAACGTCGCCTCGTGCGCCGCTGCGACATCGGCCTCAGAATCTTCCGACTTTGGAATCGAAATGACGCAATGCGGGGCGAAGGAGACTTTCACGGGCCTAGGTGCCGCGCTCCTAATCGCATCCACCGCCAATCCGTGCCCCAGGCAAACGTTCTTCAGGACCTGAAAGAAGTCGCTCTTTCCGAGTTTCCAGCCCGGTGCATGATGACCGTCCAGGTATCCAAGGATGATGAAGATCCCTGGCTCGTTAAGCGTTATCCAGTGCTCGACCCGGTCACCGTATCGCTTCGCCGCTTGGTACGCGTAGTCAGCGAACCACTTGGGGCTGTCCGGGTGCAGCCATCCCCCGAGCTCTTGCAACGCTTGCGGATAGTCCCAATGGAAAAGTGTAACGAGCGGCGCGATCCCGGAATCTTGAAGCTTGCCGAAAAGCTTGTCGTATAAGCGCGCACCACGCTCTGAGACCTCACCGACTCCCTGAGGCATGAAGCGCGCCCAACTCATGCTCAGGCGGTATGCCATAAGGTTCAAGTCTCGCATGATATCGACGTCGCTCGCCCAATGAGTGTAGTGGTCCGGACCGGACTTGCCCGTATGACCCTGGAAGATCGTCCCAGGTTGTTCGGTGAAGACATCCCAGTTACTTAGTCCTTTGTCGTCCGCGTCCCAGCCACCTTCGATCTGATAGGCCGCAGTCGCAGCTCCCCACATGAATCCGTTCGGAAAGTTGTTCATTTGATACCTGTCATTGTAATGCCTTTAACGAAGAAACGTTGTCCGACAAAGAAGAGGACGATAAGCGGAATCGTGACGAGGACGCTTCCGGCCATAAGGAGGTGCCATTGAACGTTCACTAAAGAGTTGTACGTTTGGAGGCCCAGCTCCAGCGTTTGCTTGTCGACGTCGTTAAGGTAAAGCAAGGGACCAAGGAAGTCCCGCCAAGAACCGATGAACGTCAGGATCGCGACCGTTGCAAGTGCTGGCTTTGCAAGGGGCAATAGGATACGCGAGAATATGGTGAAGTGACTTGCGCCGTCGAGGATCGCGGCTTCGTCAAGTTCCTTTGGTATGCCAAGAAAGAACTGGCGAAGAAGGAAGATGTTAAACGCGCCTCCACCAAGGAAGGCGGGTACGACCAAAGGGAGAAACGTATCGATCCAATGGAGATACTTGTAGAGCACATAAGTTGGGATCATCGTCACGACGCCCGGGAGCATCATTGTCGCCAACATGAGGGCAAAGAGCCGGTTTCTAGCGGGGAAGGTGAGGCGCGCAAAAGGATAAGCAACGGCGGCGGCAGAAAGCGTCACTCCAAGCGTCGTGAGCGTCGAAATAATGGCGCTATTGATAAAGAACCGGAAGAAACTCACATTCGGGTTGGTTAAGACTTCGCGGAAGTTGTCGAACGTCGGGGCCACCGGAAATGCCCATGCCGAAGTCGTTGCGATTTCGCTAGGTGTCTTCAGGGCAATGCATAGGGCCGTCCAGAAGGGTGCAGCAAAGACGATCGAGCCCAGCAGGAGAACGACGACGGCGGGGAGCTTCCTGATGCTCACTTATCGCCTCCTTCGTAATAGACGTATTTGTTGAGCTGGAACTGAAGGATCGTGAACGCCACGATGATTGCAAATAAGATCCAGGCAAGGGCGGACGCGTAACCCATCCGCAAGGATCCGAAAGCTTGCCTAAAGAGGTGTAGGATATAGAAGAGAGTCGCGTCGTTCGGGCCGCCAGTTGTCATCACAAAGGCTTGAGTGAAAACCTGAAAGCTTGCGATGACGCCGGTTATCAGAGTAAAGAAGAGGGCGGGTGATAGGAGGGGTACGGTTATAGACTTCAGCTGCTGCCAAGGGCTTGCCCCGTCCAAACGAGAAGCTTCATAGTAGTAACCGGGAATACCTTGAAGGCCGGCAAGGAGAATGATCATGCCGGCACCGGCACCCCAGACGGACATTATAATGAGAGCCGGTAGCGCGAGTTTCTCGTCCCCGAGCCAGTTGGCCGGTGCGGTTGAACCTGTAACGTTCGACAGGATATTCGCCACTCCGAAGCCAGAAAACTCACCTCTCGGGCCGTAAATAATTGTGTTAAGCAGGCCACCTTCTGGCTGGAAGACTTTGCGGAAAATGAGGGCTGTCGCGACTGGGCTCGCCAAGGCGGGAAGATAGAAAATGGTGCGGAACGCCGGCATCGCCCTGATGCCTGTGTTGAGCAGCAGGGCCATTGCTAACGAAACGATCAAGCCGAGAGGGACGGCTACGGCGGTATAGATCCCAGTAACGCGTAATGCGGTCCAAAACCGTTGATCCTGAAAGAACGCTTCTTGATAGTTTCCTAATCCCGTCCAACGAGCAGGCGTAATGATATCCCAGTCAGCAGTACTCATTAGGAGCGACAAGAGCATCGGTCCAAGCGTGAGCGCGACAAGGCCGATAATCCACGGGGTGAGAAAGAGATAGGCGACTCGGGTCTCCCGCTTCGACCGCGCCGTCTTCGAAACTTCGATAGGATCGCACGAGAGCCAGAAGACGATGGCGCAGACGATTATGAGACCGGAGACGATCGCTATCGGCCAATTGAAAGGTTCTCGGCTCCTTTCGGCGAGGACCGATACCAGCCTCTTGGTGGCTTGGGCCTGGCCGTCGGCAAGTCCGTCTTCGGTCTTCATCTGGCCACTCAGAATCGGATCGAACTTTGTCTCGACAAAACTGTTAACTTCGCTCCAATAGTCCGCCGAGGGCTTAAAGACAACGTTCTTGACGGCTGCGTCGGTCACTATCCGGTTATGCGGACGAAGGTTGGGGTCTTTGGATCCAGCCGGTGGCAGCCAGTATTCGCTAAGGGCCAGCTCTTGGATGGCGGGCTGGGCTATGCCGGCCTGGGCCATAAGTTTCATGGCAGGAGGGCCGGAGAGCCACTGGACAAGTTTCCAAGCCGCTTCGCGGTGCTTGGTGGAGGAGACGATCGCATATCCTGAACCGCCAGTTGGCGCAGAACGATTGACCGTTCCTGTTTTCGGATCGATGTAGCCCGGTGCAAGCGTTATGTCCCAGTCGAAGTCAGTAGGCGTACCTGGCACTATGGCTTTGCGCAGAGAAGGAACTTCCCAAATGCCGCTCTGGAACATCGCGACTTTCTGGGCAATAAAAAGTTGGGTGGAACTGGATTGTAGAACCGTGCTAATGTCTAATGGACGGGGGATCCAACCCTCTTTATTCGTTGACCGCTGGTAGAAGTTGAAGGACGCCACGACGCGCGGGTCGTCGTAGAGGAGGCGTGTCGGCTGTTCCGCATCGTCGGCATATTGCGCCCCTTGGGAATACACCATTGTATCGATGAAGGCCGCGGGCCACCCGGGGGTAAACGCCCATTGGACGACCTTGCCGTTGGCGTCCCTCTTCGTCAGTTGCCGTAGGCACCAAGTGAAGCATTTTTCGCGAAGCTCTTCTCTTGGTTCAAAGTCCCACGTCCAACTCCCGTCCGGATCGGGAAGGCCGGCTTGGCGAAAGAGCCGCTTGTTGTAATAGATAAGTCCGATAGGAGCGACGTCGCGGGGCAGGACGTAGAGCTTGTGCTGATAGCGGTGTGCTTCGACAATAGGCGTGTAATAGGCTTGCAGTTGAAAACCAGGAGTGTTCGCGATGAGATCGTCAAGCGGCAGTAGGGCGCCGCGGCGGGCAAAACTCTGGAAGATGGGGGGTTCCATCATCGCCACATCCGGCGCGGCGTCGGCCGCGTATTGGGCCAAGAGTTTGTGGGCGTACTCGCCGTAAACGACGTTCTCCAGCTTAACTTTTATGGCCGGATTGGCTTTCTCAAAATCGGCGATTGTTTGCCGCATCACGCGCAACGCTTGGTCCCCGTCCCAACAGGAGATGCGGATCGTCGTCTTCGCCGAGGCGAACGAAAAGGCCAGCCCGAAAACCAGGCACAGAAAAGTTTTGGCTTTGAAGCCAGAAAAGGCGGGGTAGTTAGCGCTTGACCAACGGCCTTTCAAGGCGGTTTCCTTCTTCCGTGATTTTTAGTCCAATCCTTTCGTAGCCCAAAGTCGAAACGGGGTGTGACATGACGAGGCGGTTCGGAAGCCCATCGCGCAGGTTCTCGATGGACAAGAGCATCTGGCCCAGGTCGATGCCGATCACATCCGGGGATTTCCAAGTCTCGGTCGGGTTAAAGGAGATGGTAAAGCCATAGCGGCCGAGGGTCCAAGGGTAGCGCTTGGCAATGGTCTCGGCAGCTTCAACCGCCTCTGCCGGAGCGAACATGGCGGCTGCAACAGCGCTCGAGGGGGCAATTGTCCCGTTGTCCTCGGTCCAGCCGGGAGCCCCAAAAGCCACGTACCCGTCTCGATAGTCCGCGGCGGAAAGACCCCAAACCTTCGGCCCGTAGCCGTCGAACGCTTTGGGATTGTCTATGCAATATTGGCGGTTCGCCAGGATGGCATTTCGGCTGGCCACCCAATAGTCGATGCCTTTCGGGTCGCGACGGTCGCGAAAGTCGAAGAAGACGTGCGACATTTGGTGCAGAAAGAGGGGGCCGCCCGCATAGAACTCATAGTTCTTATACTTTACGAGAGGCTTCTCGATCGACGACCAAGAGGCGGCGGGCATGTCCGGATAGCTGCCATATGCCAGCACGTAAAGGAGCAAGAGCTCGCAGTATCCCGCCCAGCGCCATTGTAAGAAGCCTTCTTCAGGGCGCCATCCGTGCGAGATGAAGAGTTCTTTCGGTTTTGCGCCGTCGTCCGTCAAGGCCCAATGCCAATCGACTTCGGACAGGATTTTGTCGGCGAGCTTGTTGACGCCTTCATCGCGCAGGCCTTGACGGTTAAGGATCATTCCGCTCAAGAAGATGCCCGTGTCGATCGTCGAAATCTCGCTGTTCCAGGCGCGTTCGCCGGTCTCCCAGTCGAACCAGTGGTAGAACCATCCGTGCACCCTCAGATTTTCGTGCGCGATCAAGCTTTGGAGGGTCTTGGTCGTGCGCTCGACCGCTTCCTCCTTCTCGATCCAACCGCGTTCCGCGCCGATGGCGTAGGCGGCGAGGGCGAAACCCGTCGTCGCGATGCTGGCGACGCGGTTCTTGTCAGGGGTCGGCCCCCAGTTCCGGGCCCGGTCAAGCGTGAACCCCGTCTTGGGGTGGGAGCGCTCCCAGAAGAAGTCGAACGCCCGTTGGGAGAGGTCGTAAAGGAAGGCTTGCCCGGTGCGGTCTTCTGCTGGGGCCATAAGTCCGGGGGCTAGTGCGAGCGTTGCGAGCAAGGATGTCATGGGTCCGGAAAGCTAGTCCCGGGGACGGGTTGCCGCCCCCGGAAACGTCGGGTCAGAACGGAAGCGACTTGCAGAACGTGTCGATCCACGTGATGTCTGTCGGGGTGCCGTCGATCGGCCACCGGCGGTAGTCGCCGCCCCGGTCGTACATCCACATGTTCAACTGGCCGGGCTGGCCGCATGTCTTGCCGAGCGGGACATAGGCCGCGTGCGAGTCCACGAAGACCGCGCACATCGACCTGTCGCCCTTCTTCGCGCCGCCCCAGTTGGAAACGGCCCAGCCGTTCTGGCCCTTCCAGTAGTAGCGGATCCACGGGCCGTAGTCCGGGAACACGTCTTTGTTCTCGCCGATGAGGAGTCCGTTGGACGGTTCCTCGACCTGGCTCACTTTGTAGTCGGCCGCGTCCTGCCAGTTGTTGGTCAGGTGGAACGGGCGGTAGTAGAAGTAGCCTCGGTTGAAGATGGGCTTGTCAGGGGTGGGAAGGTAAGAGGTGCTTCCTTGCTCGTCCGGGAAGGCCGCCGCTGGGTTCACCGTGTCACGAAAGATGTCGGTGTTCTTCGTGTACCCATAGATGGCGTGCTTCCAGTTCCTTCGCGCCTTGCCGCCGACGATCAGCTCGTGGCGGATTTTGAAGAACACGTCGTCGTTGTCACCCAGGTAAAGCTGGACGCCGACCCCGATCTGCTTTGTGTGGGCAAGGGTCGTCGTGGCTTTAGCTGCTTCCTTCGCCGCCGCAAAGACGGGGAAGAGAATGGCGGCCAGAATGGCGATGATTGCGATGACGACGAGCAGCTCGATCAGCGTGAACGCCGCCATCTTGTTGGCTGTTCGGAATCGTCGTTGATTCATAATTGTATCTTGTCAGTTTTTGGGCGGGGCGGTCGAGCCGCGAACGTCGAGGGTGGGGACAAAGAGTCGTTGGCGCCGGGCGACGGGGATGCCTTTCACGATGTGGGCCAGCATCTCGGTCGCTTCATAGGCCATATCGTGGACGGGCTGTCGCACGCTTGTGAGGGCCGGGTGTACGCGCTCGCACGCGTCCGAGCTGTCGAAGCCGACGACCGAGACGTCGTTCGGGACGTCATAGCCGTGGTCGCGGAGGATCCTCATGACGGCAAAGGCAACGTCGTCCGACCAGACGAAGAGGGCGGTCGGGCCCTCAGGCCCCTCCAGGCAGCGGAGCAACTGGTCGCCGTCCGAGGTCGGATTTTCCATCGTGACGACGCAGGCCTGCTCGGGATCGAGGCCGGCGCCGGTGAACGCGTCGCGGAAGCCGTTGAAGCGGTCGTTCGCGCTGACGGAGTCGGCGGGGCCGCGCACGATGCCGATGCGCTTGTGGCCGAGCTCCAACAGGTGCCGCGTGCCCATGCGGCCGCCGCTATAGTTGTCGGCGTCCACGAAGGGCAGGTCGACGCCTTCTAGCCGGGAGAAGAAGAGGACGGCGGGGAAGCGGCGGCTCACAATCTCCGCCAAGGTGGCGTCGTGCGCGTCGCGCAACACAAGGAGCCCGTCGACCCGGCCGTCTGTCAGCGTGTCCGCTTCCGCCGGGCCGGTCTCGACCCGTTTCGTGTGCAGGAGGAGGTCTAAGTCGTTGTCGACGCACGCCGCACAGACGCCCCGCATGACTTCGCCCGTGAACGTACTGGCCGAGGAGAAGTAATCGGCGTACTGAAAGGCGACCGCGATAGAGTCCGTGCGGCGGGACAGAAGCATTCTGGCAAGGGCGTTCGGACGGTAGTGGAGGTCTCGCGCCGCCTCAAGGACGCGCTTCGTGGTTTCCTCGCTGATGCGGGCCGCGTCCTGGCGTCCGTTCAGTACGTAACTGACCGTCACCTTGCTGACGCCTGCGCGCCGTGCCACGTCCTCGATCGTCGTCCGCTTGGGCATTTGACTGCTGAACCCTTTCACTCTATTCTGGCACGAACTCTGGCCAGAAACAAGTGAGAAGATGAAATCCGTGAAAAATTCATGCGACGATTCATACCTCAAGGTATACTAGGTGAACCCTTTCAGCACGCAAGGGAGCGGAAAATGAAAGAAAAGGTTCCTAATGGAGTCGTCATCGGGACGATCGTGGCCGTGGTGCTGCTCGTCGCGTTCCTTGTCGTCAGGATGCTGTTCCCGCCGACCCCGGCGACGGTCGAGCAAGCGGGTCTCGGCGAACCGGCCGTACCAGGGGGCAAGCCTGGTGAAGGCGCGAACGACAAGTCTTACATGCCCACCGGCGAAGGCGAGTCGACTCCGGCCCCGGTCGAAGGAAACCCTTACGGCCCGGGTGGAGGGCCGCAAGGTACCGCGAGCCCGGGTTCGGGCAACTAGCGGCCCTTCACGCAGACGGTCCGCGTCAAGTTCTGGCCCGATTCACGGATCGGGCCTCCTTCGTGGATCTTCCCGTCCACCTCGGTCTGGTACGGGGCGGTGCCCGAAACCGCGATCTCGAAGACGTCTCCCCGGAAGGGACGTCGCATTGTGAACCCGTCCCACGCGCTCGGCAGGTTCGGGTCGATGACCAGCCCGTCGAGCGTCGCGCGGACGCCGCAGAGCCATCGGATGGCCACGCGCCGCAGCCAGGCGGCGGAACCCGTGTACCACGTCCAGCCCGCACGGCCCTCGAACGGTGAGTCCGGCCCGTCCGAGTTTCCAGGCATCACGTAAGGCTCGGCCGCATAAAGGTCGGCGTCCTTGGCTGAACGGAGCGGCGGGCAAAGCCCGAGGAACAACTGCAGGGCCTCGTCGGCGTCGCCCATCATCGCCGCCGCTTGCACCGCCCAGGTCGCCGCGTGCGAGTAGACGCCGCCGTTCTCGCGGAGGCCGGGCGCATAGCGCGTGATATAGCCGATGTAGGGGTCGACGTTCTTGTAGGCCGGGGCGAGGAGCAACGCCCCGTACTCCTTGAAAAGCCGGTCGCGGGCGCTTTGCATGGCAGTCTGGAGCCTTTCGCCTTCGGCGATGCCGCTGATGACCGCCCATGTTTGGGGGTTGAGGAAGATCTGTCCCTCCGAGTTCTGGCTGCTGCCGAAAGGCGCGCCGGTATCGTTGGTGCCGGC
Source organism: Fimbriimonadaceae bacterium (assembly GCA_019454125.1). Taxonomy (NCBI): domain Bacteria; kingdom Bacillati; phylum Armatimonadota; class Fimbriimonadia; order Fimbriimonadales; family Fimbriimonadaceae; species Fimbriimonadaceae bacterium. The sequence goes on from CP075365.1 coordinate 1,614,902, forward strand.
GATGAACCAGGCGCCGTCCCAGCCGTGCTGCTCGACCGCTTCGCGGATGTTCTCCGCCTCTGTGCGGTAGCGGGCGGCCCGTTCCGTGTCGCCCAGACGCTTGAGGACGGGGACGAACCGGGTGAGGTGCGAGTAGAGGAACATCGCGTCCCAGACCGACTCTCCTTTGCCGTCAAGGCCGGCGTGGCTCAAGCCGTCGTTCCAGTCGCCCGCACCGATTAGCGGGATGCCTCGCTCGCTGCGAAGCGAGAGCGCCCGTTCCAGGCCGCGCAGGCAGTGGTCGAGCAAAGTCCCGTTGGTGGAGGGCAGCTCGGTCTCGCGCGAAAGGTAGGTCAGCGTGTGGTCGAGGGCGCCGAAGTCTGCGGTCTCGTCAAGGTAGTCAAGCGTGGCTTGTGCGAGCCACATGCAGGTGTCGCTGTGGCGGCTGGCGTGGCCCGTCATAGTGCCGGGGTGCCACCAGTGGCGGACGCCTCCGTCCTCGTACATCGCTTCGGCGTTGGTCTCGATTTGTCGCAGCGTGATGTGCGGCTCGTGGTCCAGGAAACAAAGGCTGTCTTGGAGCTGGTCGCGGAAACCATAGGCGCCCCCTTGCTGATAATAAGCGGAGCGGGCCTGCATGCGACCCACGTAGGCTTGGTGGGGAAGCCATGCGTTCACCAACGCATTGACCACCGGGTCCGGCGTGGAGACTTCGAGCGCGTTCCAGCGGTCGTGGAAAGACGCCTTGACCCGGGCAAGCTCTTCGCGGGCGGTCTGCTCGGTCCAATACTGGGCTCGGGCGGGCACGTCGTCCACCGTCGGCGCGACGCCGAGGACCATGACGATAGTCTGCCTCTCGCCCGGGGCCAGTGCCACCCGAAAGCGGGCTGCGGCCACGGGATCGTCCCATCGCTCGGTGGTCTGAGGAGCCTTGTCGTACCAGAGGCCGGCCGGCATGCGCACATCGCCCGGGGCGCCGACCCAGTTCGCCTTGTCGGTGAACCAGTCGATCCCGGTGGCACCGGGGATCGCCAAGAACGCGGCGGGTGACGCCACGGATTCTTCGCGCGTGTTCTCGATGAGGGAGGCGCGCTTCCAGGCGCAGGTGTAGGCGTCGCCCGTCTTCACGCTCACGAAGAGCCGGTGGAACTCACGGTGCGATTCGCCTGGGGAGCCGACTTGCCACTCAAGGTACGGGCCGACGACCAGCTCTCGGTCACGGTCCTCCTTGTTCTCCAGCTCAAGGATCCAGATCTCCTCGTCGCGCTCGTGGGCGACAAAGACGGTCTGCCGGGACTCGATCCCATGGACTTGGCGGCAAAAAACGGAATAGCCCAGACCATGGGTGATCTCGTCGACCTCCGCCACGTCCTGAGTGGGGTGGAGCGTCGTCGCCCAGACGTCGTCGCCCTCGCGGAGATAGATCCAGCGGCCGTAATCGTCGCGGACCATGTCCTGCTCCCAGCGGGTCAGCCGGAAGATCTGGCTGTTCCCGAGCCAAGAGAAGCCGCCCCCGGCCTGGCTCACGACAAGGGAATAGGAGCCGTTGGACATCACGTTCACCCAGGGCCGCGGCGTCACGGCCGTGCACAGGACGAACTCTCGACCGTCCTCTGAGAATCTGCCGTATCGGTTGGAAGGGAGGGTGGAATATGCGGAGACTAAGGCGGAGCCGGTTGTCGAGGGAGGTGGGACGATGCTCATTTCATGCCCTGGGAACCAATTCTTCGGGGATGCCACGGCCCGCTCTGGAAGCTCCCTTGAAGACGGGCGGCGCGATAGCGAGGATAGCATACCGATGTCGCTTGCTGAAAGGGTTCAGCCCAATTGCGACGAAAGTCCGCGTGCAATTCGGAACTATCACCAGGTAGCCCGGCTGCCCGGGCCCGCCTCCGCAATCTCCCACAGGGTGCCATAATCGAAAGTCGTCAGCCGATGTAGCTCAGTGGTAGAGCAGCTGTTTCGTAAACAGCAGGTCACCGGTTCGAATCCGGTCATCGGCTCCAGTAATCCTCTGGGTTCGTTTGATGGGGCATAGGTCGGAGTCTGATTCATCATTGGACGATTAATCCAAATAGAGTGAACGACTTATGATCCGGTGGAGGCAGCAGCCCTGGCTGGACAGTTGGGGTCCCTACCTTGTCGCCGTGCTCGGCGTTGCCCTCGTGACGGCGATACGCCTCCCACTTAGGGAGTACACCGGCCTCCAGGGTGGCTTGTCCCTTTATGGGGTGCCGGTCGCTGTGGCCGCGCTGGTCGGTGGAATCCGGCCAGGAATATTCGCAGTCATCCTTGGCCTCTTCATCGGAACCTATCTCTTTGTGCCCCCGGGGGGATTCGAGCCGAGGGCGCCCAACGAGATCTTCTCGATATCCGGCGCAACTTTGACGTGGATCCTTATCGCAATGATCTGCGACTTCGCCGTTTCTCGGGCGCGCGCGGAGCGGCAAGCGCTGCACCGCCAGAGGGACGTGGAGAATCAGCTCGGCGAGCTCTTGGATCGCATCACGGACGCATTTTTTACGGTCGGGCCTGATTACAAAATCATCATGGCGAACCGTGCCGTCGTCGATCTCTTCGGAGTCCCCGCCGAGGAAACGACCGGCCAGGAACTTTGGACGGTCTGGAAGAGGGGAGGCGACGCCGCCGTTCGGCTCCGCATGGAGCAGGCCATGCAGACTGGCTCGCCCGTCACCGTCGAGTTCGACGACTTCAGCAACCACCGCGCGTTCGAGCTGCGCCTCTTCCCGGCGCCCGACCAGTCCACCCTGGCCGTCTTCGCCCAAAACATAACAGCGAAGAAGCGTTTAGAAGAAGCGCGCGAGCGCCTCTTGGCCGACGAGAGGGCGGCCCGCAGCGACGCCGAACAGGAGAGCCGCTCCAAGGACGAGTTCGTCGCGACTCTCTCGCACGAGCTCCGGACCCCCATGACCGCCATCGTGGGCTGGAGCGAGATCCTGCGCCCGAAGGCCGCGGACGACCGTGAACTTGCCGAAGGGCTCGCCGCCATTGAAAGCTCCGCGCGGCTCCAATCCCAACTTATCGACGACTTGCTCGATATAAGCCGCATCGTCACTGGCCAACTGCGCCTCCACTGGCAGATCGTCGACCTGCGCGAGATCGTGGACGACGTGATCCGCGATCGGACTCCGTTCGCCGCCGAAAGGCGCCGGACGCTCTCGTGCCGCCCTTGTGACAACGACCTCTATATGCGTGGCGACGAATTGCGCTTGACCCAAATCGTCACAAACCTGGTCGCCAACGCGCTCAAATTCACGGACGACGGCGGAAACATTGTCGTCGAGCTCTATCGTGAAGGATCCTCGGCCGTTCTCTCGGTGACCGATGACGGCCAGGGAATCGACAGCGACGCCCTGCCCTTCATCTTCGACCGATTCCGCCAGGCAAACGTCGGCATAAACCGGAAGCACGGTGGCCTCGGACTTGGGCTTGCGATCGTGAAGCAACTGGTCGAGGCGCACGAAGGATCGGTCTCCGCGGAGAGTTCGGGCCCGGGAATGGGCTCCAAGTTCACGGTGCGGTTGCCCCTTTTGGCGTCTGGCCTCCCGACCACGCACGCCGTCGAAGAGGAGCCAAAACCGACTGACCTAACCGGAATCAAAGTCTTGCTCGTGGAGGACGACCCGGCGACCCGGCGAGTGATCCAGAAGATGCTGACGATGGCCGGGGCGAGCGTCGAAGCTTGCGCTTCTGGCCGCGAAGGGCTCAATTCCCTTTCCCGCCAGGTGCCAGACGTTCTGGTCAGCGACATCGGGATGCCGGAGATGGACGGCTATCGCTTCATCGCCAACGTGCGCGCCTTCGCAAAGGAGGATGTCGCGCGACTCCCCAGCCTGGCCTTGACCGCTTTCGCGCGCGCCGAGGACCGCAACCGTGCGATCGAGGCCGGGTTCGACGTCCACCTCTCGAAGCCGGTCCAAGCCGACAGCCTCGTTGCCACGGTCAGCCGCCTTGCGAGGACGGCCCGGGCAAAATAAATCCGGCCCCGAGTGGGGCCGGTCGTGGGGAAGGGGAGAAACGTTTCTTAGGCCTTGCGACGGATCTCGCGAATGTTTTGACCATAGGCCTGGGTGAGCTCTTGCATGCCCTTGGCGAAGTGGTCGCGGTTCTCGCCCCAAGCGTCGGGCGCGGTGTGCCGCATCTCGTCCAGCTCCCTGCGGAGGTCTTCGAGCCTTCGCTCCACTTCGACCTTGCCGGGATCCCACCAACTTGCGGGCTTGTCGTTGTGCAGCTCGCGGAACGACCGGAAGTCGTCTTCGTAAAGGCTCAAGCCACTGGCCGCCGCGTCGTAGGATTCTGCGTCGAAGCGGTAGTCGTGCTCGTCGGACATGTCGTGCGTATGGGGGCTGTGGCTACCCGGGTTCATCGTAGGGTTTGTGGTTTCGCCGAGAGTGCCGGCCGGAGAGATCAGTCGATCCGGCAGGGGGCCTGTTTGTTCGAGTTCTTTTTCCATGGGAATGCCTATGGGAAAGGCCGGAGCAACACTGTGCCCCGGCCGGAGAGAGCCCTGATTGGCTAGAGTGCCCGTTTCGCCCCTCGGAAGAGGAACGACAGGACGAAAAGCACCAGGAAGACGAAGAAGAGGATCTGCGCGAGGCCTGCAGAGGCGCCGGCGATGCCGCCGAAACCGAGGATGCCGGCCACGATCGCGATCACAAGGAAGACAGCTGCCCAATAAAGCATGGCTTACCTCCGATCCCCCGCCGAGGCAAATTCGCCATCGGCCTTGGCATTGAGACCGCCTTCAGCAATCTCCGTCATCAGCATGTCTGCATTAGTCTCTTCCTCGAAGATCGAGTTAAGGGCCTTTACGTCGTCCTTAAAGCCTAGTTGCTTCGCGAAGACGCGCATTGAGCCATAAGCAGAGATCTCATAGTGCTCGACCTTTTGACACGCCGTGATAAGGGCGGCGTCCCGGGTCGGGCCCGCTTCAAACTCGCTGGCGATGTCCATGCCTTCCTTAAGAAGGCCCTCCATGCCTTTGCAATGCTCGCCTTCCGGCTTTTCATCGTGGGCGGCAATGATGTCCGCTACGGTTTCAGCCTGTTGCTTGGTCTCCTGAAGGTGCCGGTTTAGGGCGTCCTTCAATTCTTTGCTCGTTACTGCATCGATCACCTTGGGCAATGCCTTGATGATTTGAGTCTCCGCACTGTAAATGTCGCGAAGCCCGTGCAGGTAGATGTCCTTAAGATCCTGCTTTTGTCTCATGTCGTTGTCTTGCTCCTTCCTTTCGGAAAACCGTCGGAACGTGATTCAAACTACGTTCTTGCTTTCAAGAGGAACGTTAAGGGGATTTTCCTTGCCGTAAGAATCGCGCAAGAGTGTCTTGGCGATCGGCTTTACAGTCGCGTAGGCTTGGCTCGCCGCGGCGGTGCCGCCAAGCAAGGACTTCCAAAGCTTCTTGCCTTGGCCCTTGCGCATGAATACGACCATTCCGAGCCCCGCCAAGAGAGAAGCCCCCACCGCGATCGCGGTGGAAGGCTTCACGGAGAAATTCTTTTGGCGCGTCGTCACGCGGCAGCCCCCTGTTGCTTTTGCGCCTGGGCCTGCACGAGCGTCATGAGGCGGGCCGAGCGGGCGGCCTGCGTCAGATATCGCTTGGCACGGGCCAGTCGCTGCCGGACGCTCCGCTCGCCGCAGTCGAGCTGGCGGGCGATGTCGCTCTCGTCGAGGTCTTCGCGAAGGCTCAAGCGGACCGCCTTGGCATCGTTCTCCGGCAACGTGCTGAGTAGGGCTTCAAACTCGGGGTTGGGGCACTCGGCCATGAGCTTCTGCTCCGGATTGAGGCGAGGGTCGGTCGGGATCTGGTGCGGGTTGTCCTCTAGAGTCTCTTCCAACGAGAGGGCGTTGATCCGGCGCTGGCGGGCACGCACTCGGTCGATTTGCGTTCGGCGAATGATTTGTTGCAGCCATGCGCGGCCCTCAGGGAGCTCGCCGTTCTTTTCGTAGGAGCGGAAAGCCTTTACCATGGCCTCTTGAACGAGGTCGAAGGCTTCGTCGCGATCCCGTGTAATAAAGGTTGCAAACCGTAAAGCGTCTTGATAGCCGCGCTTACAGTAGTCGTCGAAGTGGACCCGTCGTTGTGTGCTCGTCATTTCCGTTCTCCGTGCTCCACGAGGAGCGCTTACGGAATGACTCTACGCGATGAACCCTAAAGGCCCTGTTAAATCCGGTTGTGCGGGTGTAAAAGATCGGTAGGAAAACGGTTTATGCACGGATCCGGTAACCGACTCGGGGCTCTGTGAGGATGAGATTCGGGTTCGAAGGATCGTCTTCGAGCTTCTTACGGAGGTAACCGACATACACCCGCAGATACTGCGACTCCTCTGAATATTCGTCGCCCCAAACTTCGGCCAAGATTTGGCGCTGGGTGACGACCCGGCCGGCATGTTTCGCCAGCAACACGAGCAGCTTGTACTCGATGGGCGTCAAGTGGATCTGGTCGCCCCCCTTCATGACCCGGCGGGCGGCGATGTCTATCTGGACGTCGCCCATCTCGATCACGGGGAGGGAGGTGTCCTGTCCCCCGGACTGGTACCGACGCCAGGCCGCGCGCATGCGCGCCAAGAGCTCGGAAACGCCGAAGGGCTTCGTCACATAATCGTCCGCGCCAGCCTCCAGCGCCGCGACCTTCTTGTCCTCGTCGTCCTGGGCGGAGACGATGATAATCGGCGCCTGCGACCAACCGCGGAACTGCTCGACGAACTCGACGCCGTTCAAGTCTGGCAAGCCGAGATCGAGGAGGACGAGTTCCGGCCGAAGCTTTGAGGCAGTCGTAAGCCCCTGGACGGCGCTCCCGCACTCCGTCATTTTGAACTCAGTCTCAAGGAGGGCGGCGTTAAGCAAGCGCCTGATCGCCTCATCGTCCTCCACGACTAAGACGGGCACCTTGAGCCCGTCACCCGTTTTGACCGCGAACTCCGAGCCAGTCATAGTTTGCTGCATGAGCAAGTTACCCTAACGCAAAAAACGTCCCTCCGGGACGGACAGGCACGAAGAGGCGGGCGCCCGGCTGCTCACGTCCAGTCGCCCGCACTGCAAGTTAAGGATAAACGCCTATCGTTCGAGCCGGTCGCCCCAATCAGAGACCCGGCGCTCGGCTTCGTCACGAGCCCAGCCGTACCGTTCTTGAAGCTTTCCAACCAGCTGCTCTTTACGCCCTTCGATCTCCATAAGATCGTCGTCCGTAAGGTCGCCCCACTCTTCTTTCACCTTGCCCGTCAACTGTTTCCAGTTCCCTTTAACCGTATCCCAATTCATTTTGTTTTTTGCTCCGGGGGATTAGTTGGCCCTTCCCCACATCACGATCCTCGCCATAAGAAGGAGGTAAACAGAGCGGCCTGGACTATAGGAAATCCGACGGTTCCGCGTGCTGTTTAAGAATGCGGGCCACAGTATTGACGAGGTCCGCAGATGTCACCGGCTTGGCGATGTGAAAGGAGAAGCCCTCCCGAAGGGCCTGCTCCGCGTCGCTCGCGCTGGCATAGGCGGTCAGCGCGACGCTGGGAATATCGGGCGCGAGGCGTTTGGCCGACTTAATGAGGTCGAAGCCGTCCTTGCCGGGCATCCCGATGTCGGAGATCAAGATGTCGAAGCGCCTTTCTTCGAGCGACCTTAGGGCGTCGTCCACCGTGCCCGCCCTCGTAATAACGGCGCCTGCCCTTTCGAGCGTCCTCCCGATGATGTCGCCGGTCGCGGCATCGTCTTCCACAAGCAGGATCTCGCGGCCGCTGAGATCGACGTCCACGTTCTCGGCGACATCGACCATCGGATCGTCACAAGCCCTCTTACCAGCCAGAGGAAGGCGCACCGTGAAGGTGGCCCCTTTGCCCTCGCCTTCGCTTGCGACTTCGACGGTCCCGCCGTGCAACTCTGTCAGGCTCTTGACGAGCGAGAGGCCGATGCCGAGACCGCCGTGCGAGCGGTTTGCAGACGCCGTCTCTTGTCGGAACCGGTCGAAGACATAAGGGATGAATTCAGGCCGGATGCCGATGCCGCAGTCGGCGACGATGATCTCAGCCCAGTTCCCGTTCCTGCGGACTTCCAGCACGACCTCACTCCCGGGCGGGGAAAACTTGATCGAATTGGTAAGCAGGTTCCAGAGGACCTGGCGCAGCCGGTCAAAGTCGCCGGTCACGGGCGGGAGGCTCTCGCTACGGAACGTGAGGCGGATGTTTTGTTGCGACGCGGCGACGCGAACCATATCCATGGCGGCGACAGCGAGTTTCTCAAGATCAACGGGCCGGTTCTGCAGGACGATCTTCTCCGAGACCACGCGGCTCATGTCCAAGAGGTCCTCTATCAACTGCATCTGGGCGCGAGCCGCCTTGAGGATCGCGGAAAGGCCCTCGGAGAGGGTCTCGGAGTCCACCGCTCCAATGCTCTGGCTGAGGATGTCGCTCCAACCCAGGATCGGGCTCATGGGGGTGCGGAGTTCGTGGCTCAGGGTCGCCAAGAACTCGTCCTTTAGCCTGCTTGCGCGCTCCGCTTCGGTGCGAGCGCACCGCTCGCTCTCGTAGAGGCGCTCCAACTCCCCTTCGGCGGTCTTCCTCTCATGAATGTCGATGATCGAACCGATGAAGCCAAGGAACTCGCCGGCTGGCCCGAAACGCGGCCGCCCGGAGAAAGCCGCCCACCGCTCAGCCCCGTCGTAGCGAATTACACGAAAGTCTTGGTCAAAGGGAAGGTTGCTTTTGCCGAAGTCTTCCACAGTTTTGACGAAGAGTTCTCGGTCGTCGGATTGGATCGCCTCCTTCCAAAGCCGGTCCAGCTCGCCGTTATCGACCTGGCCGGTGAACTGGAACCAGCCACGGCTCAGAAATGTACAATGGTTTGCCGCGTCCGTGATCCAGAGCATGGCCGGTGCGGTGTCCGCCATGGTCTTGAACTTTTGCTCGCTCTCCTGGAGCGCGCTCTGCAGTTCCAGGTGCTGCGTTATGTCCGTGTGCGTGCCGAACCATTGGATGACGCTCCCGTCGTTGCCCCGGATAGGAAGCGCTCGGGAAAGGAACCACCGATAGTCTCCGTCTTTACCCTTAATCGGGAATGTGTCTTCCCAGGGTTCACCCGACTTCCAATGTTCGCTAATCTTCGCGACGACCCGCTCGACGTGGTCGGGATGCTGGACCGCGCGCCAACCCCAACCTTGCACGTCCTTGAGCGTGGTGCCGGTATATTCGTACCAGCGTTTGTTGTACCAAAAGATCCATCCATTGGCGTCTGCAATCCAAGCGAACTGCGATATATTGTCCGCCATGAGGTGGAAGCGTTGGTCGCTAAGCGCCCTTGCCGCCTCTGCCTGTTTTCGGTCGGTGATATCCTGGGTGATCCCGAGAACATAATCCGAAGTCCCGTCACCTTTACAGACCAAGGAACCGGTTAGTGAAACCCAAATAAGACGCCCGTCTTTTCGGTAGTAGCGCTTCTCGATCGAATACGTCGAAATTGAGCCGTCGAGAAGCTTTCGCGTCTGTTCCAGATCCGAGTCAAGATCATCGGGATGTGTGATGTCCGCGAAGGACATCTGCAAAAGCTCTTCACGTGAATAACCAAGGATCTCGCAAAGCCTGTCGTTGACGAGCTGCCACCGACCGTCCAGCGAGACGTGGGCCATGCCGACCGCAGCGTTATAAAACTTTGCTCGAAACTTCTGCTCGCTGTCGCGCAGCCGGATCTCTAGAAGCTTACGATCGTGGATGTCTGTGGCGGTGCCGAACCATACGCTTTCGCCATCTGGACTTTGGTGACGCTCAGCCCGGCTGATGTGCCAGCGGAAAGTGCCGTCCGCCATGAGCATGCGGTGCTCGCACTCATAGGGAACGTCCTGCTCGACGCTTCGCTGCCAAGCCTCCCCCGTGTAGTCCACGTCGTCGGGATGTACGACGGCCTCCCACCGCCTCGAACCGGCTTCGTTCTCAACGGTGCCGCCGTACCCGCGTACCCTTTGGTTGTAGTACAGGACGGCTCCGTCTGCTCGCGCGAGCCACACGAGGTGCGGCAACGCGTCGGCCAACTGGCGATAACTCCATTCCAGCTGACTGGATGTGGGGGAGGAGCCCCCGTCCGAATCCATTTGTTCTATTCTAACTACGTTCTGCGGAAAGGGGCAAGCGACTTATTGCCCCCCGAAGATATCACGTTTATCATCCAGGCACCGGAGGGAACAAGATTGGGTTGCCCGCTCCCTCGAGCGCGAGCAGGCGCGATTTGATCTCCAATCCACCGGCATAACCCACCAGCTTGCCGTTCTTGCCGATCACGCGGTGGCACGGGACGACGATCGCGATCGGGTTTTGCGAGTTCGCCAGCCCGACCGCGCGCGACGCGCTCGGCCGACCGATCCGGCCCGCGAGTTCGGAGTAAGAAACGGTCTGCCCGTATGGGATGCGACACAGTTCCGCCCAGACGAGCCGCTGGAACTCCGACCCGCGCAGGTCCAACTCAAGGTCGAACGCCTTCCGTGCGCCCTGGAAATACTCCTCCAACTGCTTGGATGCGCGATCAAGGTGCTGCTTGGCAAGCGCGCAGCCCTGCGAGGGCTCGGTAGGAGTGGGCCGGGTCGTCACGGCGGACAGTCCCCTTTCCGTGGCTTCGAGAAGGATGGAGCCGATCGGGGTCGATAGGATCAGGGTGCCCGTGTTCATTTCATGTTCCAGAGGTGCATGAGCGCGTAAGATCGCCAGGGGCGCCAACTTTCTGCCAGGCGCTCACACTCGGCGGCGCTTTTGAGCCCGAGCGCGCGGAGCACGCCGAGGTCGGACGCTGGGAAGGCATCGGGCCAACCCAGGCAACGCATCGCGATAAGCTGGACGGTCCAAGGCCCGATCCCCGGGAGCGCGGAGAGAGCGGCAAGGCTCGCTTCCGGGTCACGGTGGGGGCGCAAGTCTAAGTCGCCGGATTCGACCGCCGCGGCGAGCGCCTGGATGGTCTTCGCCCGTGCGTGCGGCATGCCCAAGGTCTGGATCTCGGCTGGATCAAGTTCGGCGATCGTGGCCGGCGAGGGGAAGAGCTGGTCGAGCCCAGGCTCGCCCGTCTCGACCGGCTCGCCATAGCGCGCGGCCATCCGGTTCGCGATGGTCCGGGCCCCCGCGACAGAGACTTGCTGCCCGACCACGATCCGCACCGCGGTCTCGAAGGGGTCGAAGGAACCTGGCACCCGCAATCCGGGAAAGTCCGCGGCGAGCCCGCCCAGGGCCTTCGAAATGGTCTCGACGTCCGCCTCAAGATCGAATAGGTAACGGATCCGGCCCAGAACGCGCTGCAGGACGGACGCGAGCGTGGCAGAGACCGCCACCTGCACCTCGCCCGGCTCGGTCCGCTCGAGCCGCACCCATCCCGTCGCCCCCGCGATCGAGACTGTACGCGAATAGGCTTGGCCGACCACTTCGATCCCGGACAGGGCTCGGGCAGAGAAGAAGGCGAGCATCCGCTCCCACTCGAAGGGTTCGCGGCACCGCAGGCGACAGGTGAGCGTCTCGGCCCGGGGGCGCTTCCCACGGCGGATCTCGGTGGGCTTCAGCCGGTACCGGGTGGCAAAGAGGTCGTTGAACCGGCGCAGGCTCTTGAAGCCGCTCGCGAGGGCGACTTCACCGACCGGAAGGTCGGTGTCCGTCAGCAGCCTCTTGGCGGTGAGGAGGCGCCGGGTTTGGGCGAGGTCAATGGGTCGCACCCCGTATTCCCGCCTGACCGCTCGCAAGAGGTGACGGGGAGTGACTCCGAGGGCGTCTGCCAGGTCCGCGAGCGAGCCTTCGTCCAAGAAGCCGTTTTCGATAAGGAGCCGGGCGGAGGCGGCCAGGCGCCCGACCGCCTCCACGTCCGATCGACCCGGGGCAAGCTCAGGGCGGCACCGGAGACAGGGCCGGAAGCCGTGGGCCTCCGCCTCTGCCGCAGTGCGATAGAACGTGCAGTTTTCCGGCTTGGGTGGGCGGACGGGACAGACCGGGCGACAGTAGATGCCGGTGGTGACCACCCCCGTGAAGAACACGCCGTCGAAACGGCGGTCGTGCGCGAGAATCGCGGCATAGCAGGCCCCCGGATCGAGCACAAACGAAGGATAGCGCCGCAGGACGAACTCGTTCTCGCCGTTTTCGGACATCGTCACGGCAGACTTCGCCGTAACCGCTCGGAAGCCACAGCGTCCAACGTGAGTGAGACGCGCATGAGGCCCTTACCCCTAACCGTTCTACTTTCATCGATCTTGGCGGTGGGAATGAAGTGCTCGCCAGAGGCGGCGGCGACCGCGCAGGTCTCCACCGTGCAGGAGGACGCTGCAATAGCGGGAGAGCGCGGACTTCCAATTTCCGCCCATGCTCCCTCGTTCATGCCCGCCCACCTCACCGGACCGCAGGCGGGCAAAGAAGCGTGTCCGCTCTGCGTTTATGGACTCGTCCCCCAACTCCAGGTCTGGGTGCAGGAAGCCAGCCTTGACCAGGGACTGGAGATTGCCGACTTGGCGGATAAAGCTGCGGTTTCGAACGACACCCTTAAGCTCACCCCCTACCTAGTTATTGTTCCTAGCTCTGGGACGGAACTTGCCGCGAAGACGAAGGGCAAAATCTTGGCCAAGAAGTTCGACAAGGTGTTTGTCACCTCGGTGCCCAGCTGGACAGATGCGGAGACGTCCGGTCTCTATGGGCACGCCGACGCCGACCGCCCCGGAATCCGCGTGTACTCGGTCGTCAACCGGCGGGTCTTCAAGAGGTGGGACGACCCTGCCATCGGTAAATGGCCAGAGATCGAAGCCGCCTGGAAGGAGTCGCAGAAGTTCGTTTCGAACCACGAGGAGACCGATTCCCAAATCGCGCCTGCCTGGGAGCCTGGCCAACGGATGGAAGTCCGGTTCCGGGTGGAAGACGGCCGGGGACGTCCGAGGACCCGCTTCAAGGTGGGTGCCATGCAGACCGACAAGGACGGCCATTACAACCCGCCCGGTTGGAACCGGCGTGACCCGCGCTTGAAGGCGACCGCCTGGACGGATGAAGACGGGTGGATCACCTTCCGCACGATCATGCCGGGCCCGTATCCGAATGGCGCAGAGCCCAGTCACATCCACTTCAGCGCGGAACTTGGGGGTAGGCCCCGGTTTCGAACCCTGTGGTTCGAGGGCGACCCCCTGCTCACCGCCGAGCGCCGGGCTTGGGAGGCAAACGATGAGGAGACCCTGGTCGTCCCGCTCGACAAAAGCGGGAAGGTATGGCGGGCTGAACACGCCTTCGTCGTCAAGGACTGATTCCCGAGATCTGTCACGGCCCGGTGATAACGCCTGAATTGTGCAATAAGGGTGCCGAAGCATAAGTCGCCGTCGAAGGCCAGAATCGGAGTGTCGCTTTCGGGAGCAGGTTCAGCCTCGCCGCATTTCGGGCTTGGGACGGGATGCCCCGCCAGCCTAACTGGTGCAAATCTATCAGGTATCTGATCGAACTCCCAGTGGGTTAAACTGAGGTTGCCGAGTGCTATAGGCGCCCGGCGGTGAACCCATGACTTTAATCACTTGCGCGCTTGCCGGAGTCCTCTCCGCGCCTGGGGGCGTTGGGTCCGATTTCCGGCGGACCGACTCGCTCCTCATAGGCGGAGCAAAGTACACAAGGGTGGAAACGCGGCTCAACGAAGCCACCGTCAGCACCCAGAACGAACCCACTTTGACCCTGATGGGCGACGGGAGCTTCGTCGCCGCTTGGGCGAGCCGGAGGCAGAACGTTGGCGCCTCGGCCGTCATGACGCGCTCGTTCGACCGGCTCGGGCGACCGCTGGGCCCCGAGGCCTTCTCATCCGAAGTCCGCAACCGGGCGCACATCGAGCCGAGCCTGGCGAAGATCGCCGGGAAGGCCGTACCGCTTTATGTGTCGCTCTTCCGCGAGGGCGAGCAGACATCCATCTTTGCCGGCGATTCCCGCGTCAACTCTGTCGCGAAAGGCGCGAAGAGCGACGCCGTTTCCGCGACATCTGCAGACGGTCGGACGGTCGTGGCCTGGCTGCAGGAAGTCGGCCATGCCAAGCCGCGTGTCATGGTGCGGGTGTTCGACGCGCTTGGCACGCCCGTCGGCGATGCCGTGCCGCTCGCCTCACCAGAAGCGGGAAGCGATTCGAACCCCACCGTCGCGGTCGACGCGCGCGGCCCGGTCGTGGTCTTTAACCGCACCGAAGGCAACGAGGCGAAAGGCGTCTTCGCCCAGCGTCTGAATTGGGCGGGCGCCCCGGTCGGCGCCGCCGTCCAGATCGCGGACAGCCGGGCTCTGGAAGCCTCGGTGGTCGCGACGCGCGACGGCCTGGTCGCGGTCTGGTCGCGGTCGAAGAACGACGGCGAGTTCGACGTCCTCTTCCAGCGCTTCGATTCGGACTTCGCCCCGGTGGGCGAGCCGAAGACGGTCGAGGCCCAAAGCGGTTCGCAGAACGCCGCTTCTGTCGCCGCCCTTGAAAGCGGCCGTTTCGCCGTCGCTTGGAACTTGCGGTCCGGCGCCGAGCGCGACGTTTATGCGCGCTTATTCGCCCAGGACGGCACGCCCGAAAGCAAGACCTTCCGCGTGAACGGCAGGGCCGAGGGCGACCAAGCGATGACGGAAGTCCGCTCGGTCCAGCGCATCGCCTATACGGAGGACGGCCTCACCGTCGTCTGGGCCGGCGACGGCGGGCTCGGGGACGGTTCCGGTGTCCATGCCACGCGGGTCATCCGAGCCGACGCCCTCAGCGACGTCGAGATCGCGAAGATCGAAGGCGCCCAAAACTCGACCCTTCTTGCGATGCGCAAGGACGAAGGCGGCCACGAGCAGAACCAACTGAAGTTCGTGCGCGTCGTCCAGGAAGACACCACGGGGCCCCACGAGCCGCCGATCGACCGGCCTGACCTGGCCGTGAACGAGTGGGGAAGCGTGAACGTCTCGGCGACCGGTGGCTTCACCGCCATCGGCCAAACCTCCTTCACCCCGCCCGACCCCGACGTCGCCATCGGCCCGGACCACATCGTGGCCGTGGTGAACGACGGCATCGCGTTCTTCAACAAGGACGGCACGAAGACGTACGAGGCGAACATGCGCTTCACGAACGGCTTCTGGGGCCAGCTCTCCGCGATCGATAACTTCATCTATGACCCCGAGGCGTTCTACGACTACAGCACGGGCCGCTTCTGGGTGATGGCGACGCAGGGAACGGGCAGCCGGGCTTGGGTGCTGGTCGCGGTGAGCGACGACAGTGACCCGAACGGAACTTGGTACAAGTACCAGTTCGAGACCAGTAGCCAGTCGGGCGGGTTCTACGACTCCCCCAACTTCGGCGTGGACGAGAACGTGCTTTACATCTCGGGCTATGGCGTGAACCGGGGGAACTTCCCGGTCTACACGTTCGACAAGGCGCCGTTCCTCGCCGGGCAAAACCCGACCGTGCAGCGCTCAGTCCTGATGCCGACCAACGACCTTTCGGCCGGCCAGCCCAAGGTCATCGACGGCAACGAGCCGGCCTACTACTTCGTGGACGCCTTCTCGAACGGGAGCACGATCACGGTCCGGGCCTTGCGCGACCCGCTTGGCACCCCGAACTTCACGTCGTTCAACGTAACCGTCCCGAACTACACGTCGCCCGAGAGCCCGCCCCAGCAGGGAACGACCTCACGGCCGAACACGTTCAACGCCCGCCTCTGGAACACGAAGTATCGGAACGGAAGCATCTGGACGAGCCACCACCAAGGCAGCAGCCGAGTCCTGGCGCGCTGGTACCAGATCCGGCTGAACGGCTGGCCGACCAGCGGCCAGAACCCGAACCTCGTCCAATCCGGAAACATCGACCTCGGCTCGACGATCCGGACGTTCTTCTGCAGCATCGGCATCGACCCGGCCGGCAACGCCGCCATGGCGTATGCCAGGTCTTCGCCGACCGAGTTCATCAGCTCCGCGTTCTCCACGCGGAAGCCCGGCGACCCGCTCGGCACCATGCCGACGAGCGACATTGCGAAGACCTCGACCGGTCCCTACAACGGCGGTCGATGGGGCGACTACAGCGGACTGGAATCGGACCCGGCCTATCCGGGGCTGTTCTGGTCGCACGCCGAATACGCGGAGGGTGCGAACTGGTTCACCTGGCTCCAGCCGTTCCGCGCCACGACCGTTGTTGTTCCGACCGGCTTCCGCCTCTTCCGTGGGTCGCTGACCAGCGGCAACCTGGCCGGCCTCTACACGAACGATGGCAACGCGCTGGCCGTTCGCAACGGGCCGCGCTTGAACAACAGCGAGCCCGCGATCAGCGTGGTCTTCAGCTCGCGGTCTTGGGTCGCGAGCCCCAGCTCGTTCACCCTTAACCTGCGCACGAAGGTTTCGACGGCTGGGCTCACCCAGGTCGTCGAGCTCTTCGACTGGCAGGCGAACGCGTGGGTCGAGGTCGACCGCCGCGCCGCAAGCGTCGCCTATGGCGACTTGAGCGTCAACCCGGCGAACCCGTCTCGCTTCGTCAAGCCCGGCAAGGGAGAGGTCGAAGCACGCGTGAGCTACCTGACGCTTGGCCCCGTGGCCACTTCAAACTACACGGCGGACTTCGACGTCGCCGCCTGGGACATCAACTAAGTCCCGCCCCGCCCCCTCCCGGCAAGTTCGGGAGGGGGCTCCCCTTTGGGGCCGAAGGCCGCCCCGATCCCAGGCTCCTTCAGCCCCCCGCGAACGACGGGGATATAATGAAGGGTCACAGGCTCCGGTCGTCTAGCGGTTCAGGACGTCGCCCTCTCACGGCGAAGGTCGCGGGTTCGAATCCCGTCCGGAGTACCAACCACCCTTTCAACCTGGAACAGGGTTGCACCCATGGCTCTCAAGCCTCCTTAGCGCCAGTCGTTTCATTCTGGGGGCGCCCTTGAGGGCGTCAAGCGCAGCTCAGAGCGACCGGCGAAACGCCCCTGGAGAGACACCCATCTCCCGCTTGAACGCCCGGCTAAACGCCGCCCCTGACTCATAGCCCACGCGCCAAGCTATCTCGTCCAGGCCCTTTTTGGTCTCGCGAAGCAGCTCGCACGCCTTTTGCACCCGCCATTGGGTCAGGTGCTCGAGCGGCCCCACCCCCGCCTTGGCCTTGAACCGGATCGCAAAGGCCGTGCGCGACATTCCGACTCGCTCGGCCAGCTCCGCCACCGTCCAGGGGTGCTCCGGCTTCTTGTGCATCAGCGTCAGCGCCTTCGAGAGGTCCGGGTCCATGAGCGCCTGGAGCAGCCCCCCGCGGCTCTCAAGGGAACGGCCCTCTTGCTCCTCGTGGGCGACGAACGTCCGCAGGAGTTCCACGAAGAGGACGTCGGCGAGCCTGTCCATCAAGATGTCCTTGCCAGGAAGGCTCGAACGGGCCTCCGCCGACAAGAGGCGAAGCGTTGCCGCGAGGCCGGGGACGGGATGGGCGATGTCGTCCCGCATCCGGATGAGCCGCGGCAGGGACGAGAGGAGGGGGATCGCCGTGTGGTTCAGAAAGCGAAACCGCCCGACGATCATGGACGTCTTCTCGCCGCCGCCGCCCTGGCGAAAGACGCCCTGGTCGTCGTAGGTCCCCAGCGTCAACACCCTCTCCACCGGGGTCGTCGGCGTAAAGGGCCGGTCTCTCATGGTGTGGGCCGATCCGCCGGGGAGCATGACCACGTCTCCGGCGGCCAAAGGCGTCGGTCCGCCCTCGCCTTCAACCTCGATGTAACAGCTTCCGCGCGAGAGCACGTAAAAGAGGGCTCGGTCCGGCTGGTCGGGAAAGGAGGTTCCCCAAGGAGCGCTCATCTCGACCGAGAGGTAGATCTCGCTCGCGAGGTGCACCGAAGATAAGAAGCTTGATAGTACGTCCATAACGGCTCCCCCATTATGAACGATCTAACAAGGAAAATGAACTTTTGGAGTCCATTCGTTCCACATGAGTGTGGTTTCATAGTGAGGACAGCAACGGAGAGATAAAAATGGTAGCGGACTCCACAACAGTTAGATTGGCGAGCACGAAGGACGAAGCGGTTAACGCGGCAGTCGTCTTGGCCGGTCGATTCCTCTTCTCAGCGATCTTCGTCGCTTCGGCGCCGATGCACTTCTCGCAGAGGATGATCGACATGGCGGCCTCCCACGGCGTGCCTCTGGCAGCGATCGCGGTTCCCGCATCCGGTCTGCTCTCGCTGGCCGGGGGGCTGAGCATCCTGCTCGGCTACCGCGCAAGGCTCGGCGCATGGGCCCTCGTGCTCTTCCTGTTGCCGGTGACCCTGATGATGCACCAGTTCTGGGCAGTCGCGGACACCGAGGCGGCCACGCTACAGCTGACGATGTTCATGAAGAACCTAGCCCTCATCGGCGGTGCCTTGCTGATTACTCAGTTCGGCAGCGGCCCGATGAGCCTCGACCAATGCCGACAGGCATGACCGGGTCCACGGAACGTGGCCCAAAGCAAAGCACGGCGGCCTAGCGCCGCCAACAAGGAGAAGAATATGAACAAGACACTCGTAGCTATTTTCGACAACGAAGACGCGGCGTTCAACGGACTCAACGCGCTGAAGCAGCTGCACCTCAACGGCGACATCACCCTTTACGACTCGGCGGTCGTCACGAAGAACTCCTTCGGAGAGACCAGCCTGGTGAAGGCTCCCGACGACGCCCCCACCGGAACCTTCCTCGGGATGTTCGTGGGCGCCTTGGTCGGCGTCCTGGGTGGACCGATCGGTCTTGCGGTCGGCGCCAGCGCCGGCATCTTGGTCGGGGCGACGTCCGATGCCTTCCGTGACAGTGTGGACTATGGCTTTGTCGACCAAGTTCGCGAAGTCATGATTCCCGGAAAGGTGGCCGTCATTGCCGACGTCGAGGAGACCTGGGTCACGCCGGTCGACCTGACCATCTCGGAGCGGGGCGGCATCGTGTTCCGTCGGCTTCGCCACGAAGTCGTGGAAGACCAGCTGGCCCGGGAGCACGCCGAGTTCGAAGAAGAACTGAAGGAGCTTAAAAAGGAGTGGGCGACGGCCACCGGCGAGACCAAAGCCAAGATCCAGGCGCGGATCACATCGGTCGAGCGGTCGCTCGACGCGGCTCGCGCTCAAGCGGACGCTCGGGCGAAGAAGCTCGCCGCGGAATGGGCCGCCAAACGCGAGGCGATGGAGAGCCAGCTCAAGGATGCGAACATCCGGGAGCGCGCTCGGATCAAGGATCAGATGGACAAGGCGAAGAGAGAGTACGAGGCGCGCGCCGCCAAGCTCCGCCAAGCCCAGCAACTGGTCGCCGAGGCCCTTCGGCCATAAGGCTCCCTTGACTGCACGGTGGGGGCGGGCCACGGCCCGCCCCCAGGATTCAGAACCAATTGGAGGAAGATGGTGTTTCAACTACTCATAGACAAATGGTGGCTCTTCGTCCTACGCGGCGTGGTCGCCATTCTGTTTGGAATCCTAGCGATCGTGAGGCCCGACGTCGCGCTCAGCGCCGTCGTCGCGCTTTACGGCTTCTTCGCCCTGACGGACGGGCTAGTCAGCCTCGCGGGGTGCTTCGTCTTCTCAAAGACCAAGCTCGTGTGGTGGCTGCTCCTCGAAGGTCTCTTCGGGATCGCCGCCGGAGTCGTCACCCTCGTCATGCCTGGGTTGACGACGCTCGTCTTGCTTGGGTTCTTAGGCGCGTGGCTGATTGCCAGCGGGGCCGTTCGGATCGCCCTTGCGATTCAGATGCGCAAGGTCATCGAAGGAGAGTGGCTCGCGGTGCTGGCTGGCGTCTGTTCCATCGTCGCAGGAGTCCTGACCTTCGTCAGCCCGCTTCAAACGGCCGTCGCTTGGATGTGGGTCATGGCTGCGTACGCCTTCGTGGTAGGCGCCGTCATGCTGAGCCTGGGGTTCAGCCTTCGAAGGCTCGGCGGCACGAGGCCGCAGGGCACGAAGGCCGCTTAGACGCGCTGGATTCATCGGTCGCAGCGGGTCTGGATTGAGAGGGGCTTGCCCCCCTTCGAGAAAGACCTTCTGCGACCGATCGGCACAGGCGCCAGGGGAACTGCCGGCCAAAAAGCCTCGACCCAAACGGGATTGAGGCGCCCAAGCTGGCTCATTGAATCGGGCCAGGCAAGGGCGCTACCCCCGGGCTCCGGCGCGCTCAGAGCCCCTCGCGGGGACGGCGGGCTGGGCAAGCCAGCGGAGCAGGTATCGTGGCCCGCAGTCCCACCGGCCCAACCCCAACTCTGGCAGGGCCTGGCCCGTGCCGTAGCCGTGCCACAGCCGTGCCACAGCCGTGCCAACGCGGTGGTTGTCCAGTCACTTTGCCCCCACTGTCCGCCAAGGCGGGGGCGGGTAGCATGGTCTGGCCCGAAGGGCAGGCCGGAGGCAGGTCGCTTGACCACCAGGCGTGCGGCCGAGAGCCTGCGTATCCTGGCCCGTCGTCGGAGCGACCAGACCAGGCCGCCCCTACCATGGCGACGCCTTACGGTGGCTTCCGCCCTCGAATCGACGGGTCACTGAGGGCCGACCAGCGCGGGCCAAAGGAGGGGCGGCCCGGGACACGCTTCAGGACGTGCCTTCCGTGCCGCGCGAATGCTCAAGGTTGCCCCAGACTTGAAGCCTCGATGGTTCGAAGGTTCGCCGGCCCGATTGGGCGAGCATCGCGTCAGCCACCAGAACGGGGTGTTTAATCGAAAAGCGGCGCCCGGGCACTCTTTTGATTTGGAGTTTTAGCGAATGTCACATATAATGGGGTTGCCTTTAAGGATCATTATGAAATTGCGCAGTCTCCTCGTCGTTCTCGCCGTCGCCCCGCCCGCATTCGGCGTCACCCAGACGTTGAGCATCTTCGACGCTGCATACCGCCTGGAGGCCGACGCCCGTTCCGGGGCGTCAACCGACAGCAAGGTCGCGTTCTCAAACAGCCTGGGGCCCCTGCAGAACTTCTTCGACCGGGTGGACGCCTTCGCGAGCCAGCCGCCGAGCACCGTGCACTCCTGGGCGACCGTCGGATGGACCTGCACGCCGACCGTCCTGGACGTGGAGCTCACCGCGTGCTGGGACTCCCTGGAGCTCGGGGCGGGCAATGCCGGGCACATGCTCAGCCGCCTGTTCCTCGGCATCAATCTCGACACTCCGAACTTTGTCGGGATCAGTGCGTTCTACGACCTGCCGAACTCATGGGCCGAAGTAGACGTCTGGAACGGCGCCAACTGGGTTCTCTTCCTGAACCGGACCCAAGTGCCGGGGTATTTCGGAGTCTGGAACCCGGGCGACTACCGCCTGCGGGCCGAGCGCCTCTACAACCCGGTCGGCAACTCGACGGGTTGTGTGCCGTGGCAGTTTCAGCTCACCGCCCAGGCGGTGCCGGAGCCGGCAAGCCTGGTCGCGCTTGGCGCAGGTCTAGCGCTCTTCCGTCGGCCAAGGCGCTGAGGCCCGGATCGGGATGAGCGGACAGGCGCAAGAGACTGACAGTCCAGGACTTTGACGGGGCGAAAAAGAACCCTTGCTATCGCGGGAAACCTGTGCTATACTGAACCTAATGGTACAGTATAGCCAAGCCCGTTTCGACGCCTCGTTCGGCGCGCTCTCGGACGCCACCCGGCGCGGCGTCCTGGAGCAACTCGGACGCAAGGACGCTTCAATCACCGAGCTTGCCGAGGAGTTCCGCATGACCCTGACGGGAATGAAGAAGCACATCGGCGTCCTTGAGAAAGCGGGGCTCGTCAGCACCGAAAAGGTCGGGCGGGTGCGGACGTGCACGCTCGGGACGCTCGGCCTTGAGGCAGAGGCGGCATGGATCGAGGGGCACCGGCAACTCTGGGCCGCACGCTTTGCCGACTTGGACAGGGTCCTCGAGGGACTGAAGCGGAAGGAAGGAGCCAATGGACGTTAACACAAGCACCGAGACCAAGGTCGAACGAAAGTCCGAGGTCGAACTCGCCGTCACGCGCACCCTCAATGCGCCCGCCCACCTCGTCTGGGAGGCGTTGACCGATGCAGAGCTCTTCAGGCGGTGGTGGGTGCCGAAGTCCTTTGGGCTGAACCTGGTCTCGTGCGAGATGGACGTTCGCGTCGGGGGGACTTATCGCTTGACGTTCCTCCACGAAGGGGCGACCATGGAGTTCTTCGGCACTTACCTCGAAGTGTCGCCGCCCTCCCGGCTCGTCTGGACGAACGACGAAGGCGACGCGGGCCAGACCGTCACGACGGTGACACTTGAGGAGACGGGGGGTAAGACCCAAATGTCCTTGCACAACCACTACCCCTCAAAGGAAGCGCTTGAATCCGACGGATCGACCGGGGCGATGCCGGAAGCGTTCGACCAACTCGACACCCTCCTCGCCGGCATGGAACCGACGCGGGAGGCGCGATGAAGCTTCAAGCAGACCAGCCGAACAACGATGGGTCTGCCGGCGTTAGGGGGAGGGTAGCCGGGCTCGACGGCCAAGAGAGCCTTCCCGTATCGATGTCCGGCAAGGCAAGCTCAGCGAAGGCCGCGACCGGCGACGGGCCCGTCTTCAAACACATCGCCGGCATGCCGCAGCCCCATCGAGGCATCGCTGAGCGGATCGACGCCCTCGCGGCCAAGAGTCTGCCCGGTCTCAAGCGGGCGGTGAAGTGGGGTATGGCGTACTATGGGGTCGACGATGGCTGGTGCTTCTCTTCGGGCGCCTTCGTCGGCCATGTGAAGCTCATGTTCATACGGGGCACGTCCCTGGTTCCGGAGCCGCCCGTGACGCCGACCGGGATGGGTCGAGCCACGCGGGGGGTCGAGCTCGCCACACTCGAAGACATTGACGAGGGCCAATTGGAGCTCTGGATGAGACAAGCGGCCACGATGCCCTTCGCAGGGGGGAGGAAGTCGTGACGCGGAAAGCGGTATTACTCTTGGTGTCTCTCATGGTCACCGCCGCATCCGCGCAAGAACAGCCCTTGACGGGCTACGCACCTGTCAACGGTCTCAACATGTACTATGAGGTCCACGGGGACGGGGAGCCTCTCGTGTTGCTCCACGGTGCGTTCATGGCCATCACGAACAACTGGGAGGGATGGATCAGCGAGCTTTCCAAGACCCGGAAAGTCATCGCGGTCGAGATGCAGGGTCACGGACGCACGGCGGATATCGCGCGGGACATGACCCCCGAGAACTTCGCCGACGACGTCGCGGCCCTTCTCGACCACCTCGAGATTCCCAAGGCGGACCTCATGGGCTACAGCATGGGTGGCAGTGTGGCGATGCACTGTGCGGTTCGTCATCCAGACCGGGTGAGGAGGGTCGTCGTCTTGTCGGCCCCGTTCCGTCGCGACGGAGTGGTGGAGGAAGGGGCGGACGCGTTGAAGAACCTCACGCCAGAACTCTTTATGGGTTCGCCGCTCGAAGAGGACTATCGGAAGCTCAGCCCGACGCCGGACGACTTTGCAAAGTTTGTCGAGCACATGGTGGCGGCGATGTCACAGGGGCGGGACCTGGACGCGTCTCAACTGGAGGGCACGGCCTCGCCGATGTTGTTCATCTTCGGCGACGCTGACGGCATCCGCCTCGACCACGTCGCGGAGATGTTTCGGCTTAAGGGTGGCGAGACTCACGGTGACCTTCGACCGCGGACTCCCTCGCGACTGGCCGTCTTGCCGGACACCACGCATGTGAGCTTGATGCAGCGGATGCCCGTGATCGTCCCCCTGGTGAACGACTTTCTCGACGCCAGGCAGGAATGACTCCTGATTAGCCAGAGAAGGACGGGTTTCGAACCGGTTGGTCTGGATGCACCGTAGCTTGCCCTTGGACTAGGCCTTTCCCTGGAACGTTTCTAGATATCTCGATATGTCATGGTATAACCCAGCCGTGGACTCGCCCCTCCTCATGTTCAAAGCGCTCGGTGACCCGACCCGGGCCCGCATCTTCGAGTTCCTTTGCTCGAAGTGCAGTCCGGTCGCCCTCGACGAGAGCGACGACGTCAGGCCAGTCCAGGGCGTCACGGTCGGTGAAGTGTGCTGTCACATCACAGGCAGCGAGCAGTTCAGTTCTACGGTCTCCTTTCACATCAAGGAGCTGCGCCTGGCGGGGCTCATCAACGCCGAAAAGAACGGCAAGTTCATGGTGTGCTCCCTGCGAAGGGAGGCGATCGACGTGATGCGAGACTATCTCGACCGCCAGTTAGAGACATTAAGGAGAGCCTGCACCAAGGCGAGTCCACAAGCATCCACCAAAGGCGAAGACCAATGAAAACACTCAAGATCTATGACCCTGCCATGTGCTGCTCAACGGGAGTATGCGGTCCCAGCGTCGACCAGAAGCTGGTCAAGCTGGGCGCCGACGTCGCGTTCTTGAATAGCAAGGGCGTCGCGGTGGAACGGTACAACCTCGGCCATTAGCAAGACGCCTTCACCGCAAACCAGACCGTCCTCGCAGAAATGGGTACGGAAGCGGAGAACCTTCCGCTTTTCATCGTCGACGGCGAGGTTAAGGCTAAGGCGAGCTATCCAAGCCGCTCCGAGCTCGCATCCTGGTTAGGAGTCGGGTTGGAAGGCGACTCGGCCCAAGCAAGGGTCGAACTGCCGATGGCATCCGCGAAGTGCTGCGAGTCCGAAGGTGAAGGGTGCTGCTGAGGTGTGGGCCGACGGTCTAACGTCTCGTAACCTCTTCTTCACGGGCAAGGGAGGGGTCGGCAAGACCTCGTCGGCAAGACCTCGCTGGCCTGTGCGACGGCCCTGCGCCTGGCCCAGTCCGGAAAGAAGACCCTCATCGTCAGTACCGATCCGGCGAGCAACCTCGACGAGGTCTTTGGCGTCCAGCTGGGCTCGACGCCAACCGCTATTCCTGGGATTGAAGGTCTTTTCGGGGCCAACTTGGATCCAGAAGCCGCAGCCGCCGCATACCGTGAGAAGGTGGTCGGCCCCTATCGCGGCAAGTTGCCCGATGCGGTCATACGGAACATGGAAGAGCAGTTCTCTGGCGCTTGCACGACAGAGATCGCAGCCTTCGACGAGTTCGTTCGGCTCATGGCGGACCCCATCGCCACGCAGGCCTTTGACCACCTCGTGTCACACGCTCCGGCTCCTCAGTCTGCCAAGCGCTTGGAGCGTCGGGGCCCTCAAAGCCCTGCTTACGCTTGCGAACCCCGGCACTAACGCCGTTTGGCTGGATCGTCAATCGTTCGCTGCTCTTCGCAGGAGTGTCAGGACCCTTGCTCGCAGGAAAGGCGGCCCAAGAGGTCGGGCCGATCCAAGAAGTTTTGGACTCCTCTGCCCGCGTGACCCTCGTTCCCTGGACGCCGTCCTCGGTACCGGCCCTTAGCCCATGAACGCAAGCCTGCCGCATGCTCGCGGGCTCGGGTTTTCGTTCCGCGGAAGTGGCTTCATAATTGGGCGGTGCCGGAGCTCCCGGATGTCACGCTCTATGTCGAAAAGCTGAAGGGTTTGCTCACCGGCCAGGTCGTGCGCGACCTGAAGATCGTGGCGATCAACGTGCTGAAGTCGGTCGAGCCCCCCGTGTCCGCGGTCTTGGGGTGCAAGGTGCTCGACGTCGAGCGGTTGGGCAAGCAGGTGGTCGTCCGCACCGAGGGGCCGATCGTCTTGATCCACTTGATGATCGCCGGACGGCTCCGGTGGCTGGAGCCCGGCACAAAGCTCCCAGCCAAGATCACCAGCGCGGCGCTGGATTTTGACATTGGCCGCCTGGCACTTACCGAGGCGTCGTCGCGAAAGCGCGCTTCGCTTAGGTTGCTGGGTGCAGAGGCGGATCTCGCGCCCTACCGACCGCAGGGGGTCGAGCCGCTCGAAGCGTCGTACGACGAGTTTGCCGCGGCCATTTCGCTCGAGAACCGCACGGTCAAGCGGGCGATGACTTCACCTGGGACGGTTTCCGGAGTCGGGAACGCGTATTCGGACGAGATCTTGTTCGCGGCGCAAATCTCGCCGCTCCGGCTCACATCGAGCCTCACGGACGACGAGATGGCGCGGCTCTATAGGGCCACCCAAAGCACGCTCCAGGCTTGGATCGAGCGCCTGCGGCTGGAGTTCAAGGACAAGTTTCCCGGGGCGGGAGACGTGACCGCCTTTCGACCGGATTTCAACGTCCACGGCCGCTACCGCGAACCTTGCCGAGTTTGCGGCAAGCCGATCCAGCGCATCCGTTATGCCGACAAGGAGACGAACTACTGCGCGCAGTGCCAGAACGAAGGCCGGCTCCTGGCGGACCGGTCGCTCTCGCTCTTGCTGAAAAAAGACTGGCCGAAGACGCTGGAACAGCTCGAAGGAGAGCGTCCTTAACACAAATCTGCACGTCGCCAGGTAGGGTAACGCAGTGACCCGACGCAAAGCGTTCACGCTCATTGAACTGTTGGTGGTGATCGCGATCATCGCCATACTTGCGGCGATCCTGTTCCCCGTCTTCGCCCAGGCCAAAGTCGCCGCGAAGCGGACGTCATGCCTTTCGAACTTGAAACAGATCGGAATCGCCAACGAGCTTTACGTGATGGACTCCGACGACCTCATGCCCTGGGTTCCGGACGAGTGGCTCGACCTGACTCCGCCTGTCAATTCCGGAGGTAAGCGCTATGCCACGCTCGGGGCCTTCCTACCCCTCTGGGCGCCTTACATGCGCAACGGCGACGTCTACCAATCGCCAGCCATCGGTTCCGGCGAGCTGACCGGATGGAAGTCGCACTTCAAGGGGATTTGGCGACAAGACGGGGTTCAGGACGCGAAGAAAGGCCAGAGCGCGTACATCAGCGACCTGCTTGGCGAGACCAACCCCTCCTCGACCCGCTTCACGCGCGGTCGCACCGCAGTCGCCGTTTGCGACGCTAAGGGCGTCTCCGTGTCGGAGCAAGAGTGGCTGATGTCGCCCTTCTTTGAGGCCGGTTGGTGGGACTATGCCCACACGCTCTGGGCCAAGGACGGGAGCGAGCCACCGGTCAAGGGCTGGAGCGCCCACGTCGGGGGCCGCAACCAACTGCTCTTCGACAACCACGTGAAGTGGGTCAGGAAGGACATCAAGCTTTGAAAAGGCTTGTGCCCTCGACCCCCTGCCCTCGGCTTCCATTCTTGGGTGCCAGAAGGCATATACTTGCGGGGATGAAACGTGCGCTTCTCGTCTCCGCCTTTTCCGGTTTGCTGTCCCTGGTCGCACTCGCGCAGCCCTATCACACTGAGAAGCTGTCGTCCGTAAGGGAAGGCGCCTGGAGCGTAAAAGGGGAGTATCCGCAATTCTTGGTGCGGACGGTCGTGGCAGGATATGCGAACGCCGGGCTTAAGAAAGCGGCGGTCGCCTCGTTCGACGCGTTCTTGGCCCAAGCGAAGAAGGACGTCCCGGAACTTCGCAAGGATGGCATCACCGCTGCTTACGATTACGAGCAGGGTTTCACCGTCCATACCGTCAATGCGGCGCTGGTCAGCGTCTCGTTCTCGACTTACCGCTACACGGGCGGCGCGCACGGAATGGGGCAGACGACGACTTACAACTACGCGGTCGGGCTTAAGCCCGAAGGCAGACGCTTACGCGCGAGCGACTTGGTCCCCAAGGGAGTGGACCCGATGAAGACCCTTGGCCCTGAAATCATCGGGAAACTGCTCCAAAGTGGGAAGGCAGAGTGGCTCGAGGACGGAATGCTCACAGAGCTTACGACCGAACAGCTCAACCGCTTTGCGATCGATAAGAAAGGCATCACTTGGTTCTTTGACCCGTACGAGATGGCGAGCTACGCGGCTGGGCCACAGGAGGCCTTCCTGACCTGGGAAGAACTTCAGCCTTATCTAAATCCGAACGGCGTCGTCCGGCCGCCCAGCCACTAGCGGACGTTAAAGTACTTAGCATCCGGGTGGTGGACGACGATTGCGCTTGTGGACTGCTCTGGCACGAGCATAAACTCTTCGCTAAGCTCAATGCCGATGTCTTGGGGTCGGAGCAGTTCCATGAGCTTTGCCTGGTCTTCCAGGTTCGGGCACGCCGGGTAACCGAAAGAGTAGCGCGCACCGTGGTACTTTGCGCTGAAGAGTAGGCGCATCTCGTCCGGTTCTTGATCGGCGATCCCGAGTTCGAAGCGCATCTGTCGGTGCCAGTATTCGGCTAAAGCCTCCGCACTTTCGACACCCATGCCGTGGGTGTAGAGGTATTCGCGATAGTCGCCTGACTCAAAGAGCGATCTTTCGAGCTCTGAGACCTCCGCGCCGACTGTGACGATCGAGAAGCCGACCACGTCCACGCGGCCAGAATCTTTCGCGGCGAAGAAGTCCGCGATGCATTGCCGTCTCCCATCGCGTTGCCGGGGGAACGTAAAACGGCATCGTTCGCTCGCTCCGTCCTCATTCAGGATTATGAGGTCGTTGCCCTCGCTCTGGCACCAAAAGTAGCCCCATTTCACCATAGGTTTCAAAACCCGGGCAAGCTCCTTTTGCTTGCGCTCGAAGACCGGGTCGACCTCGATCTCAAGCTGTGCGGCGAAGTCCGGGTTGCTCATTCCGTCCGGCTTTTTGAACTGCCACTGACCGCGGAAAAGCGCGATCTTGTTGATGTACTTATAGACCTCGAAGATGTCAAACTTCGTCGCTTTGCGAGCCCCGTAGAAGGGAAGGTCCGGTAAGCGCTCGACGTGAGCGACGTCGCTCTTGGTTCCGTCGAAGTGGTAAAGGCTTTGATCGATGACGCCGACTCGATGGCTGGCGACGCGCTCATATCCGGTTTCCTCGTCCCGCTCTAAAGCGACCGGCGCGGATACTCCCGTGCCGATCTCCTCCATAAGACGTAGGCCCTCAAACGCGTCTTGTGCGTAATAGACGGAACCCCTGTACAGCGACCGAAGGTCTTCTTCAACGTAACCCCTTGTCAAAGCAGCGCCGCCTAAGATGACAGGAAAGCTTTCAAGTCCGCGCTCGTTCATTTCGAGCAGGTTGTCCCGCATGATGAGGGTGCTCTTGACGAGCAGACCACTCAACCCGATCACCTGGACTTGGTGCTCGCGCGCCTTATCGAGAATGTTGTTTATCGGCTGCTTGATTCCAATGTTGACGACGCGGTAGCCGTTGTTCGAAAGGATGATGTCCACAAGGTTCTTACCGATATCGTGGACGTCGCCGGCGACGGTCGCAAGGAGAATAGACCCCTTTTCGCTGCCCTCGACTTTTTCCATCTTCGGCTCCAGGTATCGGACAGCCGCCTTCATCACTTCGGCGCTTTGCAGGACGAAGGGGAGCTGCATCTTGCCTGCGCCAAAGAGTTCGCCGACCGTCTTCATTCCAGAAAGGAGAATCTCATTTATCACTTGCAGAGGTTCGTATTTCTCGAGCGCTGCCTCCAGGTGCGAGTCCAGGTTCTTCTTGATTCCCTCGACGATATGTTTCTGTAGCGTCTCCTCAACGGAAAGGCCCGCAAAAGGATCAGTGCCTGTATCGACCGCCCGCACGTTTTCGAACCGTGCCATAAGCTCGATCAGCGGATCGTAGGAACAAACCTTTTCCTCGGCCATTTTTATCAGGCTACCTCCCTAAGCATCTCCCGGTTCAGACCGGACTTAGCCCATAAGGCTCATGCAAACCACACGGGTCGCTAGCGACCGGTTGAGCGTGTAGAAGTGGATTCCCGGTGCGCCTCCCGCGAGCAGCTCCCGCGACTGGCGGAGCGCCCACTCGATGCCGATCGCCATGGTCGCCTGCTCGTCGTCGCGATAGCCCTCCAGCCGGTCGGAAAGGGCGGCGGGGATCGACGCGCCGCACATCTTGGTGAACCGCTCGATCTGCGCGACGTGCGTCATCGG
This sequence comes from Fimbriimonadaceae bacterium, assembly GCA_019454125.1. Taxonomy (NCBI): domain Bacteria; kingdom Bacillati; phylum Armatimonadota; class Fimbriimonadia; order Fimbriimonadales; family Fimbriimonadaceae; species Fimbriimonadaceae bacterium. Next base: position 1,644,536 of record CP075365.1, read on the forward strand.
CATCAGGCCGGGCACGATCGGCACCGAGATCCCGGACGCGCGCGCCCGTGCGACAAAGTCGAAATAGACCGCATTGTCGAAGAAGACCTGGGTTATCAAGAAATCGGCCCCAGCCTCGACTTTCTCGGCCGTCCAGGCCAGGTCGTCCTCCCGCGATGGGCTCTCGATATGGCCCTCCGGATAGCAGGCGGCCCCGATGCAGAAGCCGCCGCGCCGGGCGATGAAGCTGATGAGGTCGCTCGCATAGCGGAAGTCCCCCTTTGTTGGGCCGACCTCGCCAATCGGGGCATCGCCCCGCAGGGCAAGCACGTTCTGCACCCCGCTGGCGGCCAGTTCGTCCAGGATCGCCGCCACCTCCGCCGCGTCTTGGCCACGGCATGTGAGGTGGGCCATCGTGTCGATCCCGATCGCGTTCTGGATGTGCCGCGCGGTCTCGACCGTCTTCCCCCGGGTCGATCCTCCCGCCCCATAAGTCACGCTCACGAAGGCCGGGTTAAGCTCGCCGAGGTGCGCGATCCGCGAATAGAGCCGCTCTAAGCCGGCTTCAGTCTTCGGAGGGAAGAATTCGAAGGAGAACGCTGGGACGGGCCGACGGTAGACCTCGCACACGCGCATGGGCCCGAATCGTACCGCAACCTGGGCGCGACCTCCTAAATTTGCGGGCACCCCAATGGCCAAGCCCTAGGCAAGGCGAGGGGCTCGCCGCTGGTCCTGGCATAAATCTCCCTGTGGCGTCCCCGTTCTTAGAAGCCTTGGCCGAGCGCCCCCTGATTTTCGACGGGGCGATTGGAACCCAAATCCAAGCTCGCGAGCTTGAGGACGCGGCCTTCATCTTGGGGCCGAATTCGGCCGCTTCGCCTGAGGCCCGGGCCGCGGCCGACCGCCTTGAGGGCAGGCTCCTCGACGGCTGTAACGAGATCCTGAACCTGACGCGGCCCGACGTCCTAGAGGAAATCCACTCGGCGTATTTCGAGGCGGGCAGCGACATCGTCGAGACGAACACGTTCGGCGCCACCAGCATCGTCCTGGCCGAGTACGAGATCCCGGAACTGGTCTACGACGTCGCCCGGGCCGGGGCGGAGATCGCGCGACGCGCGGCAGACCGCTATAGCGGCAAGTTCGTCGCAGGCGGGGTGGGCCCTGGCACAAAGCTCGTCAGCCTCGGCCAGACCACCTGGGAAGAGCTTGAAGAGACCTATACCACCGCCTGCACCGCGCTGCTCGATGGCGGAGTGGACGTGCTGCTTCTCGAGACCCTGCAAGACTTGCTCATGGTGAAGGCGGGGGTGGTCGCGGCGGAAAACGCCATGGCCGCAGCCGGTCGGCGGGTGCCGCTCATCGTCCAGGTGACGATGGAGCAGACGGGGACCATGCTCCTCGGCAGCGACATGGGCGCGGCCGTGACGATGCTCGAGTGCTTCCCAAGCGTCACGGCCATCGGCATGAACTGCGCGACGGGCCCCGTCGAGATGATGCCGCACGTCCGCTTCCTCTCACAAAACTCGACCCGCCCGATCAGCGTCCAGCCGAACGCGGGGCTCCCCGTTATGGAAGGCGGGCGCGCGGTCTATAAGCTCACGCCGGAGCAATTGGCCGAGTACCACGTCCAGTTTGTGGAGGAGTTCGGTGTCGCCCTGGCGGGAGGATGCTGCGGGACGACCCCGAAACACATCGAGGCGGTCGCGGGCGCGCTGAAGGGGAAGCGGCACACGGCCGATGCCCACTGGCGGAAGGCGTCTGCCGTCTTTCCCGGCTTCGACTTCACCATGCGCGGGGTGGGCCAGGACGCGGCCGTCAAGCTGGTGGGTTGCGCGAGCCTCTACCAGTTCCAGCCGTACGAGCAAGACCAGAGCTTCCTCATCGTGGGAGAGCGCACGAACGCGAACGGCTCCAAGGCTTTTCGCGACATGCTTGCCGCGGAGAACTGGGACGGCCTCACGGAACTCGCTCGCGAGCTCGAAGGCGAGGGGTCGCACGTCTTGGACGTCTGCACCGCCTACGTCGGCCGGAACGAGGAAGGCGACATGCGCCGGTTGCTGAAAGCGTATAACCAGCACATCACGGTGCCGATCATGGTGGACTCGACCGAGGCGAACGTGGTCGAAGCGGCGCTCCAGACGCTCGCGGGCAAGCCGATCGTCAACTCGATCAACTTCGAGGACGGGGAGAAACGCACCGAGCAGGTTCTGGAGCTTTGCCGCCGGTATGGGGCGGCGGTGGTCGGCCTCACCATCGACGAGGACGGGATGGCGAAGACGGCGGAGAAGAAGCTCGAGATCGCCGAGCGGATCCTTGAAAGGACGCGCAGCCACGGCCTGCCGGACCACGACGTCTTTATCGATGCCCTCACGTTCACGCTGGGCTCCGGAGACGAGGAGTTCCGCAAGTCTGCGGTCGCCACGATTGAGGCGATCCGGCGGATCCGCGAGGCCCACCCGCGCGTGAACACGATTCTCGGGGTGAGCAACGTCTCATTCGGGCTGAAACCCGCGGCGCGGCTTGTCCTGAACTCCGCCTTCCTCCACTTTGCGCGCGAGGCGGGGCTGACCAGCGCGATCGTCCACGCGAGCAAGATCTTGCCCGAGAACCGCATCGAGGGCGACATTTGGAAGGTCGCGGCGGACCTCGTGTTCGACCGCCGTGAGTTCGCGGTGGCGTAGGGCCACCGCGATTTGTCAGGCCTGGGCTGGGGCCGGCGCCCCGCCCACGAAGACGAACTGCCCGCCACGGTAGTCCACGGTCAGCCGTTCGCCGTCCGCGATCTTGCCGCTCAGCAGCTCGTTTGCGAGCGGGTTCATGATCTGCCGCTGGATCTCGCGCTTCAAGGGGCGGGCGCCATAGACCGGGTCGAAGCCGGCCGTGGCCAGCTGCATGAGCGCTTCGTCTGTCACCGAGAGCTCGATGCGCCGGTCAGCCAGCCGCTCGGCGAGCCGAGCGATCTGGATGTTCACGATCTTGCGGATCTCCGTCGCCGAAAGCGGGCGGAACACCACAATGTCGTCCAAGCGGTTGATGAACTCGGGACGGAAGAAGTTCCGCAGCTCGCCCACGACCCGCTGCTTCACGGTCTCGAAGTCGACGCCCTCTAGGATGCCCTCGCCATAGTGGTGGGAGCCAATGTTGCTCGTCATTATGAGGATCGTGTTGCGGAAGTCCACGGTCCGCCCTTGAGAATCGGTCAGGCGACCGTCGTCCAGCACCTGCAGCAGTACGTTGAACACCTCGGGGTGCGCCTTCTCGACCTCGTCGAGCAAAACGACCGAGTAGGGGCGCCGCCGCACGGCTTCTGTGAGTTGCCCGCCCTCGTCATAGCCGACGTAGCCAGGGGGAGCGCCGATCAAACGGGCGACCGAGTGCCGCTCGCCGTACTCGCTCATGTCGATACGGATCATCGCGCGTTCGTCGTCGAAGAGGAACTCGGCGAGCGCCTTGGCCGTCTCCGTCTTGCCGACGCCCGTCGGCCCAAGGAAGAGGAATGACCCCACGGGCCGGTTCGGGTCGGCTAGGCCGGAACGGGAGCGGCGGATAGCGTCCGCAAGAAGCCGCAACGGCTCGTCCTGGCCGACAACGCGCTCGCGCAGGTGGTCTTCCAGGTTGAGGAGCTTCTGCATTTCGCCGCTCACCAGCTTGCTGACCGGGATGCCGGTCCAGCGGCTGACCACCTCGGCGATATCCTCGTCCTCCACCTCTTCGCGAAGCAGTTTCGACCCTTTCTGGGTCTCCTCGACCTTTGCCGTCTCTTCGGCGAGCTGCTTTTCGAGCGCGGGGATGCGCCCGTGCTGGATCTCGGCGGCTCGGCCGTAATCGAAGTCGCGCTCGGCTTGCTGCAACTGGGTGCGCAAATCCTCGATCTCTTGCTTGATTGACCGGATCCGTTCGATCTCAGCCTTCTCGTTCTGCCACTTGGCACGGAGACCGGCTGCTTCCTCGCTCGCTTCCGCGATTTTCTTCTCGGTCTGGGCGAGGCGCTCTTGGCTCGCGCGGTCGTCCTCCTTCATCAGGGCCGCGCGGTCGATCTCGAGCTGGCGAACTTGGCGCTCGACCGAGTCGAGTTCGCTGGGCATGGAATCGATCTCCATCTTGAGGCGGCTGGCCGCCTCGTCCACCAAGTCGATCGCCTTGTCGGGGAGGAAGCGGTCGCTGATATAGCGGTCGCTGAGGGTGGCGGCGGCCACGATCGCGCCGTCCGTGATGCGGACGCCGTGGTGGATCTCGTAGCGCTCCTTCAGGCCGCGGAGGATCGAGATCGTCTCCGCGACGCTCGGTTCGCCCACGTAGACGGTCTGGAAGCGCCGCTCAAGGGCCTTGTCCTTCTCAACGTGCTGGCGGTACTCGTTCAGGGTGGTGGCGCCGATGCACCGCAGCTCCCCGCGGGCAAGCATGGGTTTCAGCATGTTCGCCGCGTCTAGCGAGCCTTCTGCTTTCCCGGCCCCGACCAAAGTGTGCAACTCGTCGATGAACAGGATGGTCTGGCCGTTCGACTTTTTGATCTCTTCGAGGACGGCTTTCAGGCGCTCCTCAAACTCTCCGCGGTACTTGGCTCCCGCGACCATGGCCCCGAGGTCCAGGGCGACCACCGCCTTGTTACGCAGGCTCTCGGGAACGTCTCCCGCGACGATCCGCTGGGCCAAGCCCTCGACGACCGCCGTCTTGCCGACCCCTGGTTCGCCGATCAGCACGGGGTTGTTCTTCGTGCGCCGGCTGAGCACCTGGATGCAACGCCGCACCTCTTCGTCGCGCCCGATGACGGGGTCGAGCTTGCCCTTACGGGCCCGCTCGGTGAGGTCGTTGCCGTACTTCTCCAGAGCCTGGTAAGTGTTCTCCGCGTTCGGGTCCGTGACCTTCCGGCCGCCGCGCACGTCCCCGATGGCCGCTTCGAGCGCCTTCTCAGTGACCCCGTTCGACTTGAGGATGCGCCCCGCCGGGCCGGAGTCGTCCACGATCGCGAGTAAGAGGTGCTCCGTCGAGACGTATTCGTCGCCCAAACGGTCCGCCTCACGAAAGGCGTTGTTCATCACCGTCTGCAAGCGGGAGCCGACGCTAGCCCCGTGGGTCGCGCCCGCACCACTGACCTTCGGCTGCTTGGCGACTTCCTCGTGCGCCTGCCCCAAAACGGCGGCTGGCGCGACCCCGGCCTTCCCGAGCAGCGCCGCTGGCACCCCTTCAGGGTCTGCAAGCAGTGCCGCTAACAAGTGTTCAGGCTCGATCGCCTGAACTTCGGCGTCGGCGGCGACACGCTGGGCGTCCTGGAAGGCTTCCTGCGCCTTGATCGTGAGCTTATCAAACCTCATCTTGACTCTACTATTATCAAATAACTCCACCGAGGCTCGCTCAAGTTTCCTTGGCCTAGGCCCGCGGCCGGTACGGCACTGTGCCGGTGCTTTTGCCTGTTATCAAAGAGTCTCGCAAAAATGTAGCGCAGTGCGATATGACAGGATATAATAGCGTGGTGAACTGCCCGTGTAGGGTTGTTTCTTAGTAGAGGTTAAACAAAATGGCAAAATTCGGGCGAACCGCCCTCTTCTCGCTTCTCGCGGGCTTGACCACTGCCGCTAGCGCCCAAATCGTCAACGGGGACTTTGAGACCGGAAGTCTGGGCCCGTGGGTCGTCGGCTTTACGAGCAACGGTGCCACCCAGGTCCAGGACGTCGTCCGGTACGACATCGACGGGCCGGGGCCGAAGGGCACGAACTTCGCATCTCGGTTCCAGGTCGGCAACGCCAACACACCAAACCAACAGAACCAGGGCGTCATCGTGACCCAGAACATCACCCTTATCGGTGGCACGAACTACACCCTGTCCTTCGACTACTCCTCGTTTAACTTTGGAGCTTCGAACAATGCGGACGGAGGCTACTACGCGGTCTTCGTGAACGGGTCGCAGCTTGGCGGCGTCGAGACGGGCGCCATCAATGTGGGCGCTTCTAGCTACGGGAGCGTCAACGCAAACTTCCTTGCGAACACCACTGGGGTTTATCAGGTCGGCTTCGTCATCGGACGCGACTTTTTGTCGACCGCCTCGATCTACCAGTACGTGGACAACTTCGAGGTCGTGCCGGAGCCCGCGACGATGCTCGTCCTCGGCTCGGGACTCGCGGCTCTCGCCGCCCGCCGCAGGAAAGTCTGAACCTAGGCTCACAAAGGCGTCAGATCCCCGTTCGGTCGCCGAGCGGGGATCGACTATTTGCCGATACAAAAGTCCGCGAAGACGCGCTCCAGGATGTCCGGCGTCGCCGTCTCCCCCGTGACCTCGCCCAGGTGGCGGAGGGCGGCGCGGAGGTCCACTGAAGCAGGGTCGGTGGGCAAGCCGGACGCAAAAGTCTCCTGCGCCCGCGCCAGCGCTTCACGGGCTTGCTGGAGCGGGGCCGCGTGCCGAGCGGCGATCGGCGCCAGGCCGCCCGCCCCGAGTCCCTTCGGAACGTGGGTGAGGAGAGCGTCCACCCCTTCGCCCGTGAGAGCGGAAACGTTCTCCCCGAAGTCCGACCGGGCGAGGTCGCACTTGTTGGCCACATAGAGGTCGGCCCGGGGAAGCTGCTCCTCGCCGGGCCAGGGAAGGGTCGCGTCCCAAACGTACCAAACCTGGTCGGCCTCCTCCATCGCCTGGATCGAGCGGCGCACCCCTTCCGTTTCCACCTCGTCCGCGGTTTCGCGCAGACCGGCTGTGTCCACGAAGCGGCATAAGAGCCCGTCGATCTCGACGAGTTCCTCAAGCGTGTCGCGGGTGGTGCCCGCATGGGGGGAGACGATCGCCCGCGACCGCCGCAAGACCGCGTTGAAGAGGGAAGACTTGCCCGCGTTCGGGGGGCCGACCAAGGCAATCGTGAAGCCCTCGCGGACGTGCCGCCCCCTCTTCTGGGTCTCCAGCATGGCCCGGATCTGCTCCTCCGCGTCTCCGCAAAGGGCGGCGGCCAGTCCCCGGTCCACCTCGCCGACCTCCTCGCTGAAGTCGGTGCTCGCCTCAACCATCGCCAGGACTCGGACGATGGGCGACCTTGCCGCTTCGACCTGCTCGAGCAGCCCGCCCTCCCGCTGACGGTTCGCCAACTTCAGCTGCGCTTCTGTGAGCGCTGCCACCGTGTCGCGCACGGCCTCCGCCTGGGTGAGGTCGATGCGGCCGTTCATAAAGGCGCGGTACGTAAACTCGCCCGGCTCCGCCGTCCTTGCCCCCGCCTGAAGGCAGGCTTCGAGAAGGGCCCGGACTGAGGCCGGCGAGCCGTGGGTGCTGAGCTCGACCGACTGCTCGCCCGTATAGGACGCGCCTTCGGCGAAGGGAAGGGCAAGCCCGTCGTCCCCGTGGCGGAAACGACCAAAGAGGGCTGATCTCGCGACGACCGTTTCGGGCCAGGGAGCGAAGACCTGGCTTGCGACGGACCACGAGCGCGGCCCGCTCAGTCGAACGGCCGCGACCGCGCCGCCGGGAGCCGTGATCGGAGCGACGATGGTGTCGGTGAGGTCCACTCCGCCATTGTGCCGCGGGCCCGCCCGCCCCTTGTGCGAGCGGGCTGCGTGCATTTCGCCAGATCGCATGGCTTCCAAGTGCCACAATGCTCGGCAATGAGACTTTTCCTCGACACCGGCATGGTCGACGAGGTTCGCCGGGCCGCTGAGTGGGGCGTCCTCGACGGCGTCACCACAAACCCGACCCTCATCGCCAAGGCCGGCCGGGGCTTTCGCGAGACCGTGCTCGAGATCTGCGACGCCTGCCCCGGCGGCGCGATCAGCGCCGAAGTCGTCGCCACCGACTATGAGACCATGCTCAAGGAAGCCGAGGAAATCGCCTCCTGGCACCCGCAGATCGTCGTCAAGGTGCCGATGATCGAGAGCGGGGTCCGCCTCGTCTCGGAACTCTCCGAGCGCGGGATTAGGACGAACGTGACCCTGGTCTTCAGCGTGAGCCAGGCCCTCCTTGCCGCGAAAGCGGGCGCGACCTTCATCAGCAACTTCGTAGGGCGCGTGGACGACGTTTCTGGCGACGGCATGGAGGCGGTCGAGGCGACTGTCGAAATGGTCGAGGACTACGGCTTTGAGAGCGAGGTGCTGGTCGCGAGCGTCCGGCACCCCATGCATGTGGCGCAGGCCCTGGCGTGCCGCGCCCACATCGCCACAATGCCCTTTAACGTTATGGCCCAGCTCTTTAAGCACCCCCTGACCGACAACGGCCTCACCCGGTTCCTGGACGATTGGCGCGAAGCGGGACTCAGCATCTTCGACCGCGCGGCGGTGTCGAATTGACGCGCACGCTTTGGCTGACGCTCCTGGCGGCGGCGATATTGCTGCTGGCCGGATGCCAGCAGCCGCCCGCGAGCGAAGACCCGGCCACCCCCGGTAGCCCGGCACCCGCCACCACGACAGGCACCGTCTCCGAAGTCCAGGCGGAGAAGCCCGCTGGGGAACCGGTCACGCCCGTCGAGAAGAAGGCAGAGAAGCCCAAGGGCGACGTCTCCAAAGCCGACCCTAAGCTCTTCGGCACCTACAAACTGATGCTCACGGCGGCGCAGATGAAGCAGATCGACGACGAGCTTGCCAAGGTGAAAGCCGCGGCGGCCGCGGGCGAAAAGGACGCGGCTGCGGCCCTGCCGATGATCGAGCAGGCGGCCCAGGCGGCCAAGAACATGACCCTCACCTTCACGAAGGACGCGCGGTACAAGGCCAACTTGCCGGGACAGGCGGCGATCGGCGCCATTCGGGTCAACGGCAAGTCCGTCACGCTCGTGCCGGACGATCCGCCCGAAGCGGGCAGCGGCCTCCCTCCGGAGACCGTGGTCACTTTCGACGCGGCCAAAGGCACACTTACCATGACATCGCCTGGCGACGACGAGGTCATGACCTTTAAGAAACAGTAACGTCGGGCAAGTCCATCCCTGGCGAGCCGTCGCCGGGGATCCACCCCTACTTTAGGCGTTTTGGCACGGTTGCAAGCCCAGAAGTGCCCTCCGATGTGGGCCAGTCCTGAGCGAACGGGCATCGACCGGTGCACAATCGTCGGGTAACGGTTGCCTCAGGGGGCCGCCGTCGCCCCCAAATCCCCCAGGACGAGACTCATATGCCCCGTTCCCACCCACTGGAACTCATCCGCAATATCGGTATCGCCGCCCACATCGACGCGGGCAAGACAACGACGACCGAGCGCATCCTCTATTACACCGGTAAGACGCACAAGATCGGTGAAGTGCACGAGGGCGCGGCCACCATGGACTGGATGGAGCAAGAGCAGGAGCGAGGCATCACGATCACGTCAGCCGCCACCTCGTGCTTCTGGCGCGGCAGCAATGAAGACAAGCCCGAGCACAAGATCAACATCATCGACACGCCGGGCCACGTCGACTTCACGGTCGAGGTCGAGCGCTCGTTGCGCGTGCTCGACGGCCTTGTCGCCGTCTATTGCGCGGTCGGCGGCGTCCAGCCGCAGTCCGAAACGGTCTGGCGCCAGGCGAACAAGTACAAAGTTCCGCGGATCGCCTACATCAACAAGATGGACCGCCTTGGCGCGGACTTCTTCTCGGTCGTGACCCGCATGCGGGAGCGCCTGGGCGCGAACGCGGCCCCGATCGTCATCCCGATCGGCGCTGAGAGCGACTTCCAAGGCTATATCGACCTGCTCACGATGAAGGCCACGGTCTACACCAGCGACGACGGCAAGACTTTCGACATCCGGGACATTCCCGAGAACCTGCAGGCGACCGCCGACGAATACCGCGAAAAACTGATCGAGTCGATCTCCGACTTCGACGACACGATCATGGAGCGGTTCTTGAACGGCGAGGACATCCCCCTCGACGACCTGAAGAAGGCGCTCCGCGCGGGCACCATCGCAGGCTCGGTCGTCCCCGTCCTCTGCGGCTCCAGCTTTAAGAACAAGGGCGTCCAGATGCTCTGCGACGCGGTCATCGACTACCTGCCGTCCCCGCTGGACGTTGTGGACGTGACCGCGCTCGACCCGCACTCCGAGAAGGAAGTCGTGCGGCACGCGACCGACGACGAGCCCTTCACGGCGCTCGCGTTTAAGATCATGTCCGACAAGTTCGTCGGCCGCCTGACCTATATCCGCGTCTATTCCGGCGTGCTCAAGAAGGGCACGCAGGTGAGCGTCTGCTATCGAGACCCGCAGACGAACGACCTGAGGGTTCGCACGGAGCGCATCGGGCGCATCATGGAGATGCACGCGAACAAGCGCGAGGACGTCGACGACGTGAGCGCAGGCGAGATCGTCGGCGTCATCGGCCTTAGCGACGTCCGAACGGGGTACTCGATCTGCGCGGGCGACCATCCGGTCGCGCTCGAATCGATCAAGTTCCCTGAGCCGGTCATCCAGATCGCGATCGAGCCTAAGAGCCGCGCCGACCAGGAGAAACTGGGCACCAGCCTTCAGCGCTTGGCCGAGGAGGATCCGACCTTCCGCGTCTTCACCGACCCCGAGTCTGGCCAGACGATCATCAGCGGCATGGGCGAGCTCCACCTGGAGATCATCGTCGACCGGCTGAACCGCGAGTTCGGCGTGCAGGCGAACCAGGGCAAGCCGCAGGTCGCCTATCGCGAGACGATCAGCGCGCCGGCCAAGGCCGACGGCAAGTTCGTCCGCCAGACGGGCGGTTCCGGCCAGTACGGCCACTGTGTGCTGGAAGTCGAGCCGCTCGAGGTGGGACAGGGCTTCGTCTTCGAGAACAAAGTCGTGGGCGGCGTCGTGCCGAAGGAGTACATCCCGGCGATCGAAAAGGGCGTAAAGGAGGCGATGCTCGCGGGCGTCGTTGCCGGCTATCCCGTGGTCGATGTGAAGGTCATGGTCGTGCACGGCAGCTACCACGAGGTGGACTCGAACGAGAACGCCTTTAAACAGGCCGGCATGATCGGGTTCCGCGAAGCCATGAAGAAGGCCAAGCCGATCCTGAAGGAGCCGATCATGCATGTCGAGGTCACGACCCCGGAGCAGAACACCGGCGACGTGGTCGGCGACCTGAACGGTCGGCGCGGGCGGATCGAGAAGATGGACAGCGCCGCGGGCGGCGTCTCGATCATCACGGCCCACGTGCCGCTGAGCGAGATGTTCGGCTACGTGACCACCCTCCGGTCTCTGACCCAGGGCCGCGCCAGCCCCAACGTCACCCCCTCGCACTACGAGGAGGTTCCGCGCAACATCGCCGAAGAGATCATGGCGAAAGCCCAGATGGGCAACTAAGGGCCAAGGGCCAGGAACACCGTTCCTGGCCCTTTTTGCTTGCCTTTGCCCTTTCCGCGTGGTTGGCCCTGGCTCGCACGGCCCGAACGCGGCAACAAGTCAGCCTTAGGTAAGGACGGCTTGTATTTTGATCAGCCTAAAGGTATGTTGTCAGTGTGATGAGAAAGCTTCTCTCGTTGGGAGCGTTCATGCTCCTGTGCACTCTAGCGGCCTTCGCCACGGCCGTTGAATCCTATTCCGGATCCTGGGAAATCTCCCGCGGGGCCCGTGGCACGATCAGGATGACCGTGTCGAACGACCGCGTGACCGGCAGCATGACCGACGAAGGCTGGTACGACATGACCGGCGAGAGGCGCACAGGCCGTATCGACGGCACATTGACCGGGCGAAACGCCAGGTTCACGGTTTACTGGAGCACGGGCGCCACCATGGAGTTCAACGGCCGCTTCAGCCGCGCCAACCATGAGTTCGAATTCAACGGGACGCGGAAGGTCAACGGAAAGAACGACCGCGACACGAGCCTCAAGATTCATAGCTACCACCAGGGTTACAACCCCAACGACCCGACCGGCATTTGGGAAGGCAGCTTCAACTATTCCGGCACGGGCGGACGCGCCAAGATCCGCGTCGACCATAACGACGAGTTCACCGGCACCATGTACGGCGACGACGGCCGCAAATGGAAGGTAAGCGGCCGGTTCAACTCAGATAGGAACGCCGTGCGCATCAAGATCGATTCCGGAGCCAGCAAGCGCGAGTACACCGGCAAGTACGAGAAGATCGGAGATGGACGCATCCGTCTCAGTCTCAATGACGACGGCATCAAGCTGAGCGTGACTTTACGCAAGAACTCCTAGAGATTCGTGCCGCCCTTTCCGCTTGACGGAAGGGGCGGCATGCTAGAATTAGTCGGAGATGTTCGCCTTCACGCTCGCAATAGCCGGCCTGCTGGCGGGCCCGCCGACCCTATCGGAGCCGGTTCGGCTCCAGGCCGCGGGCAAGGACATCGTCGCCGGGAACGGCCACGCCGCCCCTTGGCTCCACGATTGGGACGGCGATGGGAAGCTCGACCTCCTGGTCGGGCAGTACGCCCACGGTCGCCTCATGGTCTATCGCAACATCGGCACGAACAAAGAGCCGCAGTACGCGAAGGGCAAGGCGTTCAAGCCGGAGGGCACGGGCGCAGAGATCAACTATGGGTGATGCGTCGGCTTTACTCCACAGGTTGTGGACGTAGACGGGGACGGAAAGCTTGACCTCGCCACTGGCGAGTTTGCCCCCGGCAACATAGTCTGGTTCAAGGGCCTCGGCAAAGCAAAGTTCGCCGATTGGAAGACCGTCCCGGAGACCCCCGATGAAAAGCAGGACTGGGCGGCCAGCACCGTTTTCTTCACGGACTGGGACGGCGACGGAGACCTTGATATGGTCATCGGGGGCTATGGCGGCGACATCTATTACAACGAGAACGTCGGTTCACGACCGGAGCCGAAGTATGGCAAGCGCACCTGGCTCATGTCGGAAGGCAAGCCGATCCTGGTCGGCATGAAGAGCCAACCGGTCGTGGTCGACTGGGACGGAGACGGCCTGGCCGACCTCTTGACGGGGGACAACGACGGCCTCGTTTTCTTCTTCCCGCGCCTTGCCGACGGCTCGCTGGGGCCGCGACAGCCGGTCCGGGTGGGAGGGGCCCCGCTCAAGATCGACCACCGAGTCAAGATCCACGTGGCGGATTGGAACGGCGACGGCGTCATGGACCTGCTCGTAGGGACCTGCGTCGAGAAGGAGCCCGTCATGAAGGGCGACTCCTACGAGAACTACGACGGCTACGTCTACGTCTTGGTCGGCAAGCGGGGGTAGCGCAGCGTCAGCTGGCGAAGTCCCAGGGGTCGCGCTGCTTCCCGGCCAGCTCGTCCACCACCGCGTCGGTCTGCCGCAACCGGGCGCTCAGCACCCTGGAGAGGTTGGCAAGCATGTGGAAGCCAACGTCCTTGTGGGTCACCATGTAGTTCCGCAGCTCCCTGGCGGGCAACCGCGCATAATGCACGGCGCTCTTGCAGACGGCGTTCGCGCTCCGCGGCTGGTCGTCCACCAGGGCGACCTCGCCGATCACCGACCCCGGCCCGATCTCGGCCAGCTTTTCGCCGTTCAGGCTGGTGATGGTGACCGTGCCGTCCAAGACGACGAAGAGGTCGCAACCCTTCTCCCCGCGCCTGCAGATGTCTTCGTTGGCCAGCTTCGTCTCGAAAGAGGCCAGCTCGATGAGCTCGTCGATCTTGTCGTCCGGAAGCCCATAGACGAGGTAGTTCTGGCGGAAGACATCGTGGCGGCCTGATTCCATGGTCGCCTTGCATCTTACCGGCCAGGCTATTCCGGAAGTACCGATACGAGCGCGGCCCCGGAGGAATCTTCCCCCAGGGCCGTGCAGCGAAGGATGGCTGGTGCCTCAGCGAGAGCGGCGGCGGCGGATGAGCGCCACGACGCCAAGACCGAGCGCGGTCATCGTGGCGGGCTCCGGAACGACCTTCAGCGCAAGGTCGTCGTAGTAGACCGAGGTCTGACCGTTCGCGAAGAGGTCGATCGCGCCGACATTCAGGGCGCCACCGTTCTGAGTCCAGGTGCCCGTCGAAACGGTCTGGTTCATCAGCGAGACGGTGCGGAAGTCGTTGGTAAGGTCGATGGCGACCTTGAAGTCCATCCAGGTGTCGCGCAAGAAAGCGACCGGGGTGGCGGTGCCGTTGTCGTCCGTCACCGTGCCCAGCGCACCCTGGAACTTCATCTGCACGCTCCAGTGGGCGTTGATCGTGCCCGGGTACGTGTTCATCATGATGAAGTAGGAGTCGCCGCGCATCGCGGTCGGGACGTAGACCTTGCCCGTGAACTCCCAAAGGCCGCTGTTCGCGCCCGTGAACTTCTGGACGAGGTCGCTCGCGCCGCGGATGTCGACCGAGTTCGGGTTGCTGGCGGACTGGGCGTTGGTGACGAGAGCGCCCGCGCCCGCATTGCCCTCCCAGCCTTCCCAACCGTTCACGTTGTGGAGTTGCTGGCCGTTTTGGTAGCTGTCGAAGTTGTCGCTCCATTGGGCGTTGGCCAGTACGGCGCCAGTGATAGCAGCGAGCATCGCAAATTTCTTCATGTAATCCTCTGAGACTAGAGCCACCTAGAAAGGTGCTACCACCGATTATAGTAGAACGAACATTCCAATTACCATAAGAAAAGTATAAGCAGGTAAATGTCTCAGCAGACACTTTTTATTCAGCGCCGAGCGGCCCTCGCCCGCGTAGAATCCCGCGAATGCCCGAGTTGCCCGAAGTCGAGGCGGTGCGGAGGCTGCTGGAGCGCGTTGTCGCTGGGCGGCGGATCGTCCAAGCAAACGCCGCAGACGACCCGATCGTCTTCAAAGGGTCCTCCGAACCCGTGGTGGCCGCGCTCCTCGGTGCGCGCGTTAAGGCGGTCGGGCGGAAAGGGAAGGTTTTCTGGCTGGAGTTGGAAGACGGGCCCGCCGTCATGGGGCACCTCGGCATGAGCGGATGGATCCGCGAGGTGAGCGGGACGGGGCCCGAAAAGCGCCTCGTCAGCCACGGGAACGCGCCCCTCGACGACCCCGAGGGCCAGCCGCGGTTCCTCAAACTTCGGCTCGCCACGGACGAGCAGCGGACGGTCGCGTTCACCGACGCGAGGCGGCTGGGTCGGGTCTGGCTCGCCTCCAGCGCGGCAGAAGACCCGATGCTCAGAGCGCTCGGCCCAGACGCTTGGCTCGAACCCTACAACCCGCCGCGCCTCGCGAAGGCCCTCGCCGGACGCACCGCGCCCATCAAGTCGCTGCTGCTGGATCAGCGCCTCTTCGCGGGGGTCGGCAACTGGGTCGCGGACGAGGTGCTCTACCAGGCCCGCATCGCGCCGGCCCGCCCGGCGGGCACCCTCAACGCCAAGGAGAGGGGCGCCTTGGTGCGGGCGCTCAAGACCGTGCTCGACCTCGCCGTGGAGGTGGAGGCCGATGCCGACCGCTACCCAGAGGGCTGGCTCTTCCACCACCGCTGGGGAGGGCGCAGGGGCAAGGACGAGATCGAGGGACGGCCGATCCGCCGCGAGACGATCGGCGGCCGCACGGCGGCATGGGTGCCCAGCCTCCAGCGCTGAAGAAGCCGCCGCGATTTGGCCCTGTGATCGCATTTGCAGGTCTTCGTTCGTCCATCCATCGGGAACGAAACACGGCGGTGGGGAAAAGGTGGTGATAGCCTCGCAAGTAGCCGTGAAGGATTTCGTGACTGCGACCTAAAGAGGGGTGCCCGCCCCGGCAGGTGCGTCGGCCACGGCGAGCCAACCCGTCTTCCCGCTCCTTTGGAGGCTCCACCCGACGAGCAGGAGAACCCCGCCAGCGGTAAGGAACGCGAGGTCCGCGAAGGTCTGCGCGTCGCGGTCCGCATATTCCAGGACGTGGTGCAAGCGAAGGATGTGGTGGTCGACGATGCCTTCCACCAGGTTGAAGAGGCCCCAGCCGGACACCCACCGCCGGCGACGACGCGGCCAGACCACGGGACGTCGCGCCGGAGACCCGCTCGGTAAAGGGCCACGAGCCCGATCATGGTCACGAGCCAGACGCCCCCGTGGAACAAGCCGTCCCAAACCATGTTCGTCTTGGCGCTGGCGAGGTCCGTGACCGGGACCACGGCCGAGAGCATGTTGTGGACTTGGAAGACCTGGTGGAAGACGATGCCGTCCACGAAGCCGCCCATGCCGATGCCGAGCAGGGTGCCGGCCGTGACAAGGGGGCCGAAGTGGTAGGCCCGGGAGCCAGTGCCTCCGTTCACTTGGCGATCGGCCTTTCAAAGCGCCCGAGCGCAACGGCGGCCATCCCCATCAGGGCGAGGGGGAGGAGCAGGATGGTTAACGTTTGCCCGAGGGCGGGGGTGAACACCTCCGCCATCGCCTGCAATCGGCACTCGGAACACGACTTGGCAACCGGGCAGCAGAGGACGGCGGCGCCCGCAAGGCAGAGAAGTCTCATGGTCGTTCGCGGCAAGCTCCAAGCTTTAACCGATAAACGACAGAACGGGCGGGAAGCTAGAACTTTACGCTGACCGGCTCGCGGTGGGCCGAGTCTTCGATCTCGAAAAGCTCGCGCGGCTTGAACCCAGCCGTGGACGCGAAAATGCTCGAAGGGAAGCTCTCGATCTTCGTGTTGTAGGCCGTGACCACGTCGTTGTAATATTGGCGAGAGAAGGAGATCTTGTTCTCGGTGCCGCGCAGCTCCTCTTGGAGCTGCATCATGACGCTGTCCGACTTGAGTTGCGGATACCCTTCGACAAGCCCGAAGAAGCCTTGCAGGGCGGCCGCCACCTTCGCCTCGGCCTCGGCCTTCTCGTGGACGGTGTTCGCGGCGAGGGCCTGGTTGCGGGCTTGGATGACGCGCTCGAGCGTGTCCTTCTCGTGCTGCATGTAGCCCTTGACGGTCTCCACCAAGTTCGGGATGAGGTCGTAGCGCCGCTTGAGCTGCACGTCGATCTGGCCCCAGGCGTTCATCGTCTGCCGCCGGAGCGAGACGAGCCCGTTATAGGTCGCTATCGAATAGACGAGAACGATCGCTAGAACCCCGAGGACGACCCAAACGTACACGACTTACGGTACGGGCGAGGAGGCCTCAACGTTGCGCCTCTCTGCGCAATTCTACGGGTTCCACCCCTTTCCGCCAGAACTTTAGAGTTCCGTCCTCGTTCATTTCGAGTTTGCGTTCGCCCCCCATGCCCGCCGCCTCCGAGCCCATGCGCTCGGGAACCCGGCCCATGACGCGCTCGACGACCAAGGTCGCGGACTTCCCGGAAGAGAGCACGCGCCCGGTCTTGTCAAATCCCGCCTCGATCAACGTGAAGGAGCCGTCCGGCTTGATCGTCAGGGTCACTTTGGCCAGGCTCGCCTCAACGGGGTCGTTCTCGTGGCCCTTGGGCAACTCATAGCGGCCGACCCATTCTCCGGACCAGTTCTGACGGTCGGCGCAGCCGTATTGGCCCAGCGCGACCAACGCTATACTTACCTGCAGTGCCCACGATCTCACCAGATACCTACCGATCTATGGGTTTGACGACGGAAGAGTACGAGACGATCCTTCGGCTCTTGGGCCGCGAGCCGACGCAGACGGAACTGGGCATGTTCAGCGTGCAGTGGAGCGAGCACTGCTCCTATAAAAGCTCCCGCTCCGTCCTGAGCCGGTTCAAGCGCTACCGCGAGGCGATCGAGGGCGACGGACTGGAGAACGCGGGCGTCATCGACGTCGGCGACGGGCTCGGCATTGTCATGAAGGTCGAGTCGCACAACCACCCCTCGGCGGTGGAACCTTACCAGGGGGCGGCGACCGGGGTCGGCGGCATCATCCGCGACATCCTGACGATGGGTGCGCGGCCCATCGCCTCGCTGAACTCGCTCCGCTTCGGGCCGATCCGTGAGGGCATGACGGATGACCCGACCGTCGCCCGCAACCGCTACCTCTTCGAGCGCGTCGTGGCCGGAATCGGGGGCTATGGCAACTGTGTGGGCGTGCCCACGGTCGGGGGCGAGGTGGACTTCCACCCCGGATATTCCGGCAACCCGCTTGTGAACGCGATGAGCGTGGGCGTGGTGCGGCTGGACGCGGTGACGACGGCGGCGGCGGGCGGGGTCGGGAACCCCGTGCTCTACCTGGGCTCGGCGACCGGGCGCGACGGTATCCACGGGGCGAGCTTTGCCAGCGAGAACCTCGGCGAGGACAGCGAGGCGAAACGGCCGAACGTCCAGATCGGGGACCCCTTTGCGGAGAAGCTCTTGATCGAAGCCACGCTTGAGGCGCTGGCCACGGGGGCGGTGCAGTCCATCCAGGACATGGGCGCGGCTGGGCTCACTTGCTCGACCACCGAGATGTCGTCCAAGGGCCAGGTCGGCATGGAGATCGACTTGGACCTCGTGCCGATGCGGGAGCCGGACATGACCGCCTACGAACTCATGCTGAGCGAGAGCCAGGAGCGCATGCTTTGCGTCGCTTATAAGGGGCGGGAGCACGATGTGGTCGAGGTCTTCCAGAAGTGGGGGCTGAACGCGGTCGTGATCGGCACCGTCACCGAGGGCGACGCCGTCCGGGTCTACCGGAACGGCCGGCTGGAGGCTTCCGCGCCTGCGGCCGCCTTCACGGACGGGTGCCCGGCGCGGAGCCTCTCGGGGAGCGCGCCAGAGTGGTTCGAGCAAGCGAAGGCCTTCGACGCCGGCGCGCTGCCGGACGTCGACCTGACCGTTTCACTCAAGCGCCTGCTCTCCTCGCAGACCGTCGCGAGCAAGCGCTGGGTTTTCCAGCAGTACGACCAAGAGGTCCAGACGCAGACGAAGACCGGTCCCGGCAGGGGTGATGCGGCTGTCCTCGCCTTGCGGGGCACCAAGCGCGGGATCGCGGTGACAATCGACGGCAATAGCCGCTGGGTGGCCCTAGACCCCTATGTCGGCGGCCTCCTCGCGGTCTGTGAAGCGGCGCGCAACGTCGCCTGTGTCGGGGCGAGGCCGGTCGGTGTTACCGACGGCTTGAACTACGGCGACCCCGGAGACCCCGAAGTGTTCTGGCAGCTTGACGAATCGGTGCGAGGGATCGCGGAGGCGTGCGAGGCTTTCGCCACACCGGTCGTGAGCGGCAACGTCAGCCTCTACAACAAGAGCGACCTCGGCGCGATCCCGCCCACGCCGATGATCGGCATGCTCGGGCTCCTGGAGGACGTGGACCACTCGGTCAGGATGGGCATCCGTCCGGGGTCCCGAGTCGGGTTGCTCTGGTACCCGGTGCCGCTCGGGCCCGGCCAAGGGCTGGGGGCGAGCCTCTTCCTCAGCGTGTGCCACGGATTGGCGATGGGGGTGCCGGTCCCCCCAGACATCGCGATGGAGAGGCAGCTCTGCGACGTCTGCGCCCGGCTAGCTGAGGAGAAGGCGGTCAGTTCGCTGCACGACGTCTCCGACGGCGGGCTGCTGGTGGCCTTAGTGGAATCAGCCCTGGCGGGCGGTTCCGGGCTAGACTTGCAGATACCGAGCGCTTTCCTAGAAAGTCGAAGGTTGGAGTCCACGTTTTTCGGCGAAGTCCCGGGCCTGATCGTCCTATCCGCCGGCCCCGAAAACGTGGAAAAGATCGAAGCGGCGGTGCCGCAAGGACTCAACCTCGCCTGGATTGGAAACGCGGTCGAGCCAGAAGCCGGGTTGGCGTTTAACCTTGAGAACGGCTTACGAGTGGAACTTTCCTATGGTGAAGCCCGTGGCCTTTATGAGGACAGCCTGTCACGGATCATGGACGATCAAGGATAGTCTAACATTGGTAGGTTCCTTACACCAGGCCGCTGTGATGTTCGTAGGAACCTGCCAATAAACATACGAGGAGCCCGTTTGGCTTCAGAGTTATCGATGAGAAGTGCGTTTATCGTCGCCAGTTGTCTGGCAGCCCTGCTTGCGCCCACATCTGGAATGGGACAATCGTCCCCGCAGAAGCAAGAGGTCAAGCCGCCCCGGGCATACCTAAAGAAGCTCCACGACGCGGTCACCCTCTTCACCGAGAAGGAAGACGCCGAAGGCTCTATCCAGGCCCTGAAGCCGCTCGCCCAGCAGCAGCCGGACTTCTTCGAAGTCCACGCCTGGCTCGGCTATGTCCAGCTCCGGAGCGGACGGACGGCGGAAAGCGTACCGTCGCTCGAACGGGCCAGGGCTATCCGGCCTGGGAACGAGGACACCCTCGTGAACCTCGCGGTCGCGTACACCGCCCTCAACCGCAGCGACAACGTCATCAGCATCTACCGTGACCTCGTCGAACTTCAGCCCGCGAACCCGAACTACCAGGCGAACCTGGGCGCCGCCCTGCTCGCCGACAACCGCCCGCAAGAGGCGCTTGTCCACCTGGAGCGCGCCCACGAAGCCGTCCCGGACGACCCCACGATCTTGGCGAACCTGGCCAGGGCCAGCGTCCAAGCCGGCAACGGCGATAAGGCGGAGGCCTATTTCAGGCGCGTCCTGTCCCTGGAGACCGATCGGGAGACCCGGGCCACAGCCCTGGCTTGGCTCGGCTATTACTCCCTCCAGGACGAGAACTACGCGGAAGCGGTGACCTCTCTGGAAGAGGCGGCGTCGCTGCGCGAGAACGACCTTGAGATCCTGAACAACCTCGCCCACGCTTACGCCCGGTCGAATCCCCCGCGTCGCGCCGAGGCCGCCCGCCTCTATAAGAGGATGTCCGAGCTGGATTCGGACCAGTTCACGCCTTGGTACAACCTCTCCGTCCTTTCCATCGAATCCGGTGACGCCGACGAGGCCGTTCGCGCAGGCGAAGAGGCCCTCAGGCGAAAGCCGGGCGACGCCCACACCCTCAACAATCTGGCGAAGGCCTACTCGATGAAGGGCGACGATCGCAAGGCGGCCGATGCCTACGGCAAGGCTGCCGACGCCGAGCCTTCGAACGCCGTGTTCCAGCGCAATGCCGGTGCGGCCTACGCCGCGATCGGGGACGTTGACCGAGCCTCCAAGTACATCGAGCGGTCGATGTCGATGGGCGAGAGCGACCCGACCCAACGCCAGGCCCTCGCCAGCGTGCGCTTGCGCCAAGGGCGATATGACGAGGCCATCCGCCTTCTTGAAGGCATGGAGGGCCAAGTCGGGAACGATCCGAAGGACCAGTCCACCTATTGGTACAACCTGGGCTACGCCCGCCAGCAGACCAACGACCTGCCCGGCGCACGCACCGCCTATGAAAAGGCGCTCGCCCTGACGCCGGACGACCAGGCCGTCCTGCGCAACCTCTCCAGCGTCTATATGGCGCAGAACGACTACGACGCCACCCTGCCGGTCTTCCTGAAGCTGAGCCAGATCGACCAGAACGACATGGAGGCGAAGCTCAACCTCGCCGCCGTCATGTACCGTTCGGGCCGCACCGCCGAGGCGGTGGAGTTCTGGAAGCAGTTCATCCGCGCCAACCCCGGCCGGAGCGACGTCCGCCTGAACCTGGCGAACGCCCTTTGGGACCTGCAGGACTTCGACGGCGCACGGTTCCACTGGCGCACGGTGCTGAAGCAGGACCCGAACAACGCCGAGGCGAACAACGGGGTCGGGCTCTACCAGCTCCGAGCTTCCGAGAATAAAGCTGCGGAACAGTCCTTCCGGACGGCGATTTCGGCACGACCGGACTTCATGCCACCGTATAATAACCTGGCAGTGACTTTGGAGCGTCAGAACCGCCGGAAGGAAGCGATCCAGGCCTTGGAAAAGGCCCTCTCCATCAATCCCGGCTTTGACGCGGCTCGACGCAACCTCGACCGCATGAAAAAAGCCGAGAGCGGCGGGTGACGTTCCACCTCCTGGTCAACCTCTTCCGCCCGGACGCCAGCCGGGCGGCGAGGACGACGGTGAGGTGGCTCAAAGAACGGGGCCACACCGTGGCCACAGACCGTGAAGCGGCGGCAGTCCTGGAAGTCGAAGGGCTGCCGCCGGAACGTCTGGCCGAAGCAGACCTCGTCATCAGCTTCGGCGGAGACGGGACCCTCATCCGGGCCGCGCACGTCTGCGCCGCCCGGGGGACGCCGATCCTGGGCGTTTATTACGGACGCTTCGGCTTCGTGACCCAGGTCAAGCCTGACGAGGTCGGGGCGGCGCTCAGCCAATTTATCGACGGCGTCTGCCGAATCCAGGAGCGCATGATGCTCCAGACCGATTTGCTACGGGGCGATAAGGTCGTCGCCTCGCTCCACTGCCTGAACGAATCCGTGCTGCAAAGGGCCGCGACCGCACGGATGCTGACCTTTGAGGTGAAAGTGGACGGTCGCCGCCTGAGCCGCTATCCGGCGGACGGCATCATGGTCTCGACTCCGACCGGCTCCACCGCGTATGCGCTCTCGGCGGGCGGGCCTGTCGTTGACCCCTCCCTTTACGCCATGCTGATCACGGCGATCATGCCGCACACCCTTTCGGCCCGGCCGCTCGTGCTCCATCCCGATTGCCAGGTCGAAATCGGTGCGGAAACGCGCGGCGACAGCGTCCTTTCTTGTGACGGGCAGAGTCGGTTGCACCTCTTGAGCGGCGACCGGGTGCGGATCACGCGCTCGCCGCGGGCCACCCGCCTCATCACCTTCGACGAGCATGACTTCCTTGAGAAACTCTCCGAACGCCTCCACTGGAGCCATGGCGACCTGTCGCGCGAATAGATGAGCGTCCTCGAAGTCAAAGACGCCTGTGTGGAGTTCCACACCGCGGGCAGGGTCGTGCTTGCGGTGGACCGGGTTTCGCTCTCCGTCGATGCGGGCGAGACGCTTGCCGTCGTCGGAGAATCCGGCTGTGGCAAGACGACGCTCGCCCGGGCCGTCCTCGGCCTGCAACCCCTTGTGCGAGGCGAGATCCGCGTCCAAGGCGAGCCCGTCCGCGGCGTCACCCGTCGCCAGGCCGAGCGGGTCGGCATGGTCTGGCAAGACCCCTTTGCAAGCCTTGACCCGAGGTGGCGCATCCAGGCCGCGATCGCCGAGCCTTTCCGACTTTCCGGCCGGCCCCCAAAGGTGGAGGAAGTGATGGAAGAGGTGGGGCTGGACACCGCGCTTGTATCTCGATTTCCCCACGAGCTCAGCGGAGGCCAGCGCCAGCGCGTCGCCATCGCCCGGGCCCTCGCCCTCAAGCCGCCCCTTGTCATCTGCGACGAACCGACCGCCGCTTTAGACCTCAGCATGCAGGCGCAGATTTTGAACCTGCTGCGCGACCTGCAACGCACGCTCAATTGCGCGTTCCTCTATATCTCGCACGACCTTTCCACCGTGCGCTTCCTGGCGGACCGCGTCGCTGTCATGTACATGGGCCAGATCGTCGAGAGCGGGCCGATCGAAGACGTCTTCGACCGCCCCGCCCACCCTTACACGGCCGCGCTGCTCGCCTCATCACCGACGCTTGAGACGCTTGGCAAGCTGCCCGCGGAAGTCGCTGGAGAGGTCCCGGATCCGCGCCAACTTGGTGCCGGGTGCCGGTTCGCCGGTCGGTGTCCGCGGGTCCTAGACTCGTGCCGCAGCGCTGGGCCTGAACGGCAACAGTGGACTACTCGTCTCGTCCTTTGTAACAACCCTATCCCGCAAAGCCAAACGACCAGTAGCGTTGCCGGGCCGGGGGTAAGTTAGGAGCTACCGAAGCTTTGCGAACTGCAATGCCCCCTGATCCGGTCGAATCATCACAACTTTACTCGCGCGAAATGCGTGAGTTGGAGCAAGACGTCTTGCAAATGGCCAGCCGCGCTGAAGCCATGGTCACCAAGGCGATCGCTTCCTTACAGTCCCTCGAAACCAGCGCCGCCTATGAGGTGATGGACGACGATGACGAACTGGACGTCCAGGAACTCTACGTCGAGCAGCGCTGCCTGAAGCTTCTTTCGGACCATCAATCCGACGAGAGCGAGCTCCGCGAGATCGGCACCGTGATCCGGCTTATCACCGACCTCGAGCGGATCGGGGACCTGGCCGTCGACGTCGCGAAGATTACTTTGAAAGTGGAGAAGGAACTTGGAGCGACGGACTATGTCGACATCCCCATGATGGCCAACGTCGCATGCAAAATGCTCCGTATGGCGATCCAGATGTTCGTCAAGAAGTCCGACGCGGACCTCGAAGAAGTCAGCTGCCTGGAGGAGCAGGTCGATTCGCTCTATCGCGATATTCGTGGCCAGATCTTCGCCTACATGATCCAGAACCCGGACAAAGTCGTGCCGGCGGGCTGGATGCTTTATGCGATCCATCACGTCGAGCGCATCGCGGACCACTCGCTCAACATCGCGGAGCGCGTCTCGTTCATGGTGACGGGCAAGCCCGCCGCCCACCCACGGGGGATCCGGTAGCGTGCCCCTCGTCTTGGTCGCGTTGCTCAGCATCCTCTCTCAGGAGGCGCCGCCCCAAGTCGTGAAGGTCACCGTGCGGGACGAGGTCGTCGGAACGGGGGAGGTCGCGGAACGGGGCACGGTGGCCACATGTGAGCTCGCCGTGTGGGTGGACGACCGCCTGAAGGTGGACACCGCCACAAGGCGCATGCCGTACCGGTTCAAAGTCTCGACCGAAGAGCGCGGGAATTGGCGCGGCCGGGTCGCCGGGCTGCGGGTGGGAGGTGTGCGCACCATCACCGTGCCAAAGGAACTTTTCGGCGAGGAAAAAATCAGCGTTTTTCAGGAGCCGGGCGCCGTCCGCATCCGGGTCGAACTGTTGGCTGTGACAAAATAGGCCCGCACCGTGAAGGCAGAGCTGGTCGAACTTTACAGGTTTCGGGAATTGCTCGCCGCTATGGTCGAGCGCGAACTGAAAATCCGCTACAAGAACAGCTTCTTAGGGTTCTTCTGGTCGCTCGTCAATCCTCTCGTGACCGTCATGGTCATGTGGTTGGTCTTCAAACTTTTCTTGCGCAATGGGACCGAGAACTATAGCGCCTACGTCCTGAGCGCTTACATCCCGTTCATGTTCGTCAACCTGGCGATCCTTGACTCGGCACAATCAATTATCGCGGCGCTTCCCGTCGTGAAAAAGGTCTATTTTCCGCGAGAGATCCTTCCACTTGCCAGCGTGATCGCAAACTTCATACACTTCATTCTCGCGATGACCGTCTTCTTCGGCTTTTTGCTCGCGGTTTGGGCGAGCACGGGTTTCACAACGACCCCCTTCACCTGGCGCATCACGTTCTTGCCGGTCTTGATGCTCGTGAGCCTGAGCCTGGCCACAGGCGTCGCGTTGATCGTCTCCGCACTTAACGTCTATTACGAAGACGTAAAGTATGTGATGAGCGTCTTCCTTTATCTGGCGTTCTTTTTGACGCCCATCATGTACTTCAGCGAGAACGTTTGGTACGCGCTCAGAGACAAGGGCTCGTTCGGACAATTCGCCTTCGTGCTCTTCCACTTGAACCCGGTGGCGATGCTAGCAACGGCTTACAAGAAGACGCTCGTGCCGCCCGGCCCGATCGACGTCGGCGGGGCGGAGGGCACCGTCGCCGCCCTTCAGTTCGATTGGGCCCTCTTCTCGGTGACTTGCGTGGTCTCCGTGGTCTGCCTTGTCGGTGGGTATGCCTTGTTCAACCGCCTGAAATGGGGGTTTGTGGAACGCCCATGACCCCAAGCGCCATCGAGATCGAGGGGCTGAAGAAAAGCTTCGTCTTATCCCATAGCGGAATCGGATCCCTAAAGACGGCTGCGCTCTGGTGGAAGAAACGGAAGGTGGAAAGGCTCGAGGTTCTGAAAGGCCTTACGTTCACCGTTCCTAAAGGACAATGTGTTGCAGTTGTCGGCAAGAACGGTGCGGGGAAGAGCACGCTCCTATCGCTCTTGGCGAACGTTTACCGCCCCGACCAAGGGACGATAAAGGTCCACGGCAGGATCGCTCCCCTGCTCGAGCTTGGCGCAGGGTTTCATCCAGATCTTACCGGCTTAGAAAACGTCCTGTTCAACGGCATGATCCTTGGCCTAAAGCGCAAGGAAGTGGTCGCACGTTTCGACGATATCGTAGAGTTTTCCGAGCTGAGCAGCCATATAGACTCGCCCGTGCGGACCTATTCTAGCGGCATGCTCGCACGGCTGGGTTTTGCCGTCGCCGTCCACGTCGACGCGGAGATCCTGATCGTGGACGAGGTGCTCGCCGTCGGAGACTACGCCTTTGAAGAAAAGTGCTACCGCTATATCGAGGGATTCAAGGCCCAGGGCGGCACCATTCTCTTTGTCTCGCACAATCCGGACAGCGTCCTGAGGGTGGCCGACCGTTGCCTCTGGCTGAAAGACGGCCAGGTCGAGATGGATGGAGAGCCCCGAGCCGTCCTTGGAGTCTACGAAAGTCAGGGCTGAGCGTCCCGGGGCATAGCCGGTCCCCGGAAGGGAGCGCTGAGGACCCGTGCGAAAAGCGTGACCCCCTGCCAACCCCGGCCGGGCTTCACGAGTGAGAGCGCCAGATAGCCAAAGAGCCGCATCAGCGCCCCGAAGCGATCCATCACGAAGCAGGCCGCCATCGCCGCGGGCCCATGGTGCTTCAAGAAGTAGAGCTCTTTTCCCCGGTTGTAGCGCGCCACCGACATCCACCGGTTCCCCGTGCTGGAGGCACCGAGTTCGTGTTCGAAGACCGCGTCCGGCACGTAGAGGATGCGCCCGTGACGCCGGAGTTTTCGGCAGAGGTCGGTGTCCTCGACGTACAAGAAATAGTCTTCGTCGAAGCGCTCCAACGGCCGGAAAAGGAGGCACGCGCCTTGGACCTGCCCGACTGGACGGGGCTCGCTTGAACCTGTGGAGAGGATTGCTCTAGTCGTCCAATAGGGGGCGAGGACGGGGTTGCGAGGGAAGGCCTTCTCCAGCAGGGTCTGCTCGCAGAACACGGCCCAGAGGGTCAATTCGTTCGCACAACTGTTTTGGGGCCGTTCTGTCCCGGGGTCTACGAGCTTGCCGCCGACTGCCACGACGCCAGGCTCGGCCGCTACCTCCAGCAGCCTGGCGACGGCGCCCGGCCTGGCCAGTGCGTCCGGGTTTAGCAAGAGGGCGAAGTCCGTCGCGACCGAGTCCAGTGCCTGGTTGTTCGCGACGCCAAAGCCCGCGTTGCGGTCGTTCGCGATCAGCCGTACCCAGGGGAACTCTTGGCGCACCATTGCGACCGAGTCGTCGTGGGAGGCGTTGTCCACTACCACGACTTCGGTCACGACGCCGGCACTGTGGTCGGCCGCAAGGCTGGCGAGACAGCGCCGCAAGGCGTCAACCGTGTTGTAGCTGACGACGATGACGGTAAGGCTCGGGGCGGGCGAGGGAGTGGGCAGTCCGCTATGAAAGACGAAGGGTGGTTCCTTGGAGTTGCCGGGAATTCCAGGTCAAACGGTACCTACAGTGAACGGACCGGTCCTAGCCGGACCTTTCCCTTAACATGCGCTTAACATGCGGGCTAAAAAATGTTCGGTATGCGTGGAACCCGTCCCGCGAGAGCCTTTACCCTTATCGAGCTCTTGGTGGTCATTGCGATCATCGCCATTCTTGCCGCCATTCTCTTCCCGGTCTTCGCCCAGGCAAAGGTCGCGGCCAAGAAGATCTCCGATCTCAGCAATACAAAGCAGCTCGGCGTTGCGCTTCAGATGTACCTGAACGACAACGACGACACGTACATGCCGAGCAACCACCGCGAGGACAACAACGCGGGGAACGAAGTCCACTGGAGCTGGATGCTGCTTCCTTACGTGAAGAGTGAGCAGATTTTCGTGAGCCCGGCCGACTCGATCAAGGGCTGGGCCCCCGGTTGCACGGACCGCTCCACGAACAACCGGGGCTATGGCGAGCCGCCGATGCAGCTCACCGTGGACGGCTGCGCCGCCCAGGGTTACCAGGCCGGCGTCTACACCAAGCAGGTGGGCCGCATCAGCTATGTGGCGAACCAGTCGGTCATCGGTCGCAAGCGCCAGGCAAGCGACACCGCAAACGTCGTGGTCGCCTCCGCGCTCGACCGCCCGTCCGGAACGATCCTGCTCGCCCCTGCCACCGAAAAGCAGTTCTGCATGCAGGTCTCTGCCGGTGGTGAGTTCCGCACGTATCGTCCGGCGTTCGGCATCGGCCGACGCAACCAAGGCGACCTCTCTGGCACCAGCGTCCCGACCAGCCCCTCGGATCTCCCGCTTGAGGCGCTCACCATCAGCGGCAATGTGAACGGCCAGCTAGGCAAGTTCGTCGGCAAGGGAATGGTCGGCGCCATCTTCAGCTGCGAACTCCGAACGACCAATGGCGGCCCTGCCCACACGCTGCGCTATACGCACAGCGGCCGGTTCGACCAAGGCAACAACTATGTCTTCGGCGACACCAGCGCCCGCTTTGTCCCGCTCTACCGAACGTTCGACGTGAAGAACTTCCTTTGGGGCATCCGCGCCTATTCGCTGAACGGCCTCCCGGTCGTCGATCCGGTTACCAAGCTCGAACTCGAGTAGACAGTCTCGCATCCAGGCCCCCCCTTCCCATTCCACGGGGAAGGGGGCTTCTTCGTGCCTGGACCTGCCCCCAGAAGCCTCTTGATGATTCCGCCAAGCCCCAGGCGCCCTTGAGCGGGAAGACGTTAGGGGAGGAAAGCCATGAACGACCGCTTTCCACCTCCCGGACAGGATCGAGAACACGAGACGCTGACTACGAACCAAGGCTGTCCCGTCGCCAATAACCAGGACCAGCTGACTGCCGGCCCGCGCGGCGGCACGCTCATGGAGGACTTCATCTTCCGCGAGAAGATGACCCAGTTCGACCACGAGCGCATCCCGGAGCGGGTCGTCCACGCCCGCGGGTCGGCGGCGCACGGTGTGTTTCGGGTCTATGACGACTCGATGAAGGAGTTCACTCGCGCGCGCTTCCTCACCGACCCCAGCCTGGAGACCGAGACGTTCACCCGGTTCTCGACCGTGGTCGGCAGCCGAGGCTCGGCCGATACCGTACGTGACGTCCGCGGTTTCGCCACGAAGTTCTACACGGTCGAAGGCGTCTACGACCTGGTGGGCAACAACATCCCAGTGTTCTTTATCCAGGACGGCATGAAGTTCCCGGACCTTGTGCACTCGATAAAGCCCGAGCCGCACCACGAAATGCCCCAGGCCAGCGCTGCCCACGACACCTTCTGGGACTTCATCTCGCTCACCCCAGAGGCGATGCACATGGTCATGTGGGTGCTTTCCGACCGGGCGCTCCCCACGAGCTACGCGAAGATGGAGGGCTTTGGGGTGCACACCTTCCGGCTGACCAACGCGGAGGGGCGGTCGACACTCTGCAAGATCCATTGGAAACCTACCGAAGGGCTCTCTTCTTTGGTCTGGGACGAAACACAAAAGATCGCGGGCAAGAACCCCGACTTCAATCGAAAAGACCTTTGGGAGCGCATCGAACAGGGCACCTTTCCCGAGTTCGAACTCGGCCTACAGCTCTTCACCGAAGAGGAGGCGGCGGGGTGGGACTTCGACGTGCTGGATGCCACCAAGATCGTGCCGGAAGAGCTAGTCCCGGTGCGCCGGGTCGGCAAGATGACGCTCAACCGCAACCCCGACAACTTCTTTGCCGAGACCGAGCAGGTCGCCTTCCATCCCGGCCACCTTGTGCCGGGCATCGACTTCACGAACGACCCGCTCCTCCAGGCGCGACTCTTCTCCTATCTCGACACCCAGCTCAACCGGTTTGGCGGCGTCAACTTTCACCAGGTGCCGATCAACCGCCCTCGATGCCCGGTCTTCAATAACAACCAGGACGGCTTCATGCGCATGGAGCAGGACAAGGGACGCGTCAACTACGAGCCTAACTCGCTGGCTGGGGGCAAGCCCCACGAAGACCGTGAGCGGGGATTCACCAGCCACCCCGAGCCTCAAGAAGGCGTGAAAACGCGCGGCCGGCCGGAAAGCTTCGACGACCATTTCAGCCAGGCCGAACTCTTTTGGAACTCCCAGTCCGAGCCCGAAAGGGAGCACCTCGTCGAGGCGATCAAGTTCGAACTTGGCAAAGTTGAGCATATGCATATCCGCGAGCGCATGATCCAGCTTTTCTACCGCGTCTCACCCGAGATCGCCGAGCGTGCCGCCCCCCACGTCGGAGTGGAGAAAGTAGATGGCGATATCAGCTACCTGGAGGAGACGACGTCTCGGACTCCGCGAAGCAAGCTTGCGCCTATTGGTTCGTCACCAGCGCTCAGTATGGAGAGGTCGCAGCGGACGGCCAGAGGGCGAAAGGTCGCGATCCTTGTCGCCGCCGGTGTTGCCGGCAATCAAGCGAATGAGCTTAAGCAAGCGCTGAAGCAGCACGACGTGACCTGTGAGGTGGTCGCCCCAATGAGCGGAAGGGTCGAGACCTCCGACGGTTCCGAAGTGATGGCCGACCATAATTTTTCAACCGCGGCCTCGGTGCTTTTCGACGCGGTCTACGTCCCCGGCGGCACCGGTGCGCTGGAGAAGCTCAAGTCGCAGGGCGACGCTGTGCACTTCGTGAACGAGGCGTTCAAGCACTGCAAGCCGGTCGCGGCGAGCGGCGACGGGGTCGGGCTTCTGGAAGCCTCCAACATTGTCGGCGTGAGCTTCGCTGAGGGGGCCAGCCTCCTCGAGGACAAGGGCGTGCTCACGACCCGGGCCGACTCAGCCGCCGAGCTGGCGCATGCCCTCGCCAACGCGCTTGGCCAACACCGCTTCTGGCAACGGGACAGAAAGGACGAGGTGCCCGCTTGAGGCTCTTTTGCGGTTCGGTTGCTTGAGTATTGGCCGGAACGGGCCGGGCGGCGTGGAAGCAAGGTGATCTCGCCCCGTTCCGGAGCCCCCTCTCCTACCGCGAAGGAGAGGGGGTTGGATGTGAGGTTCCCTGGCGCTTGCCGCTCGGTGAGACGTCCCGTTTCCAAGCGGTGTCCTATAACTCCAGGACGCGACCCAGACCAGTGTGGTCAAAATGGCGTCTCACTCGTCAGCCAAGCGTTTCGGCTGGGCTGCAAGGAAACACGGATACACCATGACACCAAAAAACACGATCTGCCTTTGGTACGACAAGGACGCGCTTGAGGCGGCCGAGTTCTATGCCAAGACCTTCCCGGACAGCGAAGTGATCGCGGTCCACCGGGCGCCGTCCGACTTTCCCGGGGGCCAGCAGGGCGACGTCCTCACGGTGGACTTCACCGTTTGCGGCATCCGGTGCATGGGCCTTAACGGCGGCCCCGTGTTCAAGCACTCGGAGGCGTTCTCCTTCCAGATCGCCACGGACGACCAAGAGGAGACCGACCGCTATTGGGACGCCATCCTGGGCAACGGCGGGGAAGCGAGCGAGTGCGGGTGGTGCAAAGACCGATGGGGCCTTTCCTGGCAGATCACGCCCCGCACCCTCACCGAGGCCATGGAGGCTGGCGGTGACGAAGCGAAGCGCGCTTTCGAGGCGATGATGACGATGCAGAAAATCGACGTCGCCAAGATCGACGCCGCTCGCCGGGGATAAAAACCCTCTCGCACGGGCGATGGACCTATCCCGATATACCGAACCTCTCGGCCGCACCCCCGCAATGCTGGCGGCGGCCCTACGCGGGCAGCCTGACGAGTGGCTGGACGCGAAACACACGCCCGACGTCTTCAGTCCTCGCGAGGCCGTGGCCCACTTGCTCATCGTGGAGCGCGAATGGGGCTGGATCTTTCGGATCAAACGGGTGATGGATCCCAAATACCGGGAAGACGGCCAGGACATCCTGGAGACCGACTATGCCCAGGCGCACACGGTCGAGGACATGCTCCGCGAATTCGAGGCGGTGCGGCGTCGGTCGCTCCAGCTGTTGCTCGAGCTCGGGCTTGCCGAAAGTGACATGGAACGGTCGGTCCATGACCCGGAGTTCGGCACGGAATCGGTGCGGAACCAGCTGGCCGGTTGGGTGGCGCACGACCTCTACCACCTAGGGCAGATCTATAAGTCGTACGCCTCGCTCTACCGGGAGGAGATCGGCCCCTACCAGCAGCACCTCAACTTGCCGGACTTCAACTAGCGTTCCGAAGACAGGGGGGCGAGCACGGAAGGGGCGGGTGGCGAAGTTCCCTCGTTCGCCACCCGCTCTCCCATGGCCCTTCCTCAGCCGCGAGTCTTCCAGCCGTAAGGTACGTAGCGGTTTTCGAAACTCCCGTCGTCGAACAGGTCGACGAGGGCGTAGCCGTAGGTGCACTCGTGGTAGTCGCCGCCCCACCACCCGCCAGAGACCGCCCCGTTGCAGAAGTAAGCGACGTTGTTGTAGACCACTTGGTCGGTCAAGTGCTCATGGCCGCTGACGCAGAGCCGCACGTTCGGGTTCTTCTTGAAGAGGTCCTTGATGCGGCGAGCGTCGATGTGGACCCAGGAACCTGGGATGACCCAGTTGCCAGACTTCTCGTTCTCCCCGTCGAAGAAGCTGCACACGGCTAGGATCGGGATGTGGCTGACGACCATCACGTTCGTTTTGGCATCCACCTTGGCCAGATCGTCCGCGAGCCACTCGAACTGCTCATCGTCGAGCTTTGCCGTGTAACCATTGCCCGCGCGGAACGTGCTGTCCAGCACCACGAAGTGCCAGCCCGCCTGGTCAAAGCTGTAGTAGGGCTTCTCCAAACCCAAGGCGTGGCACGCCCACGCCTTGGCAAACATCGGGTGCTTCTCGTGCGCGTCCCCCAACCCCCAGGCCCAGACGTCGTGGTTGCCCACGGTGTGCCGCACCGGCAGTTCCGCGTTCGCCTTCATCACCCGCGTGAAGATGTCCCATTGCGTCTTGGTCCGCTCTTCGCTCGCGCCGAAGGCGTCCATGATGAGGTCGCCGCCTGTGACGATCAGGTTGGGCTTGTCCTTTTGCGACTGCGCGTGGGCGAGGCACGCCTCCATGCCCTCCGGCGCGCCCTTCTCGGGCTGCACGTGGATGTCGGTGAGGTGCGCGATGCGAAGCACGCGTTTACGGTCGGGCCGCGGTGCCGGCAAGCAGACGGCGGGCAACAACACTCCGGCCGCGGTCGCGGCGAACAGGTCTCTTCGGGTCAAGGCCATGCCTCAGATGGTACTCGGAAGAACCTGGCGAAAACACTGTTCGGCCGGATTCAAACGCTACCTTTCTGACATGCGCCAGCCGTCCCTGGGGGGCTTCGGAACGGTGGCGCGGAGGTGGCGGTGCGGAAAGCCTAGGTTTTGGCTTTCGTTGGGTTAGTCGTCATCGTCCTTGAGGCCTCGCTTGTTCATCCATTCCATGAAGTCGGGATCGTCCATCTTCGTCTGGGCAGGCATCCACTTCCGGTCTTTGAACCGAGGGTCGCCCGGTTTGTACGCGAGTTCGGCCTGGAAGACGCGGGGGTCCGAATCGACGTGGGAATAGCCGGTCAGGTTTGGCTCGACCGTGAACATGTCCCGCAGGTCGGTCGCCAGGGCGTCGAACATGTTGTTCGGGCCGAGGCCGAAGATCTGGTAGATCGTCTTATGGATCGACATGATCGACGTGTGGTCCCGGCTGATGTAGCCTCGCTTGGCATAGGGGCCGAGAACGAGCACGAACGATCGGTGCCGGTCGACGTGGTCGTTGTCCCCGCCCGAGTCGTCCTGCGTCACGAAGACGGCCATGTTCTCCCATTCGGGCTGCTGACTGAGCCACTCGACCAGGCGGCCTAGCGCGAGGTCGTTGTCGGCCATGTAGCTACAGACGTAGGGGTAGCCCCACTCGGGCCGCTTGCCGTCGCCATGGTCGTTGCACAGGGTGATGTTGATGAACTGCGGCAGCGGCTTACCCTTGGCACGGAAGTTCTTCTCGACGTCCTCTTTCAGCCACTCGACCCGGGCGATGTCGGGAATGTTCGTGTTGTAGACGGGGTACTCCCAGCAGGTGCTGTCCCAGAGCGCCTTGTTCAGCGGATGGTTGACCTGGAGGACCGAGCCGGTCTTGGGCGGGTTGCCGGGCTCGATCTGACCGGGGAACTCGAAGCCCTCGCCGTAGTTCCGGAAGCTGATGCCGCCCCGCTCAAAGTGTTCCCACATCGAGCCGTTCTCGAGGAAGTCCTCGGGGATCTGCGACCCGTCGCTGCCGATGCCCGGGAGTCGTCCCTTGGTGGCGTCGTCGGCGCGGAAGTTCCACCCGGCGTAGTACTGGCGCGTGGTCCAGAGCGAGGGATAGACGCCGATCAGCCACCGGTGCCCGTCCCCGCTCGCCTGCGGCTCCATGTAGAAGTTGTCACTGATGGCGAACTGCTCGGCGAGCCGGGTGTGGTTCGGCATGATCGGAAGGCGCTCGCCCTTGCCCTTCTCCGTGATCCACCCCTCCATGCCGAACTCGGCGTAGTCGGGCTCGCCCTTGGCGCCCTTCAGCCCGCCGAAGATGCCGTCGAACGTGTGGTTCTCTTTCGTGATGAAGACCACGTGCTTGATCTGCTTGCTCCTTTGCCCAGGTTGGGTCGGAATCGGGCTCGGGGCGTTCTCGCGGTCGGCGTCGTACACGTTGACCAGGCCGTTGTTCTTGAGCACCTGGGCCGTCAGCTTGGGAAGGGAACTGGTGCTGGGAACCTCGGTCTCCAGTACCATGCCCGGCATGTCGGACAAGCCGTGGCGCTCGTCGCTCTCCGGTCGCGGGTGCTTGGGTCCGCGGGGCCCTCGGCCCAGCCCCTTTTGGCAGGCGACGTAGAGCTTGGTCTCGTCTGCGTTCAGTCTCAACTGCATCGGGAACCAACCGGTCGGCAGCATGCCCTTCACCTCGCCCTTCTTAGGGTCGATGACGACGACGGCGTTCAGGCCGCTGGCGCAGACGTAGAGCGTCTTGCCGGCCCGGTCCATGGCCATGCCGCTGGGGATCACGCCTCGCAGGGCGTTGACTTCGGGGATCGGAGAAAGACGGATGTTCTTCACCGTCTTCATCGAGGCCGCATCGAACACCTGGACCGTGTCGTTGTTCGCGTTGCTCACGTAGAGCAGGCCGCCCTGCAGGAGGAGCGCGTTCGGGGCGCTGCCCCCCACGGCGATCCCCCCTTCCGTGATGCCGCGGATCATCGTGCCGCACTTGGCGTGGAGCTCAAACTTGGGCGCCGTCGGCGTGGAGACGTCGAACCGGTAGACCGATTGGGCGCCGGGGGCTCCGTCTTCGCCGAGGCCGGGGACAAAGCGGCCCTCGAACTGCACGCCCTTCGTCGCTTCCTCGCTCGGGTAGGCGAAGGCCGGCCGCGTCAGGCCCGCCTTCTCGAACTCGGGGTCGTTCGTCGTCGGGATCTTGCTGTAGTCGAAGAGCCCGATGTTGGCGACGAACAGCTTCTTCCCGTCGCCCGAGAGGGCCAAGGCGTACGGCTGTCTTCCCCCGTCCACCTGCGAAACGATCTTGCCGCTGGTGGAGTCGAGCGTGAGGACTTCCTGTCGCGCCACGTCCAGGGCGAAAACGTACCGGCCGTCCCGAGAGTAGGCCATGTCCACGATGTACCGCCCGTAGGTGCCCGCGTTGACGTCCCACTCGGATTTCACCGACCAGTCCGCGGTCGAGAGGACCGCGACCTTGCCCGCGTCGCCTCGGCTGGCCAAAAGAACTGTCCCGTCAGGCGAGAACACGCCGGCGGGGGCCAGCTCCTTCAGGGCGACGGCCCGCCTCTGGGGCTTGGGCTCGTCGACCCGGTAGACCGAGAGTTCGTTCTCAGCAAACGCCACGAGGGTCTTGCCGTCGCGCGAGAGGAGCGTCTGCCAGACGTCCGGGCCCGTATAGAGCCGCCTTCCGCTCGGGGTGAGAAGACGTCCGTTGGGCAAGATGGTCGTGCCTCCCGGCACGACTTTGGCGTACTCCTTGTCCGCAGGAGCACGGAAGACGAATGGAACGTCAGCCGCCTGACAAGCGAGGAGCATGAGAGTCGCAAGCATGAACCCGTGAAGTGTACGGGCCTCCTGTTAAATTCGCGTTAACAAGCGATGTCACGCCTCCACCCCGGACAGAGCCCCGGTTCGGCCCCAGAGGAGCCGCGCCGGGCATCGGCCCGACCAGGCTGACTCGGTACCCGTCGCGACAAGAAAACCTCCGCGGTTTGCGGCCATGATTGGGGGTCGTTCCATGGTGCCTGCCCCTCAAAAGCCTTCGCCGGAGAAGCGGCGCACGCGGGTCTTGCTCGTGTCCGTGGCGCTCTTCCTTGCGTCCTGCGCCCTGCCGTGCCTGCATTGGCAGAACGGAGACTCGATGTTCGGATGGGAGGTGCTGCTGCTGGGGTGGATGGGCGTCCTCTACGGCCAATTAGCCTGGTTCGCGAACCCGCTTTATGCGCTGGCCATGCTCTGCTCTGTCTTGTCCCGCGGCCGTTGGGTGACCCTGCTTTCCCTGGGCTGTGTCTTTGTCGGGCTCTTGACGGTCACGCTCTTCTTCACCGAGTTGCCCGCGGACGAAGCGAACGTAAACAAGCTTCGCCTCCAGTCGCTCGGCCCCGCCGCCTGGCTCTGGATGGGATCCTTCCTCACCCTTGTTTACGCCAACGGCCGACGCGACCCCATCCGCGGCACCTTCCAGGGCATAGGACAGGCTTAGGATAGGCAGAGGCGGTTTTTGCCCGGTGAGCGGCCCGCACCAGGTACGGGCCGCTCGTCGGGTCGCGTCAGTATCCTACGACTTCGAAGTGGGAGTACGTCGTCGTGATGCCGGGGAAGAGCAGGGGGCCAGTCCGCGTACTGCGCAAGCGCATCGAGAACCGTCCCTCGCCGTCCAGGAAGTTCGTCGCGTCCACGCCGAAGATCTGGATGAACCTGTCGCTCGTCGTGAGGTTCGCCGTTCCGACCGTGACGTACTGGTTTTGGTTACGGTCTAGGATCTCGACCGTCAGGTTCGCCGTGACTTGGTCCACGCGGGCGACACAACGGATGTCGAGCCGGCGTTCGGGAATCGCAGTCGCCCGGCAGTCAAGCTGGAAAAGGCTCGTGTACGTCGTGCGCGACTGTTGCGGGCCGCCGGTCTTGATCGTGAGGTCGAGGTCGGCCGAGTCCTCGGGCGACCACACTCCGTAATCGAGGACGGAGCCAAGCACCCCGACGCCGTTCTCTATGAGGACGGGCTGCACGTTCTCGACGACCGAGACCATGCGCTGTCCGGGAATGTCGAACCTAATGGTCGGCCCGACGAAGCTCGGCGGGATCGGCGTCCAGTCGTCTGCCACGAAGTCGTAGAACATAGGCGTGATGCGACCCGGATTGCCGATGAACTCCAGTTCGTAAGTGAGCAGTCCGGTGGTCATGTTCGTGACCCCTGCGTCCCGGAAATCGAAGATTCCGCTGCAGAAGCGCCCAAACGGAGCGGGTTTCGGTGGTTCGAAGATGTCGAGCTGGAACGTTTCGACCTCGACGAGGTCACCGGGTTCTGCGATGACTTTTGCCGTGAGCATGGAGATCTGAGGGTCGAACGTATAGACAAAAGCCATTCCAGCGTCGTACTGGGCCACGGGCTCGTAAATCGGCGGGTCGATGCCAAAGTCGACCGGGGGATCCGTGCGGTAACGCAGTCCGACACACGCGCCGGTGTTCCGAATCAGGTCGTTGAGAAAGGCGTAGGCGGTGCCGGCAGGCAGGGAGTTGATGAAAGCGCTGACGTTGGCGTCTTCGACCTTCGTGCTGTTCGGCGGCATGAACCCTCGCTCCTTCGCCTCTTTCTTGAGCTTTCGCAACGCGGCCGCCCTTTGCTGCGGGGTGCCTTTGGTGAACTCCCAATCAATGTAACCCGCCAGTTTGCGAGGGAAGTCCTCGACCGTCCCCACACCCGGGACACCCCCGAAACTCTGGCCGACTGACTTCTTTGGTCCGCCCGGCCCGTCCGGGTCGGTGCCGCCGTTGCAGACGTAAAGCGTGACTTTGATGTTCGCACCCGGGCGGGGGGTCAGTTCATAGCCGCCGCTCGGGTTCTTGGGCGGCTTGTTGTTTTGGAAGCCTGCGCCCGTGCCGCCTTGCTGCCCCTGGGGCCGGACGCCGTCGAAGGTGCGGCCGCCGTCAAGGTGGACTCCTCCACCTTGAGTGCCGTTCCTGCCACCGCCGTGCTTCATCACGACGAAGCAACCGTTAGGGGCCACGGCCATCCACGCCATGTTCGTGGTGGTCCGGTTGACATCGTAAGCCTCCTTCGTGCCGTCGAGGCTGCGGTAGCCGATCACACGGCCCTGCCCGTCCTTGATCACGGAACCGATCTTTTGGTTCTGGCTGTTCGTGATATCGCCGTTGGGTTGGATAGTCCCCGGCTTGCCGTCCGGCTCGAGCAAGCCGAGGTCTTGCCAGATGTAGTTCTTAGCGAACTGGTTGGCCTGGTCGCGGTCGTCGTTGAAGACGTAGACCTTGTCAGGTGCCGCAAACGCGGCTGACAGCAGGAACTGCAGAAGCATCAGGATGACGATGGGCCGTTTCATGGTTCTGTCTCTCTATGCAATCCGTGAGTTCGAAACCCCTGCCAGACGACCGCGTTGTAGTCGGTCGTCTCCCATACCGATTCCTCACCAGTACAGGGGGCAATTGTAGCAGACATTCTACGAAAATTCTCACTATTTTCAGAAGAAAGATTAAACCAAGCCTGACCCCACACGTCAGGCCAGGGGGTGAGAGCACGGCTTCCGGGCGGTCGAAGATCGCGTGCAACTGGGGCCCGGCACCCGCTACGATCCGATCACGCCGCCCGACTCTGACTGGACCGCGATCACGGATGGGCGCGGGACGCCGGTGCCGTCCGGCCACTTCGTCGAGGGGTCCGAAAAGCTCGAGCCTTCTCCGGGGTGCTGGATCGCCAGGAACGCGGTCGTGCCGTCCGGGGTGAACTCGGGGCCGCAGACCTCGCTGCCCACCACGCTCGCCATGAACTGCCGCAGCTTGCCCCGCTCGGGCCCCTCGGTCGGCACGGCGAAGAACCCGTCGCGGAACTTCAGCGCAGACTCCATCCCGTCCGTCGCGATCCAAAGGTTGCCCCGAGGGTCGAAGCAGATGTTGTCCGGGCAGGAGATCGGGCTCAGGCCCTCCTTCGGGTAGCCCGCGAAAAACGTCCGGTCGTCCGCCGGGTCGCCGCACACCATGAAGAGCTCCCAAGCGAACGTCGTGGCCGCATGGTCGCCATCGGCCTCGACGAGCTCGATGATGTGACCGTGCCGGTTGCCTTCGACCGGGTTCGCGGCGTCCGTGCCGGGCTTGCCCTCCTTCGCCCGGTCCACGTTGTTCGTACAGACGACGTAGACCTTCTCGTTGACCGGGTTCACCTCGATGTCCTCGGGCCGGTCCATCTTGGTGGCCCCGACCAGGTCGGCGGCGATCCGTGCGTCGATCACCACGTCGGCCTGGCTGTCGAACCCGTTCTCGGCCGTCAGCGGCCCTTTTCCGTGGACCAAGGGCAGCCACACGCCGGTGCCGTCCTCGTCGAACCGGGCGACGTAGAGCACGCCCTCGTCCAGCAGGCTGCGTTTCGCCTCTCGGTCGCTCCGGTCATAGGGCTTGTCGCAGACGAACTTGTAGACGTACTCGAACCGTGCGTCGTCCCCACTGTACATGACCACGCGGTCGTTCTTGGTGACGTGCGAGGTCGCGGCCTCGTGGCGGAACCGGCCCAAGGCCGTCCGTTTGACGGGCGTCCAATCCGGGTCGTAGGGGTCGATCTCGACGATCCAACCGAAGGTATAGGCCTCGTTCGGCTCCTTGCGACAGTCCAGCCGGTCGATGTGCCTTTCCCAGGCGTAGGACGATTCAGCCTTCCCAAGCCCATACCGCTCAGCGCTGCGGCGGTCCTTCTCGCTCGTGTAGCTCGTGGCGTGGCCGAACTGGCCTTGGAAGTTCTCCTCGCCGCTCAGCACCGTGCCCCAGGGCGTCTTGCCAGCCGCGCAATTTTGCATCGTGCCCCGGCACCAGCGCCCGTCTGGGTGGGCGCTCGTCCGCATCCGCGGGTCGGCTTTGGCCGGGCCGCTCACCCGCATGGGCGACGTGGCCGTGTAGCGCGCGTTGTAAGGACTGTCCACCACGGTGGCCCACCGTCCGTCCTTCCGCTCGACCTCGACGACCGAAAACCCCATCGCTTCCATGCAGGCCGCCGCCATCTCCGCGGTGACCTCCTTCTCGTTCTGAATCGGGAACATCAGTTCCGGGTTGGCGTACTCGTGGTTCACGCCCAGCAGGCCGCGGTCCGAGTTTTCAGATCCGTAGGGAAGCGGCAGGAACCCGACGAAGTCGCAGTTGTAGCCGAAGCACCGCGCTTGGGTGGCGGCGTCCATCTTGCCCGGCTCGGGCTCAGCCTGGCCAGGGAACATGGGGTCGCCCCAGCGCAGGAGCGGCTGCCAGCGGTATCCCGGCGACAGGACCACGCCTGGAGCCGTGCTCGGGCCGATCGGCTTGAAGTCCAGCCCCGTCGGGCTCTTAATCACCGGGTGCGGCAGGCTGAAGGCAGAGGCGCCGCTCAGCGTCAAGAACGTCCCGAGCGCGCCCTTCAGCACGTCCCGCCGTCGCAAGCGCCGCTCGACGATCTCGGCGAAGGGAAGTCCCGACCCTCCGGTGGACCGCACGATCGGGTCGTCGTCGTAATGGCGCTGCGTTGAATCGGACATCCGTCAAGGATGCCCTCATCATTGTTAAAATTGCGATAAGGCCGGGTCCCCCAGCCCGGCTAAAGCCCCCGCACTCCAGGCTAACTCATGCTACGTGGCCTGACCCGGGATGAAGGCCAGACAACTGATCGCAGGACTGTCCCTCCGGAAACCGGCTCGCGTGGCCGGTTCTTCAAAGCTCCTTCGGTCACTCACCGTCGTGGCTGAGTGTAAACCAGGGTGGCCTGGCCTGGTTGCTCCGGCGACAGGCCAGGATCCGCAGACTCCTGGCAGCTCGGCTGTTGGCCACGCTCCCTGGCCCCCGGCCTGTCCACCGGGCCAGACCGCGCCACCCGCCACGTGCAAACCACTGCGTTGGCACGGCTGTGGCACGGCTGTGGCACGGCTACGGCACGGACCGGGCCCTGCCAGAGTCGCGGCTGGGCCGGGGGGACTGCGGGCCATGCACCTCCCCTTGCTGGTTCTCGGTCGCCTCGACACGCGACGTGCCTAGGCATTCAAATGCTCCCCGGAGTGAGGGTGGCCTGGTCTGGTCGCTCCGGCGACAGGTGAGGGTGCGCAGGCTCTTGCCCATACGGCCGGTGGTCCCGCGACCTGGCCCCCGGCCTGCCCTCCGGGGCAGACCGGGCCACTCGCCGGGCCTATTCCCCCGGGGGGCCAGTTAAGCCGATCTCGACTTCGAGCTCGACCTCATGCCCTTCGTCGAGCCCTTTCGGCTTGCGGACGCTTGCCCGGATCGGGACAAGGTAGAGCCCGTCCTTTGGCATGAGCGAAGTCGACCACTCGGTCTCGTCGATCCGAACCCGAACCGGAATGCACCCCCAGCCATAGCTGGCGAGCTTTTCGACCGCCTTGATCTCTGCGGACAGGTCGTCCGGCACAACGACAAAGTAGTGCGGCGCGGGCCCCCTCCAATAGATGATCTTTCCTTTGAAGCCGATCGTCATGCGAACGTGAATGATGCCTCAGACATCAGGCATGGAACTCGCTCCGATCCCTATCTACTGCCTTCCAAAGGCGACTTCATGCCTCGGCACGCCCCGTGCCGCGGCTACTCCAGTGCCTGCGTATACACGGCCTTCACGACCTCGTCCGGCGTCGTCACGCCTGCGAGCACCTTCTGCTTCCCGTCCTCGAGCATGGTGCGGAAGCCTTGCTTGCGCACCGTCTCCATGAACTCCGCGTAGCCGGCGTTGCGGGCCACGGCTTCTTTCACCTCGCGGTTGGCGACCATGAGTTCGAAGACTCCGACTCGGCCTTTAAAGCCGGTGCCGCGGCAGTTCTCGCAGCCGGCGCCTTTAAGCAGCCGTGCCCCGGCCATGTCGGAGGGGCCGATTCCGATGGCGGTGAGCTCCTCCTTCGAGTAGGGGTGGGGGGCGCTGCACTTGGGGCAGTTCGTGCGGACGAGGCGCTGGGCCATGATCGCCACGAGCACGCCCGCGATGAGGTACGGCTCGGCGTTCATGTCCACCATGCGCCCGACCGACTCGATCGCGTTGTTGGTGTGCAGGGTGCTGAGCACCAAGTGGCCGGTGAGGCCGGCCTGGATGCCGATGGCGAGCGACTCGGGGTCGCGCATCTCGCCGACCATCATGACGTCCGGGTCCTGGCGCAGGAACGAGCGCATCACCCGCGGGAAGCCGACCTTCTCGGTCACCTGCACCTGGGCGATGTTGTGGTCGAACTCGTACTCGACGGGGTCTTCGACCGTGACGATATTGCGCTTGCGGCTGTCGAGCTGGTTGAGGCTGGCGTAGAGGGTGGACGTCTTGCCGCTGCCGGTAGGGCCGGTGACGAGGATAAGGCCGTAGGGGACTTGGATCACCTGGCGCCATTTCGCCTCGACGTCCGGCGGCATGCCGAGCGCGGAGAGCTCGACCTTCATCGACTGCGGGTCGAGGAGGCGCATGACGAACTTCTCGCCGTTGAGGCAGGGCACGCAGCTGGCGCGGGCACTGAGGCGGCGGCCGTCGTTCTCCATGTCGATGCGGCCGTCCTGGGGCTCGCGGGTCTCGTCGATGCGCATGCCGGCGGCGAGCTTGAGGCGGGCGAGCACGTTGGCGGCCTGCTCAGGGGGCAGGAAGCCGGTCTCGGTGAGCACGCCGTCCTGGCGGAAGCGGATCTTGAGCTGGTCGCGCTCGGGCTGCAGGTGGATGTCGCTGGTCTTGCTCTCCAGCGCCTGCATCATGATGTTGTCGACGATGCCGACGGCGAGCGACATCTCGTTCCCGCCCATCTCGCGCGTCTGGCCCGACTCGCGGAGGATGAGGCGGAACTTCTTAGCCGCCCCCCAGTTCCCTTGCTCTTGCACGCTCATCTGTGTGTGATGTTAGCAGTTGGCGGTTGGCGGTTGGCGATTGGCGGTTGGGGTTGGTTCGGGTTGGATCGGGTTGGTTCGACCTGTGGCAAAAATCTTTCATCGCAGGCTTGACTTTAGACCCACTGTCACGGTAAAAGCCTGGGCATGATCGCTCTGTTCGCTGCCGTTCTGATGTTGGCGCCCCCCCCCCCCCAGCGTATCTTGAGTCTGTGCAGCTAGCGCAGGACTTTGTGATCGGTTCGACTCAGACGGTCGGCACAGTGGTGATGAGCCAGAACGTGGGCTCGGCCACGGTCGTCCAATTGGAGACGACAGACGGTTCAGTCACGACGCCGCCGACTGTGACGGTGCCGAATGGCCAGAAGACCGCTACCTTCACGGTGACTGTCGATAACCCAGGCGGCCCGGTCGTGGCCCAGGTCATCGCCCACACCCCGGGTTACAGCCAAAGGGCGAAGATGGCCGCAGTCTCTGCGCAAGGAGACCTTGCCATCACGGCATTGGAGGCGCGGTCTGGAAAGGGGGGAGTGTGGCTAGGCTGGACAGGATTCCCTGAAGACGTCTACGGCAAGACGCTACCCGGCTACAAGATACTGAGGAAGCAAGGCACGGGCCAGTTCTTACAAGTGGGCAAGGTGACCGACACCGCCCAGTTCGTGGACACGACTGCCGCCGAGAACACTGCGTACACTTACAAGGTCGAGCTACGCAATGCGGGAGGGACGCTCCTCGCGGCCTCTCCAGAAAGGACCGTCACGAAGACAGGGGGCGGTGCCACGATCAACTGGCCCCCAACCGGCGGTACGACCTGGAGCGGCACGAAGACCGTGCTCCTCGCCAACCCGGACCCGAGCCAAGAGCATTACGACGTTTACGTCAACGACCGCCTCTACGGAACGGCGTCCGCCACCGAGTCGAACGGCGGCTCCTCACAGACTATCCGCCTCGACCTCGACACCACGCAACTGGCCAATAGCGTCGATATGAGCGGAG
Organism: Fimbriimonadaceae bacterium; assembly: GCA_019454125.1. NCBI lineage: Bacteria > Bacillati > Armatimonadota > Fimbriimonadia > Fimbriimonadales > Fimbriimonadaceae > Fimbriimonadaceae bacterium. The sequence goes on from CP075365.1 coordinate 1,688,002, forward strand.
GCGAGCTCAATCGGCTCCTCGTCGGCGGTGGGACGTACAAGATCGTGCTGTCGTCGACCGACGAGCAGACGGCCCTGCACTCCAGCCCGCCGCTCTACTTTAACGTGTCGAACGAACTGTCCTCAGTCTCGAACGACGGCGTATGTCAGACGGGCGGCAGCGAGTACGGCGCGATCCAGGGCACGTTCCGAGAGGCGGGAACGACGACGATCCAACTTCAGAGTCAAGCCGGGCAGACGCTTAGGACATGGACGTTCGACGACCGCCGCTTCGCGATAGTCTGGGACGGCAAGGATAGCCAAAACAATGCGGTCGGGGATGGAAGCTATAAGTGGAGAATAGAGGGCACTGGCGGTGGAGGCACCTTCTTCTACCGCATTGTCAAGGTCGGGCAAAGTCCCCAATTCCTTTCCATCATCAACTATCCAGCCAACGAACCGCTAAGGAGTGAAGGGATAGCTTATGCCTCCCGAGTCGCCGCGTACCTTCAACAAATGAGTCAGACGACGACCAGCTTTAGCTGGCTAGTATACACCTTGTCTGAGAATGAAACAGTTAGCCGAACCATGGTTCAAAAGATATGCAAATGGATTCGATTTAGCTGCGACTTCTTTCACCTCGATGGTCACGGTTACCGAGCAACCGAAGGGCAAACAGAAAGCACGGCCAAGATCGGAGCCAACGTATACGTACGTAATTTTGGATCGGCTGTGAAAGGCTGGAGCTTTATTACAGTTCCATATTGGACTCAGGGCCGCCAGTACAGGTTTGCGTGGTTGGACACCTGCCACTCTGGAGGATGCAACAAGAGTGGTGTGCCGGCTGATCCCTGGCAGACCTTTATGACTCGACAGCCGCACGACCGATGGGCAGATGCTTTCAACATTGACCGAGAGATTTTCGAGGGTGCCTTCCTCGGGTTTAACGGACAAGTGTCATTCAATGGACCAAGCGGGCCCGCGAAGTCCTACCGTGATTGGCGAGACTTTTTCTGGCAGGCGCTTGCAAATGGCTTGACGTTCCGAGAAGCTCTAACCCGTGCGGATCAGCGACTGGTTGGTAATGCGCCTCAACCTAATCCTCGGTCAATCTGGGTTTACCAGCAGAGCCAGTTCCCCAAACGAGTCACAAGTGGGGAGTATAAGTGGTGAGGGGCTTAGTAGTCACTTGTTGCTTTCTGATCCTTTGTGCGGGATGCACTGGCAGCGTTCAGCACGAAGGAGACAAGAGCCCTGCTGCGCCGCGCTTGATCGCTAACGATGACGTAAGATCACTTGCCACAAAGATTGCCCTTCAAAAGCCAGATCAATGCACGATTCATTTCACAGTTGGGCTGGGAAGAAATTGGGAGGAGGGCTTTGCTGAGCGCACAGATACGGGTTCCGATGTGTCAGGCATTCGCCACATAATACAAGATCGGATTGTGATCGAAGCAGTACTGGTCGCCCTGGGCAAGAGCGCAAGGACTATCAAAGTCGCACAGTCTCCGCTAGCTAATTATACAAAAGAGCCTCACGACCGACTCGTCTTTAGCCGCTTAAAAGAAGAGATCGCAACTGTCCCATTTCAAGTCGAACAACTAAGAGATCATTGGGGCGCAGATTTAGCTAACCTCATCGAACCATTGTACAATCGAGAAACGAAGGCGTCCCAATCGAAAGAAGGTCCTAAGTGATTGCGCACCCGCCGTGCTCTAGACACTGATTGCGGGTAGCTCGACCTTCATCGACGGGGGGGCGAGCAGTCGCATGACGAACTTCTCGCCGTTCAGGCAGGGCACGCAGCTGGCGCGGGCGGGGGATCTCCACCCCCTGGCCCCCTATTCAGATGGCAGGGACATCCATCCGAGGAGGAAGAAGGCCGTCTCCATGTCGATGCGGCCGTCCTGGGGCTCGCGGGTCTCGTCGATCCGCATGCCCGCGGCGAGCTTGTCTCCACCCCCAACTCCCTCGTCATTTCGACCGGCACGAGCCATCCGGCGCGAAATGAGGAAGGGGTCGAGGAGCCGGCCTGGATTGAGGCCGTCAGGCAAGGGGCTTTGAGAGCACGAGGCTCGCGTAGTTGACGCCTGGACGCCAGTCGTGCTGGCCGATCACCGCGTACCCCCAGGATTCGTAAAGCTTGACGAGCCCGGGGGCGTCCTCGCTCGTGTCCAGCGCCATGGCCCGGTAACCGTGCTCGCGAGCTTCGGCTTCTGCAAGCTCGACGAGCCGCCGTCCCAAACCCTGGCCCCGAAAGCTGGGCAAGACGCCGAGCATGCCGAAATAGGCCACTGCCGGATCTCGGTAGTGGGCGACATCGTGGTAAGGCCGCGGTTCGTACCACGTGACGGTGCCCACCCACTCTCCGCCCGAGCCGGCCAGCCAGCACCGCCCGCCCTGCAGGCGTCGCCGGGTCGTCGCGTCCGTCTGGTGGGTCGCCGTGAACCGAAGGCCTTGCTCCAGAAGGCTCGCATAGCAAGCGTGGAGCAGGCGGGTCAGCCGCGCGACGTCGTCAGTCCCGAGTTCAAAACGCCGGAATTCGACCTCAGGCACGAGGCGAGTATACAAAGTGGGAGCGCTCCCCCTTGCGGGCGACAAAGGGGAGCGAAGCGATATGGTCAGCGAGCGAGCGCCGGCGCCAGGGGTACGCCCGTGCAGCCAGACGGGTACTCGATGCCGAGCAACAGACTCAGCGTCGGCGCGAGGGCCGTGGTGTAGACGCGGTCGTAGTGCCAGCCCCGCTTGATGCCCTTGCCGGACAGCACGAGGGGCACGTGGGTGTCATAGACCCAGGGGGAGCCGTGGCCCGTGCCCGTCCCCCCGCCGAAGTAGGTGCCGACGGCCTCAAAGACCAGAACATCGCCGCTTAGCGGGGCAAAGAACGAGTTGTGGGCGAGTTCGGCAAGGCGCGTCCAGGGAGTCTCGCCGCTCTGAATCTGGTGCCGCGTGAAGGCCGCGGCCACACCAGGCGCGGCGAGGGCCGCGTCGCGCGCCACCTTCTCGACCTCGATCGGATCCAGCCCCTTCTGCTGCATGAGGCCGCGGTTCAGGTAGAGGTTCGGCAGCGCGCCCAACGCCCAGTTGCCTTCGCCGTAACGGGCGGTTAGGGCCTTGGCGACCGCGTCCACCACAGGCTTTTCGGGCTGTCGCTCGCTGCTGGTGATGTTGAAGTGCTCGTGGGCCTCTTCGGGGATCGGCACGACGCCGTGGTCGGCCGTGACCGCGATGACGACGTTCTTCAAGCCCCCGCGGACGTGGCCGTTCAAGAAGTTGAACATCCGGCTGAGCATCCGGTCCGTACGGACGCTGACGTCCGCCACTTCCGGGCTGTTAGGGCCGTAGCGGTGGCCGACATAGTCGTTCGTCGAGAGGTTGATGACGAGGATGTCGGTGGTCTCCGCCCTGCCCAGGAGGGTCTCGTTCAGGGCGCGCTCGACAGTCTCCGCGATGTAATCGTTACCGAAGCCGCTGGTCGTGAACTCGGAGTAATAGGCGCGGTCCGGCTTGGTGCCGAGCTCGTGGCGGAAGACGCCCTCCGCCGCGGGTTTCTCGGCCGGGGCCTTGCGGGAGAATCGGTAGCTCTCGGCCGGCAGCAGGGGAACCCAGGCCTTGCCCAGTTGCCTGTCGATGACCCGCTCCTCGTTCATCTTGGCCGCCCAAGAGGGAAGCTTCTTGTCCGGGCAATAGAAGGTGCTGCTCGTCCAGTTGCCGGAGGCCGAGTCGAACCAGACGACCTGGTCGGCGGCGTGGCCCGCCATGAGGATCGAGGCGCGGTCCTTGAAGGCGATGCCGACCACGCGGGACTTGCCGTTCGTGGCCATCTTGAGCTCGTCGCCCACGGTCGTCACCTTTAGGTTGCGGGGGCTCATCGGCTTGCCTCCGGCGACCGCCTGGACGCTGGGGTCTTGGACGCAATAAGTCTCGTGAGTCTTCGAGAGGTCGGACCAGTCGATGGTGGCGGGGTCGTACCAGTCGTTGCCGACGATGCCGTTGCTGCCTGGCCCTGTCCCGGTCATCAGCGTGGCGTGGCCGGGGCCGGTAGCGGTCGGGACGTGGTTGTGGTGGGCGTCCGCGAAAACGGCGCCATTCTCCATCAGGTATCGGAAGCCGCCGACTTTGTTGCCGGTTCGGGCGGGAAGGTAGAGGGGCGCGAAGCGGGTCAGATAGTCCGCGCGGAACTGGTCGATGCTGACTACCACGACTAAGCGGGGCGGGTCGATTCCGATCGAGGTTTGGGCGGTGGCGGCCCCCGCAAGGAGGGCTCCAGCCAGGAGCAATGTCGGGCGCATTACGCCCATATTGATACCGTGCTGAACAATCAGCGGTCCGTGGTGCCGCTCACAAGGCCCAGAAATAGGGCTAATGATGCAAGGGGTAGCCCATGGGCCCGGGCTCGCCCCCGGATATGTGAGGTATCGTTTCGGGGCTCGGGAGCGTGCATGCCCGCAGTCTTCATTGAAGCTGCGACTTGGCGCACGGTCTCACCTGAACCCGCTTAGAGTAACAGACATGGCACGAGCGAAATTCGAAAGGACGAAGCCGCACGTCAACATTGGCACGATCGGCCACGTCGACCACGGCAAGACGACCCTGACCGCCGCTATCACCGGCGTCCTGAGTGAAAAGGGCCTTGCCCAAAAGCGCGGCTACGACGAAATCGACTCGGCGCCTGAGGAGAAGGCCCGCGGCATCACGATTAACATCAGCCACCAGGAGTACGAGACCGACAGCCGGCACTACGCCCACGTCGACTGTCCTGGCCACGCGGACTTCATCAAGAACATGATCACGGGCGCCGCCCAGATGGACGGCGCGATCTTGGTCGTCGCCGGCACTGACGGCCCGATGCAGCAGACCCGCGAGCACATCCTGCTCGCCCGCCAGGTCGGCGTGCCGTACATCGTGGTCTACATCAACAAGGTCGACCAGGTGGACGACGAGGAGCTCATCGAGCTCGTCGAGATGGAAGTCCGCGAGCTTCTCAGCGCCTACGGTTTCGACGGTGACAACACGCCGATCATCAAGGGCTCGGCCCGCAAGGCCCTCGACCAGGTCGAGGCCGGGTCGGTCGACTTCAATGAGAAGTACGTCAAGTCGATCATGGACCTGATGGACGCGGTGGACAGCTACATCCCGACGCCGGAGCGCGAGAACGACAAGCCGTTCCTGATGGCGGTCGAAGACGTCTTCACGATCACCGGCCGCGGTACCGTCGCCACGGGCCGCGTCGAGCGCGGCACCCTGAACGTCAACACCGAAGTCGAGATCGTCGGCATCCGCGACACGCGGAAGACCGTTTGTACCGGCATCGAGATGTTCCGAAAGCTGCTGGACACCGCCACCGCCGGTGACAACTGCGGCCTCCTCCTTCGCGGTATCGACCGCAAGGACATCGAGCGCGGCATGGTCATCTGCAAGCCCGGCTCCATCAAGCCGCACACCAAGTTCGACGCCGAGGTCTACGTCCTCTCGAAGGAAGAAGGCGGCCGGCACACCCCGTTCACCACGGGCTACCGACCCCAGTTCTACTTCCGCACGACGGACGTCACCGGGACGCTCAACCTGCCGGAAGGCGTGGCCATGGTCATGCCGGGCGAGAACATCACGATGACCGTCGAGCTGATCGCCCCGATCGCGATGGAGCAGGGCTCCAAGTTCGCGATCCGCGAAGGTGGCCGCACCGTCGGCGCCGGCGCGATCGCCAAGGTCTACGAGTAATCGCAAACGTTCAAGAGGGCGAGCCGTGGCTCGCCCTCTGCGCGTTAGGCTCAAGGTTGCAATCTTCTCAAGAGGACTAATGCGGCTAAGTGGAAGGCGATGATCACTAGTGTGGTTCCGATCGATAGTGTTCTGTTCTGTCCACTTGACCCGTTCGCCAGGGACAGGTCGACCGTGGGATTCGGTAACCACCTTGTGACAAGTTACATACACTTCCCAACCTTAGGCCCTGGCCAGAGCACACCTGTTTCACTCCCATCCACCAGTGATCACTCGTCCACCATACTCATGGCCGATGACGCTTCTGGTCGGCGGCAGCGTCCTGATGGCGTTTACGATTCGCTCGGCCCTCACAACGGCCTTGCGCACGCCGTCTATTTTGACGGCAGAATGGGATCGTTCAAACCTTGGGCCAGTTAGATCCAGCTCGCAGGCTTGAGAGTGGTATAACACATTCGGCCGGGAGGTGGAGCCATGCTGGGCAAGCGGGCTGAAATTTCCGGCGGAGAAACAAAAGACCATGAGTGGAATGCCCGTCGTTCGTATCCGCATCCGCGCCTACGACCATCGTATCCTCGACCAGAGCGCTGCGAAGATCACCGACACCGCCAAGCGCACCGGCGCCCGCGTCGCCGGCCCCGTGCCGCTCCCGACCCGGCTTCGCCGCTTCTGCGTCATCCGCGGCCCGCACATCGACAAGGAGTCGATGGAGCACTTCGAGCTGCGCACCCACAACCGCCTGATCGACATCCACGAGCCGACCAACAAGACGATCGACGCCCTCATGCGGCTCGACCTCTCGAGCGGCGTGGATATCGAGATCAAGACGGTCTGAACCCGAGCCCGCAAGACGGGTCCATCTCAGCGGCATCCCTTGCCCCACGAAAACCAGTAAAAGTACGGTGTCAATTGGGGGGGTAACGTCTCGGCGTGAGGGATTTTGTGAAGGCTTATTGGGCTGGTAAAACTGGCGTCTTGCCTGCTGCAACCCTACTATTAGTCGGTAGCATGGGGATTGCGCTGTCCTTCCAACCAGTGCCGCCGGTTCACAGCGCCCGGGACGGATGTGCGGCGCGAAATGAAACGCCCGAGCGACTCCGGAAAAGCCTTGCGAATCCCTTCAGGCAAAGAGGAGACCATAAGTGACTTTTATCGCATTGATCAATCGCACGGCAGCGGCCATGGCAGTTGTCGGCGTCGCATTCGTGGCGACGGCCGCCTTTCGATCGCCCCAGCAAAAGGATCCGAAGGAGGCGTTTGAAAAGCTGCGTCGAATCGGGGTGGCACTGCAGCTCTATCGGGCCGAGTACGGCTCTAAGCCCATTGGGGAAAGGTCCTGCTTTGCGGACGCGGGGCTCCCAGCAAACATCGTCACGCTTACGGAGCCTGGCCACAGTTGGACCTTGCCAATGTCGGATTTCCAGTTGAGTTACAGCCGTTACGGCGACAGCAGTAACCAGCCAGAATTCGTGGCGCTGTACTGGCCTCAGGAGTTCTATAGCGAACTGGGTGACATCAGCAGGTATTACGCTCAAAGGGGCGACAAGCTACCTATACTCGTCGATGAGGACTTCAATCGGAAACTGCCAGAGGGGGTCTTCGTTCGCAAGAGCCCCGCTCTGCGGCTAGACGGTTCGGTGGGTTGGATCGAGTACGACGTGCGAGATTTGCCCACGCGCCTGGAGAAGTAAGTGAGCAAGGCTGCCACGGCTCAGTTGCTTGCGCTGAGCCTTGCTCTGGAACGTCTCAGCAAAACTTAGCTTGCCAATCTGCGACGTCAGGGCAATTACCAGCACTGACGTCATCGGCATGAAGTCAACGAGGGCCACGCCCGTTTACGATCAACGCCAGTAACAGTGGCCCCGTTGACCAAAGACCCCCCGCCACGACCGTGGGAGACCAGTTCGAACCTTTGCAGATCGGATCGGCGGGGAAGTGGTGAAGACAGGCCCAGGCCCGTTGCAATCTGCCGCCAAGCCGTGTGATAATCCGCAGGCTCGGAACAGAGCGACGGCGGCTTTTTGGCCCCGCCTGACGGAGGCCCTGGCAAAGACCAGGGGGACGCCGGCAAAACAGGCGAGACGGCCCGCAAAGCTGACTTGAAGTTCGATTTCGGTAATTCCAGGGTGCCCGTGGCTGACATGCCAGAGGGCGGCCAGGAGGGCGCATGCTGACAGGCATTCTAGGCATCAAAGTGGGGATGACCCACATATACGACGAGAACGGACGGTCGATCCCCGTGACGGTGGTGCAGGCCGGGCCCGTCTATGTCACGCAGGTCAAGACTCCCGACAAGGACGGCTACAGCGCGGTCCAGGTCGGTTATGGCGACCAGAGCGACAAGCACCTCACGTTCCCCAAGTTCGGCCATCTCAAAAAGGCGGGCCTTACCAAGAACGTCCGGCACATGAAAGAGTTCCGCGTCAACGACACGGGCAGCTTCGCGCCGGGCCAGGAGATCAAGGTGGACATCTTCGCCGAGGGCGAGGACGTCAGCGTGACCGGGGTCAGCAAGGGGCGGGGCTTTCAGGGCGGCGTCAAGCGCTACGGCTTCAAGGGCCAGCACATGACGCACGGCTACATGACCCACCGACGACCGCTTTCGAACGGTGCGACCGGCCCGCAGAGGGTCTTTAAAGGCAGCCGCCGGCCGGGGCACATGGGCGACGCCCAGCGCACCCAAAAGGGCTTGAAGGTGGTGAAGGTGGACGCCGAGCGCGACCTGCTGCTGATCAGCGGCAGCGTCCCCGGTGCCAACGGAAGCCTTGTGACGGTCAACAAGGAGGGCAAGGCGTGAGCAAGTTTCTCGACACCCTGAAGGGCCTCGGCGTGAGCGGCAACCTGCTGCACCGCGTCGTGGTCGCGGAGGAGGCGAACGCGCGCCAGGGCACCCAAAGCGCCCAGACCCGCGCCGAAGTCGCCGGCGGCGGCAAGAAGCCGTACAAGCAGAAGAAGACGGGCAACGCCCGCCAGGGCTCCATCCGCGCCCCGCACTATGCGCACGGCTCCATGGCCCTGGCCGTCAAGCCGCGCAACTACGACAAGAAGGTCAACAAGAAGGAGCGCCGCCTGGCCCTCATGGTCGCTTTCGCGGCCAAGGCACAGGCGGACAGCCTGGTCGTGGTCGACAAGATCGCTTTTGAGAACCCGAAGACCAAGGACGCCATCGCGCTGCTGGCCAAGCACAAGCTCGGCAAGACGAAGCGGGTGCTGATCCTGATGGCCGAGCACGACGAGGCGACCTATCGAAGCTTCCGCAACCTGGAGGGCGTCGAAGTCCGCACGGTCAACGGCCGGGACGGTAAGGGCGAGGGCTTCTCGACGCGCGACGTCGTGGTCGCCCACAAGATCCTGATCGACAAGGCCGGCCTCGACAAGCTTGAGCAGACCTACATCTCCAAAGAGGAGGCGAGCAAGTGAAAGACCCGCACGAAATCATCGTCCGGCCGCACATCACGGAGAAGTCCGTGAACCTGAGCTACGGTGACGAGAAGATCACCGACGACAACCTGCTCCAGCGGCAGTACACGTTCATCGTCGCGCCGAGCGCGAACAAGATCGAGATCAAGCGTGCGCTCGAATCGATCTACAACGCGGGCAAGCGGGCCAAGGACGACCTTATCCAGGTCGAAAAAGTCCGCACCATCACCGTCCGGGGCAAGATGCGCCGCGTGGGCTCGCGCGCCAAAGGGAAGAAGGCCGATTTTAAGAAAGCCATTGTCACGCTTGGCAAAGGCCAACGGTTGGAGGATTACGGAGTCTAAGCCATGCCAATGCGACGAATGAAACCGACCTCGCCGGGGCGGCGACACATGATCGCCTCCACGTACGAGGAGGTCACGAAAGGTAAGCCAGAGAAGTCGCTGACGGCTTCGCTCCGCAAGAAGGGCGGCCGGAACCACACCGGGCGCATCACGATGAAGAACCGTGGCGGCGGCAACAAGCGGCGCTATAGGATCATCGACTTTAAGCGGAACAAGGACGGCGTCATGGCGACGGTCGCGGCGATCGAGTACGACCCGAACCGCACCTGCCGCCTAGCCCTGCTCGAGTACGAGGACGGCGAAAAGCGCTATATCCTGGCCCCGCGCAACCTCTCGGTGGGCACCAAGATCAGCAGCGGCGAAGGGAGCGACATTCTCCCGGGCAACTGCCTTGCCCTGAAGAACATCCCGCTCGGCACGCTCGTCCACAACATCGAGCTGCAACCCGGTCGGGGCGGCCAGATGGTCCGCTCTGCGGGCGGCGCCGCGCAGGTGATGGCGAAGGAAGGGAGCTATGTCACGCTCCGCCTTCCCAGCGGGGAGATGCGCATGGTGCACGCGACCTGCCGCGCCACGGTCGGCGAGGTGGGCAACGCGGAGCACGAGAACGAACAGTTCGGCAAGGCCGGCAAGAAGCGGGGCATGGGGCGCAAGCCGCACGTCCGCGGCGTCGTGATGAGCCCGCGCGACCACCCCCACGGTGGCGGCGAGGCGAAATCCCCGATCGGACGCCGCAAGGGGCCGGTCGATCGCTGGGGCAACAAGGCGCTTGGACGCCGGACCCGCCATAACAAGCGGACCGACTCGTTCATCGTCCGCCGACGGCACGAGGCCAAGAAGAGGTAAGGCTGAAGAATGGCAAGAAGTCTTAAGAAGGGCTACTTCATCGACGACCACCTGGCCAAGAAGATCGAGGCCATGAACGCCGCCGGTGAGAAGAAGATCATCAAGACGTGGAGCCGTCGCTCGACGGTCACGCCGGACATGATCGGCCACACTATCGGAGTCCACGACGGGCGCAAGCACGTGCCCGTCTTCGTGACGGAGAACATGATCGGCCACAAGCTGGGCGAGTTCGCGCCGACGCGCACTTACCGCGGCCACGACGGGTCTATCCCAGAACGGGGGATGAAGCTTCGCTAAGTCCCAAGGGGGAGTAAGCGAAAGGGTATCGTTAGGGGCCTTGCGCGCAGGGTGGAACCGGTGGAAAAGCCGGGGAAAGCCCGCCCATGGTCGATAAGGACGCAATGGAAGTCAGAGCAGTCGCAAAATACGTCCGGGTGCAACCTAGAAAGGTGCGCATCGTCGCGGACGAGGTCAGGGGCAAGTCCGCCCAGCAAATGGTGGACGTGTTGCGCTTCCACCCCAGCAAGGGCGCTTTCTACCTGTGCAAGGTCATCAAGAGCGCGATGGCGAACGCGGTGGAGAACCACGGCGCCTATCCGGAGGGTCTGCGCATCCAGACCATCATGGTCGACGAGGGCCCGCACATGAAGCGGATCCAAGCCCGGGCCATGGGCCGCGCGAACCGCATCTTGAAGAAGACCAGCCACATCACCGTGGTCGTCGAGGATTTCGAGCCTGGCGCAAAGCCGAAGCCGCACGGCACCAAGGCCAAGTCCCGGCCCAAGTTCGTCGCCCCGAAGAAGGGCAAGGCGGCCAAGGCTGAGGAGGCCGCGGCCGTCGAACCGGAAGAGGTGGCCGAAGCCGCTCCCGTCGCCGCGGCGGAGCCTGAAGAGGCGACTCCGGTGACTGTGGCCGAAGCGCCCGAGAGCGAAGGCGGCTCGACCCCCGAGGAAGAAGCCACCGAGACCAAGGAGGGCGAGAACAGCTAATGGGCCAAAAAATCCACCCCGTCGGTTTCCGGCTTGGCGTGATCCGAGGCCACGATAGCCACTGGATCTACCCGAAGAAGCATTACCGCGAGGCGCTCGCCAGCGACCAGCGCATCCGTGCCTACCTTCGCGAGAAGATCGGCAAGGGGCTGATCAGCCGCGTCGAGATCGAACGCGCCGCGAACCGCGTCAAGGTGACGATCTTCACGAGCCGACCGGGCGCCGTCATCGGCCGGGGCGGCAAGGGCATCGACGAGATCAGCAACGAACTGAACCGGCGGATGCGTAGCGAGGACCCGACCTCCCAAGTCCAGGTGAACGTAACGGAAGTCCGACAGCCTGAGCTGGACGCCCAGCTGGTGGCCGAGAACATCGCGATCCAGATGGAGCGCCGCATCAGCCACCGAAGGGCCATGCGCCAGTCGATGACCCGCGCCCAGCGCATGAACGCGCGAGGGATGAAGGTCATCGTCAGCGGTCGCCTCAACGGCGCGGAGATCGCCCGCATCGAGCAGGAGAAGATCGGCAAGGTGCCGCTCCACACGCTCCGCGCGGACATCGACTACGGCTATGCCGTGGCGAACACGGTCGCCGGCTCGGTGGGCATTCGAGTTTGGATCTATAAGGGAGAAGTGTTGCCGGAAAGGCAGCTGATGGCCGCGATCGCTGCGGAAGCCGCCAGCGAACAACCGCGCCGACGGCGAGACCGGGGCGACCGGGGGGACCGCGGGGGATACCGTGGCGACCGTGCGCCGAGAGGCGACCGGCCCGACTATCGGGGTGACCGAGGACCGCGGCCGCCGCGGGCCGAAGAGCAGCCGAGCACGGAGGTGAAAAGCGATGTTGATGCCTAAGCGGACGAAGTACCGCAAACAAATGAGGGGCCGCATGCGCGGCCGCGCCAAAGGTGGCACCGAGATCAGTTTCGGCACCTACGGCCTGGTCGCCATGGAGCCGGGCTGGATCACCGCGCGACAGATCGAGGCGAGCCGTATCGCGATGACGCGACACGTGCGCCGCGTCGGCCAGGTCTGGATCCGCATCTTCCCGGACAAGCCGTTCACGAAGAAGCCGTTGGAGCAGCGCATGGGCAAAGGTAAGGCCGGCGTCGAGGGCTGGGTGGCCGTCGTCAAGCCGGGCCGCGTCATGTTCGAGATGAACGGCGTCCCGCCGGAGGTCGCGAAAGCGGCCATGCGGCTCGCCCAGTACAAACTGCCCATCAAGACGAAGTTCATGATCAAAGAAGGGTTCGTCTACGTGCCGCCGACGAAGGCTGCCATTGCGGCCAGCCGGGCCGGCGAACGGGACGAAGCCATGACCGCTGATCAGGCGCCCGAAACGGTGGAGACCGTGGAAGAGGGCCAGTCCTGAGCGGCACGGAAAGAGAACGAGGAGACGAATCGATGAAAGCGATCAAAGCGACCGACCTGCGCAGCAAGACTGTGCCGGAGCTTGAGGAAATGTTGAGGGCCGAGCGGGCCGCCATATTCAAGGCGCGGCGCGACCTCGTGTTCCGGCAGACGACCGACGTCGCGAGCTTGAAGACGCGACGGCACAACATCGCTCGAATCCTCACTCTCATCAATGAGAAGAAACGAGGCGGAGAAGCGTGAGCAAGGAAGTCCAACCGGATAGCGGCGAAAGGAACTCGCGAAAGGTAAGAAGGGGCGTCGTGGCCTCCAACAAGATGACCAAGACTGTGGTCGTCCGGTTGGAGAGGACAGGCGAGCACCCCCTCTATGGCAAGACAGTGCGCGATAGCCAGCGGGTGAAGGCGCACGACGAATTCGGTTGCGACGTCGGCGACACGGTCGAGATCATGGAGACTCGGCCCTTGAGCCGGGACAAGCGCTGGAGAGTGTCGAGGATTATCGAAAAGGTGAAGTGACGCCCCTCGGCCAAACGGCCAGGGACGACCACGGACAGTTTTCAAGGAGCGAATTATGGTTCAGCAGTTTACGAGGCTAAGAGTCGCCGACAACAGCGGCGCGCGGGAGGTCATGTGCATCCGCGTGCTTAAAGGGTCGCAGCCAAAATACGGCGGGGTCGGCGACGTCATCGTAGCCAGCGTTAAGAGCGCGACGCCGAACATGCCCGTCAAAAAGGGCGATGTCATCAAGGCCGTCGTCGTTCGGACGAAGAAACCGATCCGTCGACAGGACGGTTCGACCCTGCGGTTCGACGACAACGCCTGCGTCGTGATCAACCCCGCGAACAACGAACCCCGCGGCACGCGAATCTTCGGCCCCGTGGCCCGCGAACTGCGCGACGTGAACTTCATGAAGATCGTCTCGCTTGCACCGGAGGTGCTGTAAGAATGCCGACTAAAGCCGAATTGAAAGCGAAAGGGAAAAAGGTCAAACTCAAGGTCAGGACGGGCGACAAAGTCGTCATCATTGCCGGAAAGGACAAGGGCCAGGTCGGCTTCGTCGCCGCCATCTCCCCGGAGAAACTGAAGGCCATCGTGCTGCAGGAGAACGAAGAGAACCCCGAGCAGCCGAACCCCCTCAACGCCGCCACCAAGCACTTTAAGGCCAAGTACCAGGGCCAGAAATCAGCCCGGATCCGCATTCCGGTGCCGATCCATATCAGCAACCTGATGGTGATCGACCCCGCCACCAACGAGCCGAGCCGGATCGGCCGCCGCACGGAGGAAGGGAAGATCGTCCGCTATGCGAAGAAGAGCGGTAAGACCATCGTCGACACGCCGAACATGAGCCAACGCGACTAACGGAGACCACAATGGCGAGGAAAGATAAGGAACAGAAAGTGAGCGGGCCGCAGGGGCCCTTGCCTCCGGCACGGTTGCGAAAGGTCTACCGTGAGCAGGTCGTGCCCAAGCTCATGGAGCAGTTTAAGTATAGCACCGTGATGCAGGTGCCGCGCCTCGTCAAGGTCACCGTCAACATGGGGACCGGCTCCGAGGAGAAGGAGCTCGACAACTCGTTGCGCGACATGCAGGTCATCACGGGCCAAAAGCCGGTGCCCACCATCGCGCGAAAGTCGATCTCGAACTTCAAGCTCCGCGAGGGCATGAAGATCGGGTGCCGGGTCACGCTCCGCGGCGACCGCATGTACTACTTCTTCGACAAGCTGTGCACCGTCGCCCTCCCGAGGATCCGCGACTTCCAGGGCCTTTCTCCGAAGTCGTTCGACGGCCGTGGCAACTATTCGCTCGGATTAAAGGAGCAGCTCGTCTTCCCGGAGATCGACTACGATTCGTTCGACAAGATCCGAGGGATGGACATCACCGTCGTCACCACCGCCAGGACGGACGAAGAAGGCCGTGCCCTGCTGAAGATGCTGGGCATGCCGCTTCGCGAGAAGTAAGGCGACTGGCGGGACTTCCCGCCTCCACCGAGGCCGCTCGCCCTCCCCTATGGGAGGGCTTCTGTGCTAAAATTCTCGGTTATAGTCAGATCGGAGCCACGAGGCTGGCCGAGTGGCGAGCCTCGTTTTTCGTGGCAGGTCGATGGGAACGATGGATATCCTACAGGAACTGAAGCAGATCGCGACAGAGCGAGAGATCCCGGTCGAGGAACTCAAATATGAACTCGAGCAGGCTCTAGCGGTCGCTTACAAGCGCTTCCGAAACTCTTCGGGAGAAGCTGTCGTTCGCCTCGACCCTTCCAAGAAATCGGGCGCCGTGGTGGAAAAGGAGGTCGTCGGCGAGGTCCTCGACCCCGCTGTCCAAATCGGCCTGGAATCCGCAAAGCGCTACAACCCAAACACCCAGATCGGGGACTTTGTCGACATCGAAATCGACACCAACACCTTCGGTCGCATCGCCGCGCAGACCTTCAAGCAGGTCTTGACCCAGAAGCTGCGCGAAGCGGAGCTGAGGCGAGTCCACGAGCAGTTCAGCGAAGAATTGGGCGAGGTCGTCAACGGCCTCGTCACCCGCCGCGAAGAGGGCAGCGTGATGATCCAGGTCGGCCGCCACGAAGTCGAACTGCCAAAGCGGGAACAGGTCGGGACAGACGACTATCGGCCCAACGAGCGCATCAAGGTCTACGTCCTGAAGATCGACGACACGTACCGGGGGTTCCGGGTGATCGTCAGTCGTTCGCACCCGAACCTGCTGAGGAAGCTGGTCGAACTCGAGGTGCCGGAGATCGCCGAAGGCCTCGTCGAGATCAAGAGTGTGGCGCGCGAACCAGGTCAACGGGCCAAGATCGCCGTCCTCTCGCACGATGAGCGCATCGACGCGGTCGGCTCCTGCGTCGGCCAGCGGGGTAGCCGGATCCAATCGATCATGGACGAGCTTCGGCCTGAGAAGATCGACGTCGTTCCGTGGAGCGAAGACCCGCGCCAGTTCATCATCAATGCGCTGAGCCCAGCGAAGGTCAACACCTTGCGCTTGAACGAAGAGGAGCGGAGCGCGTACGTCATCGTGCCGGACACGCAACTTTCGCTGGCGATCGGCCGGGGCGGGCAGAACGTGCGGTTGGCGGCACGTCTTACAGAATGGAAGATCGATATTCGAAGCGAGGGCCAGGCAGCCCAGGAAGCGAAGGAGCAGCTGGGGACGAAGACAGAGGCGGCGGAAGCCTGAGAGCACCGGTCCGCACCTGCGTCGTTTGCCGGGCCAAGCGGCCCCAATCCAGCTTGGTGCGGGTGCGCCAGGGCTGGGACGGCTTGGCCGTCGGGCTGGCCCAGGGCCGCGGGCGCAGCGCCTACTGTTGCTTCGCGGCGGAATGTCGCCGGCAACTCGGTGAAAAGGGGCGGCTCGAACGCGCTCTTCGAAGACAAATCCCGGGCGCAGAGAAAGCGAGAGTCTTGACAGAGGTTACGAATTGGCAGAATTAAAGGAAGCAGGTATGAGCATCGCGATCCAGGAGTTTGCAAAGAAGCACGGTCTGACTGAAAAGCAGGTCACCGGCGCGCTGGACGAACTCGGCATCGCACACGGCAACGGCACTTTTGAAGCCGATGCGGACGAAGTCGAGCTCATTCTGGAGCAGGCTAAGACGCTCGAAGGAGAGGCCGACGGCAACACCCTCATCCTGCCTCCAAACCGCACCCCGCGCGACCTCGCCGTCGCCATGGGCAAACCGGACAAGGACGTTCTGAAGACGCTCATGACGAAGGTGAAGGTCATGGCGACCCTGACCACGGCGCTCCAGCCTGCCGTCGCCGAGCGCCTGGCGAAGGAATACGGCTTTAACGTCCGGTGGGAAGAGCCAAAGCCGGAGCCGAAGAAAGGCGCTAAGCCGACGAAGCCCGGCGCGAAGACGGGCGAGGCCGTCCTGCGCCCGCCGGTGGTCACGATCCTGGGCCACGTCGACCACGGCAAGACGTCGTTGCTGGACTACATCCGCAAGACCAACGTCGTCGCCAAAGAGCACGGCGGGATTACCCAGCACATCGGCGCTTACCAGGTCAGGCTGCCAGAAGGACTGATCACCTTCTTGGATACCCCGGGCCACGCGGCTTTCACCGCGATGCGCGCCAGAGGAGCCCAGGTGACGGACATCGCGATCCTCGTGGTGGCCGCGGACGACGGCATCATGCCGCAGACGATCGAGGCGATCAGCCACGTGAAGAACGCGGACGTGCCGATCATCGTCGCGGTCAACAAAGTCGACAAGCCGGAGGCCAACCCCGACCGCGTCCTGCAACAGCTCACCCAGTACGAACTCATCCCGGAGAGCTTTGGCGGTGAAGTCATCACCGTGCCCGTCTCGGCGGTTACGGGACAAGGGGTCCCCGAGCTTCTTGAAATGATCCTGCTCCAAGCCGAGGTGATGGAGCTCAAGGCCAATCCTCGCGGCGACCTGGAAGGGGTCGTTATCGAAGCGAAGCTCGACAAGGGGCGCGGCCCAGTCGCTACGGTGCTCATCGAGGAAGGCACGCTCAAGATCGGTGACGTCGTGACCGTCGGCAACACCTGGGGCAAGATCAAGGCGATGAACGACTGGAAGGGGGAGCGCCTCAAGGAAGCGGGCCCCTCCACTCCGGTCGAGATCCTCGGCCTCTCCGAGGTGCCCCATGCCGGTGACCGGCTCGATAGCGCGAAGGACGAGAGGGCGGGCCGGGACATGAGCGAGACCCGGCTGCTGGACGTCCGCAACAAGGCGATGACCACCGGCAAGCGGAAAGTCAGCCTCAAGGACATCCGCAAGTTGGGCGAAGAAGACGACATCAAGGACCTGAACCTGATCGTGAAGGCCGACGTCCAAGGCTCGGTCGAAGCGGTCAAGGGCTTGCTGGACAAGATTGAGAACGAGGAGGTGAACGTCAGCGTCATCCATACCGGGGTCGGTAGCGTCACCGAGTCCGATATCCTCCTCGCCAGCGCGGCCAACGCGATCGTGGTCGGTTTCAACGTCAAGCCGGAAGGGCAGGCGAAAGCCGAGGCCGAGCGGCAGAAGGTCGAAATCCGGACCTACAACATCATCTATGAGCTGATCGAGGACATCGAGAACGCCGTCAAGGGCATGCTCGAGCCCAAGTTCGAGGAGCAGTACATGGGCACGATTGAAATCCGGGTGGCGTTCAAGCTCTCGAAGGCGGGCAAGGTCGCCGGCTCCCACTGCACTGACGGCAAGGTCACGCGCAACGCGAGCGTGCGGGTGCGCCGAGCGAACGAGGTCGTATACCAGGGCAAGCTCGCTTCTTTGCGCAACGTCAAGGAAGACGTGCGCGAGATCATTGCGGGGCAGGACTGCGGCATGAAGTTCGACGGCTGGGAAGACTTCAAGGAAGGCGACGTCGTCGAAGCCTACGAGCTCGTGCAAGTGAACTAGGCGGGCTCGCCCGGGAGGAGAGGATTGGCCACGCCTGGGTTTCGGATCGGAAATGTCCGCGTCGACCCTCCCCTGGTGCTTGCCCCCATGGAGGACGTCACGGCCCTCCCCATGCGCCTCATCGCAAAGCGGGTCGCGGCGCCCGGGCTGATGTTCAGCGAGTTCGTCAGCGCCATGGCCATCCATTACGGCGCGAAGAAGACGCTGAAGAAACTTCGCGTCCATGAGGAGGAACGGCCCCTCGGAATCCAAATCTTCGGCGCGGAACCCGACGTGATGGCCGAGACGGCCCGGCTCTGCGAGGAGGCGGGGGCGGACCTCATCGACATCAACATGGGTTGTTGGGTGCCGAAGGTGTGCCGGACAGGCTCCGGCGCCGCGCTCCTCAAGGATCCCGACGCGGCCGAAGCCATCGTCCGCGCCGTCGTCCGAGCGGTCGCCGTTCCCGTGACCGTAAAGGTGCGCGCAGGCTGGGATTATTCGCTCTTCGCCGCGCCCGAGCTTGCCAAGCGGTTTGTGGGCGTGGGCGCCCAGATGATCACGCTCCACGCGCGTTTCGCGAAGCAGGGCTTCGAGGGCGAGGCGGACTGGAGCCTGGTGCGCGAACTGCGGAAGGCGGTCGAGGTGCCGCTGCTGGGCAACGGCGATGTCAAGACGGCCGATGACGCCCGACGGATGGTCGAAGAGACCGGGTGCGACGGGGTCATGGTCGGCCGGGCCGCCATTAGCAACCCGTGGCGGCTCCGCTCGATCCGTTGCGGCCTGACCGGCGAGCCCGCGCCCCCCGAGCCGGGCCTCTCGGAACGAGTCGCGACAGCGCTGGACCACGCCAAACTGATGGTCCAGTACGAGCATGAAGCCGACGAACAGACCAGCGCGAAGACCAGCGAGGCGGACGTGGAGCTTCGCGCGATCCGCGCCCTGCGCGGCCAACTCCCCCTCTACATCAAAGGCGCACCTGGGGCGAGCGATGTCCGTGGTCGCCTCAGTACGGTCTCGAGTGTCGCCGAGCTTGAGGACATCCTAACCGGCTTCTTGCAGAGAGCGTCGGCCGCCTCCGCCGTTTAGAAGGGCAAGAGGCATGCTGGAATACACCGCGTACACCCTCTTCCACCTCGTGCTCAGCCCGGTGCTCGCCCTGCGGGGCCTCGCGCGCGCGCGGCGTCGCGGCTACGGGCGCTTGATGCGGGAGCGGCTCTTTGGGGGCGGGAAACCGCCTCACAAGGCGGACTGGACCGCGGTCTACGCGGGCTACATGGGGGAAGCCCGTCTTGGCGAGCGGATCGCCAGAGAATTGGCCGCGGAGCTAGGTCTCGACACCGTGCTCCTGGTTGCGACCGACGAGGCGGCAAAGACCAGGGACGGGGTGCTCGTACGAGGCGCCCCGTTTAACAGCCCTTTCTCAGTCCTCCTCTTCCTGGCGCGCTGGGGGCCTAGAGAGCTCATAGCGGTCGGCTCGGTGGACGCTTGGCACGTGAAGGCGCTGGCCCGGCTTACGGGGACTTCGGTCTTCGTGGTCGATGGGGACCTGACGGGCGAGGAGGCCGCGCGGCAAAGCGGCCGTTTCGGCCACAGGCACCAGTTCGCCCTGCCGAACGGCTACACGGTCTCCAGCGCCGCGGGCAAGGACCTCTTGGCGAGCCTCGGGGCGGATCCCGCCACGATCTTGGTCGAGACGCCGCTGAGCCTCAACGTCAGCCCGCCTAAGGCGGCCTTGCCGTGGCACGCCGTTCTCGGTAGCGACGCGGGAGATCTTGTCATCGTGGCGGGGTGCACCCACCCGGAGGACGAGGGTCCCGTGCTCACGGCCTTCGAAGCAGTCCGCCAGGTCATTCCAGATGCGCGGTTGATTCTCGCCCCTCGGCGGGTCGAACGCGCACCCGAGGTCGCGGCTAAGGTGAAAGCCGCGGCGATCCCGTGCGTCCTGCGCACGGAAGGCATATCCGCTCCGCCCGGTGCGGTCTTGGTGCTGGACACCATCGGTGAGCTACGCGACGCCTACTCAGGCGCCACAGTGGCCTTCATAGGCGGCACGTTCGGCGCATCCCGAGGGGGGCACTCGCCCAGCGAGGCAGTCGCCTGGGGAGTCCCCCTCACCCTGGGCTGCCACTTCGAACAGCACCGGTCCGCCTACGAGTTCCTTCGGGAAGCGGGTACCGCTACCTTCTGCCCTGACGCGGAGCACCTCGCTAATGCCTGGAAAGAGGCCTATGAAAACCCTGCCGTGAAAGAACGGGCCGAAGCACTAGCCCGGCGGCTGGCTGAAGAGGGGGAAGGCCAGATTGCCCGCCTTTACCGCAAGCTGACCGGTTTACGTCCCTCTGGGGCCAAGGCTCGGCCTTCGGGCCAGTAGAATCGTCTCTGGACACCAACGATGCTGTTCCGCACCTTGATCCTGCGCGCCTCAGCCCTGCCGTTCGTCAAGGCGTTCATGACTCGGTCGCCGCTGGTCCGGCCGGTCGTCCGAAGGTTCATCGCGGGCGAGACGGTCGAGCAAGCCATCCAAGTTGGCGACGGGCTCGCGGCCTCGTGCTTTAACGTGTCCTTGGACCTGCTCGGCGAGAACGTGGCGTCCGTCACGGAGGCGGAGCGGGAGCGCGACGCCTATGTGGACCTCGTCCGCCGCATCGGGCAAAGCCCGCACGTCGAGAAGATCAACGTTTCGATCAAGCTGACCGCGCTGGGCCTCGACCAAGGAGATGAGATCGCCGAGAAACACTATCGCGAGATCGTCGCCGAGGCGGCGAAGTTCGGCATGTTCGTCCGTGCAGACATGGAAGCGAGCGCCTATACCGAGCGGACGGTGGCCATGGTGGCGCGGGTCTTCGCCGACCTCAAGAACACGGGGACGGTTCTGCAAAGCATGCTGCACCGCACCCTGGACGACGCCCGCACGATGATCGCCCTCGGCGCGCGTGTCCGCATCGTCAAGGGCGCCTACCTAGAGCCGGCCACGGTCGCCTATCAGGACAAGGCCACAGTCGACGCGAAGTACGTCGAGGTGGCGAAGATGCTGCTTTCGGAGGGCAACTACCCGGCTATCGCGACCCACGACGAGCGGATCATTGGCGAGCTCAAGGCGTTCGTGCGAGAGAAGGGGATCGACCCTGCGAAGTTCGAGTGGCAAATGCTCTACGGCATCCGGCGCGACCTGCAGGACCGCCTTAGGGAAGAGGGTTACAACGTCCGGGTCTATGTCCCGTTCGGCTCGGCTTGGTACCCCTACTTTTCGCGCAGGCTGGCCGAGCGCCCTGCAAACCTGGCCTTCATCGCGAAGAGCCTGGTCCGCCGCTAGGGGCGGTAACGGACAAGGAAGAGCTGGCTGCCCTCGTAGACGACCTCGCCGTAAGGTCGCAAGTCGGCCAGCGGTAGCGTCTCTCCCGCGAACTTCTGGTTCTCGAACGCGACCGGGTTTGGGGCGACGATGAAGTCCGGTTTGATCTCGCGAAGGATCGCCTTGCGGTCGGCGTCGGAGGTCGTCGAAAGAAAGAGGAGGGTGGCGAGCGTGCGGCGGCGGCCGTAGTCGGGCGTCTCGCTCCAGTGCCCAGCGAATGTGTAGGCGCCGGTCATGCCCGAGATGATCGAGTTGAGATCGGCGAGGATCGGCGTGTCAAAGTCGGCGGGGCCCACGGGGTTGGGAATGCCAGGCATTGCGACCACCACCTTGCGGCCCGGGGCGCGGTCGATCTCCTCCAGGACCCGCACCGCGTCCTGTGAGTAGTAGACCGAATGAACGGTCGTGCTGCTCACGTCCTTGCGGATGAAGACGATCTCGCGCTGGAACCACAGGATCGAGACCGCGCAGGTCATCACTAGCGCAAGGGCGGCGACCAGGTTGCGGGTGGAGCGGTCGCGGTGGGTGAGGATTTGGGGCAGGCTGAGGGAGGCCAAGATCGCCCACGGGACGACCAGCCCCATCGAGAGCTTGCGCTCAAAGAGGGCGGGGAAGTAAATGGCGACGAGGCCCAGGATTGCCCAAGACCAAATGAGGTTCCAGCCCGCGTCGGCTTTGGCCAGAAGAGCCAGCAACCCGAGCGCCACGATAAACACCGCGATCCACGGCCCCAAAGTCAGGAAGTAGCCCTGGCCGGGGTCGTGGGGGCGGGCGAGGACGTAGAGCGCCAGTAAGAGCCCGCTGAGGCCGAGCGTCGCGAAGGGCTTCCGCTCCCCCCCGCACTTATAGAGCGCCACCAGGGCTAGGAAGACCGGGGGCAGGATGCCAAACAGGACTTGCTGGAAATTCGCCGAATAGGTCGGCGTGGCCGCCCTCATTTGAAAGACAGGGTCGTGTTGCAGGACGTAAAGGAACCAGAGGGCGGAAGGCAGCGCCCCGAGTCCGATCACCAGGACGCGCCCCACCCAGGGCCAGGTCGCCTGCTTCGAGACCAGCTGGGTCACGAGGAAGCCGACGAGCACGATCGCGATGAGGAGCACATCGTAGCTGTGGATGTTCATCAGCACGCCATAGGCGAGGGCTCCGCCCAGCACGCCTTTCCAGGAATCGCGGGCGGAAAGGACGGCGTTGAAGACCGTGACCATCAGGCAAAGGCTCGCCATGAAGAGCCCGTTCGTGAGCGCGGAAGGGAACACGAACGCCTCCGGTTGCCAAACGTCGATCGGAGCACGGCCCGAGACCAGCGTCGCCACCGTCCTCGACCCGTTGACCGCCGCCTGGCCGAACCGCTCCCAGAAGAGAAACCCGAGGCCGCCGCCAAAGCTCGCGAAAATGAGGCCGAACTTCGCTTCGAAGACCCGCATGTTCAGTCGGATCAAAAGCCGCGACAGCAGGTACACAAACCCGAACGTGAAGACGGCCCGGGAAATCGCCATCGCCGCGGGAATGCCGACCAGCTTCGCGACCAATCCCAGCGCGAAGAAGTAAACGTGCACGGTCAACCCCGGTTGCGGGTCGATGGCAAACCGATTGTCCATGAGGAACCGGCCCTCCATGGCCTGGCGCATCCATGCGGCATAGACCATGTGGTCGTCCAGGTTCGTCTGGATTCCGAAATAAAGCGAGCCCGTAGGCGCGCTCAGCCAACCGATCAGGGCCGGCAACAGGGCCAGGAACGTGACGGCTAGGCCGAGGCGGACGGCAAACCGGGTGATCTCCTCGATCCGGTCTTCTTGTTCTGCGCTGACGTCACGATCCACCGGGCGCGGATTCTACTTGGGGATGGGCCGGTTCATGCTGCGATAGATGTCTTCGATGAGCTTCTTGTTCTCGAGTGCGTGCTTGTTCTTCGGGTCGACGGTCAAGACCTCTCGGTAAAGCCGCAGGGCCTTGGGATACTTGTCCTTCGGCGTCAGAGACTTCGCGACCAGGACGGCGTCGCCATAGTCGTTCGTGGCGGAGACGTAGGCTTTCCGGGCGGCGGCGTCGTCCTTTCGCTTCCCGTAGGCCGCTTTGGCCGCCGTGTACTTTTTGTCGAGCGCTTCGAGCTTCTTCTTATCGGCCTGGATGCTGGCTGCTTGGGCGTTCGGCTGCGGCTGCTGGCCGAAAGCAGGCACGGCGAGCAGCACGAGGGCCAGGAGCGGGAAAACGCGTTTCATCGTGCCATTCTATCCCCTTCTGCCCGACGCCTTTCCCGCAAGGAAGTGCGCGTCCAGGTGCGCGACCGCTCGGTCAGCTCGCCGGCGACTTTTACCGCCGCCTCTCGGGAGAAGCCTTCCTCGTAGAGCGCCGCCTGGAGCAAGCGCCGATCCTCCCAAGGGAGCGACTGCAGGATGCGCTGCTCCGAAGTGCCGGGCGGCACCCCCAAGAGCTTCCGCGCCTCGTCCAAAGTGTTCTGCCCGAGGACGCGTACGGCCAAGTCCTGCTTCTTGGAAAGGCGCATCGTCTCGGAGACGGCGTCGATCATGTCGCGGCTGCCACGTTGGTGGGTGGTCTCAGGGTCTGGCCGGCCAAAGCGCGCGCCGAGGCTGAAGACGACCACGCCTAGCAGCAGGATCAATTGCCATTGGGCGGCGACTGCCCACGAGCCGAGCGCTCCCAGAAAGCCTTCGCGGTCGATGTTCCCGAAGGAAGCCTCAGTGAAGACGACGCGCCCACCAGGGCGGCCCACCCGGGAAACGAGGTCCGCGATGTACTCGGCATTGTCCTCTCGCCCAAGAAACCTGTTGGTGGCCGCGATGCCGTTTTCCACCTGGATTGCCACGCCCGTGCCCTCGAGGTAGCCGCTGGCCAGGGGTTCGCCCGCGGTCCAAAGGACGTAGGGTTCGGACTCGCCGACTTCTAGCGAAGACGTGCCTTCGACCTCGACGGTCGACAGCGCCCTGGGTTCGGGATCGTTGAGGAGGGCGGCTTCCACCGTCCGGGCCTTGGTGGAGGCGTCCGCAAAGTCGCCTGGCAGGACGAGATGGATCACGGAGCCGCCCTCCGAAAGGAAGGCGTGCAAGTTCTTGTTGAACGGCGGTTCCTGAAAGGGAATCGGTTCTTGGTCGAAGATGCCGAGGAGCTTCTGCGGGATCGTGACCGCGATCGCCACGTCCTGCGGACGGAGGCGGGGACGCTCGCGCCGGTCGATCACGACGTCGTAGCCTTGCTGCCGGAGAAGCTCGGCCAAGCCGGCGAGGCCGCTGGGGCCGCTGTTCGTGGCGCTTGGGTTCGTCCTCCGCTCCTGCCGGGCCACGCTCAGCACGAAGTACGACGCGGCCAGCAGTCCGACCAAGACCAAGGCGACGCGCAGGTAGGAGTTGCCCCTCATCGCGGTGCCACCTCCTTCGTGGCGTCCTTCAAGAAGACGTAGAACTCCCGCATCCGGTCAAGGTCCGGCTGCCCCTCCAGCATGTTGCCGTACCAGACTTCCTCAAAGTGCCGGGTCGGCGGGAGGAAGTCGATCGACTCCGGTTTGAGGGCGCTGTCGTGGATCCGGCGAAGGTGCTCCCGGTTGGTCTCGGTGCGGATGAAGCGGGCGATGCCCGCCTCGTCGATCCGCATCAAGCAGGCGAGGTAAAGGCAGCGAACGGCGTCGCGGTAGCGGCCCTCCGCCTCTAGCTGCCCGGCCCGAAGCAGCCATTCGTCGGAAGAGCGGTCGGGCTCGTCTTCGTCCAGGACGCCGCCGCCCCGTACCTTGCGTTGCCACTGCCACCGAAAGGCCCGCACGAACAAGAACACGAGGAGGCCGAACCCGACCGCGACCAATCCCCAGATAAGGGGCGCGAGGCCGGGGAAGGCAAACCCAGGCACGCCGGCCGCGGCGGTTGGACGGAAACGTCCCAACAACTCCCTCAGCCAAGCGGTGAGCCGGTCCCCCGCATTGGTCGCAAGGGAGCGGTTCTCGGCGATCCCGGGATCCTTGTAACGGGGCGAAGAGAGGATATCTTTCGCGGTCTGCCCCGCCTTGTCGTTGGGCGACTTTCGGGCGGAAAGCCGCTCGCGGAGCTCGATCTGGTTGGCGAGGTTCTCCCGGTTAAGCGGCACGTCGGAATCGCTCGAGAGGGCGATCTCAATCTCTTCCGCGACGTTGAGGTCTTCGGCGATCTCCTTCGGCAGGGAGTTTGCCACCCGGGCGAGTTCTTCGCCCGTTTTCGTCGCGCGGACCTTGCTCGCCCAGTCGGTGTGCTGGGCGAAGGCGAGCGCGGCCAGGAGGCTAACGGCCGCGAGCGCCTTGCTTCGCAAGGATGTCCTCCGTCAAGAGCCGAATGTCGTAGGCTTCGAGCCTGACCCGACGGTCGAAGTAGAGAAGCGTCACGACGCTCGTCCAGATGGGGGTCAGGAACCAGAGCGTGACGTAAGTCGGCAGCGCCTGGACGACGCCGGAGAGCAGCTCGCCCAGGCCGAACGGGCTGAACGTCCGCTCGATCAAGCTCTGGAGCCCGAACGCGCCCAGAATGAACTCCATCGAGCCCCCAAGGCCGAAGCCGACCAAGAGCAGCACGGTGATCGCGCCGACCACCGGCCCATAAGCGTTGGACTGGCCGCGGGCGGTCCGCATCAGCTTCCTTGCCCGTCGGAGCGAAGCCAGCGGCTTGGCCGATTCGAGCAGGCACACGACGGGTGCCACGGCGAAGACGCAAAGGCCGACCGGGATGAGGATCCATGCGACGGTCGCGAGGCTCAGCCAACTCAGGGCGGTCACCGCGTCGGTCGCGACATTGTGCGCGCCTGTCCGCTCCGCATAGGCGCCGGCTAAGATGCCGATCCCAGAAAGGACGGCGACCCCGCAAGAGGCGGCGATGACCAGCAGGATCGTCTGGGCCGTCCGCAAGGCGGCCCCACCGCCGACTGGCGGAGGATCTGTCAGGTCTCCTCGCACGAGCGGCGCAAGCTTCGAAACGGTGGCCGCCATCGAACTGCCCAGTCCGAGGGCGAGGAGGGGAAGGGCTACGCCAAGCGCGGTGCCCATCGTGACCATGATCTCGGTCGCCTCGATTCGGAGGTCGCCCCCGGCCCGGGTCGTGAAGAGCCCGTTCAGGACGAACGTGTTGTAGAACGTCAAGCCGGCCAGGCAGAGGATCATGGGCACGGCCGTCGCCTTGAGCACGGGGCGCGCGACCTTTTGATAAAGGCTCAGGGCCGTGTCCACCAACTCGGTCGCGGCGTAGGCGCGGACGAGGGAGCGCCGCTCAAGCGCACCCATCCTTTTCGCGTACGATTCGAGCGGCGTCGCCCGCGCCATTTCGCAACTATACGCGGTTTAGGGCCGGACGGTCACTGGCCCGACCGCCCTCGGCATAGGGCCGATAGCCGGCTTCGGCCGGGGGACTTTCGACGCAAGCCGGGAATCGTTGGCGGGCTGGAGCGTCTTGGCCCCATAGAGGAACCGCGCAGGATGACCGCACTATTCGCCGCAATTGCCACCGCCGCCTTGGGGCAAAGCAGCCCGACGATCGAGTCCTACATCAACACAAACTTCAAGGACGTCTCCTTCGTCGCCCAAGTCCAGAACGCCAAGCAAGCCGAGTTGCGCAAGATCAACAAGGACTTTGCCGATTCCTATCGGTTCAAATCCAGCCAGGTTTGGATGAAGGAGCCGCTGATGCTACGCATGGAAGGGAAGGTCGAGGACACCTCGATCTTCTTCATCGTGAACGGCACGAAGCGCCTCGTGCGGGTGCCGCGGGCTAACATCAACCAGAAGGAAGACCTCAGCCGGAGCCCGGGCAAGCGGCAGACCCCGCTTGACTTCGGCCTGCTCACCCCCTCGCTCTTCAAGGACTTCTTCCAGTCGAAGTTCGTCCGGTCGGAGACTCGCGGGGATTTCGCAGGCTGCCAGGTGTTCGACCTCACCTACATCCCGCGACTCGACGACACCAGCCGCCACCGGGTCTGGGTGGACTCGCAGATGAAGTTTGTGCGTAAGCGCGAGTGGTACAGCCAAAACGGCGGCAAGCTTCTCGCCATCTTCACGTACGACAAGCCGCAGCAAGTCAGCGGGGTCTACGTCCCCACCCGCGTGACGGTCATGAACTCAGAAGGCAAGGTCGGCGGCTCGACGACCTATGGCAGTTTGAAGGTCAATACCGGCCTCCCGAACTCCCTGTTCGAAATCAAGTAAGGGCATGGCCGGGGTGGTGTCTTCTGCACCCCGGTTCCTGCGGAACCTTCACGCCGCATAGCAGTGCGTGGCCGGGGTGGTGTCCTTAGGCACTCTGGCCACGCAGCCGGCATTTACCCGGTCTCCCCGACGGTTCCCCGAGGGTTCCCCCCGGGTTCCCCACGGCACCGGTGCCGTGGGGAACCCTCGGGGAACCCGGGGGGAGTGCGGGGGCAGTTGGCTGGGCCGTGGATTTAATGTTTAATGTCTCGGCACGCTCCGTGCCGAGGCTATTCTCGACCGTGCGATCCCTTCGACGTGGTAGAGCCTGGCCGAGGACCAGCGCTACTCCTCTCCCCGGGCGCAGAGCCCAGCCCTGACCGGGTTGTCGTGGACGTGCCTCACCTTCTGGTCAAACACCGCCCTTTCCTCGCACCAGGTGCAGGTGATTCGACAGACGACGAAGGCGTAGAGCGGCGTGCCGTACCTCTGGCGGTCGGCGAGAAGGGACGCCGCCCCCAGTTCCTTCAGCCTTGGCCTCGCGAACACGGGCGCGAAGTCAAGTGCGGTAGCGGCCAGGAACGCCACCGGCCGCCTGCGCCCAGTTCGTCCGGTGCCGCTTGCGCAGGGCAGGAGTCTAGCCTCAGCACGGGGCGTGCCGAGGCATGAGAAGTTTGTGTCAAGACATCCTGAGGATGCCACCCGCGGGAAAGGCCGTTTCCAGGTTCGGCGAGGGGGCTCTTTGGGGACGTCCCGGGCTTGTCACGGTTTCGTAACGGTCGCAGGTGGATCATGCGCTTGTCGATGGCGCACTGGCTCCGGAGACGCATCGAGGAATCGCATGAACCTTAACACTTGCTTCCGTTCTCTTCGGGCTGCGATGGCCGTTGCCCTCGCTTGCTCGGCCGGTTCGGCTCTTGCCGTCACCTGGTATTCGCAGCCCTGGACCCCGCCGCGCGCCTCGACCCTTTCGGTCGTCGCCAACATCGGCGGGGTGCCTTTTCCCACCAAGGCTTACGACGACTTCGTCATCGCCGCGCCCCAAATCCTCCGCAAGGTCGAGTTCTGGGGGACGCTGCCCGTCGGTTCCGTGGTCCGCTTCGAGCTCTCGTTCTATCAGAACCTGAACTGCAAGGTCGGCGCCCGGACCTACACGACCGCGATCTATCCGCAGAAGACCCCGGTTGGCATGGACTGCCAGGGGCGCACCGTCTACCACTTCCTCGCCAATACGTCGCCTGTCGTGGTCCCGGCGGGCAAGTGGTACGTCTCGATCGCCGAGGACGACTCGACGAGTTCGATCGTCGGTCTCGCCCAGTTCGGGTGGTCCGGACGCAGGCCGTTGACAGGCTGTCCCGCTTGGCTCGAAAAGCCGGGCCCAGCTTTCGACTACGTGAAGGACGCCTGCGACGGCAACCGGAACGACTTGGCCTTCCTGTTCGGCAACTAAACAGACTTACCTCCCGGGGGGGCTTTCCCCACCCCCTCTTCGTCCGGCCCCCCGAAAGGGGGGCTCTTTTGTTGGGGCAGACCCGCCATGCGGCGTCGTTACTTCAAGAGCCGGGTGAGGGTCTCGGAGACCGCCCGTGCGGTGAAATCGAGCAGGGCGCTGGTGCGGTCGTAGGGCAGCCGGGTGGGGCCGATCACGGCGAGGGTGCCCGCCTCGTCCTCGCCCACGAAGAACGTCTTCCGGATCACGGAGAGGCCGTGCATAGATTCGATCGGGTTCTCGCGCCCGATCGTGACGCCCTCGCCGATCGCGGCCGAGTAAAGGGTCTCCTCGTCCTCCAAGCTATCGAGCAAAGCGGCCATTGACTCCATGTCGCGCTGGAACTCGGGCTGGGCGATCACGTACTGCTGGCCGTCTGCGACCAGCTGGCCCCGCATGATCTCGCGTGCCGTCGTGCGAAGGAGGGCGAAGGCGTTGCGCATCAGGACAGAGAGGACCGGGTCTTCGACCGAGGGCGTCTTCGCCCGCGAGACCGTCCGCAGGCTCGAGCCCTCGACCAACGCCCCGAGCGCCGCGTTCGCTTTGCCGAGATGCTCGAGGGTCGTGCCGGGCGGGCAATCGAGGATGCGGGTCTCGACGTGGCCGTTCTGCAGCACGAAGACGAGCAAGGCGCGGTCCGGGCCGATGGCGGTGACGAGCACGTTCCGCACGGTCACCTCTCCGTTGCGGATCGTGGCCGCGATGCTGAGGAGCCGGGTGAGCCGGCTGAGCGCCTTCGTGGTCTCCCGGAGAAGCTCGTTGAGGGTGTCGTCCTCGGAGGTCGCGTCCCCAATGCGGCGCTGCTCCGACGCTTGGAGCACGACCGGGATCAGCAGGTGGTCGACATAGTAGCGATAGCCCAAGTCGCTGGGGATACGCCCGGCACTGGTGTGAGGCTGCTCAAGATAGCCGAGCTCCGTGATCTCGGCCATCTCGTTGCGCACGGTCGCGCTCCTGACCCCGAGCTCGTACTGGCGGACGATCTGCTCGCTGCTGACCGGCTCCGCGCCTTCGACGTATTCGACGACGACCGCCCGCAGAACCTGGCGCTTCCGGGGGCTCAGATCGCTCACAGGCTCTATTTTACTTTGGCCCGGGTTTGGTATCGTGCCGCAACCTATGGTCGCATGCGCCATCCTCGCCGCTTTGCTGGGCGCCAGCCCAAAGCCGGTGGTCTGCCTGGACCCAGGGCATCCGAGCGAGGTGGGCCGCGGGGCATCGGG
This sequence comes from Fimbriimonadaceae bacterium, assembly GCA_019454125.1. Taxonomy (NCBI): domain Bacteria; kingdom Bacillati; phylum Armatimonadota; class Fimbriimonadia; order Fimbriimonadales; family Fimbriimonadaceae; species Fimbriimonadaceae bacterium. Next base: position 1,718,240 of record CP075365.1, read on the forward strand.
AAAGCGGGTGACTGAGTTGGAAGTCGCCTGGAAGGTGGCGCTAAAGCTGCGACCGCTTCTGGAGAAGGGCGGGTACACGGTGGTGCTTACGAAGAGCAGCCAAGGGCAGAAAATGACGAACAGGCGGCGGGCCCAGATCGCGAACGAAGCGAAGGCCGACCTCATGCTGCGGCTCCATCTCGACGCAGCAAAGGAGTCCGGGCTCGCGACCTTCTACCCGGCCCGGGAAGGGAGGGCGCAGGGCGTCACGGGGCCCTCGAAGGCGGTACGGGAAGCCTCCAAGCGCCTAGCCCCGGTCTTTCACAAGGCAGTCATGGAAAGTCTCAAGGGCAAGCTGAAAGACAGGGGGGTGCGGGACGAAGGGCAAACGACCGTCGGGGGGAAGCAGGGCGCCCTGACCGGCTCGATCTTTAGCAAGGTGCCCGTCTTGCTGGTCGAGATGGCCGTCATCACGAACCCCAATGACGAGAAGTTTGTGGCGACGAACGCCGGGCAGAACGCGCTTGCGGAAGCACTCAAGGCAGGCGTGGACGCGGCGCTCGCAAAAGTGCGGGCAGGTTCGAAAGAACCGGGATCCAGCGGAAGAAAGGGGACGGCCCGTTTCGAGCATCTCGGTACAATCGCGGATGGCGATGACCGGTCAGAGGACGCTTTCGGCGTATCCAACGATTAACGTCTTGGGAGTCCCCATTTCCACCCTGGACATGGATGGGACGCTGGACGCGGTGGAGTCGCTTATCGCGAGCAAGACCGCGCACCAGTTGGTGACCGCTGACGCGGCTGGCTTGGTCCAGGCCCTGGAAGACGCCGAGCTTGCCCGGATCTACCGCTCCTCCGCCATCGCGACCCCGGACAGCCAAGGCGTCGTCTGGGCGATGAAGCGGGCGGGGGCGAACGTCCAGCGGGTGAGCGGCGTCGACTTGCTCGACCGTATTTGCGCGTTGAGCGCGGACAAGGGCTACAGGGTCTTCTTCCTCGGTGCCGAACCGGGTGTGGCCCAATTGGCGGCCGAGCGGCTGATGCTGCGGCACCCCGGTTGCAACGTGGTGGGGACCCATCACGGCTTTTTCCCGGCGGAAGACGACAGCCTCGTCGCCCAAGAGGTCGCCCGGGCGAAGCCGGACGTGCTCTTCGTCGCGATGGGCATCCCGCGCCAGGAGAAGTTCATCGCGAGGACGCTGGGCGCCACGGGCGCCAAGGTCTCGGTCGGAGTCGGCGGCTCTCTGGACGTCTTCAGCGGCCGGGTCAAGCGGGCCCCGCGCCTCATCCAGGCGGTAAAGGCCGAGTGGGTTTGGCGGCTCCTCTTGAACCCGAAGAAGCTGGACAAGGTCCGGCTCTTGCCGCGCTTCGCGCTCGAAGTGCTCAGGTCGTCGCGGTGAGGATTTACACCCGGACGGGCGACAAGGGCGAAACGGGGTTGATCGGCGGGGCGCGCGTCGGCAAAGACGACGTCGTGATCGAAGCCCTGGGCGACCTCGATGAGCTCAACGCCGCGATCGGCATTGTCCGGTCACTTGGCGTCAGTGCCGAGCTCGACCACCTCCTCGCCCGGGTCCAGAGCGCCCTCTTTGACTGCGGGGCAGAGGTCGCCGCCGAACCGGGGAGCCGCTTCGCCAGGCCCGCGCCGGTCCAAGGGCTGACCGCCTCATTGGAAGGCTCGATCGACTCGCAAGAGAACGCCTTAGCCCCGCTTCGCAACTTCCTTCTGCCGGGGGGAGCCGGGCCAGCCGCCCACCTCCACCTTGCCCGGGCCGTGTGCCGTCGGGCCGAGCGCCATTTGGTGGCGTTAAACCGCCATCGGCCGGTCCGGCCAGAACTCATCGCCTTTGTCAACCGTCTTTCTGACTGGATGTTCCTTGCCGCGCGAACCGAAAACGCCCGATTAGGCACGCAAGAGTCCGTGTGGCGGGGAGGGTCGGAATGACCCCCCTTTTCGTGCTTCTGGCCGCTTGCCAGAACGATCCGCCGACGGCCAGCGAGCTCATCAGTCGGATGATCGCCCACTATTACGAAGCCAAGACGATCTCCGGCACGATCGACACCACGATCCAGATCGGGGTGGAGAAGGCCACGATCACGTCCGTGCTGGTCTTGGAGCGCCCGACGAGGCTCTTTATCGGGCAGACCACCTCGGTCGCGCCGAAGGCCAGGTTCCTGTTGACCTCCGACGGCAAAGAGTTCAGCTACAACAGACCCGTCCAGACCTCCCAAGACGTGGTCGGCTCCGGGGCCCGGCTGATCGAGCCGGTGACCGAGGAGACGACGCTCGGCGACATCTATCGCGCAGCCGGCCTGAGCCTGGCCGAGCGCTCTGTCCCGATCGACCTGGCCATCGCCGACGTCCGCGACCTGCGCCTCTTTAAGGAGCAGCTCGTCACGCTCGGCGAACCGGTCGAGGTTCCGGGCACGGAACCCAAGCAATACCGGATCGAAGGGGACTGGCGGCTCACCGCGCTTGAGCCGGTCACCGCCCAGTACCGCATCACGTGCAATGAGAAGGGCGACCTTCTTGAGTACGAACTTGCCCAAGGCGCAGAACAAGCGGGGGCGGTCGTCCGTAGAATCTGGAAGGTGGACTTTAAAGTCGACGAACCGGTCGAGAAGAAGGCGTTCACCGTGGTCCGGTAGGAGGGATCCTACGCCGTTTGTGGTATGAAGGAGGTGGACGTGGAAAAGCCGAAGGGTTGTAAGTCAGATAGCTTCAAGCCTTGCGCTGGCATGCGGTGCCGCATTGTCGGCGTCGATATCCTCGCGTGCGGCGCGTGCCGCCTCATGGAGATGGGCCTGACCCCGGGCACCGAGTTCACCGTCCTTAAGATTGCGCCGCTCGGCGACCCCTTTGAGATCGACTTGCGAGGCGGCCGCGTGTGCCTGCGAAGGCGCGAAGCGGAGTGCCTGACCGTCGAACCGGTGGTATAGCCCTTTGCCCAAGCCGGTCGCCTCTGTACGAAGGGCCGCGGTCGTCGCCCTGGTCGGCAACCCGAATTCCGGCAAGACCAGCGTCTTCAACGCCCTCACGGGCTCCCGCCAAAAGGTCGGCAACTATGCGGGCGTGACGGTCGAGAAGGTGACCGGCCGGTTCGAGGCGGACGGCGTGCCGATCGATCTCCTGGACGTCCCGGGCATGTACAGCATGCGTCCGGTCTCCACCGACGAGACCGTGGCGGCCGACGTCATAGCCGACGACGACAAGATCGAAGCCCTCGTCTGCGTCGTCGACGCCTCCAACCTCGAGCGCAACCTGTTCTTCTTCAGCCAGCTTCTCGGGGCGGGCCAACCGACCGTCGTGGCTCTAACCATGACCGACGTCCTCGCCCAAGAAGGGGCCGAGATCAACGTGGGCCGGCTTTCCGAGATCCTCGGCGTGGAAGTGGTCCCGGTGGTCTCGCACAAAGGCAAGGGGCTCGCCGAACTCCGTTCTGCGGTCGTCCGGAGCCTGGAGGCGCAGCGCCGTCCAGACGTCGACTTGGGCTTTCCGAACGTGGTCCGCGAACCGGTCTTCCGGCTCCACGAGCGGCTCGCCATGGCCGGCATCGACGCCACCAAGAGCCAGGTGCGTGAAGCCCTGCTGGACGAGAACGCGGCGCTCAACCGCCGTCTGGCGAACCTACCCGAGTTCGTCGAGGCCTTTGTCGAGGCCCGTCGGGAGGCGCTAGGCGCATCGGGCGACGGGCGGACCCTAGACGCCCAGACCCGCTACGCTTGGGCAGGGAGGGTGACCCGCGAAGTCCTGATCACGAGCGTCCAAGCCACCCGCCGCGTCAGCGACCGCATCGACGCCGTCCTCACCCACCGCATCTTCGGGCCGCTTGTCTTTTTCGCCCTGATGTACCTGGTGTTCCAGAGCATTTACACCTTGGCAAAGCCTTTGATGGACTTGATCGAGGCGGGAACGTCGGCTGTCTCTAGCGCGGTCTCCCCGGCCCTGGCCTTCAACCCGATCCTGCAATCGCTGGTCGTCGACGGGGTGCTGACCGGGATCGGGGCGGCGCTCGTCTTCCTTCCCCAGATCTGCATCCTTTTCTTCTTTATCGCGTTGCTGGAAGGCACGGGCTACCTCGCGCGGGCTGCCTTCCTCATGGACCGCATGCTCGGTTGGGCTGGGTTGAACGGGCGGGCGTTCATCCCGCTCCTCTCCTCGTTTGCCTGCGCGGTGCCGGGCATCATGGGGGCGCGGGTGATGCCCGACGAGCGGTCACGGCTGGCCACCGTCCTCGTGGCCCCGTTGATGTCGTGCTCCGCCCGGTTGCCGGTCTACGTGCTCATGATCGGAGCCTTCGTCGAGCCAAAGTTCGGCCCTATCGCGGCGGGTTTGACACTCTTCGGCATGCACTTCCTCGGGCTCTTGATCGCGGTGCCGACGGTGTGGGTGCTGAACCGTTTCGCTTTCCGGGCCCGTCGCATCCCGTTCGTGCTCGAGCTGCCCCGGTACCAGTGGCCGCGTGGCCGCGACGTGCTCCTCACCGTCTCCTCCCGGGCGAAGGTCTTCCTCACCACGGCCGGCACGGTGATCTTGGCGCTCTCTGTCGTCATCTGGGCTCTGACCTATTTCCCAAGGTCGGCCGAGGCGGAGGCCCGCTACGAAGCGGAGTACGCGAACGAAAGCGCGAGCTTCCGCTCAGAGGTCTTGGTCGAGAACTATGTCGCCCAACACCAGATCCGGGATAGCTATCTGGGACAGTTCGGCCGCTTCGTCGAGCCCGTCTTCCGGCCCGCCGGGTTCGATTGGCGCCTTACGACGGCGGTGTTGGCCGCTTTTCCGGCCCGAGAGGTCGTGGTCTCCGCCATGGGGATCATCTTCGACCTAGGCGGGGAAGTGGACGAGACGAGCCGCAGCCTGCCGGAGGCGCTGAGCAAGGCGACATGGCCCGACGGAAGGCCCTTGCTGACCCTTCCCACCGCCATCGCGCTTATGGTCTTCTTCGCGCTCTGCGCCCAGTGCATGGCGACCCTCGCCGCGATCCGGCGGGAGACCAACTCCTGGAAGTGGGCTGCCTTCTCGTTCGGATATATGACGGTGCTGGCATACGTCTTCGCCGTGCTGGTCTACCAGGTGGGAACCCGCATCACAGGATAGCTGCAAGGAGGCCGGGCCGCGGCCCCCTTGCGTATGGCTCCTAGCGACGAAGCTGCAGGCGGAGGCTGTCCACGAGCAACCGGGCGTTACCGGGCTGGTTCGGCACCACGATCCGGGCGTAGACGGACCCTTCGGGGTCGATGTACTTCGCGATGTCCGGGACGGAGACCAGGGTGGTGGTGTCGGTCGTCGGCACGGGCACGGTCGATACGGTGTCCCAGCTCCCATAGGGATAGGAGTTCGAAGACCAGTCGTAGAGCCGCACCGACTCATTGCCACTCGCGCCCGTATAGCGCCGCCGGACGCGGAGCTGCATGCCCGAGTTGGCGGGCACCTTGCGGAAGACCACCTGCAAGTCCAGGTTCGCCCCGTTCGTGGTCGCGGTCAAGACCTGGGCGTCGTCGTTCAAGGTGGAGAAGAAGTCGCCCGTCGCTGATCCGCCGGGCGTGCTGAACTCGATTGCGGGGAAGGCGAGACGCGGCACGACCGGGGGCTGGACGGTCGCCAGCAGGGTCTGGCCGTCCCAGACCTGGACCGGGGCGTTGACCTTCACGTCGTGCCGGTAGTCGACCCAGTCGCGGTCGCGATTGACGAGAAAAGCCTCGACCGCCCCTTGCGTCACGCGAAGGTTGGCGACGCCATTGAAGCCCCGGCCATAGATCCGGGCGATGGAATAGCGGGCGGGCAAGATCGACGAGGTCGAAAGCGAAATGCCGAAGTTCGTGATGTAGCGGACACGGACGCTCTTCGGGGGCGCCGGCGCCCCGAGAATGGCCCGCATGGCAGCCTCAGCGTCGACGAGACCATAGTTCGCATACTCGCCGAACGGAGCCTGGTTGAGGGTCGTGGCCGTGTCCTCGATCGCTTCGCGGACTTGGCGCGCGGTGGCGTTCGGGTTCGCGCTGAAGAGCAGTGTGGCGAGGCCGGCCACGTGGGGGCAGGCACCGCTCGTGCCGCCGAACCAGCCGTAACCGCCGTCGTTGTGGGTCGTCGTGAGGTCCTCGCCCGGGGCGGAGACGTCGACCCAGGTGCCGAAGTTCGAGAACCCAGACTTGTTGACCGACTGGTTCACGGCCGCGACGCTGACGACGTTCTCATAGCCGGCCGGGTATTGAGGGACGGCCGAGGCTTCATTGCCTGCGGCCGCCACCGGGAGCACGCCTCGCGAGACCGCGTAGTCCATGGCGTCCTTTTCTGCGGCGGAGACGCGGTCAGACCAGTAGCTCATGGAGAAGACCCTCGCCCCGTTGTCGGCCGCATAGATGTACGAAGGGATCAAGTAGCTGTCGAAGAGGTATCCGTCTTCGTTCGTGGCCTTGATCATCATGACCCTGCCCAAGGGGGCGACCCCGCTGACCCCGAGGTTGTTGTCCTGCGTGGCCGCGACGATGCCGGAACACGGCGTCCCGTGGCCGTAGTTATCGGCCAGGTTCTTCGTATCGTTGACGAAGTTCCAACCGTGGACGTCGTCGATCTTGCCGTTGCCGTCATCGTCGATCCCGTTGTTGGGGATCTCGCCAGGGTTGGTCCAGAGGTTGTTGGCCAGGTCCGGGTGGGTCTCCAAAATGCCAGTGTCGATCACGGCTACGGTGACGGGAGTGGTGCCGCGGGAGACGTCCCACGCCCGCTCGACCTTCAGCGTGCGAAAGTGCCACTGTTGCTGCCAGAGGGGGTCGTTCGGAGTATAGGCAAGGCGGGCGGCACGGTCGAACTCGACTCGCTTGACCCCGGCCACGCCGAGCATCGTCTGACGGGCCTTGTTGAGATCGCCGGGGAGCTCGACCACGCTCCAACCGATCTGGGGGACATTCGTGACCACGCGACCCGCGACGCGGGCGGCAGCGGCCGAGGCGACAGGGGCGCTCGCCTTGACCAACAGCCGGTGGGGGTGTTGATTTAAAACAGGCTGTTGTGCGAGTGCAGGCAAAAAGCCAAGAGTAAACATGGTCAAGCCTGATGATAACATGGCGTTGGCCCACACGCCCTGGTTTAGGTACCGGAAATCGGCTGTACCTAATCGTTCGAGCGAAGCAGGGCTCCGCCCGCCAAAGCGAGGGCAAGGACGGCATAGGTCGCGTAGAGCGACCGCCTGCAAATCCGGTGTTCGAAGCCGGGGCTGAGCCTCGGCGGCACGAGGTGGAAGTCCGTGACATAGGCGATCCCGGTCACGGCGGCGCTGACCGCCGTTTTCTCCGCCGCGGACGGTTTCCCTCCACGGGCGCGGAACCAGAGCTCGGCCAGGCCCGCCCAACCGAACAGGGCAAAGGCGTTCAGCACCAGCCCAGTTACGAAATACTTGGGCTCCGGCTCATCGACCGTCAGCGCCTCGTCGCCGAAGGCAATGTGGCTGACCGCGTTGATCGGGGCAGCCGCGCTACGGTTCTCGGCCTTGCCGAACGCGAGGAGTGCGACGGTCGTGGCGACCGCGGCGGGCAGGCCCATGAGTGCCGTATTGCGCAGGAACATCTTCTTACCGTACGAAGACGCCGGGAAGGGATCGGCAGGCTAGGCCCGCCGATCGCCGTGGGCAATCGCTACCGCCCCGCCCTTGCCTTCAAGTCACAGAACCATTCTTCGGTCCAGATCGCCCGAGTGGCCATGTTCACGCAGACCGCCTCCAGCACGGCCGGGTCGTAAAGCGCGTTCGGCATGAACATGCGGAAGGCCAACTTGCCGTCGTGCTCGCACCAGGAGCCAAGGCTATGGCAGCGCTTGTACTCGGTCTTCTCGTGCGTGTTCAGGTCGATCACGAGGTGCCCGATGGCGGCCGTGTTCAAGGGCATGGGGACAGTCAGGGTGCAATGGAGCCCGTTGCCCAGTTTTGGATGGGGCTCGTCAGTGCGGACCTCCAAGTGCATGGTGCCCTCGCTGCAACTCCAGTCAAAGTCGGCGGCCAGCCGGCTGTGTTCGTCAGAGTCCAAGTGCCGAGCCTCCCGCTCCATGATCCAGCCTGCCCGCTTCCAGCCTTCGTCCCCGATCCAGCGGCTGGGGCCGTCACCCGAAGGGTGGAAGAAAGAGACCGCCCGGTCGACCATGGGGTCGTGGTCGCTCCGAATGCCCGACTTGGGATGCTCGCTGCAGGCCCGCGTCGCGTGGAACCGCTGGCTCAGCCGCTGCACCATGTCGTAAGCTTCGGTGGCCTGCATCGCGACTGCCGCCGCGAACGTCTTCTTCAGCCAGTCCGAGTCCTCGTCGGTGGCGTAGACGCAACAAAAGAGGCGGATGGTGTCCGCTTTCTCATCGTAGACCGGCCCGCTGAACGTGCAGTGGTCCATTTCATGCTCGAGCGCCTCGGCCAATTGCTGCAGGTGGCCGCGGCCCTTGAGCATGTCTGTCTCCGCGGTGATGCGGTAGACACATTGGGAGTGGCGGAAGACGCCCATGTCCGTGCTTACTCGGGTGGCGAGGTCGCTCGGCCACCAGGTGAAGCCGTCGATCGAATCCGCGACGTATTGGTCATCGACGTGCAGCACGTCGTGGGCCAGCTTCACGAAGCTTTCGCCCAACGATCCCGCGTTCCTCCAGGGCAATCTGTTTACCTCCTCTTCATTATCACGGATTAGGAAGTGTTATAGTTGCGTGCTTCGTCGCTGGCACCCAGCCCTGAGACGAAAAGCAGGTGCCCTAGAGGGGAAGACTCTTGTCGAGCCCCTCCCTTTTCTGCGGCGAGGGGCTCCTGAATTAGTACCGATAGCTCTCGGTCTTGTATGGGCCCTCGACCGGCACGCCGATATACTCCGCCTGCTTGGGAGTGAGTTTGGTGAGTTCGACTCCTAGCTTGCTCAGCTGGAGCCGCGCGACCTTCTCGTCGAGGTGCTTTGGCAGGACGTAGACGCCGGGGGCGTACTCGCCGCGCTTCGTCCAGAGCTCGATCTGGGCCAGAACCTGGTTCGCGAACGAAGACGACATCACGTACGACGGGTGCCCGGTGCCGCAGCCGAGGTTGATCAGCCGGCCCTTGGCGAGCAGGATGATCCGCTTGCCCTCCGGGAAGATGACGTGGTCGACCTGCGGCTTGATCTCGTCCCACTCGTACTTCTCGAGCGAGGCTACGTCGATCTCGTTGTCGAAGTGGCCGATGTTGCAGACGATGGCGTTGTCCTTCATCCGCGCCATGTGGTCGTGGGTGATCACGTGGTAGTTGCCAGTGGCGGTGACGAAGATATCTGCCTTGTCGGCTGCGTACTCCATCGTCACGACCTTGTAGCCTTCCATCGCCGCCTGCAGGGCGCAGATCGGGTCGACCTCGGTGACCCAAACCTGGGCGCTGAGCGCGCGGAGCGCCTGGGCCGAACCCTTGCCGACGTCGCCATAGCCGCAGACCACGGCCACCTTGCCCGCGATCATCACGTCGGTCGCCCGCTTGATCCCGTCTACGAGGCTCTCCCGGCAACCGTAAAGGTTGTCGAATTTTGACTTGGTGACTGAGTCGTTCACGTTGAAGGCGGGGAAGGGGAGGTCGCCCTTCTTCATGAGCTCATAGAGCCGATGGACGCCCGTGGTGGTCTCCTCGCTCACGCCCACGATGTTCGCCTTGATCCGGCTGTAGTAGCCCCCTCCTCGGCTTTCGGGGATGGCTTGTGCCCCGGAAACTGAGGAGGGGGTTGGGGGAGGAGAAATCCGCTTTCGGATGCTCGCGTAGAGGGCCCTCTCCTCTTCACTGGTCGGGTTGTCGAGCACGCTCGGGTCTTGCTCGGCCCGCGAGCCGAGGAGCACGAGGAGCGTCGCGTCGCCCCCGTCGTCGAGGATCATGTTCGGGGTGCCGCCATCGGGCCACTCGAAGATGCGGTGGGTGAACTCCCAGTACTCGTCCAGACTCTCGCCCTTAAACGCGAAGACAGGGATGCCGGCGTCCGCGATCGCGGCGGCGGCGTGGTCCTGCGTGCTGTAGATGTTGCAGCTGGCCCAGCGCACCTCGGCGCCCAACGCCTGCAGGGTCTGGATGAGCACGGCGGTCTGGATCGTCATATGGAGCGACCCGGCGATGCGTGCGCCTTTGAGCGGCTGGCTCGCGGCGAACTCGTTCCGGATCGCCATGAGGCCAGGCATCTCGGTCTCGGCAATGGCGATCTCTTTCCGCCCCCAATCAGCGAGGGCGAGGTCGGCCACGTGGAAATCGGTCTTGATCGGGTTCGTGACGGTGTTCATCGTTTCTGTGTCTCAATTTTCGGTCGGCTTCGGCCAAACCACGCGGCGGGCGGGTCTCCACCCCCAACCCCCTCCTCAGTTTCCAGCGCACGAGCCATCCTTGAAATCCGAGGAGGGGGCTCCGGACCCCTTTGACGAAAAAGGCGCCCGTGAGCGGTTTGCCTCACGAGCGCCGTTCTGCTTTCGGCCCGTCGGGCCGGACGCCGAGCCTGGTCTCATTTCGAGATCGCAGCGCCCCTCGGTGTCCCCAATCAATTATACGGCACAGATTGGCGGGTCCTCTCAAGGACCTGTCTGAGCCTGCCAAGTCATGGCCACTTTTCGAGGAAGCCAACTTTTTGTTGACTCTGCAAGGTACAAGGGAGAAGGCCCGGCAGGGTCTCCAGACTGACCATGTTCAACCAAATACTAGGGCGGGTTCTCGCCATAACCGTGCTCAGCGTCGTAGCAGTTCCTTCCGTGTTGGCCCAGGCGGATTCGCGAGGCTCGATGCTCGTTTACCCCGTGATCTTCGATGAAACCGGCACAGACGGATCTCGAGCAAAAGCGCAGGACGCCTTGACAGAGATCTTCAAGAAGGGCGGATTCAAGGTGGTCGACGACTCCAAGGCCGGTTCCGTTTGGAAGGCCAAGGGCTTCCGTACGCCCACCATCACTCGGCCGCCGACCGTCCAACAGCTCGTCGCCCTTGGTAAGACGGTCGGCGTGCGGTACGTTTGCACGACCTCGGTCACCTTCCACACGCGCTCTATTTGGGTGAACCTTGGCCCCAAGACGATCTCAACGTGTAACATGACGGTGACGATCGTCGATGCGAAGGCTGGCAAAGTAGCCTACGAAGCCGAGGGCGAGGCACGCAGCGACGAGAAGTCTGACAAGCTGAAAGTGGCCGGAGCTCTCTTGCTGACTCCGCTCGTCACCGCGGTGAGCGGTGGGCCAAAGACGCCGCAAGAATCCAGGGCAGCTCAAATCGCAGCCGCCCACGCGCTAGAAAAGTTCGTCGTCGTCCAATAACCAGGATGCGCCCTCCCTCATGGATCCGGGGAGGGCGCGGCACCACACGGGAGGAGCAAGGGCGCCCTCACCGCTTTGCGTGCACAAAGAAGGGAAATCGCGCGGTTACGACTTAATTGTCTTGGCGACGGCTTCCAGCTCAGCTTTGAGCGTGGCACGCTCCCCCGCGGTCATCTTCGGGGCGGCCCTTTCGAGCATGGTCATGAACCAGGCGATCTCTTCAGGCGTGGCAGGATAGCCGATGTTGCCTACCGGCTTGTCATCGACGACGCGCCTGGAATCCACCAAGACTTTGCCTTCGGCGGTGAGGAACGCCGTATAAGGAATGCCCTCTTCGGCGCCGTTGAGCTTCTTGAGCCACATGTCGCCCCCCGGGTTCTCGAGGTCCTTCTTGTCGTCGCTTTCGAGCACATCGAGCCAGAGCGTGACGAAGTGCTTGTCCCAAATCTCGTGCACCTTCGGCATCGCCAGCCATGCTTCCATGCGCTTGCACCATCCGCACCACGAGGCGTGGAAGCCAAGGAAGACCGTCTTGCCCTCGGCCCTGGCCTGCGCTCGGGCGAGCGAAACGGCCGTTTCAGCGGGCATCGGCTTGGGTGATTGCGCGAAGGCGCCGACAGACGCCAAAGCGAAGAGGACGACGGCTAAGCGGGCATGAGTTCGCATCCTGTTAGGATAGACGTTTCACGCCCCAAAACGCGTGCGGCCAGGGCCGCGTCACTCTTTCGCGGGCCCGGGTTCTTCAGGCGTGTAGCCGTGGCAGTCTTTGCAGGGTGTGGTCTTCCACTCGTCGCCGATGTCGACCGGGTGCTGGAACTCCACGCCTTTCATGTTGCCCTTGTTGTCGTGCGCGACAAAGGTGTGACAAGTATTGCAGTCGTTACTAATGACCCTGCCCGTGTCACTCTTCAGACGCCCGTTGTGGCAACGGAAGCAGCCGTTACCCCGTAAGTGGTCAAGGTTGTTCCGGTGCGACCGCCAGTCCGTGTTCATCGCGGGGAAGTAGTTGTTCCGATAGATCTTTTGGAGTTCGGCTATCGCTTTGTCGAGCTTCGCCCCGTCTTTTGCCATAAACTCGGCATAGTTCTCCTTGTAGTACGCCTTAAGCGTCTCCAAGATCTTGCTAAGCCCTTCTTCCTTCGTCGCGTACTTTGCGTCAAGCGCTTCGACGCCTTTCATCTTAATTTCGGGAACGGCCCTGTCGATGGTGCCGGCGCTGATTGCCAGGTTCACAGACTCGTCGGACGGGTGGAAAATGTGGGTCGGCCGGTTGTGGCAGTCGATACAGTCCACTTTGCGCGACACACCCTTCGCCACGTCGTTCGGGCCGAACTTTACGGTCTTGTCCCAATACTTCGTGACCTTGCCATCCTTATCGACCATTTCGACATAAGGAATCTCCTGTCGCTCAAAGTCGCTGGCGATGTAGCTCACGGTGCTGTTCAAGTACATGTGGGCATGGATGCCTTGTGCTTCCGGCCCTTCGCCACCGCCGATCTTAACGAGCATGCCGACCTGGGCGTGTGTGTTATCGGGATCAGAAAGGTAGTAGTCATGCATCCGCAACTTTTGCGAAAAGAAGTGCTTGGGCCAGTGGCACTTTTCGCAGGTTTCTTGAGCCGGGCGGAGGTTCGCGATGGGCGTTTTTATCGGCCGCTCGTATTTGTTAAAGATCGTTGAATAGACCTGGTAAGTCCCGGAAAGTTTTGACTTGACGTACCAATCGACGCCCTCGCCGATGTGGCACCCGGCGCACGAGACACGGGCGTGGGGCGAGTTCTGATAGGCCACGTGCTCCGGCTCCATGAGCGAGTGGCACGTGGTGCCGCAGAACTCCACCGACTCGGTGTACTCATACCCCTTATAACTCCCGAAACCCGAGATCGCCATAAGGAGCAGGCCGCCTACCGCAATCGAGGTGGCTGTGGCGCGGCCCCGCGGCTGGTTAAGGTCTAAGACCGGCAAGGTAGCCGTGGCGAGCCCCTTCTTCTGACGCCGTCTCTCAATGATGAGCCCGATGGCCGCCACACCAAGGCCGAGGAACATCAAGCCCGGCAGCGCGATGTAGGTGACCAACCCGCTATACGCGTTTGCAAACCCTCCAAAAATGTCGAACGCGATGAGGATAAGCGCGAGGATGAACATGACCGTGGCGAAGGTCATCCCGAACATCGTTATCGCGTTGTTGAAAATGGAAGGTAAGCGCCTTTTCATAATCCAGCCCCTATCCGCGTTTCACGCGGTTTCTTTGTTGGTAGTATAGCTTGATGGAACATAGTGGTTGCAGCGTAATCTCAGGAAAGATCGGGCTCAGGCGTTTCCGTCGGAGGTTCCTTTGAGCCTTGCTCGACGTCATTCCCACCTTTTTGATCAGCTTCTTGTTCAGCTTCTGGCGGGGTGCCCGGGGGTTCGGGCTCGACCATCGCAGTCCCCTGACTTTGGGGACCCTCGGCCGCTAGGATCCTTTCCAGCTCAAGGGGGTGCTCGGCCCGCATCTCTTCCTCGGTGAGAGTGCCCTTAAGCCATACCGGATTCATGGGGAAGTGGTGCGGATTGAAGTGAGTGTTGTAGAGGTGCCAAGTCACGATCGTGAGCAAGGAAAGCACCGGTTCATAAGAGTGCGCGATGTACGCGATGGGTATGCCCGTATCCGGGAAGAACTGGCTGAAGTAGACCGGGTACCAAAGAATTAAACCCGTAACGATCATGATGGGCGTTCCCCACCCGACCGCTAGGTATTCGAACTTTTCGCGGAAGTTATAGCGTTCGTATTTTGGCGGTTCAGGGGAAATGCCAAGGTGGTACCGAATGGTGCCCGCGACGTCTTCGAGGTCTTTCTTTCTCGGCATCATCGTCATGGCCGAAGCTTTGAATCCGTTCCGCTTCCAGCGAACCATCAGATCCAAGATGTGGTACAGCCAAGAGATGATGAGGACGACACCGGCGACTCGGTGCACGACGCGCAGGACGGGCATGCCGCCGAGCGCGTTATAGAAGGCGGTCAGTAGGTCGTTCTCAGGGAAACGGATCGGCAAGCCGGTGATGATCAGGAGGCTGAAGCTCACGACCAGGATCCCGTGCTGGATCCGTTGGGACTTGTCCATCCGGACAAACTTGCGCCCCTCGACCTCGACATGCGTCTTTTTCCGGCGTTGGAGGTGGCTATAGAGGGCGAGGCCAGCCAGGGCAAAGGCGACAATGGTCGCGAGCAGGCCACTGGCCTGCCCGAGGGCACCGAGCACGATCGCCACGACGAGGGTCAGGAAGCCGAGGCTGATCAGGATGGCGACAGGACGGCCCGTGGGGGGCGGCTCCTTGGCCGCGATCGCGCGACGAAGGTCGAGGATGATGCCGGTGGAGAGAAGCGTGATGACCGTGAAGGTCAGGACTTTGAAGAACATCTCCAAGCCGGCGAGGATCGGCTTTTGGTTGATCGTCAGGTACATGTGGTTCGCCCCAGAAGCCGCAAAGTTCATTTGGGCGCCGGGGTGGCAGTTGGCCTGCCCACACGTCTTAGGAAGGTTCGCTCGGAAGGTGCGCGACGTCGGGTCGGTCGAGTGCTTCACGTCGTGATATCCGTGGCAATCGGTGCAGACCGCCGTGTGAAGCTCGCCGAACTTCAGGAAAGCCTTCCCGTGGAAGCTGAGTTCGTAGCTGTGGACTGCGTCCAGGCTTGGGCCATAGCGGCCCATCGGCTCCTCGCTCCGGTGGCACGTGCCGCAGTTCTCAATGCGGTCTCGCTTAGGGAGGTTGACCAAGGGCACGATGCCGTGCGGATCGGAGTAGCTATGGCACCGGACGCAGGTGGGATGATCCCCCGGTCTTTTGTCGGGCCGGGCGTGGACGCTCGAGGCCCAGAGATCGGCTTCCTCTGAATGGCAGTCCGCGCAGGCGGGC
The DNA here is from genome assembly GCA_019454125.1 of Fimbriimonadaceae bacterium. Lineage (NCBI taxonomy): Bacteria > Bacillati > Armatimonadota > Fimbriimonadia > Fimbriimonadales > Fimbriimonadaceae > Fimbriimonadaceae bacterium. The sequence goes on from CP075365.1 coordinate 1,733,376, forward strand.
GTGCTCTTCCGGGCCTCTTCAGAGTGCGACTCGTCCGCCTTGAAAAGCGAGTGGCAGTTGGTGCAGTCCAGCTCGCGGTGCGGGGAAGCGGCGAGCGCCTCGAGGTGCATCGCGGGGCCGACTTCGGCTTTGGGGTCGTGGCAACTCAGGCAGGCTTTGTTTTCTTCGCTCTGTTCGACGGTCTTTGTCTGGACGTTGGCTTGCTCCTGTCCGAAGACGAGTGCCACGAGCAGAGGCACGCACGCGAAGACGAGGAGCGCGGCCGGCCGAGCTTTCCCTGCCGAGATGGCCATCAATCAGAGTCCTTTCTTGAGGATCCCGCCCTGCCCGACCACCTTGTCGAGCAGGGCGGAAGCGCTCGGTCCTTACCCTTTGCCGCCGGGAAGTTTGCCTTTCTTGATGGTGTCGAGGTTGTTCACCCCGTCCTTGTTAGAGTCCATCTTTTCGACGGCCTTCAGGTCTTCGACCAGCAGCTTCTTTCGCTTCGCCTTATCGACGACGACCTTGAGGTCGGCGCCGTAGGGGTTGAGCTTGCCTCCCTTAGCGCTCACGTGGCAGACCATGCACTTGGCCTTGCCCAGATCGGAGCCGGGGTCGACCTTGTAGAAGTCGTTGAAGGTCTTCGTCGCGGTCGCGAAAGCCATGGCCATCGCGGCGGCGGAAAGGACGGTGACGATCGTCAGTGTTCTTTTCATTAGGGTTATGTCCTTGTTGTTATGAGTTCTCGAGAGGCAGGGGACGTTTCTGTCCGGACAGGTTGGGCCGCCGTCTTGGGCACGCGTTGGCGTCGGTAGAGGGCGGCGAGGATGCCACCAAGGGTCATGGTGCCGGTTCCAAGCCACACCAGGCCCGTGAAGGGTTTGTTGAAGACCTCGACGGGGTAGATCATCGCGTCCTGTTCGAACACGATGCGGACCGATCCGTCCGCGGCGTCCATACCGGTCATCTTCAGGCGAAGGTCTTGACCCACGCCGACGGGATGGTTGATCGGGCCACCCTCGCCTAGCTCCATTTGGGGCTGGAGTTCCGTGACGTTCTCACCGTCGGTCAACTCGATGCGTGCGCCGAACTTCGTGCCTGTCACGCCGGCCTCACCTTCGCGGGTCATGCCCAGGTACTTGATCTTCCTTTTGTTGTCGATGGTGAGTTCTCCACCTTTTTTGAGCGAGAACTCGCGGCTCGTCTGGGGCTGCGGCGGGTAAAGGGTCACGTAGACGTCGTGGGCCGCATAGCGCTGGATCGAAGGCCACTGAACGGGGGTCAGTTCGCCGCCACCCATTTGGGTGTAGTAAAGGCCCGGCTTGGCGACGAAGAGGGGCTTTGTCGCATCCTTGCCCTTCGCGTCGAAGACCTTTATGAGCACTTTGTTCTCCTTGTCCGTAAGGTCAGACGTTCGACCGTCCAGCATCAGCACGTAGTCAAGGATCCGCGCCGGGTGGCCCTCCATCACGACCCCTTGCTCATGCCGTTCGAAGCCGCGCGAGAGAATGAGGCCGGCCAGAAGGACTGCAACGCCGATGTGGGACACGAACGAACCCATCCCGAGCTTTGAGGCTCTGGCCAACTCGACCATTCGCACGCCGTTTGCGACCAGCACGAAGAGGCAGGTTCCGACCAGGATCAAGACCCAGGGCAACCCGGGGACTTGCATGTTCATCGGGAAGGTGACCGACTTCGTCAAGTCAGCAATGCCCGCCATCGGCGTGAACTTGAGCCCGATGAGGGCGAAGCCTAGGAGGCCGATGGTCACGCAAAACGCGGTGTAGGCCCGGCTAGCGAGCTCACGGGCCTTCATGCCCTTCCACGCGGCGAACGGCGCGACCGCCATCACCAGCATGAGTGGCACGAAGATGTACGGCAGCACCATGTGATAGGTGTGCTCCTCGACGACCGCCGGTTTGCGCCCGGAGAGCGCCATGAAGAGCGGCACGCTCATGCCGATCATGGTGGCCACGCCCATCGCCGAGAGCAGGAGGACGCCGGTCCGGTAGAAGCCTTCACGGTTAAAGCCCTTGACCTCGTCCTCCGGCGCGTTCCGCTTGTCCTGGAAGTAGCGGACCCCCCAAAGGCCAAGGAAGCCCAGGGTCATGACGCTCATGAGGCCGATCAGGAGCTTCAGCGCGGAGCGGTCCATTTCCGCGAAGCTATGGACGCTGGCGTCGGCCAGGAAGCCCGACCTTGTGAGGAACGTGCCGTAAAGGAACGCAAGGAACGGCAGACCGCCAAGGGCGAGGTTCGTGAGTTTCCACTTGCCCCGCGAGGCTTGCACGATGAGGCCGTGGATGAACCCGGCGGTCAGCACCCAGGGGACGAAACTGACGTTCTCGACCGGGTCCCACATCCAGAACCCACCCCAACCGAGGGTCTCATAGGCCCAGAACCCGCCCATGCAAAGCCCGAGGCCGACTAGCGTGGTCGAGACGATGGCCCACGGTCTCACGATCGGCACCCACTTGTCATAGTCGCGGATGATGAGCGCCGCCGTGGCGAGGGCGAAGAGCGCGGTCAGCGAACCAAAGCCCAGGAAGATCGTGGGGGGGTGGATGACGACCCAGTAGTTCTGGAGAGTCGGGGCGAGGCCGACGCCGTTGAGCGGCACCAGCGGCCTGCCCTCAAGCATGTTCAGCTTGAAAGGCGACTCATAGGCGAGGATGCTCGCGATCGACCCCAAAAAGAGTGAGGTGACCGCCACATACCAACGCTTGTAAACGCCGGCTTTGGGCAGGACAAGGAGGCCGAAGACGGCGGCGCAAACCCCCCAAAGAAGGAAGGAGCCCTCTTGGCCGGACCAGATGCCGGCGATCCGGTATTGCAGGGCGTTGCCGTGCTCGGCGTGCGCCCAGACATACGAAAATTCGAACCGGTCGTTGACGAACAGTGTCGCAAGGGCCGCGAACACGCCGAAGATTCCGGCGCACCCCGCGACGAAAGCCCACGAAGCGGCCTTCTCGCGCCACCTCGCGGGCGCGAAGACGGCCAGCAGGAAGGAGGCGGCAAAAAGGGTGGCGGTCAAAAGGACGAGCCCCCTGCCTATGTCTCCTGTTAACAGGGACCAGGATGGGGGGCTCGCGAAATCTGTGTGGGGCATCGTATCCATGTCGAATTAGAGGGTGGAGGGGCTTGCGCCCCTCCACAGGTCAGTCCGTCAGAAGCCTTTGGCGTCTGCTCGGTTCGATCGGGCGCGGGTTTCTTCGATCACCTTGCGCATCTGGGCGACGCTCACGCCCTTTTTCTGCGGCCGGCCGACGTTGACACTGTCAAGGTTGTCGTTGGCGACCTGGATCAGGTGCTTGGCGTACGGGGCGTTGTGGACTCCGTAGTCGCCCGAGCGCACCACGAAGTAGTAGTTGTGCCGGGCACGCTTCAACTCGATCGGGACGAGGTTCTGGTCTGGCGGGGTCTTGCCCTCCGCCGTGATGACGCTCGTGTAGTCCCAGAGGTCAGCGTCGCCATAGTTCGCTTGGGCATAGGCTTCCATGCGGTTCTTCAGGGCGAAGAGCTGGCCGATGACGTCGTCGCGAGTCGATGTGGCGCGGGCCGCCGCGTCAGCGGGGGTATGGCAGGGGTTGCAGCCCTTGTCATAGCTGACCGTGAACGTGTGGCGCGAGTCCGGCATGTGGCACTTGGAGCACTGGCCGGGAGCTTGCGAGTGGGCCGTGTTCCTCTTGACGGGGCCTCCTCCTTCCACGCCGCCGAAGCCCAGCAACATGTTGTACTGGTTGCTGTCGTGCATGTTCGGTCGGGCGGTGCCGTTCTGGAGCGCTTGGTCAGCCGGGTTGGCACCGCGACCGTTGTGGCACTGGGCGCAAATGTGATTGAACTTCGTGAAGTCCGCCGGCCTGCTGCCTGCGCCGACCGTCGTCGTGTCCGTGCTGAAGACGGCGTGCCGAAGCTGGGCTTCTTTGCCGTTGTCGGTCAAGTTCTTCGTCTGGGCGTGCGGGTTGTGGCACGTGGCGCAGGTGGCCGTGTGCGGAGACTCGGTCAGCGTCTCATCGGCGAGCTTGATGATCTCCTCGTCGGTGAGGCTCCCCAGGTCCACTCCCTTGTCGTTCTCAACGCGGAAGATGTTGCTGTGGCACGCGACGCAGCGGTTGGTGCGGCCATAGCGATCGGGGTTGTTGACCGCCTCTTCCACCGGGGATTGCAGTAGCTTGCTGTGGGCGCTGGCCTGCCACTCGTCGTAGGTCTTGCCGTGGCACTGGGCGCAGACGACGGCGGAAAGGCTCTTCGGCGAGGTCAAGATGTTCTCCGCCGAGGGATTGGCCTGGTGGGCGCTTCCCGGCCCGTGGCATCGCTCACAGGTGACCCCGACGCTTGCGTGCTTGGTCTCCTGCCAGTGGGCGAAGATCTGCTCGCCGCCCTCGGCCCGGCCGTTGTGGCACGTACCGCAGGCGTCGGCCCCGATGTAAGAGGCGTTCTTCTGCGCGGGCGTGAGGAGGGCAAGGAACTGCTCGGTGACCCCCGGAAGCCCGCCACCGTTACCGCTGGTAGGCCCTCCTTCGCCGCCGCAGCTCGATACCGAGATGAGCGCTGCCGCTAGCGGCACGACAGCGAATAGAGTGACGAACCACTTAGCTTTCATGATGTTCCTCTGCTTGTCCTGTTTCCTTGATTGCGAGATGGGATTGCGTTTCAAAACTTCACCGTCCAGTTGAGCCCGAAGAAGGTGGCGCGGTAGCCGTACGTGTCGTCGACGCGGTCTTTGTACGCCCACGGGGCGACGAAGAGTTCGAGCGTCTGGCGCTCGCCCAAGTCGCGCCGCAAGGTGGCGGTCAATTCCGTGTTCCGCACGTTGCCCTCTGGCAAGCCCAAGGGGTTGTCGTTGTTCGCGAACGTGTGCTGGATCGCGAGCGAGAACGACGTCGCATCGTCGAACTGGTGGGCCGCCCCGAAGGCGATGCTGGTGGCGGAGGGGAAGTACCCGTCCAATTCCGGGTTCCCGGCCACGCGGTACTGCTCACCATAGACCTCGGCGTACGCTTGGGTCCGCTCGTTGAACGTATAGGCCGCACCGACCGTCAGCGTGTTGAGCGAGATCTCGACGTTCCGAGGCTCGTTCTGCCGGAAACGGTAGCCATAGCTCGCATAGGCGTTCAGCCTGTCCCAGTCGAAGTCGATGCGGGCGTCCAGCTTCGACCTATCGTCCCACCAGAGTGAGCGGAAGTCGGTGCCGGTCTGGACCTTGGGGAGGCTTTGCATGTGGTCGATCGAGCCCCGCACCGTGTAGTGCCAGGCGCTGCCCAACCGGCCAGAGACCCGCGCTTCGAACTCGTTCCACTTGGGGACGTCGACGTAGGACTGGTCGCTGCGAAGCCGCTCGTACTCACGGTGCCGATAGGCCAGCTGCACGTTCGCAGCCCGGGAGAAGCGGTGCGAGAGCTTGGCGCCCGAGACCCATTGCTGGCGGACGAACGCGTTCTGCACGGCCGGCAGCGAGAGGTCGACCCGGCGGAACTCGGCGCTCAGGTTCGTTTCCGGCCCGATGTCCCAGCCCCCGCGAAGGGCGAGGCTCTTGACGTTGCTGTCCCGCTCGTTCCGTTGCTGGATGCGGGTGGTGGCGTAGACCCCTTCCAGGCTGACGTCCGGGGTGACGTCGATCCCGTAGGAAGCGTCGACCCGGCGATAGATCGTCAGCGGCAGGGCGTCGTTGCGCTCGTTGAACCTCTCCTCGCTCGCGGTGACGGCCAGTGTCCCGCCGAGGACCTGGCCCTGGGTGCCGACGGCGGTCTCACGTGTGTAGGTGTCGAGGGACGGCTTCGGGCCTTCGTAGTTCTTGTTCTGCTTCCGCTCGCGGTAGCTGGCGAAGGCTACGATCCCCGGCGTGAACCGGTACGAAAGAGCCGCACGCGTGAACTGGTCGCGGCTGTCCGGGAAGACCACCGGCGAGGGGTCGTCATAGTTGAACCGGTTTGCATCGAGATCGATCCGGGCGCGCCCGTTCGCGAAGATCAGCGTGCCCTGTTGCACGTTGTCGCTGAGCCACGTGCCGTTAAGCCGCAGGCGGCCCCAAGGTTGGCTCGCGCCGTCCCCCGGCAGGATCGTGGAGAACTCGACGAGGTCGAACCCTTGGACGGGGGTCGCGTACTGGAACAGCTTGTGCGAGTTCCGCGTAATGTCCCGACCCCGGTAGCCGATGGTCAGCTTGGACCAAGCGGGCGGCGGGGTTTCAGGTTCGTCCGTCGCCGTGGCCGACCCTTCCTCTTGGGCGACGGCGAGGACCGCGGTCGTCAGGAGGGCAAGGATCGTCAGGCGTCGGGAAAGCCAAAGGCTGGAACCGGTGGTCATCGCTTAAGCAACTCCGGGCTTGTGTTGCTCCCGTGGGGAGCGGTATGGCAGCCGGCCGTCCAGCAAGTCCGGCCCGGGTAGTGGTTCTGGAGCCGGTCGGTGTGGCACTGGGCGCAAAGGCCGCGGGAGAAGGAGTTCAGCATCTTCGGGTTGTTCGAGCCGTGCGGTTTGTGGCACTCCATGCACCCGTCGCCGCTGTGCCCCGCCACCGGGTCGTGCTCGAAGACGAACGGCCCTCGGAACTCGGTGTGGCAGGTGACGCACTTGTCCCGGTCGTCCTTCACCTTCACCTTGTCGCCCTTGGTCGCGTGGACGGTGTGGCAGTCGCTACAGAGCATGCGGCCTTCAGGGACGGGATGGTGCGTGGAGAGCCGGAACTGCGCGGCCTGGGCGCCGTGGCAGGAGCCGCAGAGCGTGGCTTCGTCCGCGCGGAGAAGGTTCTTCGATTCCCGCCTTGCCGTGAAGACCGGCGCCTTGGTCTCGGAGACTTTGCGCAAACCCTTCATCGGCAGGGCCGGGTCGGAATCGGGGTGGATCTGGTGGCAGCTCACGCAGGCGAGGTCGGCCTTGGCGTGCTCGGAGCGCTTCCAGTGGGTCGGGCTCAAGGTCGCCTCGTGGCAACGCAGACAGGCCGCCGAGGATTCTTTCGGGTCCATCTTGCGGAAGGCGAGCACCTCGGCGTTCTCGTCCGCCTGGTGGATGGCGCCCGGCCCGTGGCAGCCCTCGCAGCCCTGCTTCTCGATCGAGAGGCTGGCGTCGTGCATCACGGCCGAGTGGGCGCTCCCCGCGAAGGCCGTGACCTTTTCGCCGTGGCAGCTGCTGCAGAACTCGTCGCCCATGAAGTCGTCCGCCTTGGCGCGGGCGAAGAGCTTCTCCGCCTGCGAAGGCTCGTGCTTCGCCTGCTGCGCTTGCGAAGCCGCCCCATAGAACAAGGTGCCGAGGCCAAGGAGCAAGACGAGCGTCTGCGCCTTAAAAACTTGCCTCAAAACCGACTCCTTTCGGTCATTTCGCTCCTTTAGAGATTTGGGAACTGACCTCCCTTGACCTCTGTGCGGAAAAGTTAGCCGTTCTGAGGAAGGCAAATATATACCCCCCAAGGGTCAATTTCCGGAGAAAGTGTCGTTATGGACAAGATATATCGGTCTTGCAGGTTCAAATGGTGGCCGCGCGGCGAGTTTGCGTGTCCCCAAAAATCAGGGCACGCCATTGTCTCCCCCGGGAGTACCGAATGCTGATAGACCTACCAGGTCAGCCTGCGAGGAACTCCTCGACCGAGGTGGCGCGCTTAACCCGTTCGAACCCCGTCCAACCGCCGAACCGGTGGGCGAGGCTGCCCCACTGCTTCAGCCGCATGAGGGCTCGGCCCTCGACCTTGAGCGAGTAGTGCGCCGTCCAGGGCAGAAGCCGCCGGAAAGTGGAGGGCCAGTCCGGGCCCGGACTTGACGGCACTCCCGAAAGCCCGAGTTCTGCCGCCACGAGGCCGGGCAGAAGGGGGTTGGCGAGGGCGCTGCGCCCCAGCATGAAATGCCTTGCCCCGGTCTCGTCCTGGCACCGACGGAAGTCGTCGAGGTTCCAGATGTCACCGTTTGCCACAACCGGGATCCCAAGAGCTTTCGCCACCCGCCCGACCGGCTTCCAATAGACGGGCGGCTGATACCCCTGCACTCGCGTCCGGGCGTGGACGGTCAGCCAGTCCGCGCCGCCTTCGGCCGCCATCTCCGCGTTGCGGTAGACGTCCTCCACCGTCTCCCATCCGAGCCGTAGCTTGGCCGAGACGGGCACCCCGCGGGGCACTGCCTGGCGCACGGCACGGACAAGTTCTCGAATGCGGCAGGGGGCCTTGAGCAACGTCGCCCCGCCGTCGTTGCGGTTCACGGTCTTCGCCGGGCAGCCGAAGTTGATGTCGATCGCGGTCGCCCCGGCCTTCACGGCGTTCAGGGCCGAGGCGGCCATGCGGTCAGGGTCGCCGCCCAGAATCTGCACCTGAATGGGAAGGCCGGTCGGGGTGGCGGCGCCCGTTAGAAGTTCGGGCACAGCCCGGCGGAAGACTTTTGCGGGGAGCGCCTCTTGGCTCACCCGGACGAACTCTGAGACGGCGAAGCTGAAGGCGCCCATCTCACCCATCAGGGCGCGCATGGGGGCGTCCGTGACCCCGTCCATGGGGGCAAGCACCAGCGCCGGCAGGTCCGCCTTCAGCATTGCTCTGCTGGATACCGCCTCGGCGCGGTGCGCCCTGGGCCGATCCGCGGGCAAGAGGAGCGCCGGGCGGCGAGGATTCAGCGGCCCGGCTTCATGGCAAGGATCTAAGGCGTGGCGGCGGTGCCGTTAAAGTAGGTCAAGGCCTTCTCCCAGACCTGGCGGCCGACCTCGCGGCCCATCGTCCGCGCGTTCAGGTCACCGTCCGCGAAGTGGATGCCACCCAACCGGCGGGAGAGACCCGCCTCGTCTGCCGCGGCGCTGAAGGTGGGCCAGGAGAGGGTGGTCGCCGTTTGCGGCGTCACGCCGGGCTCCGTGGTGGACTGGCCGGGACCCCAAGAGACCGAGGCGCCGAACCGGTCGCTGCCTGTGAACCGCTTCAAGACCTCCGCGCTAGCCGCGCTGAAGGTGCTATGGCCCGACGTGTACTCGGCGAACGGCGGGGTGATGAAGGTCGAAGGCTGGTAAGGGACCCATTCGGAGCCGTCCATGTCCACGACGCCCTTGCCGGGGCCGCCCCAGCCCTTAATGGTCTTGCCCGCGTAGAGGAAGCGGATCGCCGTGATCGGGCGGCAGAAATCATAGAAGCGCTTGGACTCCCAGCAGCAGATGCCCGCGTCCAGCACCGCGTTGCCCACCAGGAAGAACATCTTCACGTCCTCGTCGATCCCGTGGCCGTCGCGTTGCGAGACGTACTGCGCAAAGAGGCACCAGTGCCCCGGGGGCAGCTCGCTGTGGGGACCGTTCGCCCAGTATTCGGCGATCATCTTCTCCTTGTCCGTCAGGTTCGCGGTGAGGTTCAAGACCTCGTCCGCGCGCTGCTTGTACATGGGATCCGGATAAAGCTTCGGCGGGGCAGGGCGCAGAGCGGCCGCGTTCGTAATGGCGAACGACCTGACGTTGCCCCAATGCGGGGTCAAGAAGCCGGGCGCCTTTCCGTTCGAGAACCGCAGTGGCTGCCAGCGGTTGGGGTCGTTGATCGTGTCCACCGTGTTGACGGGGGTATAGCCGCTGGTGTCCGCATAGCCGTTCTGCTGGTTGCTGCCGTCCGTCTTGCGATAGTCCAGGACCGCCTGGGCGGCACGGTTGCCGATGCCGGCCGGGGTCGTGCCGAAGCTGGTGAAGTTCGCGTCGTAGCCGAGCTGCACGAGCAAGGCGTCGAACTTCGCCTTCTCGGTCGGAAAGAGGTCCGCCAAGGCGCGGCGGGCGGCAAAGCTCACCGCCTCCTCCTTGTTCTTCGTCGTCATCTCGATGCGCGGGCGGCGGAGGCTGCCCCCGAGCCGGGTGCCGACGGCGACCTTGTCATAGGGCGCCCAAGCCTCGTACATCGCGGTGTGGACGATGGCGATGGCTCGCGAGCCGGGCGTGGGGCCCGGGCTCACATCGCGGATCGCTTGCAGCAGGGCTTCGTTCCAGAGAACAACGACGGTCTTGGATCGGGGGCCGGGAGCGGCCTGGAAGGACGAGCCACCGCACCCGATTGCAGAAAAGGCAAGCGCAAAGACCAATGCACGGCCAGCGAATTGAGCCATGTCCTTATTATTAGCCACATCGGCACCCTCTGTAGCGATTTTTAGCAGCAGGTAAACTTTTTTGTGGACTGGGCGAGTGGCGGAATTGGTAGACGCGCTGGGTTTAGGTTCCAGTGCCGCGAGGCGTGTGGGTTCGAGTCCCACCTTGTCCACCAATGGCGAAGGCACCCTCGCCCCTCTGGGGGAGAGGGTCGGTGAGCGGAGCGAACCGGGGTGAGGGGTGGCTTTCCCAGGTGCGACGCAAGTGAAGCCGCCTCAAGCCGCCGCGCTCCGGGCTCCTCTCAATCCCACTCTGTGACCGTCGCCCGACCGATAGGCACTAACTTTGTGGCCCTTCCCGTGGCCGATTCCACGAACCGCGTGGCGCAGGCATAGGGAGCGGCGTAGCGGGTCGCACGGAAGGTCTCCCCCGCCCCCGCGAATTCAACGAACCCCAGGGTGCGGTAGCCCCGCTCCTTCGGGGCGTTGTGCGGGCCCATCAACCGCTGGGCCAGAAGTTCGGTCAGCACGCCCGGCTGGTTGGCCGCACTGGCCGTGAATACGAGTTCCGCGTTTTCCCCGGCCACGGTGACCTGGACGGTGTCGCCTAAGAATGTGCCTTGCGGAGGCAGGAGGGGCGGCGTGGAGGGCCCGTGGACCTGATAATACTTCACGCAAAGGCCGACAAAGAGGTTCACCGCCTTCGGCACCGTGAGCATCCCGGTCGCCGGGTTCCGCCGGACCTGCCTGCGGGCATAGGCGCGCCACGCCTCGACTTGATCTTCGTCCAGCCCGTACCAGAATTCGTTGGCCCGCGCCATCGCATAGTTCACGGCGGCTCGCGCATCCGTGTCCCGCCCAGAACGGCCCGGCACATCGCGCACGACGATCCCGTACTCCGTGTTCGAATAGACGGCGTTGCCCACCCGCCCCGAGAGAGTGCCGAACCCCGCTCCTGGTTTTAAGACTGCCATTGCTAAGATGGATGGTCGGTCGCCAGACAAGTCTTCTGGACGCCAACTTCGTCCGTCCTTCGGTCGCGACCGGTGGTCGATCCGTGGTGCACCGGTCGTCCACCCGTGCCCGACCCGCGGCGCAGACGGGAAAGCCTTGTGGCCCCACTCTGAGCGCTGGCCGGTGCTGCTTGCTGAGGGCCGCCCTGGAGAGGGGGAAGAGCCTACTGGACGGGGGCTTCGGCCCGGAGGGTGATCGCGCCGCTCTCCGCCGTGACCTCTCGCAGAAGGAGGGTCAGGGGTAGGTCGGCCGCGTCGATGAGCGGGTTGATCTTGGCGAGTTGGCCCTCGACCGCGCCACGGGCCAGAGGGACGGAAACGTCCTCCAGTTCCACCACGAGCCGCCGGTCGTCTTCGATCACGAGCCGGCATGTGACGGTCGCGCGGACCTCGAAAATGAGCTTCGCGGTGGCATGGATCTTCACCAAGCCGCCGCCGATTTCCGCTTCCACTTGGCGCAGGACCCCGTCGGACTGGCGCTCGATGAAGGCGGCCACATCCTGTTCCCGCACGACGGCGGTCGCCGATCCCTCCTCCGCGAGGGTCAGGCGGTTTGTCGCGAGGTCGAACGAGGCCCCGCCGAGGTCGAGTTGGAGGTTGCCGATGCGCAAGCCCACGGGCAGGACGAGCCCCTCCGACGAGGCCGTTAGGCTGTTGAGCAGGTAGGTGCCGTCCATTCGCTCGGGTAGTGTGGCTTGGTGCTGAGCCTAGTTGTCGGGGCCATGCTGGCGGTTGAGCCGTCCGACCCAGCGGACTGGCCGAGGGAGTTCCGCGGGGCGTGGGTGGCGACCGTGGACAACATTGACTGGCCCAGCAAGCCGGGCTTGCCCGCCGCCCAGGCAAAGGCCGAGCTCGTGAAGCTCTTCGACGGCCTGCAGAATGTGGGGATCAACGCGGTGGTCTTCCAGGTGCGGCCGATGTGCGACGCCTTGTACGTCTCGGACCTGGAGCCTTCCTCGTGGTTCTTGACCGGGCGCTCTGGCGCGCCGCTGGAGTTCGACCCCCTGGAGGAAGCGGTGCGCCTGGCCCACGAGCGGGGGATGGAGCTGCACGCCTGGTGCAACCCCTTTCGGGCGCGTCACCCCGCCATGAAGGACAACGTCTCGAACGCCCACGTTGCACGGTCTAAACCCGGCTTAGTGCGTAAGTACGGCAAACAGTTGTGGCTCGACCCGGGGAGCGCGGAAGCAAGGGAAGCGACCCTTAAAGTCTTTGAGGACATTGTGCGCCGGTACGACATCGACGGCTTCCACATCGACGACTATTTCTATCCTTACCCGATCTATGAGTCTGGGAAAAAGGTGCGTTTTGACGACGACCGGACGTTCGCCAACGCGGGCACGGGCGACCGGCTGGCGTGGCGACGGGCGAACGTCGACGGCTTCGTCGAGTCCATGTATACGCGGCTTAAGAAAGTGAAGCCGTGGGTGAAAGTCGGGGTGAGTCCCTTCGGGATCCTAAGGCCTGGGGTGCCGCAAGGAATCCAGGCAGGTCTGGACCAGGTCGCCGATCTCGGCGCCGACCCCGTGCGCTGGTCGCGGGAAGGATGGGTGGACTATTTGGTGCCGCAGCTCTACTGGAAGTGCGACTCCAAGGGGCAGCCCTTCGAAAAGCTGATGGAGTGGTGGGCGAATGAAACGGTCCAGCCCCACCAACTCTATGCCGGGCTCTTCACGAGCCAGACGAACAACGGTTGGCCCGCCGCCGAGATCCGGCAGCAGATCTTGATCGCGAGAGGGAAGGGGCAAGGGCAGGTCCACTTCAGCGCGAAGGCCCTCTTGAACGACTGGGGCGGGGTGGGCCGCACTGTCAAGAGCCTCTATAGTACGGTGACCTTAGCTCCTTCGGTGGCCAAGGAGGCGCGGCCTGTGTCCCGCCCCGAGTTCTTTAGGTCGCAAGCGACTGCCGAAGGGCGGAAGATCGAGTGGACCGCGGTCGAAGGAGCGCGGTTTTACGCCTGGTCGGAGTCTTCTGCAGGGACGCTGATTCGGAACGGTGTCAGTACGGAGACCGAAGCGACTGTCTCCAGCGAGTCTGTTTTGGTGGTGCGTGCAGTGGATCGCTACGGGAACCTGAGCAAACCGCTCACGGTGCTGGCGCCTTCGCCTACCCCACGGGGAGACGGACGGTAAATTCGCTCCCCCCGTTTAGGACGCTTTCTACGGTGACCTTACCGCCGTGCGCCTCGACGATGTGGCGGACTATGCTCAGCCCCAACCCAGTGCCGCCCGTCACGCGAGAGCGGCCCTTGTCGACGCGGTAGAACCGTTCGAAGATGCGGGGCAGGTGCTCGCTGCTGATCCCGATCCCAGTGTCCTTAACCTGCAGCCTGGCTTCCTCTTCGTCGGAAGCAAGCGAGACTTCGACGCACCCCTCATGGGTGTAGTTCAGCGCATTATCTATTAAGTTGATCAGGACTTGGGTGAGTTGGGCCTCATCGCCCAATACCGACACATCCTTGTCTATATATAGCTTAATGTCCAGCCCTTTATCCTCTGCCTTCGGCCGCATTTGTTCGAAGACTTTTCGCAAAAGCTCGCTTAAGGCGACGAGGTTCTTGACGGCCGGCTGCGATTCGGCGACGCTGAGGGCCAGGAGGTCGTCGGTGAGGGCGGTGAGTCGGTCGACCTCCTTCAGCACCTTCGTAAGGTAGCGCTGGGAGGGGTCGGTGGCGGGGAGCTCGTCCTGGACTGTCTCGGCCATTGCCCGGATCGTGGTCATGGGGGTGCGCAGCTCGTGCGAGACGTTGGCGACGAAGTCGCGCCGGACGCGCTCTAGCCGTCGGACGTCGGTGATGTCGTAGACGGAGACGAAGTATCGAGGTTGGCTCGCGCCCTCCTTCCACACCCGGGCCACGCCGACCCTCTCGACCGGGTGTCGGAAGGCGATCTCGGCCCGCTGGGGGCGGTCTGTCCGGGCCGCTTCTGCGATCAGGTCGTTGAGCTCGCGGGAGAGGGTCACGGCCAAGATGGACTGGCCCTGGGGGTCTTCGAAGCCGAATGCGGCGACGGCGGCCTCGTTCGCATAGCGGATCTGCCCGTCGGCGTCCGTAAGAAAGATCATGACGTCCAGGCCGTCGGCCAGATCGTCGAGGGCGTCGCGGCTCCGCTGGATTTCGACTTCCAGCACGTTTGACCTGGCCTCGACGCTTTGGGCGAGGTCTTCGGCCTCGCGCAGGCCGCGAAAGGCGAGCGCCGCAGCGGTGCCTGCCAAGCCGAGAAGCACGGTGAGGACTCCGACGAGCACGGGGCCCGTGACCCGACCGACCAGCAGCCAGCCGCTGAGAACGGCCAGGACCACGAGCCCGGCCGTGGCCGTCAGATAGTTGGAAGGCCGCAGCTCACCCACGCCGACCAATTATGAATCGGTATCTTGTCGCCAATGTCCTGTGCGATCGTGATTCCGGCCCGAATGGGCAGCACGCGCTTTCCTGGCAAGCCCCTCGCCGACCTTTGCGGCAAGCCCATGGTGCAGTGGGTCTATGAGGCGGCGGTCGCTTCCGGGGTCGCCGGGCGCGTCTTGGTGGCCACTCCGGACAAGGAGATCGTCGCGGCCTGCGGCGCCTTTGGGGCGGAAGCGGTGCTTACGAGTGCGGCCCATGAGACGGGCACCGACCGGATTGCCGAGGTCGCCCGCACGGTGGAAGCGGACTTCTACATCAACGTCCAGGGCGACGAGCCCCTGATGAGTTCCCCGACCATTGCCGCGGTCGCCGGGCCCATGCAGGATGCCGCAGTGAAAATGGCGAGTGTCTACGGCGAAGGGGAGGAGGGCGACGAGGAGAACCCCGCCGTAGTGAAGGTCGTGACGGACTTAGAGGGGTACGCGCTCTATTTCTCGCGCTATGCAATCCCCTTCGCACGGAACCCGCGGAAGACAGGGATCAAGAAACACATCGGACTTTATGCCTATCGAAAGGATGTTCTAGACGCTTTTGCGAAGTGGCCCCCGAGCGAGCTGGAACAGGTCGAGAGCTTGGAACAGCTCAGGTTCATGGAGCACGGGGTCAGGATCAAGATGGCACGAGGGAGCGCCCCCGCGCTGGCGGTGGACACCCCTGCCCAGGCAGACACAGTCCGAGCAATTCTAAGTGCACAGTTGGGCGTAGGACCAGGCGCCATCTGATTTAAACTTCGCGCGTGCTCACGAGACGCTTCGCTTTTGCGATAGTCCCCCTACTCGGACTTTCTGCGCTTGCTTCTGCGGCCGGTCAAGAGTGGTTCCGGTCGGTCAACGTCAACGTCCCTTCAACGGAGAACGGGTATTCGATCCGCACGGACGCGGCAGGCAACATTTTCACCCTGAGCCTGCGCGGCAACAAGGCCGCTTTTTGGTACTTCGGCCAAGTCGTGCTGCGCAAGTACAACTCGTCTGGTGTGCAGCTTCTGGAGGTGCCGGTGGCGGGCCGCTCGGGCGGGACGCTCGGCCCTGGGGATTTCCGCGTCGATTCGGCCGGCAACGTCTACACGCTGGCCACCGAGTACGACGCGGTGAACTTCACCCCCGGCGCGGTGCTCACGAAGT
Source organism: Fimbriimonadaceae bacterium (assembly GCA_019454125.1). Taxonomy (NCBI): domain Bacteria; kingdom Bacillati; phylum Armatimonadota; class Fimbriimonadia; order Fimbriimonadales; family Fimbriimonadaceae; species Fimbriimonadaceae bacterium. The sequence continues at coordinate 1,748,905 of CP075365.1, forward strand.
ACAGCGGCGCCAATCTCACCCAGCTTTGGAAGTATTCGCTCGGCGCGAACTTCTTGGATTCATTCACCGGACGCGCCAGGCTCGCCATCGACCTTGCGAACAACCCGGTCGTCGCCTCCAGCCAGCAGTCGCTGAACTCGCAGAGCCGATTCCGGGTCGTGAAGCTCAACGGCTCAACCGGAGCGGTGCTTTGGTCGAGGCTCTACACTCGGAACGCCCCCACCCGCTGGGATTCGGCGACCGACCTGGCCCTGGACGCTTCGAACAACGTCATCGTCGGCGGGACGACCTCCACCGACCCGACGTGCAGCCAGCAGCAGCAAGTCTGGGCGTTTGCCCAGAAGTTCCGCGCCAGCGACGGGGCTCCGCTGTGGGCCACGCCTTATACGTCTGCCACGAACATTCAGGGCAACTCGGTGCGGGTGGCTCGGGACTCGGCCAGCGTGCCGTACCTCGCGACGCTCACCAAGGCGAACAACGGGTTTGGCCAGGCGACCGTGGTGAAGCTAAACGCCTCAACCGGCGCGGCGACTTGGACGAAGAACGTGAGCGACGCCGGCTTCAACGGCATCACCCTGAGCCTTAGCGGCTTCTTGATCGGGACGAACAACGAGGCGGTGGTGTCTGCCGACGCTTTCGGCATGAGCTCTGGTGCGGTGGTCGCCCGCTTCACGACGGCGGGCGTCCAAAAGTGGTTCCGCTTCGTCGAAAACTTGACCTACTCAAGCGGCTTCGGCTTCCTGTTCTTCTTTGACTCCCAGCGGTTGGTCGCCCTCGCGGACGATGGCATCTGTGTGACGGGCTCCAAGCCTGGCGCCGAGGTCAATGGCCGCGTTAGCGCGAACCTCTCCACGGTCAAGCTGAACGGTACGACAGGCGTCCAGGTTTGGCGGCGCGACTTCGCGACCTCGGCGACCAACACCTATGGCGCCAGCGCGATCATCAAGGCCCCGAGCGGCAACCCCTTGGTCGTCGGCGGGGTTGACAACGGCACCGAGAGCCAGCCGAACCAGACTTCGGTGATCCTCGCCATGAACCCGGGCACGGGCGCCGCGCTCTGGAACGTGGCCGAGGCGCAGGACGCCATTGGCGGCTTCGACACCGGCGCTTCGGTCGCGCTGAACGGTTCCGGCGGCACCTATGCCACCGGTTCTCGCGGCGGGCAGATCGTCACATACAACTACAACGCGACCGGGACCCTCGTCTGGTCCGCAACCTATGACGGGGTGGCCGGCGACGGGTTGCGCGGCGTCTTTGAGGGGGGCAGCAAGGTTCTCGTCGATGCGCAGAACAACGCGATCGTCATCGGCCGCAACCGAGGCAAGCTCGTCGTGCTCAAGTACAGCCCGACGGGAACGCGGCTTTGGTTCCGCCGCCTTGATTCCATCTCGGAGACCGCGGCGTCCGTCGACAAGCAGAACAACGTCCACGTCGGCTATGAGGTCAACGGGAACGAAGTGGTCGGCAAGCTGAACGGCGCCACCGGCGCGACTCTCTGGACCCGGATCTACAAGGGCCCCTACAGCTCGAACGATATCGCCGCGATCGTCACGGACGGTTCCAACAACACCATCGTCACGGGCGTCAGCTCCGACGATTCCGGGGCTTGCCCGAACGAGACGAACGCGCGGGTCCACACGATGAAGCTCAACACGGCGAACGGCGCCATCCTCTGGCAGCGCACGACCCAGCCGCCCGCAGTCGGCGACGCGCACCCGATCGCGGTCTTCGTGGACTCTGCTAACAACCCGATCGTGGTGGGGGACATGCAGGCGACCGCGACGCAGACCGACTACTTCGCGCTGAAGCTCAACGCCGGCACCGGCGCGCAGACCACGCTCACTCGGTACGACACGGCCACGATGCAGCAATATGCGACGGCGGCGGTGAAGGACGCGGCGGGCAACATCTTCCTCACGGGCATTGTCCCAAGGTCTGCCGCTGGCACGACGGGCGATTCGTTCACGGTGAAGATCAACGGTTCCACCCTTGCCCGCATCTTTGGCGTGGTCGCCCCGGTAGGCAACGACTTCAACTTCGCCACGTCGGTCGCGGTGAACTCCGACGCGTTCTATCTCGGGGGCTACTCCCTGAGCCAAGGCGCGCCGAAGTTTTTCGCCTCGAAGCTCAACGCAAGCACCGGCGCGGTGCAGCAGACCTTCTCGTTCGGAACTCCCACCGGCTTCTTCGGCCACCTTGCGGCGGTTGCTAGCCCGGCCGCGAACAAGCTGGTCTTAGTCGGGACGGTCGCGGGTAGCAACGCAACGAACGCGGACTTCTACATCACGAAGTACGGGTTCTGACGACTCGGCCCGGTGACCTGCGTAAGCACGTCACCGGGCCTTTCCTTTTGCGCCTCAGGCGCTGGCTTGCGCGGTGTGGGGATGCCGCGAGGGGCGCAACGCGAACTTCAGCAACACGGAGCCGAGGATGCCGCTCACAAGCGAGCCCATGAGGATCCCGAGCTTAGCGGCGTCCAGGATCGGGCCAGGGGGGAAGGCGAGAGTCGCAATGAAGAGCGACATCGTGAACCCGATCCCGCCCAAAGCCGCCGTGGCATAGATTTGGGGCCACCGGACCCCGGACGGCAGGATGCTGAGCTTCGCCATGACGCCGAGCTTCGCGAAGATGCTGATGCCGACGGTCTTACCGACCACCAGGGCCAGGGCGATGCCGAGGGCGACGGGGCTCGTAAGCTCTTGCAACCAGTTCGAGCCGAGGGTGACCCCCGCGTTCGCAAGGGCGAAGACGGGCATGATGAAGAACGCCACCCACGGGTGCAAGTCTTCTTCCAAGATCTCCAACGGAGCGTTGGCCTGGTAGACGCGGGCCCTGAGCTCAGAGATCGCCCCGGGGTCGAGACGGGTGGCTTCTTGTGGGACGAGGACGCCGATCAATTCCCGGCCCCGTGAGACGAACTGGTCGGCGGAAAGCCGCGGGGTCGCGGGGATGGTCGCCGCGCAGAGGACGCCCGCAATGGACGCGTGGATCCCGGACTTCAGCACGAAGAACCACGTCACCAAAGAGAAGATGAAGTACGGCGCGGCCTTCCGGATCCCCGTTTTGTTGAAGACGACCATCACGGTGAGGGCGGCCGCCGCGGAGAAGAGGTTATAGGTGGAGATCGTGCCGGAATAGAACAGGGCGATCACGATGACGGCGATGAGGTCGTCGACGATCGCGAACGCGGTGAGGAAGACTTTTAAGCCCAGCGGGGCACGGCTCGCGACAAGGGCAAGGACGCCGAGCGAGAAAGCGATGTCAGTCGCCATGGGGATGCCCCAACCTCGAGCCAGGTCACCCTCCCGGTTGATGGCCAGATAGATCAGGGCGGGCAGGACGGCTCCGCCCGTCGCCGCGAGCAACGGCAGCATCGCCCGCTTCGGCGTCCGCAGCTCTCCGGAGAGGACTTCGCGCTTGATCTCCAAGCCGACCACGAAGAAGAAGATCGCCATCAGCCCGTCGTTCACCCAGTGGCCGAGCGTATAGGACAGGCTAAAGAAGTCGCTGAACGCGACGGTGAGCTTTTCCTCGTGGAAGAGGGAATGGTAGGAGGCGGCCCACCCCGAGTTCGCCCAGACCATGGCGATGACGGTCGCCAAGATCAGGAGAATGCCGCTGGATGACTCCCTCGCGGTGAAGTTCACGACGGGCCGCAAGACGCGCTCAGCCGGAGTCTTGCCGCCAATTGGTTCAAATCGTTTTCTTGCCATTGCCGTCCTTAGCTGGTCTCACCATACGGCCGAGACCGTCAAAACGCGTCACATACCCGGGCCGCGCGCGTCTGATATAAAGGTATGCCCGCCATGACCACTATGACCCTCGCCCTAGCGATGCTCGGTATCCTACCGACCGTGGACGACGCCGTGCCCGCGGTTCGCAACTGGATCCAGCGGAACGTGTCTGGTGTGGTCACCGTCGATCCCGTCCCCTTGAAGGACGACGCCATGGAGGGCGACCCCCTGGGGTTCCGCGCCGTGGCCCTTCACTTTCGCGAGTTTCCCGTGCAGATGATGCCGCCTGCGCCCCTTGCGCCCCGCAGCGTGTTCCTCGTCGACCGCCAGGAGCGGGTCAGGCTGCTGAAGAAGCGGGAGGAGCTGGACGAGCTCTACAAGTCGGCGAAGCCGACCTTTGCCACGGCCGAGCTCGCAGCCAAGTTTGCGGCCGCGTTCCTCGTCGTCTCGCGTGAGTTTTCGCAGGACGGCTTCTTCAAGTTCGAGAAGCCGCAGGTCCAGCCGGTTTCCGATGGCAAAGCGGACCTCTCCCTCCGCGGCGTCGCCGCCGTGGTGGAGCAGGCCGGCGATAAAGGGGCCCTGACCGTGAACTTCCACTTCGACGGGATCGAGGGGGGTGGTTATCGCCTGGTCGGGCTCAAGTCGTCCGACGACATCCTGCCTGGAGTCCGGCCGGTCTGCCAGTCGACCCTCTTGCTGGATCCCAATCCGGTGGTCCGGCGCATGGCGGAACGCGACCTGCTGGTGATGGGCGAGGCATGCTTGCCATACCTGCAAGAGCAACGCGAGAAGGTCTCGCCAGAACTGCAGAAAGAGATCGACCGGGTCGTCGCCCGCATCAAACGCGGCGAACGCTAGACCCTAGAACCGCAGGCTATAGTCGAACCGAAGGTTCCAGTTTTGGATGCCTTGGTCTCGGGGTCGGCCCAGCTCCCAATTGAGGTTTCCGAATCGCAGTGAGAAGGACTGGTTCGGCCCTGGGCGCTGGTCCAGCCGGACGTTGAAGCCGAAGCTTCGGCGCAGCTCTCCACTCTCGTTCGACTCGCCCATCCCGTATTCCAGGAAGAGGGGGGAAGGGTTGTTCGCAAAGAGGGTCAGCCCGGCCTTGAGACTGGTGCGCAATTGGTGCGTCTGCTCGTTGTAGAACTCTTCGAACGTGAGGGAAGACTTGGTGCTGGCGCAACCGTCGTAGGCCACCGTCCACTTGTTGGAGCGGCCAGGAGTCGCCACGTCTCCGAGCAGCACGTTTGGCTGAGCCTGCAGCGGGTTGGTGATCAACTGGTGGCTCACGTGCAGACCCTTGGTGGGTTCGAGGGTCAGGCTGTAGTTACGGACCATCACTTGATCGCCCATCGGCATCGTACGCAGGTTGTACTTAATGTCGGCGCGAATCCAGCTCTTGCCGGTCGTGTCCGTGGTCACCGTGAACTGCCGGTCTATCGCCCGGTCGCCCGAAGGGATGGCCTGGCTGCGATAGTCATAGCCAAAGGCGAACGCGCCGACCCTGCCGCCGAAGCCCATGGTCCGGTTTTCCCGTTGCCAGAGGTCCAGATCGTGGACCGTGTCGGCCGTGTAGTGGAAGCGGACGTCTTTCAGGAATCCCCAGTCAAGCGGCTTGATGTTGGCCAGTGAAACGTTGCCGATATGCTGGTCGCGCTGGTCGTCCCACCCGTTCCGGGTGTAGGACATGCTCTTCATGTCGATCCCTTGGAACTGGCCGGGCGTGATCGAAACGTTGCTGTTCAGCGTCCCGCTCCCGTTGAGCGCATCGCCCACCAACTGGCGCGAGCTCTTGTAGTCCAGCCGGATGTTCCGGCCGAAATCGATCCAGAAACCATAGTCCCGGCGGGTTTCGTCGGGCCGCTCGCCGTCACGCCGAATCTCCGTGTTCGTGACGCTGACGCCCGTCCGGGAGGTGAGGTTTTGGGCCACCGAGTTGCTGGTCAGCGTTTCTTCTTCGCCGGTCTCGTATCGGGTACGGCTGTGTTCGGTCCGCAGGCTCGTAGTCTTGGTGAGCTGGCCCTCGTAGAGCACGGTCTGCTTGGTGGAGTCCGGCGCGGTGTCCTGGACCCCGGTGTACTTCTGGTCTTCTTCGGCGAGCGTCACCACGCCGAAGGTGCCGAAGTCGCGGCGGACGCTGACCGTCTCCTTCCTCTGGTCGAAGAGCGTCTCGTTCGGGCCCTCTTGCACATAGCTCGATTTCGACGCCACGATCTGGGTGGCCTTATCGAGCGCGAACCGCGCATTGGATTGGCTGAACGTCTTTTGCTGCTCGTTCAGCACGTCCACGCCCTGGAACTGGCGATGGTCGAAGGCGAGGTTTGGCAGGATCTGCCAGGCGAGGCCCAGCTCGGACTGGTCGTACCCCATCATGCCGAGCAGGTAATCCCGCTCCGGGTCCATGACTCCGCGGAGGCCCTCGAAGCCAGAGTCCACCGAGCGGCGCGCGTAGTTCAGCTGGAAGCCTTTGTCCGAATAGCCAAACCTCTGTCGGGCCGCTTCGCCGGAAAGGTCGCCCGCGCTCATGCGGTTGAATGAGAGCACCCGCGATCCGCCGAGCTTTAGGGAAGCCTCGAGGTCCGTCTTGTCCAGCCCCCTCGTGTAGCCGAAGCGCTGGTTCTCGGTGAAGAGGAGTTGGCTCGGGTCGAAGTCGGCCGTCTCCGACTGGTCGCGATAGGCCAGGTTGAAGGCCGGTGTGGTGACCTGGTAGCTCTGCGCCTTGAGCGCGTCGGTCTGGGAATCGACGGAAGTCTGCTGGGCTTGGACGGTCGTGCCCCTGCCAAAGTCGTACGACAGGCGCAACCCGCTGCGGTTGAGCCCCGCGGCCCGGCCCCAGTTCTGCCAGTCTTCGTTGCGTAGCCGCGCGTTGGGGTCGTACATCTGGGCGATGGCGTCCAGGTGGCCGCCGATCTCCTCGCGAGAGAGCGTGTTCAGGGCGCCGAAGCCGGCGTCGGCCTCGCGCCGGGTGTGCTGCAGGCTTAGCCGGCCGAACTTATAGCCCAGGTCGATGGCGTTAAAGTCGCCGGTCTCAGTTCGGACGCTGGCGTCGTTGTACGAAAGCAGGGGACCGTTCTTCGGATTAATGGAAAGGCCGAAGGACTCCCGGACCAGGCCCTGTTCACGGGAAAGCTGGTCGCGATCGTTCTCCCGCAGGTCGCCAAAACGGGTGAAGCCGGCCGCGACGCGCTGGTCGCCGAACGACATCTTCATCCAAGGCGTCTCAACGCCCGCACCGCGACGGTAGAAGCCTTTGCCGTCCAGCTGCAGGACCTTGAGCGAGTCGAACTTGAGGTTGCCGCCCGCGAAGTTTTTGCCGAGCGAAAGCGTCTCCCGCTCCATGCCGCGCTCTTTGCCGAGCTGCTTCTTGTCCTCCTCACCCAGGTCGTTGAACCGGTTGAAGCCCGGATCGACCTTCTGGTTCCGCCAATCCATCTCGATGCCGCCCAGCCGCGCTTGGTAGCTGCGCCAAGTGATCGCGCCGTCGTCGTCGCCGACCGACTTCTGGCCAAAGCCGAGCCCGAGGGCGGGGCCGCCAAGGCCGCTCGCCTGGAAGTTGGTGCGCTTCAGGCCCTTCTCCGCGGCCATTTGTTGGATCTCGGCGGCTTCGTAGCCGGCGCCCTCGAAGGCTTGGAAGCCGGAGAAGTTCGCGCCGATGTCGCGGTAGTCGACCCTGATGCTTCCGCCCAGGGCCCTGGATTCCATCGATTGGACGATCGCGGTGGCCCGGCCCTCGTCGACGTCGGTCTTGGCCGTTTCCTCGCCCATGAGGCTGGTGGACTGGACGCGCTCGCGGCTTCCGACCATGTAAAGCCCGCGAAGCTTGCCGCCCCCTCCGAAGCTGAAGCTGTTCTGCAACCCGTAGACGTTGCTTGAGACGACGGTGCCGTCGCCAAGCCGCTCGGTGAGCCCGAGGCCGAGCACCATCGAGGTGTTGTTCGTGAGGCCCAAACGGAGGGAGCTGAAGCCCTTGGCCCCGTCCGAGGCGCCGACCCCGAATGTCCCCGCCTTGCCTTGCTCCTCGTCGTACCGGTATTCGACCGTCACGGGCGACCCGTCGCGGACGGTGGTCTTAAGATAGACCACGCCGGCCTCGTAGTCCATAGCGTAGTCCCGCTCGCGGACAAGGGTGCGGCCTTCGACCGTCACCCGCTCCGAACCGACCTTCACCTTGCCATAGCGAAGCGGCAGGGAGGGCCGGTCGCTCCGGGCCCGGAGCTGATCCATCGAGTTGCGGCCGCCGACCTCGTCCTTGGGCCCCTCGCTTTCGCTGGAGGAGTTTGGCAAAGCGATCTGCCCTGGGGCCACGATGGGCGCCAAAGCCAGAAGCGCGATTCCGATTCTCCAACTACGCATGGGTCAAACGAGTATAGAAACCCTATTGTTAGTATGGCTCAAAAGGCGACTATGACTCCCCGTTTTTTACGAGAACCAGGTACGCAAACGGTCAGTTTTTTTGCGGTTTAGCGTGTCACGCGTCCAGGCTGACCCAGCCGCGAGAATGATGGCTCCTTTCGACGGCGTCCAGCACCCGCTGGTTTTGCAGGCCGTCTTCCAAGTCCGGACGGAACCGACGCCCCTCGTGGTGTGCCTTCGCAGCCTCGGCAATCAGGTTCACGAACGTGTGCTCGTAGCCTAAGATATGGCCGACTGGCCAGTAGTGGCCGGCATAGGGGTGGGCTTCTTGCGTGGCCGGCAGGAGCCGGAAACCAGCCGTTTCGGCTGGGTCGGAGGCGTCGAAGAACTGCAGCTCGTTCATCCGCTCCAGGTCAAAGACAATTGAGCCTCCCGAGCCGTTGATCTCGAACCGGTTCTGGTTCTTACGGCCCAGGGCGAACCGGCTGGCCTCGAAAGAGCCCAGCGCCCCGCCCTGAAACCGGGCGAGCCAGACTGCCGCGTCGTCGACGTCGACCGTCCCGGTGCCGCCATGCCCGTCCGGCCGCTCGCTGATGAACGTCTCGGTCGTCCCGCAGACCTCTGCGAACTCGCCGACGAGGTGGCGGGCAAGGTCGATGATGTGCGAACCGATATCGCCCAGGGCGCCGCTGCCCGCGTGCTCCCTCCGCAGCCGCCAAACCATGGGGAAGGCGGGGTCGGCGATCCAATCCTGTAGGTAGACCGCGCGGAAATGATAGATCCGGCCCAATCGGCCCGATTCCAGGAGCTTCTTGGCCAGGGCCACGGCGGGGGCGAACCGGTAGTTGTGGAAGACGGCGCTGGGCCTGCCGCTGGCCCGGACGGCTTCCGCCATCCGTTTCGCCTCGGCCAGGGTGTTACCGATCGGCTTCTCGCACCAGACCGCCTTGCCCGCTTGGGCGGCCGCCACCGCGATCTCGCAGTGGGAATCGCCCGGGGTCGCAATATCCACGACGTCGATCTCCGGATCCTCCAAGACCTGGCGGTAGTCCGTGGCGAACCCCTCCCAGCCCAGGCTCTGCGCAGCCTCCCGCACTGCCGCCTCGTGACGGCCGCAGACCGTTTTCATCCGGATCTCGACGGGAAGGTCGAAGAAGCGGCCCACCTGGCGGTAGGCGTTGCTATGGGCGCGGCCCATGAACTGGTATCCGATAAGGCCGATCGTGAGGCAGGGGCGGGGCACGCCCTTGAGTCTAGCAAACTCGCCCTCCTAGTTCGCCGCGGCTCGTCGGCGCAGTCACAGAGCTCTTTCGGTGTCTTCAGTTCCACGTAAACGGCGTTAATAATGCCAGTCGTGGGAGAACATTGAAACACGAAACCTTCACGCTAGGGTTAAGAGAACACCCACCACGATAATCGCCGAGCCAGCCAACACTTTGGGTGTTATTGGTTCATGGAGCACCAAGAGTCCGAGTACGACGGCCATGACAAAACTCAGCTTGTCAATTGGTGCCACGACTGATACGGGGCCGCCTTGCAGGGCGCGGAAGTAGCACGCCCAAGAGAGGAAGGTTGCGAGCGCCGACAGGCCTAAGAAGAGCCAAGTCGTCCCTTTCAAGGTCGTCACTTCAAGATCCTTGGTGCCCCACGCAAGGGCGACTGCGAAGACCAGGACAAAGGCCACCCGAACAGCGAGCGCCAGGTTTGGCGGGACGCCTTCCACACCCTTCTTCGCGAGGATGGCAGTCAGGCCGGCGAAAAGCGCCGAGAGCAAGGCCCAAGCTCGAAAGTCCATGGGGTCCGGAGTATACGAGAGGGTTCGACGCCGCCTGGAGGCATAAGCGGTGGGTGGTTGTAGCAGCGGGAGAGGGATCGCAAGGGCTTATCCGAAGTGAGACCGAGCGGTAGCCGCACGCCCCTCTGCGTCTCACACCGCCCTTGTGACGACACAAACCATGACTATCGCCGGTGTGTAACTTAGGTTCGGTACGGGACGTTAAGAGGAGCGACATAGGACTTGTGACCTACCCCAGGGTTCGCCTTATAATGCTCTTTATTATGAGAAACATGCAAGTAGGCAAAGTGCTCCTCGCAGGCTCCTTGGGGCTTAGCATCCGACGCGGGGGCGCTCTTAGTATCCGCGGCGCTGATCTTGTCCCAGTCCCCTATATGCCAGACGGATTTCTACACCGTCGAGAAACAACTGCCGCCTGGTACGCAAGTCGTCGATCTTCGGGGAGAGGAACCGCGAGCCCTGGTCTACAGTGGTTCATGGCCTGCGCAAGCCGCCGAGGTGCCGGCCGCCTTTCATGGCCCGAGGCCGTGGCATCTGGCCCTGGCTGGCAGTATCGCCCTGTGCGTCCTCGGCTTCGTCAGCCTCGGCAAGTCGCGACGTCGCGCCTGACCGAGTTTTGTATGCCTCGGCACGCCCGTGCCGAGGCATAGGAACCGTTCTCTCGGCCGGGGCCTCCTCGCCCGCCGCTATTCCTGCCAGCGAAACTCGGTGAAGACAGCAGAGTGGTCTGACGGCCAGTGTGGGTCGGCTTCGTCAAGCATCCGCGACTCGACCGGCTTCAACTGGTCCCCCTTCCAGTAGACAAAGTCGATTCGGTCTTGGATCTGTTCAGGATAGCGAGGTGTCCAAGTCCTGTCGCGCATGCGGTCGATGACTGGGTTGCACTTGCGGTAGGAGTCGCGATAGCCGCCCTCTTCCATGAGCTTGGTCACGGGCCACTCGATAGGCTCGCCGTAGATTTCTCTTGCGCTCTCGACATAGTCGAGGTGGGAGTTGCTGTTGAAGTCGCCGCCGATGATGACTGGCATCGATTCCTCGTCCTTGAGCTTTTCGGCGATGCCGTCGAGGATCGCGCGGATCTCCTTCTTCCGGCTGTCTCCGTCTTTAGCCAGCAGGTCTTCGACCGACCGCCCGTCCCGCGAGCGGGGGGTCTGTCCAGATGTCGTCCACGTAATGGATCCAAACCGAGTACACGGCGAACCGCTTCCCGTCCGGTCTGCGGACAATCGCCCCGACGCAGTTGAACGGCTGATAGACCGAGACGTCCCGTTCGATCGGCCACCGGCTGAAGATCGAGACGTTGGTGCCACGCGGGTGGTAGTGGAACTTCAAGCCCTTCGCAAAGGCCTCGCCGCTGCCGTATGTCTCGACCATAGCGACCACGTCGGCCCGCTCGCGCACGATGACGTCCATCACGCTTTTTTGACGCCTCGCCTTATCGGCCGGGTCGGTGGCGTCCATAGCCTCGTCGCCGCCGCGAAAGATGTTCCGGGCCAGGAAACGGACGTCGGCGGGCGCCGACGAGAACACCGCCGACGCGATCAAACTGACAAGCATGGCTAGAGTGTGCCACGCCTGTGTTAAGAGTCCGACACGCCGGCTGAAGGCTTAGGCGATGGGACGGCCGCCAGCTCCAAATGGGCTGGCCGCCGTCCGTTCTCGGTTACTTGACCTCGACTTTGCCGCCAGCCTCTTCGAGCTTCTTCTTGAGCTCGTCGGCGGCGTCTTTGCCGATGCCTTCCTTGATCGGCTTCGGCGCGCCGTCGACCAGGTCCTTGGCTTCCTTAAGGCCGAGGCCGGTGACTTCGCGAACGACCTTGATGACGTTGAGCTTGTTGGCTCCGGCTTCAGCGAGGATGACGTCGAACTCGGTCTTCTCCTCGACCGGGGCGGCGTCTGCACCGCCACCCATTCCCGGCATCATCATGGGCATGCCCATCATGGGGGCGGCGGCGGTCACGCCGAACTTCTCTTCAAGCGCGGTCTTGAGCTCACTGAGCTCGAGGGCGGTCATACCACTGATCTTTTCGACCAGTTCTTCGACTACGGTGGCCATTTCTTAATTACTCCTTGTTTTCTTCTGGGGTGGGGGCGTCGCCCTCCGGGGTCGGGGCGGCTTCGGCCGCAGGGGCTTCGCTTTCTTCGGCGGTGGCGACGACGACGGCGGGCACCTCGTCATCGGCGCTTGGAGCCTCGGTCGCTTCCGGCGCCGACGGGGCAGCTTCCTCCGTCGGTTTTTCGGGGATCGGGGAGCCTTCGGCGACCTTGTCCGCCACGGCCCCGATCACCCGGATCGGATCGGCATAGAGCGCCTCGACCACACCCACCAAATTGGAGAGCGGGGCGGCGACGGCTCCGATGACCTGCGCGATGAGGACATCTCTCGGCGGGAGCTTGCTCAGCGACTCAACCTGCTTGTCGTTGAAGCTCTTACCGTTGATGAGGCCTCCCTTAACGATGAGAGCCTTGTTCGTCTTCGCAAAGTCCATAAGGACCTTGGCGAGGTCGGTCTCGTTCTCGTAGAGGTAGACGACAGCGGTCGGGCCGCTGCCAAGCTCCTCGGGGAGGTTCTTCGCGTGGTCGCCGATCGCGATGCGGAAGAGAGTGTTCTTCACGACCTGGAACTCGCCGCCCTTGTCCTTCAGCTGCTTGCGCAACGTCTGGAGCTGGTGGACTTTGAGCCCTCGATATTCGCTGAAGATCACCCCCGCTGCCTTGTCGTACCTTGCCTTCGTCATGTCAATGACGTTCGCTTTTTGGGCAGTCGGCATGTTGATCGTTCCTAAAGTTAAAGCTCCCGTCCAAACATGGGAAGCGGGAGCCTTAAGCTTATCACGACCCTGGGAATCCCAGCGCCGATTAAACTGTGTTCCGCCACCTCGGTCGGCCCGTCTTTCGACGGATTAGAGCCAATGGCCACCGACTGTCTCTGGAGAGCATTGCGAGTATGGCAGTCGCCGTCACTCCGGTTTAGGGCTTGTGGGCTAAGGAAGAAGATGGTGGGCCAGGCTCGAGTTTGGGCCGGGTGAGAAGACGAGGTACAGCCCGACGGCCACCGACTCTACGCGAAAGTCGGCCAAGTAAGCGTCGATCGCGGCAGGGTCGAGCTTTCTCGAGGCAAGCTGGTCACGAAGCAAGAACCTTGCCGCGGCAAGGCCGGACGAGCCGCTTAAGCCGGATTCGCCCGAGTAGACTTCCGGCAGGGTTCCCTTGAGCTGGGCCAGAAGATGGGTCACAGCCTCCTCCTTGACCATTTTGCGGCGTGCCTCCCACTCGGTCTCATACTCCAGCAAGAACTGGCCAAAGGTTTGCCAGCAGTCGGCGCGTCTCTCTTGGGAGACGAACGGGCCGAAGTAGCTCGCCTGAAGGCTCGATTGGACTGATTCCGTGCCGGGCCATAAGAGCGGCAATTCAGGGCCGGAATTGGTATTGGTCAGGGAAGTGCTTCCGCTCTTGCTGAGCGACTCATAGAACTGATCGGCCTTGGGAAGGTCGGCCGTCATGCGCAAAAACTCGGTCTTGCCACCGCTCGAGACGCGGGCAAGACGGGCTGGCAAGAACCCGACCCTCAGGTCGGCGCGCACCGGGACCGAACCATTCTTCATCTTAGCGGTTGAAACCTCGGAACCGACCAATCGTTTGAGGGAGGGCGGCAGGGCATCGTATCGAATCGTACCATCGCTTTCCAAGCGGACATCGCGCAGCTCCTTTAGAGCTTCGCAGATAATTTCTCGCTCCTGGCCCCTCAGGATCGAGACGTCCACGAACAAGTCGTAGTCCCGCCCCTTTACCTTCCTCGCCCCTCGTTTCAACAGCAGGGCTTCCCGCTTCTGAGGGGTTTCTTTGTAGAGTGCCGAGATGTCGGAGACCGCGCCGACTGCAGCGATCAGCGCCTGCAGCTCGGCAGGCGCTTCCTGACGTGCCAGAGCCACGGCGAGTAGATAGGAGAGCTCAATCATTGGGCCAAAAATACTCCTTGAAGTGCGTGATGTGAGCGCCGGAGTAGTTGACCAAATTCCGGCTGACTATGGCGTTTCCATTCTCCCACACCTGCCAGGCCATCTCTTTCTTCCAACGAGCTCGAACCACCAATTGCCAGCCAGGGAGAAGATCGTACGTAGGTATTGAAGCAGGGTCAGAATACACCGTCTCGACGAAGTCCCACTCATCAAGGTAGCTCGCCCAAGTAGGAGGATTTTCAGTGGGGGAGCCAAGAATGCTGTGCACCCTTTGCGAAGTATGGTCGTAACCTCCACCGTATATGAGGTTAGACCCGTTATTCGGCACGACGGTGTCGTTTCCGGTGACCTGTACCGAGAACGGTACCTGATCCACAGTCAGCACCCAGGTAAGAAGGGCAGCCTCTAACATGTTTCTATTCTGCAATTTGTTTCGGGTGGGTGCAACAGTATTTGTGCTAGTTTGTTTTGCGTACTGCCGGGCCTGCAGGTGCTTGGCTAGGTGGCCTCGAACCAGCCATGAGACCTGAGCTAAATTGCACCGACAATCGATGATGTGGACCGAAGTTTGGACACATTTGACTGGCCCGCGGTGGTCGAGATGCCGATCCATGCGGTGGTGGCCGACCGGATCTGGCGTCCGATCCTGACCGAGCGGCGACTGCGCAACCAAGAGGTGTGGGATGACGCGGCCCGCTGGCGCATGGGCTTCTACTTCGGCGAGGGCGACACCAGGCTCTGGGTCCCCCGCCGCCTCGAGAACGGCAAGGCTAACGAAGAGGACCGGGTCATCAACTTCGCCCATCCCCTCGGCCGCCGTGCCTTCCGCATCCTGATGCTGGCCTACGGCATCGCCGCGGTCGCCGGAGTCTTCTTTGCGATGGCTCTTGCCGGCGTCCGCTGGTAGAGGGGGCCGCAGTCGGTTTCGCGGGGGAGCGACCGGACTAGCTGCGAAAAAAAGTCCCTAGGTTGGAAGCGGCAAGCCCATAGCCGCGAGCCACTCCCGGTGCTTTTTAATCCTCTCGCCCTCGTCGCTTGCCAGGTTGAAGGGGCGTCCGCGAGAGTCAATGATGATTCCGATGGTGCCACCTTCCAGCCGCATCTGCCTTGACTTGCCCTTGCCCGCGCCGACGTCCATCGTCTTGCAGGGCTCGATCGTGACGTCCTTAAACTCTCCCCGGCCGAGCGGGATGACCTTGATCTGGCCGTAAGGAAGCGCCTCGTTGATGCCGTCTCCGCGGAGGGTGACGACCGGCTCGGTCGAGTTCTTCGGGGCTGGGCCGACCGGCGCGACGCAGTGGCCAGCCTTCACGATGCAGTCGTATTCGAAGACCTCGCGCGCGGCCTGGTAGTGGTGCTCGCTGAGCACGCCCAGGTGCGGCATCATGAAGATCGAGTCGACCGTGAGCATGGTGACGCCCTCGGGCTCATAGGCGTCCATCATCATGAGCGCCGATTGGGCGCGGAGCGGGGCGTGGCTGAGGACGCCGCCCGAGCCGATGATCATGTCCAGCTTCATCATCTTGATGAGCGTCTCGCCCGTCGTCGCCTGCTCAAAGATCTGGCCGACGTCACGCTGCTGCTGGGTTCCTTTAAGGGTGCGGGCGAGCGACTTGTGGTGGTAGAAGGCCAGGCGCAGCGCCTCACGCGCGACGGCCTGCTCGATGAGCAGGTCTTCGTACGTCTGGGGAATCGTGGTCGGTCGGATCATCTTGTTCCGAAGCCGGTTTCGCACTTCGAACGGGTCGATCTTGAAGGGCAGCCAACGGGCGATGTTCTCGGTGCCCGCCTCCTTCAGCACGTTGCAGATCGAGTAGCTCATGCCGAGGTTGGCCGAGACCGTGCGGTTATAGATGCCGTCGAAGACAGAGAAGACGTCCGTGGTCGCGCCGCCGATGTCGACGCCCAGGATGTTGATCCCCTCCTCGCGCGCATAGCTCTCCATGAGCTTGCCGACCGCGTTCGGGGTCGCCATCACTTCCTCGCTGGCCCAGTCGAGCAGCTTCGAATAGCCCGGCGCCTGTTGCATGACGTGCTCCAGGAAAAGCTCGTGGATCTCGTCGCGGGCGGGGCCGAGGTTCTCCTGCTCCAGGGTCGGCCGGATGTTGTCGACGACCTTCACCGCGATCGATTCGCCGAGGACTTGCTTGACCTCTTCGCGCACCTCGCGGTTGCCCGCGAAGATGACCGGCAGCTGCATATCGCCGAACCGCGGCTTGGGGTCGGCCCGGTGGATGACCTCGGCCATCTCGATCAGGTGGCTCTTCGTGCCGCCGTCGGTTCCGCCCGACATCAAGATGATGTCGGGGCGCAGCTTCCGCAACCGCTCGACTTTCTGGAAGTCTTTACGGCCGTCGTCGACCGCAAGGGTGTCCATCAAGATCGCGCCTGCACCCAGGGCGGCGCGCTCGGCCGATTCCGCGCTCATGGCCTTGACGACCCCCGCGACCATCATCTGCAGGCCGCCGCCGGCCGATGATGTGGAAACGTACATATCGCTTCCGTCGAGCTCGCCGGCCCGCGGCTGGGCTGGTTCGCCGTCCTTCAGCAGCCGCCAGACGGTGCCGTCCTTGATAAGCTTGCGGCGGCCGGGCTTGAAGCCTTCGGCTTCGGGAACGTCTGACTCCGTGATCTCCTCAAGCTCGGTCATGGCGTTCAGCACGCCGACGGTGACGTCCTCGAACGGCTTTTCAACGGTCGTCGGCGCCTCTCCGCGCGCGACCAAGCGATACTGGCCGTTTGGGTTGCGCTCGATCAGGATCGCTTTGGTCGTTGTGGAGCCGCAGTCAGTGGCGACGATGCGCAGGACGTCCGGCTGGGACATGGGGCAGAGTATAGCCTTTGGCCGATCGCGGATGCGGCTTGAGGACGCGGCCATGCTTTCGGGGCCACCACAAGGGTGGCCCCGCTGGATTGTCTGCGGTGCATTACCTGCGACCGCTCTGGCTGGTGGTGCCTAGCTAGGCCTTAGACAAAGCGGCCGTACTCGTCACGGTCGCGGTTGCGTGCCGCGCGCGACCGGTTGTCGTCATCGTCGTCATACCGACTGCGACTGCCGCCACGCGATCCGCCGCCGTAGTTAGATCGGCCGCCCCGGTCATCGTCGTCGTCGCTCGTGAATCGACCGTACTCGTCCCGGTCACGTTGCATCGCCGCGCGCTGGGCGCCTTCGGAACGGTGTCGGTGCTCCTCCGAGCTGATGTTGCGACCCCGGTCGTCGTCGCGGCCGCGGTATCCGCCCTGTGATCCGCCGCGATATTCATCGTTGTCATACCGGCCACCGCCACCGTTGTTGCCCCGGGAGCGATCGCCGCCACCGCCGTTTCGAGAGCGGCCGCGGTCGTCGTCGTCGTCCTGGCTCACGAAGCGGCCGTACTCGTCGCGCGGCATGTTCTCCGCACGGCGGGACCGGTCGCCATCGTCGCCGCCACGGCCCCTGCTCGAACCGTAACCGCCGCGGTCGTCGTCGTTGCGGCCCTGTCCGCCGCTGCGTCCATAGCTGCGCGATCGGCCGCGGTCGTCGTCGTCGTCCTGGCTCACGAAGCGGCCGTACTCGTCGCGCGGCATGCTCTCCGCACGGCGGGAGCGGTCGCCGTCGTCCCCGCCACGGCCCCTGCTCGAACCGTAACCGCCGCGGTCGTCGTCGTTGCGGCCCTGCCCGCCGCCGCTGCGGCCATAGTTGCGGGATCGGCCACGGTCGTCGTCGTCGTCTTGGCTCACGAAGCGGCCGTACTCGTCGCGCGGCATGCTCTCCGCACGGCGGGAGCGGTCGCCGTCGTCCCCGCTACGGCCCCTGCTCGAACCGTAACCGCCGCGGTCGTCGTCGTTCCGGCCCTGTCCGCCGCCGCTGCGTCCATAGCTGCGCGATCGGCCACGGTCGTCGTCGTCGTTACTCGTAAAGCGGCCGTACTCGTCGCGAGGCATGCTCTCCGCTCGGCGGGAGCGGCGGTCATAGTCGTCGTCCTGGTTCGAACGGCCGCGCGAGCTTGAGCGGTCGTCTTCCTCATAGCGACTGCGGGACCGGCCACCACGGTCGTCGTCATCACTCACAAAACGGCCATATTCGTCGCGCTCTTGAGAGCGGGCGTTCCAGCCACGGTTGTCGTCGTCGTCGTTACGACCGCGCCCATAGCCGCCGCGATCCCGATCGTCGGACCGGCCGCCTCGGCGCTCGTCTTCGTCGCTTCGATATCGTTCACTTGTTCTCGGCATTGTGATCACCGGCTTGGGCGCTTCACAGCCCTCGCCATTGGGAGATTCACGGGCAGAGCGCTAAAAGCCCGGACAGAACCCTGGAGTGCCGCCTAGAAATCCCATAAGAACTGCGAGGTAATAAACTAAAACGCAAGGGCACCACACATTCTGGTGGCGCCCTTCTCGGTTTTTCAACCTATTCGGCATCGTCGGGAGCGGGAGCGGTAATCGCCCTCATCCTCGTCGTTGAAACCTCGCCCACGGTCGTCCTCGTACCCGTTGCTTTCACGGCTGGAACGGCCCCAGTTCGAAGAGGCTGGCCGGCCCTGGCCGGATCGCTCGTACCGACCCTCTCCGGAACCCCCGTAACCGCCTTCGTACGACTCGCGATTGCCGCTGGATCCGTAGGAGCCGCCCGCCCTCCTGCCGCGTTGCTCGCCATAGCCGTCGCCTGAGCCGCTGCCATAGCCCTGGCTTGAGCCGCCACCCGAGCCCTGTCGATAGGAGTAGCCCTGATCGTCGTCCTCGGAGAACCGGCTGCGCCGATAACCGGCCTCGCGAGAGCCGTCGTTGTCGTCCTCGTAATACCCGCGGCTATAAGAGTCTTGGTCGCCGCCCCGTCGGTAATCGTCTTGCTGGCCGGACGAACCACGTCGGGTGCCTTCCGACCGCCCTTCGTCATAGCTTCGCGCACTCTGCTGGTCGTAGCCGCCGCTGTATCCGCCGCGTCCGTAGCCCTCTTGCGAAGACTGCCGGCCGTACTCCTGCAACGAGGGGCGGCGCAAAGAAGGGCCGCGATAGCGCTGGCTCGGAGTCATGTCGAAGGTTTCGACGACGACCATAAACCGTTCCGTCTGCCGCTTGTTCTGCATCAGTTCGTCGCTGGCGAAGTCGAAAAGGTCCGAAGCGGCGTTGATCTCTTCTTGGAGCGATTGTTTGAACACATCGACCATCTCTTCCTTCTGAAGGCACTTGGCTAGGACGACAAGCGCGCTGTAAGACGCGATCTCGTAGTGCTCGATCTTGAGCAACCAGGCCGCGAGGGTCGGGTCGTGCTCGTCCCCAGTGGGCAGGGACGCCATCATTTGGTCGCCTTCCTTAAGAATCGCTTCCATTGCTTCGCACTTCTTTCCGTCCGCCTTCTCGCCTAAGCTCGACAAGATCTTTTCAAGTCGGTCGCACTCTCTATCCGTCTCCTTCCTATGAGACTCTAACGACCTTTTTAACTCACGGTTTTTGACTTTGCCGATCATCTCCGGCAGCTTCGCCGCGATCTGTTGTTCGGCACTCAGCATGTCCTTCAGCTGCGTGACGAAAACCTTTGACAATTCGCTCTGGGAATTGTTCTTAGAGCTGGTCTTATCGTTGCGCTGGGAAGTGGTTTCGGTTTCGGTTCCTTGCTTGTCCGCCATATAGCAGGCTGACGCAAACCCTTGTAAGAAGAGTATAAACGACCCAGTGCTTTTCGCGGGCCCACACAGAGAGTGACTTCCGGCGAACGACGAGGCGGCTGGAGCCGCGCGCCGGTCTGCTGTGGAGCGCCCCGGCCACAAAATCGTACGAACTCGCACTTGAAGCTGCGGCTCTCGGTGGTAGACTCGATCCCTCAATGGCGAGCGTCACCTTCCGCGGTGTCTCGAAGATTTTTGGGAAAGACGTTCGTGCTGTGGACAACCTGGACCTCGAGATCCGAGACGGGGAGTTTATGGTGCTGGTCGGCCCTTCCGGTTGTGGCAAGACCACGGCGCTGCGCATGATCGCGGGGCTGGAAGAAGCTACGGACGGAGACATCGCCATCGGCGAGCGCCGGGTGAACGACGTCCCCCCGAAAGACCGCGACATCGCGATGGTCTTCCAGAACTACGCGCTCTATCCGCACATGTCCGTCTATGACAACATCGCCTTCGGCCTTCGGTTGCGCGAGCTTAAGAGTTTCTGGTGGCAGGTCGCGCACTATGGCGAGGCCAGGCGCATCCGCGAGGACATCGACAGCCGCGTGCGCGAGACCGCCCGTATGCTCTCCATCGACGGCCTCCTCGCACGGCGGCCGAAGGAACTCTCCGGCGGACAGCGCCAAAGGGTGGCGCTGGGCCGGGCGATCGTGCGAAAGCCGAAGGTCTTCTTGATGGACGAACCGCTTTCCAACCTGGACGCAAAGTTGCGCATCCAGACCAGGGCGGAGCTCATCCGGCTCCACCGGAACCTGGTCACGACCACCGTCTATGTCACCCACGACCAGGTGGAGGCGATGACGATGGGCCAGCGGATCGCAGTGATGAGCGAAGGCGTGCTCCAGCAGTGCGACCGTCCCGACGAGGTCTATAACCGGCCCGCTAACAAGTTCGTCGCCAGCTTCATCGGCTCGCCGCCCATGAACATCATGGAAGGGGAAGTCTTGAACGGGCACGTCCGCGTCGGTGCGCTGAACATCGGCCTCCCCCCACGCAACCCAATGCGGGGAAAGGTGGGCTCCAAGGTGTGGATCGGGATCCGCCCCGAGGACATCTATGCGAGCGAGCACAGCAAGGATGTGCCGGAGAACTCGGAGAACGCGTTCGAAGCAAAGATCGACGTGGTCGAGCGGCTTGGTGCGGAAGACACCGTCTATCTGGACGCAGGCGGCCTTGCTCTGACCGCGACCCTGGACCCTGTCGTCTCAGCCCAGGAGACAACGACGCGCAAGTTCCTGTTGGACCTCGACAAGGTGCACGTCTTCGATTACCAGACCGGCGCGGCGATCCGCACGAACTGAGGCGGAGGTTCGCACGCCTTCCATGAGGGCTGAAAGCAGAAAAGCCGGGCGCCTAAGCGTCCGGCTTCTGGATAAGCGACAGCCTTACTTGCTGCGTCGGCGAGCAACGAGAGCCGCGAGGCCAGCGCCCAGCGCGATCATCGAAGCCGGCTCCGGCACGGCGTACGTGCGGAACGTGTAGTCGAACGTCGGGAACGGCTGGTAGCCCGGGTTGGCGTAAACCTGGCCGCGGCTGTACGGGTCGTTGACCGAACCGGCGATGCCGAGGCTGGTGTTGCCGTCGAACACGAGGAAGTAAGTCGTGTTCGGGGCGATGTTGACCTGGCTCCAGAACACGTCTACCCAAGTGCCGGCCGTGCCGCGGGCGCTGCCCGAAGCGAGCATGACGCCGCCAGCGTTCGGCAGCTTGTCCCAAAGGGAAATGCGAACGTTGTCGGAGGAACCGATGCCAGGCTGCAGGAAGATGCCTGCGCCGACGATGTTGTTCGCGCTCTGCTGGAACGACTGAGCGAGGTCACCCTGCGAGAACGCGGCCATGTAAACCGAGTTGTCGGGCTGGTTCTGGTCAATAACTTGGGCGGCAGCCATTCCGGCGACGCCAGCAAGCGCAACTAAGGCGAGCTTTTTCATCTTTTATCCTCTTATTGGAAGCACATGGTCTAACGACCCTTCGGAATATATCCCAATTTTCTTGCCGCTTTCACGGTTAACCATATAAACACGTAGTAATACCTAGGACGAGTCGTCACATGTTCGGAGGTGATGTGCGGTTGGGCTCAGCCCTGGCGGGGACAGAAGACCAGGGAACGGGGTTCCGTTAACTCATCGAAGGCAACGGCCGTCCCTTCTCGGCCGAAGCCGCTGCGCTTCACGCCGCCATAGGGCACGGCGTCGAACCGCAGGTTCGGACAGTCGTTCACGACCACCCCACCGACCTCCAGTTCCTGGAAGAACTGCTCGGCAACGTGGTAATCGTTGGTGAAGACCCCGGTCTGAATGCCGAAGCGTGACCGGTTGACCCGGGCGATTGCCTCCTCGTCGCTGGTGAACGGGGCGAGCGTAAGGACCGGGCCGAACACCTCGTCACTATCGAGCCTTGAACCTGGTGGGACTCCTTCCACGAGGGTCGGCTCGATCACGAGGCCGTGCCGACGACCGCCGGCCAAGATTTTCGCTCCGCCCTGCACCGCTTCTTGGAGCCAAGCCTCGATGCGGTCGGCCGCCTGCTCATTGATCACGGGGCCGCAGACGACCTCGGGATCCTCCG
Organism: Fimbriimonadaceae bacterium; assembly: GCA_019454125.1. Taxonomy (NCBI): domain Bacteria; kingdom Bacillati; phylum Armatimonadota; class Fimbriimonadia; order Fimbriimonadales; family Fimbriimonadaceae; species Fimbriimonadaceae bacterium. Next base: position 1,770,959 of record CP075365.1, read on the forward strand.
GGTCCCCCCACTTGCAGGCCCGGGTGCGTTCGACGAGCGCGTCCCGTACGTCGCCGTAGCGCGACTCGTGCACGAGGCAATGCTGGACGGAGATGCAGATTTGGCCTGCGTACCCATAGGCGGCGGGCACCAGGCGTTTCACCGCATAGCTCCAATCGGCGTCCTGGCACAAGACGGCGAAAGCGTCGCCGCCGAGTTCCAGCAGCACCTGCTTGTCGTACGCCTTCTCCTTGATCGACCATCCGACAGCCTCGGACCCGGTGAAGCTGACGACCTTGACGCGCGGGTCGGTGACGGCCTTGCTCGCGACCGCCGACGGCACGTTGACGGCGTTGAGGACGCCGTCCGGGCAGCCCGCCTCGTGGATCAGTCGGGCGAGGAGCAGGGAAGACTGGGCGGCAGCCTCGGCGGGCTTCCAAACGATCGTGCAGCCTGCCGCGAGGGCTGGCGCGATCTTGTGGGCTGCGAGGTTGAAGGGCCAGTTATAGGGCGTGATCGCCAAGACGACTCCGCGCGGTACGCGCTCAGCAATCGCCCGGTGGCCGACTCCGCGCTCGTCATAGTCAACGGGCAGGACATGCCCCTTGGGCGAGGTCAGGTGCTGGGCGGCCAGATCGAAGGTGTGGGAAAGCCGGGCGACTTCGGCTTCCGACCACTTTATAGGCTTGCCGACCTCAAGTGTGAGCACTTCTGTTAATTCTTTTGCCCGTTCGCGGCTTAGTTCTGCTATCCTATGGAGCAAGTTGACACGTACATAAATTGGAGTCCGTCTCCAAGAAGTGAAGGCTTTCTCGGCTGCATGCAGGGCGGCGTCCATTTCAGAAGCCCCGCCTTCGGCGACCGAGCCGATTATCCGGCCGTCATAGGGGGCGCGAACTGGGTTCTTCGGAGTTCCTTGGTCGCAAACGCCGCCGAAAAACTGGCCACCGATCAAAAGTTCTTGATGTCGCATGCTGAAAACTACGCACACTATAACGGATAGACTGAGCGGAAGGCCGATGAACCTTAAGAGAAAGCTGGTTTGTGCGCTCGACATGAGCGACATCGACGTGGCGATGGACGCGGTGCGGCGCATCAGCCCCTATGTCGGGGCGTTCAAGGTAGGCCACGCGCTCGCCCTCCCTTATGGGCTCGACGTCATTGAGCGCTTGCGCGAGGCCGGCGCTGAGAGGATCTTCCTCGACCTGAAGTTCCACGATATTCCCAACTCGGTCGCCCTCGGCGTGAGGGAAGCGGCGAAGCGCGGCGTCTGGATGGCGACGCTCCATCTTTCGGGAGGCCGCGCCATGATCACCGCCGCGATCGAAGAGGCCCAAGCCTATGCGGCCGACGAGGCCCCCCTCCTGATCGGTGTTTCGGTGCTCACCTCGCTCGACCAAGAGTGCCTTTCGCACGACCTGGGCGTGAGCCGGTCGCTGCACGAACACATGGTCTGCCTGAGCAAGATGGGCGTGGAGAACGGGCTGGACGGCGTTGTCTGCTCAGCCCAGGAGATCAGCCAAATCCGACCCGAGATCGGCAGCCATGCGGTGATCGTCACCCCGGGCATCCGCCCAGCCAACTACGAGCGCCACGACCAGCAACGGGTCGGGGACGCCGTGAGCGCCTTAAAGGACGGCGCTGACTACCTCGTGATCGGCCGGGTCTTGACCAATGCCGCAGACCCGCACCAGGCGATGCTCGACCTTGGCCTGCTGCAAGACGAGTACGTCGGTTAACGACCTCCAGCGGCGACTGCTGGACTGGTACGACGGCGCGAAGCGCGACCTTCCTTGGCGCGTCTCACGAGACCCGTACCCCGTGCTCGTCAGCGAACTGATGTTGCAGCAGACCACGGTCGCGGCGGTCGGCCCGTACTTCACCCGCTGGATGGAGCGCTTTCCAGACGTCCTCGCCCTGGCCAGGGCCGAGGAGGGCGAGGTGCTCGCCAAGTGGCAAGGGCTGGGTTATTACATCCGGGCCCGCAACCTGCACGCGGCCGCCCGGCACGTCGTCCGAGAAGGCTGGCCGACCGGCAAAGACGCATGGCGGCGCCTGCCCGGCATCGGGGACTATACGTCCGGGGCGCTCGCTTCCATTGTGGACGGCCAAGCGGTGCCCGCCGTGGACGGCAACGTCGTGCGCGTCTATGCCCGCTTGTGCGGCGACGGGACGACCGGGGCACGCCTCCTCGCCTCTGCCCGCGATTGGGCGGCGCAGGCCGTGGAACCCCGGCGTCCGGGAGATTGGAACCAAGCCCTCATGGAGCTCGGCGCGACGGTCTGCCGGCCCCGGAGTCCCCTTTGTGGCAGGTGCCCTCTGGCCGAGCTTTGTACAGCCTTCCGAGAGGGCACGCAGGCAAACCTTCCGGGCAAGAACCCGAGGCCCGAGACAGTCCGCGTGCCGCTCAGCTGGCGCGTAACGCTCGTGGGTGGTGCGCTCGCGATGCGACAGGCAGGGAAGGGCGAATGGTGGCAAGGGCTTTGGCTCTCGCCCTATTCGCGCGATGCCTTCGACGAAGGCTTGGTGCTCGGCACGGTGCGCTGCGCCGTGACGAAGCACCGCATCACGGCCGGCGTCCGCCTCGTCCGCGCCGAAACTCTTCCACCGGGGTTTACGAAAGTGCCGCTCGCCCGGCTTGAGGAAACCCCTCGACCGACTCCAGAACGAAAGGCCTGGGCCATCGTCGAGCCCTATCTGTTCCCGAACCGCAGTTCGGGCCCGATCACTTCCGAAAGCAGCGAATAGATCACGACCAGTGCCACGAAGTACAGGCACAAGGTGAAGACGCCGTGCAGCACCCGGAGCCCGATCTGTCGGGCGAGGCGCTCTTGGCGCCGGAAGCTCGCGCGGGCAGACTCGCGCTTCGCGCCTTCGGGCCAAAGGTTGATCGAGGCGCGCTGGACCCGCTTCATCCAGGGCCGCCGCATGAACCAGAGCATGGCCCACCAGACGCGGCGCGCGATCCAAAGCGCCGTCTCGCTCAAGGCGCTGCCCCCAGTGCCGCATCCTGGTAGCCTCGTGGGGTGAACGCCTTGGACCGGGCAGTCTTCGACTGGATCAACCGGTGGCCCGAGTCGCTGAGCGGCTTCTTTGTCTTCTTCAGCCTTGGGATCAAGCTCCTTGGTGTCCGCATCGGTTTTCTATTGGTCGTCCTTGCCCTTCTTTATCGAAAGGAGACGCGCAAGGCACTGTTCCTGGCGCTGGCCTCTTGGCCCCTGGCGAACGGCCTGACCGAAGCGCTGAAGTACGGCCTGCAGTGGCCGCGCCCCAGCGGCGCGCTGGCGGACATGGTGGACGCGGGCCACAGCCTGGCCTCCGCCCTGGCCGCGCACCCTGAAGTGGTCGTGCGCGTGGAGCCGCTCGGCAGCTTTGGCACGGCCTCCAGCCATGCCGCCAATATGGCCGCCCTGGCCACGGTCTTCACGATGCTGCACGGCAAGTGGGGCTGGCCCTGGATCGCGATCGCCCTTGTCACCGGTGTCTCACGCATCTATGTGGGCGTGCACTGGCCGTCGCAGGTTCTCCTCGGCTGGGCCTGCGGCGTCTTCTGCGGCGTGCTTACGGTCAGGACTTTTGAGGCCGGGTCCCGGCTTTGGCAGGGGCGCCGCCGATCGCGGGAGCCTCTTCCGGACTGACGCCGAGGCCGGAAGCATCGACGGGTTGGAGGCCGGTGAGGTCGAGGTTGCCGAGCGTCTCCAGGGGCTTGCCCTCGACCGTAAGTCGAACCTGCTTGACTCCGAACTGGCTCGCCGTGGCGAGGAGGCCTTTCACGATCGTCTGTTCGTCTTCCGTGCCGTAGGTCGTCTCAAAGTCGCGGGTGAAATCGATGGTTGCGATGCTGCCGTTCACGGTGAAGGATTTCGCGCGGGCCGTCTTGGGCACCACGGTCAGCTCCGCGAGGTACGAGTTGATCGCGTGCACCTTCTGGTCGACGCCTCTCGGCGCGCGGGTCGCACTTTCGTGCAACTTCAGCTCGTTGCCGTCGTAGCTAGGCCGGTAGACCTTGACGGTGTCTGAGTGGGCCCCCGGAGGACTCGGGCGCGGATCGGTCCGGCGCATCTCCTTGGGCACGTCCAGGGCGGGGCTCGTCTTGACGTAGTACGCAAGGCCCGCGAACAGCGACCCGCCCGCGACCAGCACGACCGCGGGAAGAAGAAGAGAAACTTTGCCGTGCCGTTTACTTGCCACTGAAGAAGACCTCCACTCCGCGTGCCACTGCTTGACCGATCACCTGGCGGAACTGCTCCTGCTGTGCCCTTGTCCGGTCGGTCGCGTGGTTGACGAACCCAAGTTCCAGCAGCACAGAAGGCATCTCTGCACCCCTTAAGACGGCAAACCCGCTCTTGTAGATGCGTTGGTCGCTCCAGATGCCCAGATCGGGGAGGCCACTGACCTTCGCCACTTCCTGATTGATGCAGGCCGCGAGAAGCATGTCCATTGAATTCTGCGCATGGTAGAAGGTGATGGTCCCGGACCGGCTGTTGTTGATTGAGTTCGAGTTGAAGTGGACGCTGATAAAGGCGTCCGCCTTGCTCCGGTTCGCGATGCTGGGGCGCTCGGTGAGCGAGATGAACTCGTCCGTGCTCCGGGTCATGATGACCGATGCGCCGCGACTGGATAGCTCTTCCGCGATCTGGGTCGCGGTCTTCAGCGCGAGGTCTTTCTCCCGCACGCCCGCCGTGGTCGCGCCGCCGTCCTTGCCGCCATGGCCGGGGTCGATCACGATCACCCTGCCGACCAGACCGCTCGCGAAGACGTTGGGACTGCGAAGCCGCAAGGTGGCGGCGCTCCCAGTCGTCGTGAGGTCGAAGGCCATCGGCCGTTCCAGGTTCCAGACCACGACGACGCGTCCCGCACCGTCTTCAGTCGACTCGATGCTGGCGACCCCGTCGATCGGGCGCTTCACGATCCCGGGGGAATCGGCGCGCGCTCCTGGGAAGGTCAATTGGACCGTCCGGGGGTCAAGGAAGACGGCCGAAGGTTTCTTGTCCGACCTGCCGGTGACCGCCATTCGGAAGGATGCGCCCCTTTCGTCCGACGCGACGATCTCCGGCTTGCCGACCGTGACCACCGTCTGTACATTCTGGACCGGCACCGCCGCAGGCAAGGCGAGCTCAAATCGGCGTCCTGCCGCGAGGTCGGGCACGGCCATGGTCGCGACCGCCGGGTTCTCGACCACAAAGCGGACCACGTTCGGCTGCCACTGCATCACGCGCCAGCCGCTCGGCAGACTGCCGGCGACGCGATCGTCCAGCTTTGCGCCCGTGAAATCGACCACGAACCGGTCGGGCCCGGTGAGCAGGTAAGCCCGGGGCTGGATGCCAAGGGTCGAGTCGATGCGGACGCCCTCCGGGGTCGACTCGATGTTCCGGACCGAACCGAGGACCGTCATCTTGGATTCCCCTTCGCTCCATGAGTAGGCGGCGCCGACGAGCTTCAGGGCAATTTCGAGGGGTAGGTAGGGCTTGCCCTGGAAAGCTTTGACCTCTAAACTGAAGTCGCGGCCCTCGGCGGAAACTTTGGCGGTCTCGGAGGAAAGCTCCACCGACCATCCGATCTTCCGCAAAAGGACTGGGGAGACATAGGTGACATCCCCACTCCGGTACCAAAGGGCGTCTTTGAACACACCGAGGTGCGCATACTCGACCGACAGGCTGGGCCCGCTCTGTGCCCAGGCCGTGGCCGCCGCCATCCATAGCAGCAAACCGAGCGTCCTGACTCGCATCTCGGGCAATGATACTAGTTTTCCACACAGAGAGTTTCGGACTTTTTCTTCGTTTGCCCGTCCGGGCTGCCCGCCGCCCGGGTGCCAAAATTCAGGGGTGGGCCGCTCTTCGCCGTTACTCCCCTGGCCTCTCGTCTTCCTGGCGGTCTTCGGCTGTGGGCGCGAGGAACCGGTTTCCGAGCGGATCCCCGACCCCCAGCCAAAGAGCACCGTGTCCGTCCCAGCCGAACCTGAGGAACTCGTGGAAGGCTTGGCCACCCGCACGGTGGTGCTGACCTATCACGACATGGTGCCAAAACGGAATCGGGACGCCCTTTGGTTCGACTGCACCCCCCAGGAACTTGAGGATCAGCTCGACTCCTTAGCCAAGGGCGGCAAAGCCATCGTCCGCCTCTCAGACGTCGTCGAGGGCTTGGCGGGGAAGAGGGAGATGCCCAAAGACGCCGTCGCGATCAGCTTCGCGGACAACTACGAGGGTTTTTACACCTACGCATGGCCGATCTTGAGGGATCGGAAGGTGCCCGTAACCCTGTTCGTCCACACCGACTTTGTGGGTTCGCGGCAGGGAAGGCCGAAGATGACCTGGGAACAGCTGCGGGAGCTTTCCGCCTCGGGGCTGGTGGACGTCGAGAGCCAGACACGGTCGCACCCGGCCGATCTCGGGAAGCTGGACGACGACGCCATCCGCCGCGAGCTCGAGGGTTCCAAGAAGAAGGTCGAGGAGGAAATAGGGAAGCCGTGCCTCCTGCTCGCCTATCCGAACGGGAAGTGGAGCGCGCGGTGTGAGGAGATCGCAAGGGAAGTGGGCTACCGCGCCGCCTTCACCGAGGAGCAGCGCCCCGCGGAATCTGCGACGAACCTCTTTAACGTCCCCCGATATGTCCACACCAAGCTCCGCAAAGCGGTGCAGGACTCCGAACACGCGAACTAAGCCGCGCGATTCGCGGTAATGTCAAGAGGTCACAAATGAGAGCCCTCTCAATCCTGGCCCTGTGCTTGGGCGCCGTCGCCTATGCACAGGAGGCCACGCCCCAAACGACCGTCGCCCCCGCACCGAACGTCCTCGCCCAAATGCTGGGCCGGCTCGCCCCGCGCGAGCTCGGGCCGACGACGATGGGCGGCCGCATCATGGATATCGATGCCGACCCCAAGGCCCCCCGCCGGTTCTACGTCGCGTTCGCCAGCGGCGGACTCTGGAAGACGGAGACCGCCGGCACCGTGATGACGCCGGTCTTCGACCGGATGCCGACCCAGTGCTTCGGCGCGGTGGCCATCGACCCGAACGCGCCGAACACGGTGTGGGCCGCAACGGGCGAGGCGAGCAGCCGCAACTCGACAAGCTGGGGCGGGGGAGTCTATAAGTCGTCTGACGGCGGCGAGACCTGGAACCTCACCGGACTCACCGAGACTGAGCACGTGGGCCGCATCGCGGTGAACCCGAAGGATTCAAGACAGGTCCTCGTGGCTGCGCTTGGTCGGCTCTGGGGCGAGAACCCGGACCGAGGGATATATAAGACAAAGGACGGCGGCGCGACCTGGAACAAGGTCTTGGACGTCGGTCCGAAGGCGGGGGGCGTCGACGTCGTCTTCGACCCGAAGAACCCGAAGGTGGTCATGGCCGCCACTTGGCAGCGGCAGCGCATGGCCTACAACTTCTATTCCCGAGGGCCGGGATCGGGCCTCTGGCGCAGCACGGACGGGGGCGACACCTGGAAGCGCGTGACCGGCGGCATTCCCGAAGGCGACTTGGGACGCATAGGGATCGCGGTGATGCACAACAACCCTAAGATCTGGGTGGCCACGATCGACGCCAAAGAGGGCGGCGTCTACCGAAGCACAGACGGGGGCCAGAACTGGGCCAAGGTGAACACCCTGAACCCGCGACCGTTCTACTTCAGCCGACCGGTGCAGGATCCCCAAGACGAAAACCGGATCTACCTTTGCGGGGTCAACGTTCACTACAGCGACGACGCGGGGAAGACCTTCCGCACGATGAACATGCCCGTCCACCCGGACCACCACGCGATGTGGATCAATCCCCAGGACAACAACCACTTGATCCTAGGCAACGACGGGGGTCTTGCCCAAAGCTACGACAGAGGGAAGACCTGGAAGTTTATCAATAATATGGCGGTAGGGCAGTTCTATGCCGTATCGTTCGATTTCCGCAAGCCGTACTATGTCTATGGCGGATTGCAGGACAACGGCTGTTGGGCCGGCCCGACCCAGACCCGCACTGGCGGGGCGACCGCCCAGGATTGGATAAGCATCGGGGGCGGCGACGGCTTTTATGCCGAGGCCGATTGGGAGAATTGGCAATGGGTCTATACCGAAAGCCAGGGCGGCGCACTCGGCCGCCTGAACCAACTGACCGGCGAGAGCAAGGGCATCCGCCCGCGCGCCCCGCGTGGCGAGACCTACCGGTTCAACTGGAACTCGCCGCTCCTCATTTCGCCCCACAACTCCGCGACGCTCTACTTCGGCGGGAACCGACTCTTCAAGTCGGTCAACCGGGGCGACGCGTGGGATCCAGTCAGCCCCGACCTCACCACGAACGACCCTGAGAAGCTGAAGCCGCCAGTGGGCGACGCGATCGATTCGGGCGCGGAGAAACACTGCACCATCGTCACGATCGGCGAATCGCCGAAAAAGCGCGGCGTGCTCTGGGCGGGCACGGACGATGGCAACCTCCAAGTCTCGGAGAACGATGGGGCGACCTGGACGAACGTCCGCCCGAACGTGCCCGGAGTGCCTGAGTTCACGTGGGTGAGCCGGGTCGAGCCGAGCCGGTACGAGGATGGCCGTTGTTACGTCACCTTCGACGGCCACCGGAACGACGACAAGAACCCCTACGTCTACGTCACCGAGGACTATGGAAAGACATGGAAGGCGTTGACCGCGGGGCTGCCCCCAAGCGCTGTCGCCTACGTCGTGCGCGAAGGGACGAAGAACCCCGACTTCCTCGCCCTAGGGACTGAGCGCGGACTCTATTTCTCGCTGGACCGGGGCGCGACCTGGGAACAGTACACGGCAAAGGGTTGGCCCATCGCCGTGCGGGTGGACGACGTCCGCATCCATCCGCGGGAGCTCGATCTGGTCGTCGCCACCCACGGACGCAGCCTTTGGACGGTGCCCATCAGCGCCCTCGAGCAGCTGACTAAGGAGAACCGGGAAAAGGACGTCTTCGTGTGTGCGCCACAGACCGTTTACCTTCTTGGGCGCGTGAACAGCGGCGCTTGGGGCGGGACGGGCGACTTCCAAGCCCGGAACACGCAGCCGGGAACGGTCATTTACTACTGGCTCAAGGAAGCGACCCAAGAGAAGGTCGAGGTCTATGTCCGTGACGCCGCCGGTAAAGAGATCGCAAGGCTGGACGGCAAGGGCGAAGCAGGGCTTAACGCGATCCCATGGTCGCCGGCGCGCCGCACCTCGATGCAGTCCACCGATTACGGCGTCTCCTTGAAGATCGGCGATAAGGTCCACCAAGGGCCGTTGCTCCGGATCGAAGACCTTTCCGTCAAAAGCGATCCGAACAACGCGATCGGTCAGTAACGGACCACCTGGTCAGGACGTGGTTCTGGCCAGGGAAGACCCCTACCACTGGCCTTTGTCACATAATAATGATTATCGGCAGAAGACTTCTAGCCGAAAGAGACGGGGGAAGTGGTCCGGGGTTCAGCTGGCCTGGCGCCGCGGAATGAAGAGGACTTCTTCCAGGGCGTCGGCGGCGCGGTCGCACGCGTCGATGAGGGTATCGACGTCCAAGCCCTTCGCGCGCTTGCGCAATGCGACAAAGGTCGCGACCGCGGCGACGCTTATCACGGCCGCCGTAGCCCAAATTTGCCATCCGATTCGTGGTTGCTCGCTCTGTTCTTCCATGAAAACTGCCGCCTTAAGGATTCGACGTTAGTCGCATTCTCGGCGTTCCACGGTCGCAAGACTAGGCTGTGACTAGAGATTTTTATCGAGCCACGCCTTGTTTCGCTGGACCATGCTCTCGTGCCAATCGTGGCCCCAGTCGATTTCGGCCAGCTCCTTCTCGCCGGGGAGCGCGTCATAAACGGCGCGCACTTGCTCCGGTTTCACCGCAGGATCCTTGGCGCCGAGCGTGACGAGCGTGGGCACCTGGCACCGGGTGGCGTGGTTGACGGTGTCGAAGTAGGCCAGGGTATGGGCGACCACTTCCCTCCCCAGAGGCAAACTATCCCTGAAATCCGCTAACTCTTTGAGCGGGTAACGATGGACGCGTTGGTTCATCACCCATTTCATCGCGGAGAGGAACGGGAAGTCGGCCGCCACGGCTTTGACCTTGTGGCACCACGCGGCGAGCCAAATCGCGAGCCCGCCCCCCTGGCTTAGGCCCATCGCGCCGATCCGGCCCTCGTCCACCTCCGGCTGCGCTTCGAGGATCCGCACCGCGATCACGGCGTCTTGGAAGAGGCGCCGGAAAACCCAGGTGGCAGGCGACTCGGCCCCTTCCGCAAAGTAACCCCTCGCCGGGGTGTAGCTCTCCTCGTGGAAGGCGCCTTCGCCGAAGAAGTTCAGCGAGATGCTCGTATAACCCTCCCGGGTACCGTACTCGTTTGGGGGCATGGACCAGCGGCCATAGGGCGGCAGCCAGATAAAGGCGGGCATGGCGTGGCCCCCGACGGGCGAGGCGAGCCAGCCGTGGCGGGTCGTTCCGCCATAACCCCGGAAGGTGAACGACTCGATCGTAAAACCCTTTCGCAAGTAGTCGTTCGAGCCCGAGCGGCGGAAGTCAAGCGGCTCCGCCAGCGCCTCGGCCACCGTGTCCTCCCAAAACGAGGAGAAGTCTTCGGGCGGGTATGGAGCGAACTCGTCCGTCATGCGCCGACAGACCGCTGGAGCGCGTCGACGTGCATGCCTGTGGTCATGAGCCACGCGGTCGCCCGCTGGATCTCCTCGACCGGCCCATCCAGCCGAACCTGCACCCATCCATAGTCCGCATCGACGTTCGCCTTCAAGATGATCACCTTTACGTCGAATTCTCGACTGAGCCGCCAGAGCCACGGCTGGTCCACCTGATCGCCGCGCGCGGTTAAATTGACGTCAACTTCCGCCATTGAGGAGCCAGTGTACACCGCAAGATCGGGCCGGCTCTCAGGGCTCTTCGGCAATAAGGGGGATAGACTTGGCCGCATGGCTCTGTGTAAACATCTCGAGGCCCTTGTCAAGGTCAAGCTGCCCGACAAACTCGTGTGCGAAGAGTGCGTGCCGATGGGGGCACGTTGGGTGCACCTGCGCAGGTGCCAATCGTGCGGCATCACACTGTGTTGCGACTCCTCGCCGAACCGCCATATGAGTCGCCACGCGGCGGCGGAAGGCCACCCCGTGGCGTGCTCGGCGGAACCCGGCGAACGCTGGCTCTATTGCTACGTGGACCAGGCGTTCGCCGAGTATTGAGGAGGGTCAGCTGCGGACCGTAACGGTCGTAGCCTTCGACCGGTCGCCGTTCTGGCGAAGCGCGGTGGCCTCGATCGTATAGGTCGTGTTCTGGCCCCGGACAGGGGTCGTCAACTCGATCGGCTCGCTCTCGAACGCACCGTTCTCGTTCGTCTGAACGGCGACGCTCGTCAGCACGCCTCTCAGCACCACGCCCCTTTCGACCTCGGTCTTATAGCTGATCTTGAGGACCACCGCCGAAGCCCCCGGAGCCCGGCCGCGAATGGTCAGCGGCGAGGTGACCTGGGCGTTGTTTTCCAAGCCATTCAGCACGGGGGCGCTGAACTGCTGGTTCGCCGCCTTGCCGACCTCATAGCTCGCCTGCATCGTGGTGGTCTGGTTGTTGGAGTTGGTGAGCGTTACGGTCGCGACTTCCCCGTTGATGTCGTCGTCGCCGCGGACGGTGTACTCCCCGCGGTACTTACCAGTCGAGATCTCACGCAGTGGGATCTCGCGGTCGTTCTTTTGCAGGTGGACGACGGCGGAAGAGCCGGCCCGGCCCACGACGTTGAACTGGATCACGTCACCCGGTTTGAGCGTGCGGATGCCGTTATGGGAGAACGACTCGATCATGCCGGCCGCTCCTGGCAAGGTCGTGAAGCTCCAAGTCGCGCGGTTGACATTGCCGGCCACGTCCCGGACCTGGACCTCGACCGTGTGGACGCCAGCCTTCATATCTGCCGCCGGCGTGTACGTCATCGAAGTCTCTGTGAGTTTTGCCTGGGCGGTGACGTCCACTCCGTCCACCATGACCTTCATTCCGCGGGTCGTGACGCCGCTTCCCGCTCCGTCGCTATAGGCGAGGCTGATGGTGGGTCGCAGGGTGCCGACTTGGGCGCCCTCGCCCGGGCTCATGCTGCTGTACGTGGGCCTGACGTTGTCAATGCGGACAGAACCGCCTTGGGCGACGGCCCGGTCCGAGCCCCTGTTGAGAGTGGCGATAATACTCGCGTCTTCCAGGGTGAGCGGCTTGCTGTCCCCGCTGGGCACGATGATCGTCCCCCGATAGACGCCGGAAGGCGACTCGGTGAGGGCGACATCGGTTTGGACGCCGACGAGCGTCGCGGTCACGTTTGCGCCCGGGCTGCCCCGCACGATGACTTCCAGGTTTCCGTTCGAAGTCAGCCACTGGCGCGTCGGGACTTCGACGTTCGTGATCCGGGCGAGGCCCGTTCCGGTGCCTCCACCCGTGCCACCGGTCCCCAGCCCTCCGCCAGTTCCGCTGGTGGTGATCGTGACCGTACGGGTGGATTCTTCCCAGCGGACTTGCGCCCCCAGCGCTTCGCTCATGAACCTCAACGGCACCATGGTGGTGGCGTTGATGATCATCGGAGCCTGGTCAAGCTGCATGACTTTGTCGCCGACGGTGGCGAAATCGGAACCGATGCGGACCTTTATGGAAGTCCCGTTGCGCTCCGCCGTCGCCGTCTCGGTGCGGTCTTCCCAGCTCACTTTCGCGCCAAGCTTTTCAAGCACGCCCCGCAGCGGCACGAGGATTCGACCGCGGACCATCTGGGGCTGCTCGGTCTTGAAGTAGACACGCTCACCGTCCACCTGGACAGTGATCGACTGGGCAGTCGCGCCAAGCGCGGCTGAAATTAGTGCCGTTCCTACGGTAATTCGCGTAAATTGCATTCAACTTATTGACGAACTTCGACCTTTAGGACAAGCAATCATGTGGCCAAGCGGCCTAAGATTTGCGTAAAGAAATGGGCCCCCGGCCAGACTACGGGAACCTCGGCTGAGTTCCGATAACTAAGTCACCATGCGTCGTTTTCGAACGTTCGCTCTCGCCGCGGGGATAGTCTTGGCCCTGGGCGCGACCGGTTTCAAGATGATCCAAGACCCCGGCTCCGTTGATCGGGCACAGCTCCGAGAGATGCTGGTCCAGCTTGGTTACGAAGTCAAAGACTTGAACCTGGAGGTCGGCAAGGAAAAGTACGTCGTGACCTTCACGCGGGACGGGCTCGATATCCCCGTCGGATTCGAGATCAGCCCCAGCAACTCCTATATCTGGCTGACCGTCAACCTTGGCAAGGCGCCCGAGGACGGTGCCAAAGGGCTCGAGCTCTTGCGCGAGAACGCCAAGCGACAGCCCACCCAGTTCTACATCACGGACGGAAAGCTCCTGATGGCGGGCCTGCCCGTCGAAAACCGTGCGATGACGAACGCCATCTTGCGCCAGCGGGCGGAAGCCATCTCCAGCACGGTCGGCGCCAGTCAATCGACTTGGAAACAATAGCGGGGCCCTGGCAAGTATTATCTTGCCAATGACGATCCTGGCCGCGTCGGTGTTGCTGTGGGTGATGGTCGCACCGACGCCCCAAAAATACACCTTCGGCTTTCTCGTCCGAGGGCAGAACCCGCCGAAGCTGGAAAAGGCGGAGGCGGAGCGGATGCAGGGCGAGCACTTGGGCAACTTCGGCCGCCTCAACGAGCTTGGCAAGCTGGTCACGGCAGGGCCGGTGCAGGATCCGACCCAATACCGGCGCGGGATCCTTGTCTTCGTCCCCGCCACGAACGAGGAACTGGCGGAGTGGCTGAAGCCGGACCCATACGTGCAGAACGGCGTCATGGAACTGGACAGCTTCTCGATCGAGACTGAGGCGGGCGCCCTCCATACCGAAGGGATCGAGCCGGACAAGATCGAGGAGTTTCGGCTCGTCTATTGCTTAGCGGGGCCGCACACTCCGAACGAGAAGATCGAGGCCGCCCATAAGTCGTACCTTGCTGAGCACGGCCGGGGTTCTGGGCTGGCCTTCTGGGCGAAGGCCACCGAGACAGGCCCCACGCGTGCCGTCGGGTTCTTTGTCACGAAGGACGATGCCGCGATCTACAAGTTCTTGGCTGCCGACCCCATAGTTCGGCAGGGCTGCTGGACCCCCGTCGTCGTTCCTCAGTGGCTCTCGCCGGGCATCTTAAAAGCGATCGACTGACCTGACGGTTCCCTCGCTGTCAGCGGCCCAACCTCACCCCGGTTCGCTTCGCTCACCGACCCTCTCCTTCGCTGGAGGAGAGGGTGTCCGGAAGGATCTCATACCGCGTGTTCCTGCGCCTCGGTACATAGCCCGCGTCGCGGATCAGGCGCTCGAACTCCTCGGCGTTCAGGATGAACTTGTTCCCCGCCGCGCTCACGACGTTCTCCTCGATCATCGTCGAGCCAAAGTCGTTCGCGCCGTAGCGAAGGCCGAGCTGGGCGATTTTGGGGCCCTGGGTGAGGATCGAGAGCTGCACGTTCGCGAAGTTGTCCAGGAAGATGCGCGAGACCGCCAGCGTTCGCAGGTAGTCGAACGCCGAGGCCTTGCGCTCGATCGGCAGGTTCGTGTCCTCCGGCTGGAAGCTCCAGGTGACGAAGGCGCGGAACGGCTCGCACTCGTCCTGCAGGTCGCGTATGCGGCCGAGGTGCTCGACCCGGTCCGCCAGGGTCTCGACGTGCCCGAACATCATGCTTGCGGTCGAGCGCATGCCGAGCGACGCGGCGGTGCGCATGCACTCGAGCCACTCGTCGGTCGTGTCCTTGTAAGGCGCGATGATCTTGCGCACCCGGTCGACAAGGATCTCGCCACCGGCGCCGGGGATCGAGTGGTGCCCCACCGCCTTAAGCCTCTCGAGGGTCTGGCCCAAGGTGAGCTTGCTACGATTGGCGACATAAATCAGCTCCGCTGGGCTGAGCGCGTGGAGGATGACGTCCGGGAACCGCTCCTTTATCTTGGTGAAGATGCGCTCGAAATAGTCGATCTTGAGGTCGGGGTTCAGCCCGCCCTGGAAGAGGATCTCGACCCCGCCCTGCTCGACCGTGTCCTGCACCTTCGCCAAGATCTCATCGTCGCTCAGGGTGTAACCCTCCTCGTGCCCCGGCACCCGGTAGAAGGCGCAGAACTTGCACCGCACCCAGCACACGTTCGTGTAGTTGAGGATCCGCCCGACGATGTAGGTCACCACCGGCTTCCGGTCTCCCTCGGAGGGAACCCAGACGGCGTGACGCATGCGGCAATGGTCCGCAAGCGCGGAAAGGTCGTTGAGGTCAGGGTGCTCGAAGAGCGCCAGCGCGTCCTCGGCATTGATCCGCTCGCCCGCGAACACCTTGTCCGCGATCAGGTCGATTCTCCGCTGGGCGATCGCTGTGGCCATTAACCCATTCTACGCGCCCCGCACCGGCCAGGATTCTGCATTGGGCCGAGACCTGGGGCCGACACGCCGGGTTGCCTGAGCCCTGCAGTCACCGATTCCAGCCCGAAGGCGGGGGTCCCGAAAGGGTCTTTGAAGCCCCGACAAAAGGTGACAGGTACAGTCGGTGGCGTGAAGCTGTGCCGATTTGAGCTGCGCTCGCAACCTGGTCCGATCCGTTCCGGACTTGTATATGACAGCCGTTACTACGAGACGGACGGCGAGCGCGCGATCGGGATCCATGAGCCGGGCGCCGTGACCCTCTTACCTCCGATCGGGGTCGCACCGTCCCTGCGGCTCTTCGACGTCGCGTGGCAGGTCAATGGCGGCTATTCCATCTCCTTCGACTACCTGAACCCATCGGCCTACGCGGGGCCGGCCGCGACGGTCGAGATGCCCGAGTCCACGACGGGCATGGACTTCGAAATCCGCGTCGCTGGCGTCGTCCACGAAGGTGGCCGTTCGATCACCCACGACGAGGCCCCGTCGTTTATCTTGGGCTACGGGATCCTCGTCAGCCTCTTCGACCCCGAGGCGGTGGAGACGGCAAGGGTCGAGAACCGGGCGACGACCCCGGCACGCGACCTCGGCGGCTTCTTCGGCCCGTTCTTAGTCACCCCGGACGAACTCAGCGAATCCGTCATGGAGGGCGACCCCACCCGTTTCCGGTGGACGGTCGAGGCGCACGTCAACGGCGAGAACGTGATGGAAGACAGCGCCCACGAAGACCACGTTTCTTTCTCCGACCTGATCCATGTCGCCAGCGCGACGACCGCGGTCAACCCGAGCGACCTTCTTGCCTGGCCCGCGATCCGCAAGCCCCGGCTGGATTCCACCGCGTTCGGACGGCTCTTGGCCCCGGAGGACGAAATCCGGGTCACGATTGAGCCTCTGGGAACCCTCGTCGGCCGCATCGGCTAGTATCGTCCAACGAGAGAATGGTCAAGAGAACCTTATCGAACAACGTGCGCGTCCTGGTCGACCCTGTCGGCCATGTCGGCTCGGTCAGCATCGGCGTCTGGTGCCAGACAGGCAGCGTCCACGAGACTCCGCACGAGGCCGGAATCACCCATTTTATCGAGCACATGCTGTTCAAGGGCACCGAGCGCCGGACCGCGAAGCAGATCGCCGAAGAGATCGAGGGCCGGGGCGGCAACCTGAACGCCTTCACGGACAAGGAGGCGACCTGCTACTACTGCCGCGTCCTCGCCGAGGACGCCGAGGCGGCGATCGACGTCCTCTGCGACATGGTGACCGGCTCGCTTCTCGACCCGGAAGAGCTCGAGCGCGAGAAGGGCGTCGTCCAGGAAGAGATCAAGCGTGGCGAGGATGAGCCCGGAGACCACGTCCACGACCTCCACATCCAAGGGATTTGGCCGGAAAGCGTGCTGGGCAAGTCCGTCATCGGCACCCGCGACTCGGTCGCTTCGTTCAAAAGAGAGCACCTCGCCAGTTACATCGGCCGCCGCTACAAAGGCGGCAACGTGCTGGTCTCGGCAGCGGGCAACGTGGAGCCCGACCGGATCGTGAAGGCGGTCGAGGAGCGGTTGGCCGGCCTTGAGCCTTCTGAGGGCCGGGACAAGCCGGCCCGCCCTGCCCCCCATCCGGGAGAAAACCTCGTGGCAAAACCCGTCGAGCAAGTCCACTTCTGCATTGGTGGAGAGGGGGTCGGGATCGACGACGACGAACTCTTCCCTGCCGTCGTCTTAGACGGGCTCGTGGGTTCGGGGATGAGCAGCAGGCTCTTCCAAGAGGTCCGCGAGAAGCGGGGGCTGGCCTATGCGGTCGGGAGCTACAACCTGGTTTACAGTGCGGGGGGCGCCTTCACCGTCTATGGCGGAACTGGAAAGGCGACGTGGGACCAAGTCCGCGAGGTCATCCGCGCCGAGCTCGACAAGGTCATGGCCGAAGGCGCGGGCGAGGACGAACTCAAACGCGTGAAGAAGAACCTCACGGGGACTTTGGCGCTCTCCCTCGAAGGGATGAGCAGCCGCATGATCCGCATGGCCCGGAACGAGATCAACTACGGCCGGGAAATCCCGCTCCAAGAGACCATGGACAAAATCAACGCCGTCACGAACGCCCAAGTCATCGAACTGGCCCGACGCATCCTGCCGGGCGAGAAATTACGGACGACTGCGATCGGCCCCTTCTGAGTCCAGTACCGTGGCCAACGCAAAAGCCTCCAGCCCACCCCTCGCCGAGGCCCTCGCGGGCGCGACGAGCGAGGCAGTGGCGCTTGCCTTGGCCGTAGAATGGGCTCGTGAACGGTTCGGGGCGGACTCTTGCGACCTGCTGGAAGCCGTGCCGGGCGGGGGGCTGGTCCTCACCGCGAGCACCCACCTCACCGAGCTCGTCGGCCGGGTGCGGGTCGGCCGAAACGTCGGCCTGGTCGGGCGCGCCCTAGAATCCGGCAGGAAGCAGACTGTGAGCCATGGGCTCACCGACGACGATCGCTTCGCGGCGATTCCGACGGTCGACGAGCCGGCCTACAACTCTGGGATCGCGGTGCCACTGCGGGCCGGCGAGACGAAACTCGGCGTGATCTTCTTGCGGCGGGCGGGCAGCTGGGTGCCGACCCCGGCCGAATCGCGCCGCCTCGACGAGGCCGCGAGCCAACTCGGACTGGCCTGGCGTGTCTGGCGCGTGGCGCACGAGTCTGGCTCGCACAGCAACAGGCTCCAAGCCTTGGCCGAGGTGACCGACATGCTCACGGGGACGCCATACCTGGAGGAGATCCTTCAACACCTGGTGAACCTCACTGCGCGCCGCTTTAACTATGGCGTTGTGAGCCTGCGCCTGCTGGACCCGGCCCGCAACGAGCTTGTCCTTCGAGCCGCGTACTCTCTGCACCGCGCCTATCCGAGGAGGCCGGTCGTGAACCTGGACGAATCCATCCATGGGCGCGTGATCAAGCGCGGGCGGCCGGTGGTCGTCGAAGACGTGGCCGCGGAACCGAGTTTCGCGGGCCAGGACCTCGCCCTAGAGCACGGCCTGCGGAGCATGGTCGCCGTGCCCTTGAAGCTACATAACCGCACGGTCGGGGTCATGAGCTGTTATGCGGCCCAAGTGCGAGAGTTCCCCAGCGACGAGGTCGCAATCCTCGAGACCATCGCCAAACAGGCCGCGGTCAGCATCGAGCATGCGAAGCTGCAAGTCCGAGACACCCTGATGCAAGAGATGCACCATCGGGTGAAGAACAACCTGCAACAGGTTGCCTCCCTACTCCGCATCCAAGCCCGGCAAAGCCACTACCGGACGCTGGAGGAGGCCCTGCACGACACTCTGGGACGGATCGAGGCCATCGCCTCCGTGCACGACCTCTTGAGCCGCGAAGACCTGGACCACGTGAGCATACTCAGCATCGCCGAGGCGCTCGTGCTTGCCCAGCAGCGCTCTTTTGTCCGGCCCGACCGTCAAATCGAGTTCTGCGTCCGGGGGGTGGACGTGCACCTGGACACAATGCAGGCGACTCAGATCTCGTTGATTCTCAACGAACTCGTCCAGAACGCGGTCATCCACGGTTTCAACAAGACGACCAGCGGCGAGATCCACGTGACGATCGAACAGGAGCAAGACACCGTCCACGTTTGGGTTAGCAATAACGGCGATCCGCTGCCGGACCAGTTCGACCCGAAGAAGTCGCGCCTCGGGCTGCAGATCGTGGAAGGTCTCAGCCGATCGTTGCTCGGCTCCTTCACGATGGAAGAGAAGCTCGGTTGGACGATCGGCAACGTGAGTTTCCCGCGCACGGCGGGGGCTTAAGCCCGATGACCGTGCCGCACGCCGTCCGCGTCTTCGCGCTTGGGTTTGCCCAAGTTCGGAACCGCACCTTTCCCGCCCGTGCCGAGTGGCACGAGGGGCTCTGGGTGATCCAGGACGCCACTCCCCGCCGCAACCGGCGCAAGGCCGAAGTGGTCGCGGCCGAGATCGATGCAGCGGACGCCGTCGCCCTCTGCCGGCGGTTAAACCCAGGGAGGCATTTCCTCTGCCATATCGATCCGACGCCATCCCCGCTGCCTTCCACGAAGCACGCCTACAAAGCTCTGGGATATCGCTTTCTCGGGACGGAAGGGCTCTTCGTCCACGACCTTAAGAACGTGCCCGACCTCGCTTCCGATCCGCCCGTCCGGGCCTATCCCGAAGAGCTCGCCCGCACGCTGAGGTGCCAAGGCAAGCCCGGGCTGCCCTGGGTGACCGGGGCACGGCACTACGCGGTCGTCGAAGGGGGCGAGGTGCTCGGCCGGGTGCGGAGCGTCCCCGTCGACCATGACTCCTGGGTCTCGGACCTTGTTGTGGTCGCGGAGCGTCGTGGGCAGGGGTATGGCCGGGCCCTCATGTCCGCGATGATGCAAGACGACGTGCGGCACGGGGTCCAGACCAGCGTCCTCCTCGCCAGCGCGGACGGTGCGCGCCTCTATCCGCACCTGGGGTATCGGTGCATCGGCACCCTCCAGCTGTTCGGCCCGGTCTCGGCGCGCTAAGCGCGGTACTTCGCAATGATCTCGCGCGGCGCATCGACCGTCAAGATCTGCACGCGGCCACGGTCCGCGACGCTCAGCGGCCCATTGATGACCGCCAGGTCTAGCGCCCGCTCCAGGTTCAAGCGTAAGGCGATCCCTGACTCGGTAGGGTCGTCCGGGTCTCCGATTCCCACCAGCAGGAACGGCTCTTCGCCCGTGAAGAAGGCCTCGCCACCAGCGTGAAATTGAAAGCTGAGGGCTAGCGTCACCGCGGTCTCTTCGACCGCGCTCGCGCTCCGGCGATGCGCAAAGTGGCTCACGATGAAGCCGTTGGCAAGGTAAGGATCCTTGGAGGGGTTGAAGCACATCGGCGCGGCGACGACGTAGGTGACCCGCGCCTCGTGTTGGCGGGTCACGAACTGGTCTGGCCCAATGTGGCCCGCGTAGACGCAGCCGACATCGTCGGCGATCTCCTCAGTCTGCTCCCGCACCCAAGCGTCCAATTCCGCCGCGTCCGCAGCGGGCCGGCCCCGCTTGCGCTCGAAAGCGATGCCGCCCGCGCCGCACTCGCTGTGGCTCGTGATGCCCTTCGCCCCGGACCGTTCGAGAAAGGACGTCCGCTCTTCGGGAGAGAGCAAGAGCATCGAGCCCGCGCAGCACAGACCGATCGGGACCCGGCTGTCCGTACAGCCCAAGACGTCGGTCTGGCCGAAGACTTCGTCCGGCCGACCTGTCTTGAAGATCGATGCCGGGTCTCTTCGGAGGCGGTCATAGGCTTCCCTCTTTTCAGAGGTCAAGCCTAGTCGACCACCTGGACGTCGACGGGCGGGACCATGCCGATCCGTGCCCCCTCGCTTAGGAGCAGGCGGATCGCCTTGACCCCGTCTTCGCCCATGTCGCGGGTGCGCTCGTTCACATACATTCCTACGAAGCGGTCACTGGTGCCGCGATCCATGCCGCGGGCGAACTGCAGGGCGTAGTCAAGGGCCTTCTGCCGCTCCTCCAGCCCGCGGTCGATGCTGAGCCGCATACATCGCGAGACCTCTTGGCAGACCTCTTCGCCAAGGTCTTTGCGCACCACGTTGACCCCCAAAGGCAACGGCAGGCCCGTCTTGTCGCGCCACCACGCGCCCATGTTCGCGACTTCGACCAGCCCTTCTTCCTCGTAAGTCAATTGGCCTTCGTGGATAATCAGACCCAGATCGTACTTGCCGGCCTTGACGGCAGGCATGATCTTGTCGAAGGGGAGCACCTCGAACTTGGGCTTGACCCCCGCTCCAAAGCGGTCGTCGAACCAAAGATTGAGTTGCAAGAAAGCGCTGGTGAGCTCTCCCGGGACGGCGATGACCGTCTCTCGGACCTGGCCCTCGTCCATCGCCTCACGCGCGATAAGCATGGGGCCGTAGCCTTCGCCGAAACTGCCGCCGTGGCGCAGCAGGGCGTACTTATCGGCCACGTAAGCGAAAGCGTGCACGCTCACCGCGCTGGACTCCAGCCTCCCCTCGCGAGCCCATTCGTTCAGGGTCTGGATGTCCTTCAGAATGTGCTCGTACTCGTGCGGCGACTCGACCAGCCCGTTGGCCAGCCCGTAAAACATAAAGGCGTCGTCAGAATCCGGCGAATGGCCGATGCGGATTTGCATGTGCCAAGAAGGCTACCGAAATCCCCCAAAATTGCACTGCGACCCTCACCACATGACCGGGTCTGGCGGAATGTCGATCGCCGGATTCACCCGCAAGGAACTCGACGTCGGCAAGATTTGGACCCACTTGGAGGCACCGTTTCGCACAAGTGCAGCCGTTTGGCCAAGTTCGCCGTTTCGCCTGCGCTGCTCCAAACTTCTCGGCCACCTTCCGAGACGTAAGCGCCCGAGACGCGGCCGAACTCCATTCCCAGGCTTGATTTCGCCAGAGTCGCCGTGGCGGTGAGGATTTCCTCGGCCGCCTTCACCGCACGGTCGACGGGATGATGACGATGGGGGCGGAAAACGGCGACGAACCCGTCGCCCGTCGTCCGTTCTAGTTCGCCGTCGTTCCGGCGGACCACCGAGTCGCTGGTGGCGATGAACTGGGCGTAGAGGGCCTGGTAGCCCTCCGGGCCCAACCGACGGGTCAGGCCGGTCGAATCTTCGATGTCGCAAAAGAGGATGGCCGCCTCGGTGAGGGCTCCTTCCGACTGTTTCCAGAGCGACGCGGTGGCACCCTTTCCCGCCCAGGTGAGACCGCAGCCCAGGGCACAGCCGAGCAGAGGAACGATGGGATCGATCACAAAGCCGGTCTGCCGCACGGCCAAGACCACCGCACCGAAGAAGGCGCCCGCCAGCGCCACAGGGAGCACTACGGTGCGCCACCCCAAGCCAAGCATCCAATCCTCGGTATCGCCGTAAAGACGCTGGGCGGGACCGACCTCGGACACGAGCCAATAGCTCAGGGGCGCGATGAGGGCGGCCAGCACCAAGGGCAACGCCCTTCTGACCAGGACGGCACTGCGCTTGATCCATTTGGTCGCGGCAGACCGCATCACTGGCGACACTAGCAGATTTTTCGGGACACTGGCCCTATTGCATCCGACGAGTCTCAGAAAAGAAAGCGCCCGCCTCCTAAAAGGGGGCGGGCTTCTCTGTCGGGCCGAAGCGCCTTACTTGCGGCGGCGTCGGGCGGCGAAAGCCGCGATGCCGGCGCCGAGAGCGACCATGGTGGTCGGCTCCGGAACGACGCCGAGGTTGACCCGGCCGTTGCCGAGCGGGCGGATCACGTTGTCGTACTCGAACCTCTCGCCGTTAGCGAACGACGTGGTGATCGCGAAGTACTGTCGGTTGGCGTCCAGCACCAGGTTGCCCGGGGTGCCTTCACCCTCGCCGATCTTCGACGTGGTGAAGTCCAGCCAGTCGTCGTCGCCGCCCTTCCAGTTGACGAGCGCGTTAGCCGGGTTGAAGCTGTCTTGATAAATGAACGCGAACGTGTCCTCGCCGCCGTTGCGAGCGCGAATCTCGAACGTGTAGGCGCCGGTGACGGTCACCCAGAACGGCTGGACGTCGTAGTAAACGTTGCTGCCAACGCCGGAAAGGAACGAACCGTCCTCACCGGCCCGGTTGTAGGTCGGGTCGTTGGCCGTGAGCGCGCCACTCCAGTTGGCCTGCTGAGCGAGCGAGAGAGCCGAGGCGGCGACGAGCGCCAGAACCATGATCTTCTTCATTTTCTTCTCCTAATGGACAGGGGTAACCGGGAATGATCCCGATAACGCTATCTTAACACGGCTCAGCCAGGGAAAACTAGACTCTGTCTAGCACAATCCTGGAACTCGTTATGTAATCCGGTTATTTTACTTGTCTTAAATCTGCTAGAGGCCTATTTCCGCCGAGACCGGTAGGTGGTCGCTCGCCAAGTCGCCCAGTTGTTCGTACGAGACCTTCTCGTCGGCGACCTTGACCGATCCCTTCTTCCCTTCCAGCGCGTCGCCGCCG
The DNA here is from genome assembly GCA_019454125.1 of Fimbriimonadaceae bacterium. Taxonomy (NCBI): domain Bacteria; kingdom Bacillati; phylum Armatimonadota; class Fimbriimonadia; order Fimbriimonadales; family Fimbriimonadaceae; species Fimbriimonadaceae bacterium. The sequence goes on from CP075365.1 coordinate 1,794,222, forward strand.
CTATAGACCTGGGCTGGGGCCGCGCCATCCGCCAGGCTCGGGGAGACCAGAATCTGGTCGAACATGATCTGGCGGACCTTCACGTCGTCGGGATACCGGTAGTCCTGGCCCCTCAAGCGGGCGTTGTCCGCCTTTGCGCCCGGGACGCGGGCCGCAACAGCACGACCTGTATAGAGCTCGTGGAGCCCGAACGTCACCGCGTCGTTCTTCCACGCGTCGAGGTTCAAGTTGCGAAGGAACTTGGTGGGAGCGCCTGAGTCCCCAGCCTGGGCGAGCAGGTCGCCCGTCTCCAAGATCTTTAGGCTCCGATCGTCCGGCGCGTCGTTAAAGTCGCCGAGCACGACCACGTCCTTCTCCGTATAGCGGGCCGCAATGAAAGAGGCGAGAAGGCCTGCGGCCGCCTCTCTGCGAGGGTCCGTCTGGCGTCGCCCGCCGCCCCGGCTTTTCATGTGCACCACATAGAACACCAGCCGCTTGCCGGTCGGAGCCTGGACGACCGCCCGGAGCACGTCCCGACCGCCCGGGAACGCGTCTTCGAACAGGGGGCCCTTAAAGACCAGCTCGTAGTTCACGAGGACGAACGGCTTGCGGACGACCAGGGCCAACTCCTGGTTCTCCTCCGGTAAGTCCGCAATGCTGATGTCCCAACCCTCGCCGAAAACCTGCTGGAGCGCCTTGCGGCTCTGAATCTCCTGCAACGCGATCACGTCCGCGTTCAGGTTTTGCACCACACTCTTAAGGCGGTTGATCCGACTCGGGCTCGCCCCTTCTGAGAACCACTCGATGTTGTACGTGGCGACCCGTGCAGTCGCCCGCGGGGTGGCCTGGGCACGGCTTTGGTCGTGGCAAGAAGTGGCGGCCAGCAGGGAGACGAGGGCGAGGGAGGCGGCGTAGCGCATGGCACCGTCAAAGGTACCTGCGGGTACAAACGGGCTGTTGAGTAGCAAGCCGACCTTAAGCCCTTCCCGCATCAGCACCTATCTGGCCTGCCCCGTCAAATACCGCTGGACTTTCGTGGACAGGCGCGGCAAATGGTTGCTCCGGAGCCGCTCGTACTACTCTTTCGGGACGACCCTCCACAGCGTCCTGGAGCGGTTTCACGACTCCGATGACAGGGGCGTGACCACGACCCTCGAAGCCATCGCCGCCCTGGAGGAGAGCTGGATCGACGCGGGATACGAGAGCCAGGAGGAGATGGCGCAGGCGATGGCGGAAGGAAAGGCCATCGTCGAGGCCTACACGGAAGCCATGGCGGCGGAGCCCGCGACGAGCAGGACGCGGTTCGTCGAAATGTCGTTGCGGGCCGACTTAGGCCCGTTCGAGCTCGTCGGGCGGATCGACCGGCTCGAGGAGCACGAGGACGGCCGGCTCGAGATCGTGGACTACAAGACCCTGCGGGAAACCGTGGCCGAAGACGAGGTGCGATTCGACCTCGCGATGGGCTGCTACCAACTCCTCGTCAGCCGCAACTTCCCCGACCGGCCCGTGAGCGCGACCATCGTGGCTCTGCGTGGGCGTGCGAGGGCGACCGTCGCGTTCACCGCCGAGGAGCTTGCGGAGTTCGAATCTGCCCTTGTGGAGCTGGGGAAGGAGATCATCGCTAGGGAGTACGAGATGGTCACGCCAAAGCCCAAGGAGCTGTGCCGCGGGTGTGACTTCCTCTCGCTGTGCAGGAAGCACGAGGACTTCATCCTGCCAAACGAACCGGGTTCCGGTAGCGATCCATCGATTCCCCTCGGTGAAACGTAATAATCCTGGAACCTGTGGCGAAGTGGACATTAGCCCGTAACGCTCTTTCTGTATTCGGCGCCGTCTTGGTGGTCTCGATCGCCGTGCTTGCCCTCACGCCCTTGGGCAGCCGGCTAAAGAGCTCGCCGCCCCGGCTCGATTTCGCCGTTCTCCCGCGCCCGGCGCCGCCGGAAGCCGATCCGGAACCGAGCTTTCGCGAACTTAACGTGGAAGCCGCGACGAGTCGAGTGATCGTGCTGATGTACCACGACGTGGTCCCGCGCCGGAACCGCGACACGGTGTGGTTCGACGAGACCAGCGACGGCATGCGCGAGACCCTGCGGTTCATCCGCGACAACGGCGGCACCGTGATCTCGATGGACGATCTCTACGCGCACCTCACCCAAGGGACGCCCGTTCCGGAACGCTCGGTCGTCATCACGTTCGACGACAACTACCAGGGGGTGGCGGACAACGCCGTCCCCGTCCTGCAAGAGTTCGACGCGCCGTTCACGGTCTTCGTCCACACGGACTTCGTCGGCGATACCTCAAAGGGTCGGCCCAAAATGACGTGGGAGACCCTCAAGACCCTGCGCGACCAGGCCAAGTGCACGGTCGGCGGGCACACCGCTTCGCACCCGGAGAACCTGGCCATGCTCTCGACCGAGCAGCAACGCCAGGAACTGGAGAAGTCGTACCAGGCGATCAAGGACAACCTGGGCGCCGGGCCGGACTCGATGGCTTGGGCCAACGGCGAGTTCGACCAGACCAGCATGGACCTCGCCCGGGAAGCCGGCTATAAGATCTCGTTCGCCATGGTGAGCGGCATGGCCGAAGACTCGCCCTCGATCCTCGCCGTCCGGCGATACCCGTTCAACAAGTTCAAGCAAGGCTGGGAGGCCCGAGAGCAGATGTACGAGAAAGGCATCTCTTTTGGCCGCTCGCCCCTCGTGGTCTCGCCCGTCCGGACCGAGAAGTTCCGGATCGGTCGAGCGGACTACATCGCGGCCATCGGCGGCGAACCGACCACCGGCCTCGCGGACGGCCGGCAAGGCGTGAAGGAGTTCGTCGAGCAGTTGGGCGGTGTCGCCGGCATAAACGGCGGCTTCTTCGCACTGGCCGCCATCGCGAGCGACGACAACCAGATGATCGGGCCGTGTTTGGCCCCGAACCGCGGCTCGTTCACTCCCAGCGTCCGGGACGCGAGTCCGGACCGCTTGCGTGACCGCCCCCTCGTGCTCTGGAACGGCAAAGAGATAGCCTTCCTGCCCTACCTGCCGGAGGCGATGAACAACGAAGCGGTTTTGCGCGCCTTCATGCCGGACATGACGGACTGCTTCCTTGGCGGGGCTTGGATCGTCAAAGACGGGGTCGCGCAGTCCCGGAGCGAGATCTTCGCCCATGGCCCGAAGGACGCGGCCGATTACCGGCGCCGGGTTTGTTTCGGGGTCAATGGCGCAGGGGAGCCCGTGTGCCTGGCCGCGGACGATTCCGTCAGTTCGGCCGACCTGGCGCAAGCCGCCGTGAAGATTGATGTGAAGTGGGCCGTGCTCCTAGACTCCGGCTTCAGTACGTCGTTGGTCGTGGACGGAGAGATCCTGGCCTCTGGGCACTCGAACCGCCAGCACCCGTCGCGCCCCGTTCCCCACGCGATCGTCCTGAAGGGAGTCTTGGCCTCCGCCTCCACTCAGGAGACGGAAGCCGCGTCGACCCGGCGCGACTAGGCGCCGGCCGGCATCGTCTTTGCCGCGCCCTTGAACCAGGCGCGTCGCGTCGCGAGCTGCCGCTCGGTGGGGTTTTGCACCTCGATGACGCTGCGGACGGTGCGGGTCTCCTTGGTGACAGCGAGTTTCTGGTCCGAGACCGTGTCCCCCCGGCGAACCTTGACCGTCACCAGGTCTCCGACCTTCGCGCCGCCCAGGATGGCGTTCGTGGCCGTCCCACGCGCTCGGTTGCCCCGGGCTTCGGTGAAGTCTTGCGAACCGACGCCGACGAGGACGTCGCCGGCCTGGACGGTCGAGCCAGAGCTTTCGGTCACGGACTCGATGGGAATGCCCTTCGAGCTTTCACTGGCAGGGCCGAAGACGGCCCCGAGGACCGGGAACTCGCGCTCCTCCGCATCAAGCTTGAGGCCGACCTTGGCCAGTTGCTCTTCGACGGGAAGTTCTCCCGGCTGCATCACCCACTTGTCGTAGATAGCGCCCATCTCGGCCCCGCCGATCCGCACAAGCTGCTTGCGGATCTCGTCTTCTTCGAAGCCCGGCTGGTCGTCCTTGCACATCTCCCACAGGGCGTAGACGACGTCGTCGAGCGAGGCGCGACCCTCCGTCCGGGAGCGAAGCTCCAGATCCAGGCACAGCCCAAGCACCCAGCCCGTGTTGTAGTAGTTCACGCCAAAGCCTTGGCTGTTCCCGCGCCCCCCTGCCGCTTCGCCGACCCGATAGCTGGCGTCATAGGGGCTGACCTCCATCCGCTGTCTGTTGGCGCGGGTGCGGTCCACGTTTCTTACCAGGGAACCGTACAGGAAGTCCTTGTCCAGGTGGCCGTAACGATAGGGCAAGAGCGAGGCATAGTAGTCGGTGACGCCCTCAAGCCACCAGAGCGCGCCCGTCTTCGGTAGGACCGTGTAGTCAAACGGGCCGAGCACCTTCGACCGGATACGCTTCACGTTCCAAGCGTGGAAGTACTCGTGCACACAGACAGACTGGACGCCCGTGCCGAGGCCCGTGGCAAGCGTGATCGTGGTGCTGCTCAGGTGCTCAAGGCCGCCCCCGCCATCCGGGGCCTCGATCAGCCGGAAGTGCCAGACGTACTTCTTGAACGGCAGGCCGCCAAAAAACTCGCCTTGATAGTCCGAGATCTTTTGGCACATTTCGACCACTGCGCCGCGGTCGACCTTCTCCGGGTCGCCGCCGAAGTAGACGATCGTGTGGGGCACACCGTGCGAGGTGTAGCTGTCCGTCGTGAGCCTGCCCACCGAGACGGGGGCGTCCGCCAGGACGTCGTAAGTCGGCGCGGCAAAGCGGTGCCGAGTGGGCTCTTCGAGGCCGCAAATGGCGTCCCACCCGTCCGGCACTTTGAATTCGACCGTGCAGGGCTCCTGGATCCGGCCGACCGCATAGCAATAGGTCGAGGGGCCGGTGAGGTGCGCGCGATCGTCCGTGAAGGTCTGGTCAAGCCGGTATCGGAAGGTCACCGAGTCGGCCGTCGCGTCCGTGACAGACCACGTGTTCGCGTTCGGTTTCTCCACGTCGAGATCTTTCCCGCCCGAGGTCGCGGTCATCTCCTTGACGCGGCCTGACGGGTTCGAAAGGACGTAGGAGCCCGGTGCCCAGTTCGGCATCTGGACGGCCGCGTTTCCGTCTTCGGCGGGAAAAGTCAAGCTGACGAAGACGGCTTTGGCTTCTTTGTCGACCGTGACGGTGTACGAAACGTCCGCGAAGGCGCAGGCGGCAAACAAGATCGGCAGAATGCCGAGCAGTCGCTTCATGTGGCTCGTTATACGCTTTTTGCGGCACCAGTGGTGCCGCCTCCCCCCTTCAAGCGAGTTTGGGGGGCGGCAGACCTCCCGGCTTGCCCCGTTTCGAGGGCCCGAGCGGCCAGAGGGAGGCTGATGCGCCAAAATGAGCCGGTGCCAGAGCTGCCCGACATCCAAGTCTATGCCGAAAAGATTGCAGAACGGTTCGGCGGCGAGGTGCTGGAATCCGCCGAAGTCCACGGCAAGTACACCTTAAAGACCCAAGATCCGCCGCTGTCCAGCCTCTTCGGAACCCGGCTCGAATCCACCGAGAGGCTAGGCAAGCAGGTCGCACTATGGTTCGAAGGTGAGCGGTGGGCGCTCATCCACCTCATGCTCTCCGGGCGCTTCCGGGCTCTTGAGCCCGGAAAGTCGCCGCCCGGCGCGATTACGATGGCGACCTTCCGGTTTGAGACGGGCACGCTTGTCCTCACTGAGGCGAGCCGGATGAAGCGGGCTTCCCTGCACCTGGGCATGGGCCGCCCTTCCCTCGAGGCCCACCGGCCCTCAGGGCTAGACCCCCTGGCGGCGACCGCCGCAGACTTCAGGAAGATCCTCACCGGCCGCGCCGCGAACATCAAGGGCCTGCTCACAAACCAGAAAGTCTTTGCCGGGGTCGGCGGGGCTTATTCCGACGAGATCCTTTTTGCCGCCCGCGTCTCCCCGTTCGCCAGCGCGAAGGACCTCTCCGAAGATCGGATCGACGCGCTCCACGCCGCGACCCGGGAAGTCTTGACCGAAGCGCTCGGGCGACTGCGGACGCGCTTCAAAGACAGCTTCCCCGGGGCGGGCGACGTCACCGCCTTCCGTGAGGAGCACAAGGTCCACGGCCGCGCCGGCGAGCCGTGCGCGGTCTGCGGGAACCCCGTCCAAGCCGTTGAAAAGGGGCCGCACCGCGAGACGAACTACTGCCCCGTTTGCCAGCCTGGTTAGCTCTCGGCGACCAGCGTCACCGGCCCGTCGTTGGCGATCTCGACCAGCATGTCCGCGCCGAAGACGCCGGTCTCGACATGGGAGCCGAGCGCGCGGAGGGCGGCGACGAAGTGGTTGAAGAGCCGCTCGCCGATCTCATAGGAAGCTGCGGACGTGAACGAGGGTCTGCGCTGGCTCGGGTCACCGAGCACCGTGAAGTTGGAGACGGCAAGCACCTGCGGACTTTCGCGGTCCTTGAGGGCCACGTTCATCTTCCCCTCTGAGTCAGGGAAGATCCGCATCCCCCAGACCCGGTCGGCCATCTTCTCGGCGTTCGCCTCAGAGTCGCCCACGCCGGCCGCGACCAGGACGCAAAGCCCCGCCTCGCAACGACCCACGACTTCCCCGTCGACGGTCACTCGGGCGGAAACGACCCGTTGCACCACGGCCCTCATCGCGTCGCGCTGCCACCAAAGACGCGGAGGATCGAGAGCACGTCGGAGAGCATCCCGATGCGGTTCATCACCGATTGTAGGTGCCCAATATCCGTCACCTCGATCGTCGCGTCGATCTCTGCGGTGTGGTTCGGCATGGTGCGGATCTTCGCTCCGCTCACGTTCGTCTTCGTCTCGCCGAAAATGGTGGAGACGTCCATCAGCAGCCCTTGCCGGTTCACGGTGATGATGCGAAGCTCCACCGAATGAGTGGACTTGTCCGCGGGCCACTCGATGGGGAGCACGCGCTCCGCGTCGGTCTCGGCGAGGCGCATGGCGTTCGGGCACACGCGCCGGTGGATCAGGATTCCGCGGCCGCGCGTCACATAGCCGATCACGTCCTCGTTCGGCACCGGCAGGCAGCACTTGGCCCGGCGGAAGAGCACGTTGTCGATCCCGCCCGTGACGAGCGTCGGCTCCTTGGAGGTCGCCTTGCCGACGGTCAGGCCCTCGGGCTCTTGCTCGCGCGCGGTCTTTCGGATCTTGTCGACCACGTGCTGGACGCTGAGCAGCCCCTCGCCAACACGGGCGAAGACGTCTTCCCCCGTCGTGCAGTGCTTGAACTCGGGGGCCAGTTCGTTCATTCGCTCTTCGCCGACGAACTGGCGAGGGTCGAGCCCGGCCGATTTTAGGCCGCGCTCCAGCGCCTCTTTGCCTTGTGCCACGCTGTCCGCGCGGTTCCGCTTGCGGAAGTAGGTGCGGAGCTTCGAGCGGGCGTGTTGACTCTTGATGTGCTCGAGCCAGTCCAAGCTCGGCTGCGCGTTCGACCGCGTGATGAGCTCCACGACGTCGCCGTTCTTGAGCGTCGTGCTCAGCGGCACCATCGAGCCGTTCACCTTCGCGCCGACCAGGGTCACGCCAAGGTTCGTGTGGATGCGGAAGGCGAAGTCGATCGGCGTCGAGTCCTTCGGCAGGTCGAGCACGTCGCCCTTCGGGGTGAAGACGAAGACCTGCTCGCTAAAGAGGTCGGTCGAGACCGCCCGCAGGAAATCTGAGGAGGTGCGCGAATCGCTCGACCAGTCGAACAGCTGCCGGCGCAGGTCGCTCAGCTGCGAGCCGTCGTTCTTGTCCTTCCCTTCCTTATAGGTCCAGTGGGCGGCGACCCCGAATTCCGCCACCTCGTGCATGTGCTCCGTGCGGATTTGGATCTCGATAGGGTCGTTGCGCGGGCCGATCACCTTCGTGTGGAGCGACTGGTAGCCGTTCGGCTTTGGCATCGCGATGTAGTCGTAGAAGAGGCCCGGAATCGGCAGAAAGAGCTCGTGCACGAGGCCAAGGGCGAGATAGCACTCGTAAGACTCCCGCAGAATGATGCGCATCGCCTGCAGGTCATAGATCTCTTCAAACGGGACGCCGCCCTTCACGATCTTATTGAAGATGCTGTAGAGGTGCTTCGAGCGGCTGTTGATCATCGCATGGCCGAGACCCCTTTCCGCGAGGCGGCCACGGATCATCTCGGTCGCTTCCGTCAGTTCCACGTCCCGTTGCTCGCGGCTCTTGGCGACCTTGTCGGCGATCTCGCTGAACTCTTTCGGGTGAAGCGTGCGGAAGGCAAGGTCTTCCAGCTGCCACTTCACCTGCCAGATGCCCAGGCGGGCGGCGAGCGGCGCATAGATGTCGAGCGTCTCGTTGGCGATGCGGATCTGCTTGTCCGGCGGCATCGCGTCCAGGGTGCGCATGTTGTGGAGGCGGTCGGCGAGTTTGATCACCATCACGCGCACGTCCTGCGCCATGGCCAGGAGCATCTTGCGGAGGCTCTCGGCCGCCCTTGCGCTCTCGGCGGCGGCCCGCTTGCGCGGCGTCTCTTCGACCACCGGGCTAAGCTTCAGCTTGGTCACGCCTTCGACAAGTTGGGCGACTTCCTCGCCGAACTTGCTGGAGACGCTTTCGAGCGAGAGCTGCGTGTCCTCGACCACGTCGTGCAACAGCGCGGCGATGATGGAGGCGTCGTCCATGTGCAGGTCCAGCACGATCTGGGCGACGGCGACGGGATGGGTGATGTAAGGCTCTCCCGTGACGCGCTGCTGGCCTGCGTGGGCAAGGGACGCCGCCTCAAAGGCTTCGAAGATCGGCCCGAGGTCGCCCTCTGGGCGAGAGGCAGCGTAAGATTCGGCCAGGGGAAGGAAGGTCGCTGGCCAAGGGTCGCCTGCCAACCGAGACGAAGCCGCCATACACAAAAGGCCCGAGCAACGCGCACCGCTCGGGCCCTTCGATTATAGCCGCCTCCGGACTTCCGGAGCGGAGCCTTTTACGGCCGGGACGTGATCCAGTTGAAGAGATCGAGCCGACACGCCCAAATCTGCTTCTGGACCGGGGCGACCTGCCGGTAGCTGACCCGGGCGCGGACGGTCCCCGTGCCCGACTCGACGTAGTCGGCGGCCACACCAGGGACGTTAAGGAGCATGCGGCTGTCCGCCGTCGTAGCCCCGCGGGAGTCCACCGCGATCCATTGGCCGGTGCGGAAGTTGAAGGCCTCCGTGACCTGGCCCAGGCCAGCTGTGTCGACGCCGCTCGAAAGGTCGAACTGGATCCCCGTGAGGTTCGTGGCGCCCGAGAAGCCATCAATGATGATCTGGATCGGAGCCTCGACCTGGTTCTGGACCAGGAACTTCTGGACGCGGTAGTAGTTCAGGTCCACGTTGTGGAGACTGCCGACGTTGCCGCCCACGGCCTTGCCTCGGACGACCTGTACCCCGATCGGCTTCAAAGTCTCCTGCGTCCCGGACTGGGCGACCGTCGCCTTGAAGAGGAAATTCGACTCGTTCGGAGTGCCGCCAAAGAAGTCGGTCTCCGTCTCGTCGAAGATCATGTTCGGCTCAAGGTCGTACCAAAACTGGTCGTCGCTCGAACCGGTCGTGGGGTTGCCCCCTCCGCTAAAGAGGGGCGACATCACGCCCACAAGGAAGGCGCCCTGGCCCGTGATATTGAACTCGCGCCAAGTCTGCGAGGTGAAGGCGTTCGTTCCAGGGACGGTGATCTTGTTCGGGCTGCTCGACCAGTCAAAATCCAGGGTGTACCCACCCTCCCCGAAGAACTGGCTCGTATTCACGATGAGGCCGTAGTCGTTCACGAACCGGCGGTCGAAAGCGCTGTTGCCCGCTCCCCGGCCGGTCGTGTAGGTTTCCCAGCAGCTCATATGCAGGAGCACAAGGCCGGAGCTTCGCCGTGCATAGACGCCGACCCGCATCTGCGACCAGGGTTTGCCGCTGCCAGCCCCGGTCGGGCGCAGATCGTCCAGCGCGCTGCACATGTCCGGGTCGTAAAAGTAGTAGTCGGGTCGGTCGTTCTCATAGACGGTTGTCTCTGCTTGCGGAGTGACGTCCACCGGCTTGTTGTCGAGCGGGCGCCAGCCCCACTTGACGTTGTAAGCGTCGACCTTGCGAATTGTCAGAGGGATCTCCGTCCCAGTCAGGTCGACGTAGCTGCCGTCCGGCTGTTGCGCATAGCCAAAGGCGACGCGTGCGGTGGTCCGGACCTCTTGGGCCACGCCCGCCATGGCGAGAAGCGAGAAAGTGAGGAGCGCCACAAGGCGCGACCAATATCGATGATTCATGTCGGCCAGAACCTATTGTACGACCAAGGTGGTCCGACCGGATACCAGTTTTCCACCAAGGCCGTCGCGGTTCTTATGACTCACCCTCGGCGGAACCTGTTCCCTCCGCGTCACGCAACAACCGTGTCTTTATCAGCATCTTTCTGTCACGGGGCAGGGTTTTAGGTTCAAAGGTCAAAGGTGGCGATCAAAGGCGTGTGGTCGCTTGGCCGGTCCATGGCCCGTGGCGCTTTGTCGACGACGCACTCCACGCACCTTTCCGCCAGGGGCGGGGTCGCATAGATGTGGTCGATCCGCCAGCCGTAGTTGCGTTCGAGGCTTCGCGGGATCAGATAGTCCCAGAACGTATAGTGGCCGGGGCCCTGTGTGTGCTTTCGGAAGCAATCGGTCCAGCCCCATTCGACTGCGCGGGCCAAGGCCGCCTTCTCTTCGGGCTGGAAGCCGACGTCTTTGCGGCGCTTTTCGGGGTGGTAGACGTCGTCATCGGTGGGAGCGACGTTGATGTCGCCGAGCCAGACCACCCTCTCCTCGGGCTGGAAACGCTGCTCGATGTAGCGGCGGAAACGGTCGAACCAGGCGAGTTTATACGCGTATGGCTCGCTGCCGACCCGAGTGCCGTTCGGCACGTAGGTGCAAACCACCGAAAAGTCGCCGAACCGTGCGCGGAGGAGCCGTGCGTCGTCCGGCCACTCGGGGTCTTCGAACCCCTGGACGGACTCCAGGGCGGGCGTGAGGCTCAAGATGGCCACGCCGCTGCGCTGGGGCTGGCCGTGGAAGACGGAGTGGTAGCCAAGGAACTCGAGGTCCATCAGCGGAAACTTGTCGTCGCTGACTTTTGTCTCCTGCAGGGCTACGACGTCCGGGCGCTCGATCTCCAGCCAGGCCGTGAGGATCGGCAACCGGGCGCGAATCGAGTTCACATTAAAGGTGGCGATCCTCATCGTGGCGGCGAGGTTACCGTCTTGCTCCGGGCCCTACCTCGAAAGGCACGGACAGGGTGCGGACAGCCTTAGCCTTCCGCGACGGCCCGATAGGCCTCGGGATCGAGCAGTCCCTCGACGGACGCGGGGTCAGTAAGCTTCACCTTGACGATCCAGCCCGCTCCATAAGGGTCGGAGTTCACCAACTCCGACTGTGCCCCGAGGGTCTCGTTCACGGCTACGACCTCTCCAGAGACCGGCGCATAGAGGTCGGAGACCGTCTTCACGCTCTCTACCGAACCGAACGTCTCGTCCGCGCTGACCGCGCGACCGGGGGTCGGCAAGTCGACGAAGACGATGTCGCCCAGTTCCGATTGGGCGTGGTCGGTGATGCCGATCGTGGCCGTATCGCCTTCAATTCGGACCCATTCGTGGGACTTCGTATAGCGGAGGTCGTCTGGTACGTTCACAGGGACTCAAGGTTACCCCTTGCGGGCACCACAGACCACCCTGGGAACTCGCTCGGGAGATCTGCCGTTCAATACCGTGAGGCAATTACATGAGTTCAAAGCTGATCCTTGGCGCCGTCGCAATCGCCGCCCTCGCCCTTCCCGCGTTCGCCCTTTTTTCCCGGGAAGTGACGTCGGGACCGGAAATCGGAGAGACCGTCACCCCGTTCCACCCGCAGCATGTGACGGGCCCTGACGGAGGCACGGACAACTGCCCGCCCTGCACTTATGGCAACTTGCCCGCAGTCCAGGTCTGGCTCAACGGGGACAGCGACGACAACGTGGCCGCCATCGCGGGCTTGCTCAATGGGGCCGTGAAGTCTCCGGACTCCAAGCTGAAGGTGTTCGTGATCTTCCTGAACGAGCCCGGCCAGGAGGCTGAGATGGCCACGTCCATCCAAAAACTCGCTGACAAGACGGGTTACAAGGACATCGATATGGCCTATGTCCCCAAGGACAGCGAGTACGTCAAGGACTACAAGATCGACCTCAAGGCCAAGAACACGGTCTTCGTCTACAAGAACCGCAAGGTCACGGCGAAGTGGGTCGATATGAACGCTTCGCAGAAGGCCGAGAAGCTCACGGCCGCGATCAAGGCCGTCAACAACTAAGCCGCTTCAAGAAGCCCCTTCGCAGGAATGCCGAGGGGCTTTCTCGTGCCTCGCTCACTCGTGCTGGGCGTGGACGCCAAGGATCTGGAACAGCGCGCGCAGGTCGTCGGCGACCGCATCGGGCACCCGCGAGCCGGGCGGCGCCTCCTCCGGCTTACCCGTCCTGCTGCTTGGCGCAACGTCAGAGTTGCGACGGATCCAAAACGTCTTCCAACCGCAATCCATCGCCGGCACCATGTCGTGCGCATAGCTGTTGCCCACGAAGAGCATCTCGTGCGGCTCGACGCCTGCCATCTCCTCGGCGCGTCGCATGACCGCGATGTCCGGCTTCCCTTTCCCGAACTCGCCTTCGATAAGGATGTGCGAGAAGTAGTCGTTGATCCCCAAAGTCGCGATCTGCTGCCGCTGAATGTCCGCGGGGCCGTTCGTGATCATGCCGAGCGGATAGGCCCGCTGGAGCACGGTCAGCACCTCGATGGATTCAGGAAAGAGCCGCAGGCGCGCGTTGCGTTCCCGGCCATAGCTGTCGCTCAGGCGCCAGGCGAGCTCGGGGTCATCGATCCCAAGGCTCAGAAGGACTTCGTTCATGAGCTGCGTCCGGGTCACGCCCCCTTGGCTCAGATAGATCTCGTACCAGTGCGAGGTCTTCAACTCGGAGGCGAAGCGGCGGAACTCTTCCGACCACGTCTTGAGGAGCGTCTCCTTGGTCACGTTGGGAACGGGGACTTCGTCGAGGGCCGCCCTGAGGCCGCCTTTGGCCGCGTCCCAATAGGCGCATAGCGTGTCGTCAAGGTCAAAGAAGACGGCGCGGACCTTCGAGAAATCGGCCCCTTCTTTGACCTGTGTTTCCATGGGTTACTTCCGGACCAGGGTGGATTTGATCGTCTGCGTAAGGCTCATCCCCATAAGCCCTTGGACGTCGATCTGCCCCTGGTAGTCGATCTTTGATGGGATGCCGGACTTTGCATCGACAGTGGCGTTGCCGGTCGTGTCGATCACAAACGTGGTGCGCATCTCTCGCGCCTCGCTGATGGTCTTGCCCTCCTTGTCCTTCATGGCGGGCATCTTCATGATCATGACCGGCCTTCCAGAAAGCTTGAACGTGATGTTCGCCGTTCCCTTCGCCGAGTCATAGGAGTTCAGCGTGAACTTGATGGGAACGTCACCCTTCTCAAACGTCGCGCCCTGCATCGGCATCATCGCCTGGAGCATTTTCGGAAAGTTCATCACGCCGGACCAGGTGTCGCCCGCCTTAACCGCGGATTCTGGGTAAGTGAGCCCGAAAAACCCGGTGTTCGAGGAGAGCCCCGCTGCGACGATGTCGGACATCGAGCCCTTCGTCACTTCCTGGTTTAGGGCATTGCCGCGGGCGTCGTATGTGGAGACTACCGACGCACCCTCCATCTTCTTTGTGGCCTGGTCGACCTGGGCCTGCATTGCGGCGTCGCCCGCGTCCGACTTCACCTTCGCGATCATCATTTCGACCTTGGTTTTGCCGTCCTTGACTTCCAGCACCTTGAGCTTCAAGTCGGTCTCGCTCTTGCTGGTGGTCGGTTTCGGCATGTTCTTCTCGTCGCCCTTAAACTTCTGGGTCGACTCGCTGTTCGAGCGGAAACTGATCTCCTTGCCAGATTCCATGACAAGTTTCAACGTGACTCCTCCGGTGGAGACTGGAGTCGAGGGCGCCACGGGCGCATCCGTGACCTTCGACACCGTGTCCGGCCGGGCAACCTGGTTCGAAGTCGGGGTGCTCGGATCGGTCGGGGGGGGCGTGGTCGTCGTCGTGCCGGTGGCAGTGGGTTCGCTCGTCGCAGCGACCAATCCGTCAGAGGGACCGCTCTCGCGCACGACGTCCGTCTTCTCCTTCTTCGCATCGGGATCGAACGAGACGTTCATTTTTTCGCGCGGCTGGCAACCGGCGAGGAAGAGCGCCAGGGCGCAGAAAGTCGGGACGGCTAGCGCCCATCGGGAGTTCTTCACGGTTCCTTATTGTACGTTTCTTTCGAACATCACGATGCGAACTGGGCCAACACGCGCTCCATAGCCCCAGCGAGGGCCTCGGGCGAGAGTCTGACCCAGTAGGCGGGCGCGCCGTTTCGAATGACGCTTGCAGGTTCGCAGAGGGGCGGCCCGGCGGGGATAGACGCTTGCGCGAGCACACTTCCCCGATAGATCCGCAGCGCGCACCCGCAGACCTTTTGTCCGGACGCATCCACCAGGTCGGTCGCGGCGACGTGGGCAAAGCAGTCGGCCCCGGGGCCATAGGGCGTGCGGCTCCCGTTCTGGGCCGCGCCGACCCCGCTCAGCCTCAGCGCTTCGCCGAGCAACGGCACGATCCGCTGGTAGACCTTGCGAACGCTGCGGCCTTCCCCCTCTGCGAGCCCCAGGCTCGCCAAGGGCATCGCCAGCCCGAGAGTCACATCGTGCCCGTGAAGGACAGCACGACCACCCGTCGGGCGCTTCACCCAGCGAGTCGCGCCAGGGTCCACCAGGGCCCGCTCCGGGCTTTGCCCGGTTCCCAGGCTGACCCAGACGCCGTCCCATCGGTAGACGCGAAAGCGCAAGCCGCTCCCCAGCAGGGCCGCGTCGCGCAGCATGTTCTCGATGCCGCCGATCGGCCCCTCGAGCGAGCCGAACCGATAAGGCCCCGGGTTAGAGCACGCGCTGATAAAGGTCGACACGGTAAAGCGATTTCGCGGGGAGGCTTTGCTCGTAGGACTGGCGCGACCCCCAGAAGCAGATGCCGACGATCTCTTCCGCGACGTCGTCGTGCTGCAGCACCATGCTGCCCTTGTAGCCCTTGATCATCGCGAGTTCGTCGAAGATCGAACTGAGCTCGCCGACCAGTTCGTCCTCCATCCCCGGGTCGGAGATGCGGATGCTTGTGGAAAGGAACGTTCCGGCCCTCATCTGCTCGAGCGTGCCGCCCTTCTTTTCCAAGACTACGAGCCGAAGGATGTCCGGAGAGCCCACAAGCAGCCGCTCGAAGGCTTCATAGACGTCGCTGCTGACGAGCGTCTCGAAGGCTTGGAGGGCGTCCGCTTCCGACCGATAGTGGCCGAGCGTGCAGAACGCGAAGGGATCGTCAAACCGTTCCCAGAGGCTCATCGAGATGAACCCCGGGACGATTTGAAGGTGTTCCAAGACCTGTTCGCGCAGGTCCCTTAAAGCGTCGGGGTCGATTTGACCGAACCGAGCCCGAGTGAAGACGACGACCTCGCGCATAGGCCCCGCTTTATACCGTGACCGGGTCTCTCCCTGGCGACCACTTGACATCGAGCCTCTTCACGGCGCTCGCTTCATCGAGCCGCCCGACGATTTGGCTCGTGGGTGCGGAGTGGAGGAGGTTCGGATCGGCCTTGGCTTCCTCGCAGATGCTCACGAGCGCGTCGCAGAAGGCGTCCAGCGTCTCCTTCGCCTCCGTCTCGGTCGGCTCGATCATCATGGCTTCCGGCACGATTAGCGGGAAGTAGTTCGTCGGCGGGTGGAAGCCGTAGTCGATCAACCGCTTGCTGATGTCCAGGGCGCGCACCCCGCCCTTCTTATAGGGCGTGGCCGTGAGGACGCATTCGTGCATGCAAGGGCGGTCGTAAGCGGCCGGAAGCACATCCTTCAGACGCGCTTTGACGTAGTTTGCGTTCAGCACGGCAAAGCGGCTGATCTGGGGCAGGCCCTCCTTGCCATAGGCCAGCAGGTAGGTCAGCGCGCGTACCGCCATAAGGAACTGGCCGTAGTAGCCGCTCACCCGGCCGATGCTCAGCGGCCGCTGGCGGTCGAAGTACGGCTTCCCGTCTTCGCCGCGTTGCAGGACGGGGGCAGGAAGGAACGGTTCCAAGTGGCTCTTGATTCCGATCGCTCCGCAGCCGGGGCCGCCCCCGCCGTGCGGTGTGCTGAACGTCTTGTGCAGGTTCAGGTGCATGCAGTCGAAGCCGTGGTCGCCGGGCCGGGTCGTGCCGACCATCGCGTTCATGTTCGCGCCGTCGCAGAAGACTTGGCCGCCCGCGGCGTGGACGATCTCGCAAACCCGCTGGATATGCAGTTCGAAGAGCCCGAGCGTCGAAGGGTTGGTTACCATGAAGGCGGCGACTGTGTCGTCAAGCGCCTTTTCTAGTGCGGCGAGGTCCGTGTTCCCCTCCGCGTCCGTGGGGATGGTCTTGACGTCATAGCCGCAGCGTGCCGCGCTGGCCGGGTTCGTCCCGTGGGCCGAGTCCGGCACGAGCACCACTTTGCGCTGGTCGCCCTGGCCTCGGCTCTCGTGGTAAGCCTTGATGAGCATCAAGCAGGTCAACTCGCCGTGAGCCCCCGCGACCGGCTGCATGGTGATCGCGTCGAAGCCCGTGATCTCCTTCAAGAAGTCGTAGACCGAGGCGAGAACTTCGAGCGCCCCGTCGACAGTGGGCTCGGGCTGCAACGGGTGGAGCATGGCGAAGCCGCTAAGCCAACCGGTGCGCTCGTTGATCTTCGGGTTGTACTTCATCGTGCACGAGCCGAGCGGATAGAACCCCGTCTCGATCCCGTAGTTGATCTGGCTGAGGTTCGTAAAGTGCCGCAGCAGGTCGAGCTCGGCGATCTCGGGCCAAGGAACCTCCGCGCGGACGTTGCCGAGGACCGCCTCGAGGTCGACCTCTGGTGTGTCCGCCTTCGGCAAGTTGCAACCGATCCGGCCCGACCGGCTCCTTTCAAAGATCAACTTGGGTTGGGGGACGCTCTTCGCCACCGTGTCCATCTGCTAACCAGTCTACCGATGAGCGAGACCAGAGATCGGCACGGTGACTAGGCGAAGGCCCATCCAAGAGGCGGCGGGCGTGGGACCCTTCGTTTCCCTTCCGCGCCCTCCAGTCTCCAGACTGAAAAAAGTCGGGCCGCTTCTTCGTCTGTAAGCTTTGAAGGAGGGGCTTCCGCCCGGTAACATTACGCCCTTGTTCCCTTTGCTGGTCAGTCTCGCGCAAGACGCGTTGGCACTGGACGAGGTCTTCGCCAGTCCCGCGTTGAAGAACGCCGCCCTCGGCGTTTGCGTGCTCGACCGCAATGGCAACACGGTCTACAACCGGAACGCGGACATGCTCCTGGTGCCGGCCTCGAACCAGAAAGTCTTCACCGTGCTCTTCGCGCTCTCGCGCCTGTCGCTCGACGAACAACCATTGACCCGCTTCTGGAAAGAGGAAGGCTCGATCTTTGTGGACGCTCCGGGCGATCCGGACCTGAGCCGCAGGCAGTTGCTTGAGGCAAAGAAATCGCTGGGGGTCACGCCCGGCACACCGATAAAAGTGCGCGAGGCTTACCATCCCGGCTTCGGCCCGGACTGGGAACTGGACGACATCCCCTGGTACTACGCGGCGCCGACTTACGCCTTCGCGTTCGACAAGGGCGTCTTCGACCTCACTTGGGACGGGAAGAAAATGATCCAACCTCCCGAGCAGCGCCTGACCTTCTCCTGGGTGGGGGGCGACGGCCGGTTCGACATCATCTATGACCCGCAGGCGAAAACGGCCTCGCTCAAGGGCTCTCCGCCACGCCGCCGGGCCGGGTTCGGAAAGTACGCGATGGCGGAACCGGACGCGAGTGCCGCCCGCCTGCTCGGAGGAGAGCTCGTCCGCACGAACGAGGAGCCCCCGCTTCGACCGCCCGACTTCTCCGTGCTCGGAAAGACCTTCGAAGAGCGCGCGCAGTTCTGCCTGGAGCGCAGCGACAATTTCGTCGCCGAACACCTGCTGATGCGGGCGGCGCTGGCCGAGGGGCCGATGCCGGAGGACTGCTATCCCACCGCGGCGGCAAGGTTGCACACCTTCCTCGTCAGCGAGGTCGGCCTCGACCCTAGCGAAGTCCGCCCCATGGACGGCAGCGGGCTCAGCCGCCACAACTACGCCACCGCCCGGGCACTGTGCCGGGCTTACCTCTGGGCGAACGACGGGCCAAACGCCGCCACCTGGCGTAAACTCCTGGCCGCGCCGGGGGAAGGAACCCTCCGGTCAAGATTGCTGGATTGCCAGTTTTTCGGGAAAACCGGCACGCTTGATGCGGTATCAACGTTGACCGGACTGCTGATAACGAAAGACGGCCGCGAACTTGCGGTCGCCATCCTTATGAACGGTCCGTCCGCAAAAGGCGCCACGTTGCACGCGATCCAAGACCGCTTCGTGAAGCGCCTTGAGCAAGGCCGTTAAACAGATGGAAGGAGCAACCTTGACGATCCCCGCATGGCGACGACTCTTGCCGACCCGGGCGATCGGTCTTCTCATGGCGATTGGTTTCGTCGACCTGCTTGTGACGGCCGTCCTGCACTCTGCGGGTCTCATCGTGGAGCTCAACCCGGTGATGCGGCCTTTCATCGAGCAGAGCGAGCTCCTTTTTGCCTTCGTGAAGGGGACGACACTGGTCGCCGCCTGGGGCGCCTTGGTCGCCTATTCCAAGATCAACCTCGACTTCGTCCGGAAGGCTTCCCTGGTCGGCAGCGCCGCCTATTGCACGCTCTGGGTCTCCTGGTTCCTTTTCGGAAGCCCCTAGCCCTAGCCCCCCTGCGGGGCTGAGTCGGTGCCACAATGGCACGGCGCGGAGTGGTGTCCGAGTGGTCGAAGGAGCGCGACTGGAAATCGCGTATAGGGCAAAACCCTATCGTGGGTTCGAATCCCACCCACTCCGCCAGAGTCTTGTGAGCTTCTTGCCAACCACCGAAGAAGAACTCGCCCGGGACCGCGTCTTTGCCGCCGTCGTCGAAGCGGTCGTCGCCGCCCGCCAGATCCCTGTCTCGACCTCGCCCGAGTCCCCTTACGTGGCCACAGCCGGAGGCTTCACCTATGCCTTTGAGGGCGAGGAGGACCTGTTGCACCTTGAAGTGCGCCGCCTAGATGGCGGCGCAATCCGTCTCGAAGACGCCCGGAAGGTGGCCTCCTTCGCCCTTCCGGACGTGCCTGTGGGGCTGGTCTGGGTCAAGCCTGCGGAGCACTCGGTCCACTTCTATCTGGGACACGACGTCCTCGTAAAGGACCGAGGCCAGTGACTCGGCGTGTCAGAATGCCCCGCTAGATGGCGAAGGGCACGGTTGTCGTTCTCGGCTCAGGTCCGATCCGGATCGGACAAGGCATCGAGTTCGATTATTCCTGCGTCCACTGCGTTTGGGCCCTGAGAGAAGCCGGCTATCGGGCCGTGATCGTCAACAACAACCCGGAGACGGTCAGCACTGATTTCGACACCGCCGACGCGCTCTACTTCGAGCCCGTCACGCTCGCCGATGTCCGGAGGGTGGTCGAACACGAGAAAGCGGACGGGGTTATCGTGCAATTCGGCGGCCAGACCGCGATCAACCTGGCCGGCCACCTCGAGGAAGCCGGCATCCCTGTCATCGGCACCGCCCCTAAATCTATCGCGGCGGCCGAAGACCGTAGCCAGTTCGACACGCTCTTGTCCGGGCTAGGCGTCTCACGGCCGCCAGGCAGGGCCGTCCGGTCCCTGGCCGATGCCCGCGTGGTCGCGGAGGAGATCGGCTATCCCGTCCTCGTCCGGCCCAGCTTCGTCTTGGGCGGACGCGCGATGGACATCGTCTACGACGCGGACTACTTAGACGCCTTCTACTCCCACGCGGAAGAGGCGAACCCCGGCCAGCCCGTGCTCGTCGACAAGTACTTCCTCGGCGTGGAGGCTGAGCTGGACGTCGTGAGCGACGGGATCGACACCTTCATCCCAGGCGTCATGGAGCACATCGACCGGGCCGGGGTCCATAGCGGCGATTCCATGACCGTGATCCCCCCTGTCGGGCTTAGCGCCGAGGTCGTGGGGCAGATGGTCGAGGTTTCTTCCCGGATAGCCCGGGCCCTGGAGGTCCGCGGCTTGATGAACGCCCAGTTCGTGGTCTCTGGCGGGGTGGCCCACGTCATCGAGGTGAACCCGCGCGCCAGCCGCACGGTGCCCTACGTGAGCAAGGTCACCGGCATCCCGATGGTGAGCCTGGCGACCCGGGTCACGATGGGGGAGAGCCTTGCCTCAATGGGCTACCGGAGCGGGCTTTGGAGCCCCGCGCCAGAAGGGGAGCGGCCGGAGGGATCGCGGGTCGCGGGCCGCTTCATCACCGATTTCAACCAGCCCCTCCCCGAGCCGAGGCTTTACGCCGTGAAGGCGCCCGTCTTCAGCTTCCAGAAACTGGCGCGGGTCGATCCTGCCCTGGGCCCGGAGATGAAGTCGACAGGGGAGGTCCTCGGTATCGACCGCACCTATGAGGCCGCCCTTTACAAGGCCCTTGTCGCCAGCGGCGTCCAGTTCCGGCCCCACGGGCAGGTGATTTTGACCGTGGCAGGGGAAGACAAGGAGGCGGCCGTCACGATCGCCCAGAAGTTGGCCGCGCGGGGCTATAACATCGCGGCCACGCCCGGGACACACGCCGCCATCGTTCAGAGCGGCACTGCTTGCGAGCGGATCAACAAGATCCAGGAAGGCGAGCCGAACATACTCGACCGCGTCCTTGGCGGCGAGGTGAGCCTGATGGTGAACACGCCCGGGCCAGCCCAAACCGCGACCGAGCAGGCGTCACGGATCCGCCGAGCCTGCATCGAGACAGGGGTCGCGTGCGTGACCAGCATCGACACGGCCCTTGCCCTGGCGGACTCTTTGGCCGTCTTCGAAGACCCGGAGCGGGCGGATTGCCGAACGGTGGGCGAATACCTCACCGGCTAGATTTGGCCAAGGCTGGTATCTTGCAAAGAATGGCAGAGGAGCGCCCCGGAGATTCCGACGACTTGGAGCGCCCACCGTCGTTCTTCCCCTACGACGAGTCTGACCCTGGGCCCGACCACCCCGCCGATTACGGCGAGCCCGTGGAAGTCCAGGTCAATGGCGTTTATGCAGCCCAAGCGGGCGAGCAAGTCCAGCAGTTCGTCCTCCTGAACGACGAGGAGCGGCGTCTGCCGATCGTGATCGGCATCTACGAGGCGACCGCGATCACCTTGGCCCTTGAGGGCCAGCAGCCCGACCGCCCGATGACGCACGACCTCATCCGGAACATGTTGGATAGGCTGGAGGCCACCCTAGACCGCATTGTCATCGACGACCTCTGGGGCAGCACCTACTACGCGAAGATCTACTTGCGGCAGGGCGACAAAGAGCTAGAGATCGATAGCCGGCCGTCCGACGCGATCGCTTTGGCGATCCGCTTCGAGGCGCCGATCTTCGTCGCTGAAGGCATCCTGGATCAAGGGTCGAACTAGCGCGCCGGGCGGCAGTCAGGAGGCTGGTGCCGGTTTCCCGACACCAGCGCTTCCCGTTTAGTTACCGACGGTCCAGTTGACCAGGTCGGTGTCGTGGCACCAGTTGACGACCGCAGCCGGGCCGGTCTGGCGGACCGTGTAGCGCATGCGGATGGCGCTGCCCGCCCCGACGTAGCGGCCGAGGGCGCCCGTGCCCGTCAACTCGCGAGTGGCGTAGGCCGTGTTGATCGCGTCGCTTCGGGTGTCCGTCGCGTCCCAGGTGTTCGTCGTGAAGTTGAACATCTCAAGGGTCTGGCGGAAGGAGCCCGTATGGACCATGCGGCTCTTGACAGCCGTTTTGAGCGAGCTGGGGTTGGCGGTCGGCGAGACGCCGTTGACCTCGACGTTCACCGGCGGGACCACGAGGTTCGGGACGATGAACTTGCAGACGCGCAGGGCGTTGTTGTCCTCGGTGAGAAGGCTCTGGAGGTTGCCCGAGTCCAATCGGCCGAGGCGGACCTGGAAGCTGCTCGGGCTGACGACGACCTCGGTGGTCTCGCCGATCGGCGTGCCGACCGGGCCGAGGCCCGCGACGAACGTGCCGTCCAGGACCTGGTCGTAGTTGACGAGAAGGCTCACGAAGCCAGCGCCCCGGTCAACGTCGTTGTCCGCGAAGAGGTCGTAGTGGTCCGCGTCCGGATCCTCGTCGTTCCAGGTGTAGATGGCGAAGCGGCCATCGATGCCGCCCTGACCGGTGACGGTTTGGGCCAGCGCCCCGTTGACATAGTATTTGAACGTGCCGGTGAGCGCCGTGTAGGTGATCACGATTCGGTTCCAGACGTTCGGGGAGATCTCGCCGGCATACTGTCCGCTGATGCCGATGCGGCCGATCGGGTTGCCGTTGCCGTCGTCGTCCCAGCGGATGAAGGTGTCGCCGTCGTTGCCGTTGTCGGCCGTCGTGTTAAAGAGCGAGGCGAAGCCGCCGATCGCCGCGTTCGTAAACTTGACGTCGACGACGAGCGAGTACTCGTTCAAGTAGAAACCGCCCCCGTTTCCGTTCATCCCATGGTTGACGCGGAAGAACGAGTCGACCGGAAACTGGGCGACCATCTTGTTCCGAGTGCCGACCGTGTCCATCACGAAGTTGGTCGGGCCGAAGAGCTGGGTCGGACGCCCGCCGGTGCGGTGCTCAAGCGGCAGGACGTAGGGGGCGTTGTTGTCCAAGTAGGCGTCCAGGTTGCCACTGAACTTGTATCCGCTGACCGGAGTCTGAGCGGAAGCGACGGCCATAATCGCCGCCAGGGCGAGAATCAAAGAGTTTCGCATTACTACCTCGTCGGGGCCGCGCGAAGCAGCCCTCAAAACTCAAGCTACTTCGCAGAAGTTAAGCCTGGGTTAATAGCAGGACGCAGTAGTATTGCGGGCTCCTAAAGGATGACTTCTCCCTTGCGCGCGCGCTTCAACTCTTGCATGAGTTCCCATTGGACTTGGGTCATGGTGACGTCGCTCCGCGTCCGCTCGATCACCGCCCGGAGCGCGTCGCAGGTGCGTCTCAGACCGCCTGTGAGCGCGTCGGGATAGTCAAACGTGACGAGATCGTCGAAGATGCCTTCCATCGTGCCCAGCACCCGGCCCGCGGCGGCGAGGTTCCCTTTCCGCAGGTCGTCCAGCACGTAGCGGCGGCACTCTGACGCGGCTTCGCCCATCCCGTTCAAATAGGTGCTCGCGCCGACCCCCAGGCTCTCAGGGTTTGGCACTGCCTCGCCGCGCACGATCGCCAGCACGGCGGCAGCTTCGACCAGTTCCTTCTCGGCGTCTTGCAGATAGCCCGCGTAAAAGAGGGCGGGGTGCTCGCCCAGCGAGCGCCTCGCCTGTGAGCACACGCCCTTCGCATCCTCCAAAAGCACGACAGCCTCGTCAAACTGGCGGCGGTGGATGTGGCGGATGCACTTCGCGCTCGCCTGGATTATCGAGCGACAGAGCCGCAGGCCCGCCTCACGAGCGTGGTGCATCGATTCCAGCGATTGCCGCAGCTCGCCGACGACCTCTTCCCATCCTTGCGGTTCTGTCATATCTGGCCCGTTTCTTGGAGACTGGTGTAACGGCCATTGTGACCGACTATGAGGTGGTCCAGCAGGGGGATGTCCAGCAACCGTCCCGCCTCCGCAAGATGCTTGGTCACGCGGATGTCTTCCGGCGAGGGGGTCGGGTCCCCGCTCGGATGGTTGTGGGCCACGATGATGCTCGCCGCGTTCTGGCGCACGGCCTCGCGGAACACTTCCCTTGCCCCCACCACGCTCGCGTTCAGGGTTCCGATGTGCACCACCTTTCGGGCCAGCACGGCCGCCTTTGAGTCTAAGAAGGCCGCGCAGAAGTGCTCCTGCTGCTGGTCGGCAAGGTCCTTGAAGACCTCGTAGGCGTCTGCCGGCGACGCCACCGTCTGTCCGCGCAGGCCCTGGCTCGCAAGGCCCGCGCGCCGCCCGATCTCGATCGCGGCCAGGACGCGCGTCGCCTCGTAAGACTCCATGCCCGTGACGTTCTTAAGCTCCGCCGGCGTGAGGTCCTTGAACTGCGTGATCTGGTAGTCGCGGAACGCCTGTCGCACGAGAGGCTCGTTCGCGCCGACGTCGCGCTCCTCACGGGTGAGGGCAAGGGTCAGCAGGTCGAAGTTCGAAAGACTCCCCAAGCCCACCGTCAACGACCGGTGCCAAGCCGAATTCTCCGTCATTCCACCGCCTCGAGCCGAGCCCGGTCCACCAGCTCATGGCCGTAAAAATCGTGTGGCGGGGGGTCGAACACGGTGGTGCGGACTTTCGAAACGGGGTGGTCGAACGAAAGCAGGGCCGCATGGAGCTGGAGCGGGTGCTCGCGCAGACTCTTCGGAGAATAGAGCGGGTCGCCCAGCACCGGCAGGTTGCATGCGGCCAGGTGCACCCGGATCTGGTGGGTGCGGCCGGTCTGGAGCGTCACGGCAAGGAGCGTGCCGGCCTCCAGCCGGTTCAAGACGTGGACGAGCGTCCGCGCCCCCTTCCCTTCCGGCACGACCGCCATGCGCGTCGGGTGCGACCGGTCTCGGCCGATGGGGGCATCGACCACAAAACGTTCTGAGGCTGGCTCGCCTGCGACAATGGCGACATAGCGTCTCAGGGCCGTCTTTGCCTGGATTTGTTTTGCCAGGGCCACATGGACGGCATCGGTCTTCGCCACCAAGAGCAACCCGGTCGTGTCCTTGTCCAATCGGTGGACGATTCCGGGCCGGAACTCGCCCGCCACACTGCTCAAACCGTGCGACCGCGCCAGCAAGGCGTTCACCAGGCTCGGTGAGGACGTGCTGGGGGCGGGGTGGGTCGCCATGCCCCTCGGCTTGCTCACCACGAGCAGGTGCTCGTCCTCATAGGGGACGTCGAGCAGAACAGCATAGGGAGTGAGGTCGTGGGCAGGAGTCTCCGGGACTTCCTCCAAACCCACGACCATGCCGGGCCGTAGGTCGAAGCCGGTCTTCGTCACGACCTCGCCGTCGACTTGCACAAGGCCGTGTGTGACCAGCTTCGCCAGCTTAGAACGGCTGTGCTCCGCAAAGCGGTCGCTCAAGAATCGGTCGAGCCGTCCGCGCTCGCTTACGGTGAAGGTCATGTCCTAGATTTACCCTTTGTCGGTCAAAACGTCAAAATGGGCTCGTGACCGACCGATACGAGCCGCAGTCCTTCGAAGCTAAATGGCGGGAAAGGTGGGCCCAAGCCGACCTCTTCCGCACGCGGGAAGCACCAGACCGACCGAAGTTCTACGGCTTGGACTTCTTCCCTTATCCCAGTGGGGCCGGTCTCAGCGTTGGCCACTGCCGTAACTATATCCCCACGGACGTCCTCTGCCGGATGCGGTACATGCAAGGTCACAACGTTTTGCATCCCATGGGGTTCGACGCCTTTGGCCTCCCGGCCGAGAACGAGGCGATCAAGAACAAGACCCACCCTGCGCCAATGATCGACCGGTACGCGGCCCGCTACCAGGAACAGATGACCTTGGTCGGCATCAGCTACGACTGGTCTCGCTCGTTCAAGTCCTGTGAGCCGAGCTACTACCGCTGGACGCAGTGGATCTTCGAACTGCTCTACAAAAAGGGGCTCGCCTACCGGCGCAATGCCGAGGTCAACTGGTGCCCGAAGGACAAGACGGCTCTGGCGAACGAAGAGGTGGTGGGTGGCCTTTGCGACCGCTGTGGCACCCCGGTCGTGAGACGTGCGATCCCCCAGTGGTTCTTCAAGATCACCGACTACGCGCAGCGCCTCATCGACGACCTGGACACCATCGACTGGCCAGAAGGCATCAAGCAGATGCAGCGCAACTGGATCGGACGCAGCGAGGGAGTTGAGTTCGAGATGGAGGTTCGGATAGCCCGTCCCTCGGTTTATGGTGATGCTCCTGCCCCGAAAACTGAGGGAGCGGCCGGGGAGGGAGATCCGGAGTCTCCACCCCCAACCCCCTCCTCATTTTCACCCGCACAATCATCGGGCAAAAACGAGGAGGGGGCTCCGGAGAACCTCGCATTGCGCGAACGCGCACTCTCCATCCGCGTCTTCACGACCCGGATCGACACGATCTTCGGCGTCACGTTCTGCGTCGTCGCGCCGGAGCACCCGCTTGTCAAGCAAGTGCTTCGAGACGCGGACGAAGGACGGCGGGAGGAGGTCGAGGCTTACGTCGCCACGGCCCAGCGCCTCACAGAAACGGATCGGCAGGCCGAGGGCCGCGAGAAGACCGGCGTCTTTTTGGGCGCCTACGCGCTCAATCCCCTGAGCGGGGAGCAGGTGCCCATCTACGTCGCCGACTACGTTCTGATGGGCTACGGCACCGGCGCGATCATGGCCGTTCCCGGCCACGACCAGCGCGATTTTGACTTCGCGAAGAAGTACGGGATCGCGATCCGGCCCGTGATCTCTCCGGAAGCCCCTCCCTCGGTTTTCGGAGATGTCCGTGCCCAGGAAACTGAGGGAGGGGTTGGGGAGGGAGACTCCGGATCTCCACCCCCATCGGGCAAAGACAAGGAGGGGGCCTTTGAATCCAAAGACGGCTTCCTCATCAATTCCGGCCTGTACAGCGGGTTGAGCGTCGCCGAAGCCCAAGAGAAGCTGGGCGAATGGTTCGAGCACAACCAAATCGGCGAGCGCAGGGTCAACTATAAGCTGCGCGACTGGCTAATCAGCCGCCAGCGATTCTGGGGCTGCCCGATCCCGGTCTGCTACTCCCCGGACGGCGACATGATGCTGATCCCGGAGGACCAACTGCCGGTGGAACTGCCGCACGTCGAGAGCTACGAACCCGGCGACGACGGATCCTCCCCGCTCGCCGGCATCCCCGAATTCCTCAACTGCACGACGCCCGAGGGAACGCTCGGTCGACGCGAGACGGACACGATGGGCGGCTTCGCCTGCTCCTCGTGGTACTTCCTGCGCTTTGCCGACCCATTCAACGAAGCCGAGCCCTGGGACAGGGCGAAGGCCGACTACTGGATGCCGGTGGACTGCTATGTCGGCGGGGCCGAGCACGCGGTGATGCACTTGCTGTACGCCCGGTTTTGGACGAAAGTGCTCTACGACGCAGGGCTGGTCAGCGTCACGGAGCCCTTCTCCCGGCTCAAGAACCAGGGCCAGGTCCTTGGAAACACCCCCTACCGCGCTCCTCGCGAGGGCGAGACTTTGGGTGTCGGCGAGGACGGCATCTTGGTCTCTTACGCTGAGGCGTCCGCAATGCCCGACGAGGAGGTCACCTGGAAGTGGGTCCGCATGAGCAAGTCGAAGGGCAACGTCGTCACGCCGGAAGAGGCGGTCGAGGCGTTCGGCGCCGACGCCCTGCGCTTGTTCGAGCTCTTCGTCGCGCCGTTTGAAGCGGACGTCCAGTGGACGAACGAGGGAATGAACGGCACCTCGCGCTTCCTGACGCGCGTCTTCCGCCTCGTCGCAGAGATTCGGGACGACTTCGTGCCGGACTGGAGGATGAGGCTCGGCGAAGCCCCCCCCTCGGTTTTGGGGGATGATCGTGCCCCCGAAACTGAGGGGGGGGTTGGGGGGGGAGACTCCGGGCTCGCCCGCGACATCCGCCGCGCCACGCACAAGGCGATCGCCAAGGCGACCAAGGACATCGAGGCCTTCGCCTTCAACACCTACGTCTCCGGCTTGATGGAGTTTGTAAACACGCTTTATGACCTTCGCAAGCGGATGGCCGCCCCCTCTGCCCCAGAGGGCCGAGGGGGTTCCGGATCTCCACCCCCAACCCCCTCCTCATTTTCACCCGCACAATCATCGGGCAAAACCGAGGAGGGGGCTCCGGAGGCCTTTAGCGAGGCGGTCGAGACTCTCGTCCTGCTCCTTTCCCCGGGTGCCCCGCACAGCGCGGACGAGCTGTGGGAGTCGCTGGGCAAGGAGGGCTTCACCTACCAGCAAGACTGGCCGACCGCCGACCCAGCGCTCGCCAAGGACGACGAAGTGACCATCGCCGTCCAAGTGAACGGCAAACTTCGCGACACGATCCTCATGCCGGCGGAGGCGACCAAGGACGAACTGGAGGCCGCCGCGCTCGCCTCGGCCAAGGTACAAACCTTTACGGATGGAAAGACGGTCAAAAAGGTGGTCGTCGTGCCCGGAAAGTTGGTGAACATCGTTGTCGGCTAAGGGCCTTGCGCTAGGCCTCATCATCATTGCGGCGGGTTGCGCGCCCGACCCGAACGCCCCGCCGATCATCCGTGACGACCGCGAGTACGTCGCCACGCTCGACAAGGTCCGCACCCTGACCCAGAGCGCGTTCGCAAAGCGCGACCGGCATGAGGGACTGACGTCTTCGGAGGAACTCGACTTAAAGGAGGCCGCGCCCCTGATCGAAGGCATGGTCGCCTACAATCCTCAAAGCTACGGCCCCTACCTGCTCAAGGGGATCCTGCGCCGGACGCTCGGCGACGACGAAGGTGCGGAGCAGGCGTTGCAGCAAGCGCTCTTGTTCGTGCCGGACGAGCCTACGCCCGACGACGACCTCGCCATGGCCCAGATCCACTCCGAACTGGCGCGCATCTATTTCGACAAGCTGGACTTCGAGAACGCCGAGACGAACGCCATGACCGCGCTTGACCTGGCGCCCGAAGACCCGGAGTCCCTCGTCACCGCGGCTTCGGTAAAGATCCAGCTGAAGAAAGGCGGGGAGGCCAAGGCGTACCTCCAACGCGCCTTGAAGGTCGATCCGGACAACCCACGCGCCTCTGAATTGCTCCGCTTCATCCAGATGGGCAGCGACAAGAAGCCTAAGTGAGCGGCGCCGCCTTGATCTCCGCCCAACGCCGCGGATAACGAGAGGGCGTCTTCGTGCGCTTCACGTAGACCGGGAAGAGGCGCACGACTTCCGTGCCGGCAAGTGGCACCTCCTCGATGCGTTCTAGCTCCAGCCCGAGCGTCCCGACGTTCAGGGCTTCCACCTGTGCCCGCTCAGAGGGGGT
This sequence comes from Fimbriimonadaceae bacterium, assembly GCA_019454125.1. Lineage (NCBI taxonomy): Bacteria > Bacillati > Armatimonadota > Fimbriimonadia > Fimbriimonadales > Fimbriimonadaceae > Fimbriimonadaceae bacterium. Next base: position 1,823,116 of record CP075365.1, read on the forward strand.
GCGGAACGGCACGAGGCGCCCCCCGACCGCGACCCACGGCGCCGAGACCTCTAGCTGCACGGCAAGCGGGGCCAGCGCCCGGCCCGTGACAAGTTCGAACTCCTCGCGGCGAACCCATTCCTCGGCCCTGACTTGGACGATCTCCAGGTTCGGGAGCGGGAAGCGGCGCAGGAAGGACAACCCCTTGTTCGAGCCGTCCATTGCGGTCACATGGAGGTCCGGCCTGGCGCAGGCCAGGGGCCACGCCGGAAAGCCCGGCCCCGCGCCGACGTCCAACACAGTTGACCCTTCCGGGGCAAACCGCGCGACCAGGAGCGAATCGACAAAGTGCCGCACAGCGCAGTCCTCATATGGCACCCGTGTCAAGTTCATCACCCGGTTCGCTTCGTAGAGCCCTTCGCAGAACTGCTCAAAGTCGGCGATCTGCCCTGTGGCCAGGAGCATGCCTTCCTGGGCACAAAATCGCAGGAGTGCGCTCAAGTCCATGCCAGGATCAACCTAGAGACGATGCCGGCGTTCTTGCTAAACCCGTACCTTGCATTCGGAACCGCCATCCTCGGCCTGCTCATCGCGGCGACGAGCTTGCTTTCCGTCAATAGAGACCTCCCGATCGCCATTTTCATCGGTGCGGCGGTGTACCTGATCGGCGGGTTGTGGCTCACGCTGGTAGTCCGGGGCAAGGATGTTAAGGTCTGGCAACTTCGGCTGCGCTTCGTGCGGCTTGGGTTCGTCGCCGTCTTTCTCCTGACGCTCTTCCAGATCTCTCGCCCGAGCTAGGCGAGGCTGAAGCGCTGGAGCGCCTTGCGGGCGATCTCCCGGTCGAAGGGGGCCGCGTTCTCCACTGCCTTGGCCTCCCGTTCCGCCTCGGAGGCGAAGCCCGACTGGCGCAAGAACCGCTCGAGGACGATGCGATACGCCGCAAAATCCGGCTCGATGTCACAACTCAGGCGGATCGCGCGGATCGCTTCCGCGCTCCTCCCTGCGCCCCAGAGCGCTTGCCCGGCCAAGAAGAAGAGGTTCGCCTCGCCCGGCGAAAGCTCGATCGCTGCGTGCAACGACTCCACGCTCTCTCCGAAGCGCCTCATTTCGAGCAACAGCTCGCCTAGCCAATAGTGGTAGAAGGCCTGGTCCGGGGCGCACGCCACCGCGACCCTCGCCGCCGTTAGCGCGTCGGTTCTGAACCCATAGTGCCGCAGAGCCTCCGCCAGTTTGTGGTGCGGGAAGGGGTTTTCCGGCTCGAGCTCCACCGCTTGGCGGAGGGCCTCCAGGGCGTCCTTCGCCTTGCCCCCAAAACGCTGGTAGAGCGAGGCGATCGCCACCATCAGTTCCCCGCTTTTCTGGATCCGCTTCGCCTTCTGATACTGGCGGAAGGCTTGCGGGATCAGGTCCGCCTCGGAATACGCGTTGCCAAGCTGCATGAGCGCCCACGGGTTCTTCTCGCTGCTCTGCTCCACCGCGTTGCGGAAGTGCGCGATCGCGGCTTCGTAGTCGCCTGCAAGGATCGCCTGTTCGCCCAAGCGGGAGCTCTCCGCCGCGTCCGCGCCGGTCTTCCTGCCTTCCGCCGCGACTTGCGGCTCCTGAGGTTCGAATAGGTCGTGGATCACGGCGAAGGACGCTTGCATCGGGCTCTCAGAAATACTGGACGCGCGCGAGGCCCATGCATTTCGAGGGCCTACTCAATGCCGACTTGTTGCAGGGTGAGCGTGCCCGGATAGTTCGCTCCGCTCAGGGGGATCGTCTTTAGGACGACGTCCTTCGTCGCCCCGGGCGAGAGGCGGACGTGCCCGACGACCGCCTTTTGCTTAGGCTGCATCGTGCCGCACTTGACGAGCGTGTCGTTCATCACGAAGATCCCGGCCGAATAGCCCGCGCTGGCCTCGTAGCCGACCTCGACCTCTACCGGCTCCGGCGTGGGGTTGCTCAGCCGCCCTGTGATCGTATAGACCACGCCGAAGTTGCCTTCCAGCTTCCCTTCCAGGTTCATGCTGGCTATGGGCGTCTCGCCGATCCGCAAGTATCCGACCGGGCCGCCGACTTCGTAGCTGAAGTTCACGTCTCGAAAGGGCCTGGGATAGACATGGCGCTGGACCCCTTCCAGCGGCAGGTTATATCGGTCCAACCAACGCGGCCGGACGTACCGCCACGCCCCGATGGAGCGGTGCGCCGCCCACCACGGATCCCACTGCTGCTCCAGCCAGTTCGCGTCGCCGACCACGACGACCCGCTCCGGGCCGCCATCGAGGAGCGTGAGCGAGGCGAGGCCGCTCATCGTGTCCCCAGGGGCCACGCGCCGGACGGTCATCGGGACGATGGCGCCCGGTGGCACATTGACGACTTCCCCAGCCTGGCGCAAGAGCTTTGTAAGGAACTGCTCCGCAGCCGAGTACCCTGCCCGCGTCGGGTCGCTCTCGGGGTTGCTGTCGCCCAGCGTCACGACCACCCGAGCCGTCCGGTCGCTCGGGTTCGCGAGCAGGTATCGGAAGGTGAGCTCGCGAGTCGCCACGTTCTTGTGGTGGTAAAGCAGTCGGATCGACCGATCCGGCACGAGCTGCCCCCAATAGAGGTCGCTCGGCAACGGCACGTTCTCGGGGTCGTTGCTGTACCAAAGCTCGGCCTCGCGCTCCGGGGTCGCGCCGACGTTGGCCACGCGCACCGAGACGGGGCCGATGAAAGGCGCGTAGCCTTGCCCGGTCGCCTGGACCGACGCCGTCACCGTGCGGCTCTCGCCCAGCGCGAGTCCCCCGGGTGCGCCCGGGTTGACCTCGATCGTGGTCGCTCCGGGGACGTTGGGCTGGTTCTGCAGCGCGTTGCGGACCGCGTCCGCGACCTCTTCGCTCGTCGCAAACCTCCCGAAGACCTCGGCCATATAGCCCCCCTGCGGGTTGAGTGCGGGGGCGAGGACGGCGATGGCGACCTCCGCCTGGATGGTCGGGCCCTTGATGCGCAAGACCGTCCGGCCGATCGCCAGCGGCGAGACGATCAGTTCTCCCGTGCCTCGCTCAATGCGCACAACGCCGGTCGGCGAACTTTCCAGTACGGCCTTGCGCGCCTCGTGTCCGACCACCCGGAGCCGCACCGGGGCGCCCATCGTCATCGTCAGCGACTCTTGCCCGACCTGCAGGGCGGGCAGCCCGACCGCGAGGTTCAGGCGGCGGGCGAGGGTCGCGGCGAGGTCTTGCGGAGTCGTCTTGAAGGCTGCCGCCTCCTGGGGGCTGACGTTCACCACGGTCTGGTTACCGAGAAAGACCTTCCAGTTCGGACCGGCCGCCTTTGCCCCGAACTCGGTACCAGCCTGCCATCCGCCCACGACTTCGGCCGCATGCTGCGCGCGCCGCGGAGGGTTCCAACCGCCGAAGCTGGTGGCGAAGGTGTGCACGAGCTGCTCGTTGACGATGAGCTGGGCGCCGTTAGCGCGCGCGTCCGCGGCAAAACTCGACGCACAGCCAAGGCAAAACAGAAAGCCAAAAAAGTGCCGCATCAAACCGTCACCAAGCTACCCGAAGTCCCGAAACCTCCCAGGGGACGCACGATTTCCCTGGTAACCGGCCCGTTCTCAAACGGGTATTACAGGAGCGCGGAGCTCTGGCCCGCAGGAACAGGAAACACATGGACGAATTCATCACAGCCGTTGGAAAAACGTTTGTCTGGCACGAGGTGTACACCCCGAACGTCGAAGCCACGACCCAGTTTTATAGCGCCCTCTTTGGCTGGGAGCCGACCCAGATGGACATGCCTGACGGCGCCTACACGATGATGAAGTCGCACGGCCAGGGCGTCTGCGGCGTCTTCGACACGGCGAACACCCAAGGTGCCTCGCCCCACTGGGCCGTTTATATGGCGGTCGACAACCACGATGCCAAGGTCGCCGAGTGCGAGGAACTCGGCGGCAAGATGGTCCACGGCCCCATCGACGTACCGACGGTCGGGCGGATGAGCCTCGTTTCAGATCCCCACGGGGCGATGTTCTGGATCTTCCAGCCCGAGCCCCAATCGTAGGACGCTAATCGCTCGTGAGCGGCGGGTTGCGCATAAGTGAGATGAGCACCAGGAGCGCGACCCCCGTTGCGAACAGATACCCCTCGCTTCCCTCCGGAATCTCCACATTAAACTCAGGGTAGTGGCGCGCCGCCGCCGGCGAAGGTTCGGGAGGAAGAACCCGCTTGCGGGGAGCACTTGCGAACCGATTGTCCCGGGCGACAGGAAGGGGACGCGCGTTCTGGCCCATGGCGGACGAGACCATAGGGCCCGAACTCGGGCCGGCGATCCGTTCTTCTAGGCCCGGCAGGGCCCGGGGGAGCAGCGCCCCGTCGCCCTTTGTCACAAAGATCACGGGACTGCCGGGATAGGCCCGCCCGACCCGACGGAGCATCTTCTCGACTTGCGGCGTCCTAAGGGGCGCCTCGACCTGCATCACCACGACCCGCGGGGAGAGCAGTTCCAGCCAGCTCGCACGGCTGACCCGGGGAACCCAAGGCAGCACACCGGAAGCGGCGTCCACACGCACTTCCGGGGGCAGGTTGGGCGGGGGGACCCTGCCGTCCTGCGGAGTCTCCGCCCGGGCTGCCCCTGTCGCAAGGGACAGCCCTGCCATAAGGATCGCCATTGACCCTGCTTTTTGCACGCTAACCTCTCAAGCGGTGGCGGTTGATGGTCCGCCGTCCATCCCTTTATAGACGAGGTTTCGTGGGGACGGGCAAACATTCCGAGATTTTCTGAAAAGTTTGCGGAGGCGGTGCGTCTCCAGACCTGGGCGGTTGGCACTCTCGCGGATATACTGCCAATCGCATTATCACTCTCACTCAAGGAGTGCCAAACCACTATGAAGCTTCAACCTCTGCACGACCGCATCGTCGTCGAAGCCGCGCCGAAGGAGGAGACCACCGCGGGCGGCATCATCCTTCCTGACACGGCCAAAGAAAAGCCGCTGAGGGGCACCGTCATCGCGGTCGGCCCCGGCAAGCGGATGGACTCCGGCACGCTCGCCCCGATGGACGTCAGCGCCGGCGACACGGTCCTTTATGGCAAGTACTCGGGCACCGAGGTCACCGTCGAAGGCAAGGATTACATCATCCTACGCGCCGACGACGTCCTGGCCGTCTTGACCGGGGTGAAGGAAACGGTGGGGGCGTCGAGCTAAGCCATGGCTGCCAAGGACCTTAAGTTCAGCCAGGAGGCCCGCGCCCGTCTCGAGGCCGGTGTCGATAAGCTCGCCAACGCGCTGAAGGTGACTCTCGGCCCCCGCGGCCGCTACGTCGTGCTGGACAAGAAGTTCGGCTCGCCGCAGATCATCAACGACGGAGTCACCATCGCGAAAGAGATCGAGGTCGAAGACCGCTTTGAGAACATGGGCGCGCAGCTGATCCGCGAAGTCAGCAGCAAGACCAACGACACCGCGGGCGACGGCACCACCACCGCCACCGTCCTCGCCCAGGCCATCTTCAAGGAAGGCGCGCGGAACGTGGCCGCCGGGTCGAACCCGATGCAGATCAACAAGGGCATCCAGACCGCCGCCGCCGCCATCGTCGAAGAGCTCACCAAGATGAGCAAGCCGGTCGAGGGCCAGAAGGGGATGGAGGAGGTCGCCACCATCTCCGCCAAGGACAAAGGCATCGGCTCCCTTGTGGCGGAGATCATCAACAAGGTGGGCAAAGACGGCGTCACGACCGTCGAGGAAGGCAGGACCGCCGAGACCACCTTTGAGATCGTCGACGGTCTGCAGTTCGACAAGGGCTACATGTCGCCCTATTTCGTCACCGACGCCACCCGCATGGAGGCCGTCTTCGAGAACCCGATGATCCTTCTCCATGAGAAGAAGATCAGCTCCGTGCAGGACATCGTCCCGCTACTAGAGAAGGTGCTTCGGATGGGCCGCCCGCTCGTGATCGTCGCCGAGGACATCGAGAACGAGTGCCTTGCCACCCTCGTGCTCAACCGTCTGCGCGCGAACCTGCCTGTCGCCGCCGTCAAGGCGCCCGGCTTCGGCGACCGCCGCAAGGCGATGCTGGAAGACATGGCCATCCTCACCGGGGGCCAGTTCATCAGCGACGACCTCGGCATCAAGCTCGAGAACGTCACGCCCGACATGCTCGGTCAAGCCGCCAAGGTCGTCATCACAAAAGACCACACCACCATCGTCGACGGCAAGGGCGAGAAGGGCGCCATCGAGGGCCGCTTGAGCCAGATCAAGCGCCAAATCGAGACGACCGACAGCAACTACGACAAGGAGAAGCTGCAGGAGCGCCAGGCCAAGCTCAGCGGCGGCGTCGCCGTCATCAAGGTCGGCGCGGCCACCGAGACCGCCCTCAAGGAGCAGAAAGCCCGGATCGAGGACGCCCTCTCGGCCACCCGAGCGGCGCTGGAAGAAGGCATCGTCCCCGGTGGCGGCACCGCGCTCATCACGGCGGGCAAGGTCCTCGATGGCATGAGGTTGGAAGGCGACGAGCAGATCGGCCTCAACATCCTGCGCCGGGCGATCGAAGCGCCCCTTCGCACGATTGCGGAGAACGCGGGCGCCGAGGGCAGCGTGATCGTGGAGAAGGTCAAGACCGAGGGCAAGGGCTTCAACGCGGCCACGCTCGTCTATGAAGACCTGCTCGCGGCCGGTGTCGTCGACCCCACCAAGGTCGTCCGCACTTGCCTGCAGAACGCCTCCTCCATCGCCGGGCTCCTCCTGACGACCGAAGCGGCCATCGCCGAGGTTCCGAGGCAGGAAGACGAAGGCCACCACCACCACTAATTTGCATGCCGAACCCTCGCCCCTCCGGGGGAGAGGGTCGGTGAGCGAGCGAACCGGGGTGAGGGTGCCCGGATACCCGGCTGGACAGGGTGTAGCTGGGAACTTAGTCAGGCTCCATGCCTAGACCCTCAGAAAATTAAGGCATGGAGCTCGGAAGGCGGTGCTAGCCGCCGGTCGTCCCTGCGGGCGGGTCAGGGGTCTTGTCCTCGATAACCACGTCCGGAGTCTTGTCCTCGACATGAACGTTCACATCGGGCGGCTGGGCGGGAGGGTTCACCTCGACCTTGGCGGGCGGATTGATGACCGTGTCGGGGTCACTGTCCTCTACGAAGCACCCTGTGGCAAGCAATCCGATGCCGGCCATAGCGATGCAGCGAACGACGTTCTCATGCAAGGTGAAAGGCATGATGCGAACAACGGAGCGACTGATAAGGGTTCGGTAAAGAAGCTAACCGTTTGGCTAAGAAAGCGGTGAAGGCCCCGGGCCTCGCACCGGGGTGCCCCCGGACCTCAGTCAGGCGTTGTGCTCCTGAACGGAGCCGTGCAACTCGAAAACTTCGGTTGCGGGAGACCGGTTGCCATGTACTGGAGTCAGGGTTTCGTGGGCGATATCGTCGCACGAATGGCACGCAGGCCACCGGAATTCGGGATTCACAGGACATCATCCCGACCATGCGCCGAGGTATGTTACGGGGGAATTTGCGTTCCGTCGGTTTCCAGTAACGGGCCCGAAGATGGAAGGGGTCGTCGCTTTGGTCTTCAGCGACCAATTCATCCAGGAACTCTAGCCGGGACTGATTAGGCCGCAAGGGCTCATAATGAAACACTCTTCGACTCTTTGCTTCCGTGCAACGATAAGTTTCCTGGCTCTTGGCCTTGCTACTGTGGGGTCTGCAGACACATACGCTTATGCATTTGCTAGCGTCGAACTGTACGATGTTGGCTTTACGAAGGTTGCATGGCAATATGTGCAATACCAGCCTGATCACGCATACGCGTACGTCTCTAGAAACTTGTCGTTTGGACAAGCACTCGCAACGACTAACATCTGCCATCCTTCCGCTTCGTCCGACGCCTACGTAGCGAGTTCTATCAACCGGCCAGACCCGATCGTAAACAGTCAAGCCAAATCGTGGGTCGAGACTTATGACCGTGTCCACGTGACTTCTCAGTCCCGGCCCCATGGGAGCCCGGTGCGCCTGAGGATCGGATTCGTACCGTCTGTGGGCTGGCGGTGTTCTTTGCCGGATTGGCGTGCCGACGCCACGGCCTCTGGAACGTTAAGCGCAGCCGGGCAGCAGTCAGGATTTACCTGGTCGCTCAAGACTGGCCCGGTCGATTATCTTCCTGCTATCGTCATCGACACGACTATCGGTGCTTCTTTTATATTAAGCTCGAAGCACCAAGTTGCCGCATATGCTCAGGTTAACAGCTGGTACGACCCGCTAGACAGCATTTCCACGGTCAAGTGTCAGTCGACAATCTATATCGAGGGGCCGACTTCTGTAAAGTGCCAAAGTGCGCACGACGGGTCTGTGTACCCTTCAAGGCCTTACACCCTGGCTAACGGGGATTGGCAATAGAACGTGGACAATACCGCCTAAATCCTTAGATTTGGCGGTGGCACGTGGCCGGAGCGATGTCTTCGGCACCCAAGCCCCTCCTTCCGCGAGGGAGAGGGGGGAACGCCTTGCCAAGCTCCGCTGTTGGCGATCGACAATTCCGGCGGTTTGAGCTTACGGCTTCTTCTTGATCAAGAACCCCGAACGATCGTCGACTTGTCCGAATACGATCGGTTGACCCCGCTCGTTCAAGACCGTCAAGGTCGTGCCGTTCTCCTCGACTCTGTACGTCCTCTTAACGTTCTCCGCCTTCCGGTTGCCTTGGTTGATGTCGCTGAGCGTATCGACCAGGTAGTACTGGACCGCGCCGCTACGGTCCTTGAACGGGGTGATCCCTGTCACAAAGGCGGTGTGCCCTTCGATGGGGACCTTGATCGGGTTCAGAGCGGTGCCTTTCCACTGGAAGATCGCGTAGTTCATCGTCAAGTCCGCCCCGTCCTTGAGGTCGTCGAGGACGTTGCGGGCGAACTGCTCGTATCGGATATCGAGCCCGAGCCTCTTCCGATCGCTGTAGGCCTTGGCCCCCGCAAGAGCGTCGCTAAAGATCGTGCCAGAGACGTTTAACGCGTTGGCACCGGTCTTGTAGTCTGTCTTAAGGGCGTCGGTAATTGTTTGGACGTCGTCTTCCAGCGTGATCTTGCCCAACTTGACCAGGTACTTAAGCGACCGGGCCGAAGAAGCGGGGGTGCACATCCACGGGGCCTCATCGACCTTTTCGACCTCGGTCTCCTTGATGCCGATCGCGACCCGCTCGCCGGGCTTCTCGCCCGCGTCGCCCAACGTGTACCCGTGAAGATCGAGCGGGAACGGCCTGGGCACGGGCCCACGCCCGGAAGCGAAGACCGCCAGGTCATGGGCGGCGGTCGTGTTCACCCAAGGTCGAGGGAACTGCTCGTTGAGTCCTCCACCTGCGAGGTGCGTGACCTGGGTCACGGGCGAGAACGTCCGACTCCCGGACGGGGCGTCAAAAAGGGGCTCGCTCCCGAACGAGGCCACGGTCCAGCAGGCTCCTAGGAACTCGATCGACGCGCACGGGAGCGGCGCCTCGAGCGTCCAGGCCTCCCGTCCGACGAGGTCGGCCCCGTCGCGCAGGACGACCGTGAGGTTCTTGACCACCCACTGCGCGGGGCCGAACACCGAGTTTGAGGCCAGGACGTTGAGGTAGCCGACGTACTGGTCGGTCTCCGGGTCATACGCCATTCGGTCGAAATCCTGCCGCTCGAGTCGGAAGACGTACTGCCCCGTGTCCGAGCTCGCGTGGTAGACCGTGAGGTTCTCACGGAGCCAGCTGACCTGCTGGACCTCCAGATCGAACGGAAGGACGAGACTCGGGAGTGCGAGCGCCAAGAAGGCTGTTGCCGGACGCAAGGGACGTGTCATGAGAGTTCCTCGGAAGGATTCCGTACCCGTCACTATACGCAATCTTTACTGAGGACGGCCTAAAATTCTATGGCAGTCGCCTCCCAACCCCCAGATGGGGCCGAAGGGCGCCAGAAGAATGAAAGTCGCCGCCCGCGCGCGGAAAGCTTGTTTTATCGTGTACGCACTTCTTCAAAATGCGGGTGGCCCCATGAAAACTCGCGCTTTCAAACTCGCTTCTTTCTCCCTCGTCGTCACGGCCCTGGCCGCTTCCCCGGTCGTCGCCCAGGTCGGTGGCGGTCTGCCGGGATTCGTGCAACTGCAACCTTCCACCCCTGGGACGGCACAAGTCGGCAACGCAAACCTCGACGGTCGTCTCATTGCCAGCAGGGTCGGCCTCGGCGTCTCGCCCAACTATCCGCTTTCCTTCCCGAACACCCTTGGTAACAAGGTCGTCCTCTATGGGCAGTCCGGCAGCGTTTACGGACTGGGCATCGCCGACAATCAGATGCGGATCTTCTCGGATTTCTCGACCTCCTCGATCGGCTTCGGCACCGGGAACGCGCTGAGCTTTAACGAGACGATGCGGTTGACGGGCACGGGCCGTCTCGGCATTGGGACGTCCTCGCCGCAAGGATTGCTGGACGTTTCCGGATCGGCCCTGTTCCAAAGCTCCGTCCTGGCTCAATCCGCCAACAAGTCTGTCCGCACCCACTTCTCCGGCCTCAACGGCGTCATCGAACTTGACGGGACAAATTCCTCGAGAGGGATCTACCTCGGCCCGATCAATGAGAGCGGCAACGAGGTCCTAGGGATCACAACGTTGAACAACGCCGGTAACACATTCACCGGCGGCTTCCTGCGCACGAGTGACACGACCTCCCGGATGGTCGCCACCGTCAAGAACTTCATAGAGGTCAACCCCGACGACCCATCGACCGACATCGTCTACGCTTGCATCGAAGGGCCGGAGGCGGCGATGTACGTGCGCGGTACGGGCCAGCTCGTGAACGGCCGGGCCATCATCGAGCTCCCCCAACACTTCCGGGTGCTGGCCGACGGCGACAGCATCACGGTGATCCTCACGCCAGGCTCCTTGAGCTCCAAAGGCCTCGCCTATGAGCGCAAAGGCCTCGGCGGGATCACAGTCGGCGAGATTGGCGGGGGGCGGGGCAACTACCGCTTCGATTGGGAGGTCAAGGCCACCCGCGCTCGTTTCCGCGACTACAAAGTGCTCCGCTCTTGGGAGGACAGGCTGCCCGCCGACGCCTTGCCTGCCAAGGCCTGGGCCGACCGCATGACCGGCTTCCAGCGCGACCAAGCCGCGCAGCACCGATCCCGCCCCTGACCCCCTCCCCGGCCTCAGGGATCGGTGTGCCGCAGAGCCCCCTCTCCCTCCGCGAAGGAGAGGGGGGCCGGAACCTAAGAAAGGGCTCGGTACAGGAGGAGGGCAAGGGCGAGCGCGAAGAGGGTTCCGAAGGTCGGAACCGTGTAACGGGTAAGGCGCTCGGGGATGAACGCGTCGAAGACGTATCCCTTTTCGGCTCCGTGCTCCTTCGCCAGGGTCGTCAAGGGGCACTTCATGCCGTTGCCGACGAAGACGACGCACTCGACGACCACCAAGCCCAAAGCGATGTACGTGCCGGTGCCAATGCGGGCGACGATCCCGCAGTAGAGGATGTAGACGACCGACCCCGCCATCACCAGATAGATCAGCGTATGCACCAGCCGGATCGCTGAGAGCATAGGCAGATTATGTCCGTCGTGCGGCCGAGGGCGCGGTCCGATCCAGAGGGAGCGCGGGGGGAACGTTACGCCGGGCGTTGGTGCCCGGAGGGTCGATCCTGTGGTTGCCGGTTAGAATACAGGACGCGAGACGGGCACCGGCTTCGTCGTCGGGCGATCCTATGGCGGCAGACTCCAATACGTACAGCTTCCTGTTCACGGACATCGAGGGCTCGACGCGCCTTTGGCAGGAGAGGCCCGACGCCATGCGGGTGGCGTTGGCGAGGCACGACGCCCTGTTGCGCGCCTGCATAGAGGGGCACGGAGGCGCCGTTTTCAAGACCGTGGGCGACGCCTTCTACTCCGTGTTCACCGACCCTCGCGGCGCCTTGGAGGCTGCCTCCGCCGCCCAGCGGGGGCTCATCGAGGTCACGATCGACGAAGGCGGGGTCGCCTCCCCCTTGCGCGTCCGCATGGCCCTGCACACGGGGGTGGTCGAGGAGCGCGACGGCGACTACTTCGGCCAGCCCCTCAACCGGGTCGCCCGCCTCCTTGCGACCGCCTCCGGTGGCCAGACTCTGCTCTCGGTGGCGACTTACGAGCTCATCCGCGACCGGCTCCCACCCGGCACGACCGTCAAGAGCCTCGGCGAGCACCGCCTCAAGGACCTCGGGCGCCCGGAGACGGTGTTCCAAGCCTGCTTCCCAGACCTGCCCTCCGACTTCCCCCCGATCCGCTCGCTCGACAACCCTGAGCTCCGGCACAACCTGCCCCTCCAGGTTACGAGCTTCATCGGAAGGGACAGCGAGCTCGCGGCCGTCCACAGCCTCTTGCAGGCGAAGCGCCTCGTGACCCTGACCGGCTCGGGCGGCACGGGCAAGACGCGGCTCGCCTTGCAGGCTGCGGCTGACGCGATCGACCGCTTCGAGGATGGCGTCTGGCTCGTCGAGTTGGCGGCGCTGGCCGACCCAGGGCTGGTGCCGCAGGCCACGGCGCAGGCCCTCGACCTTGCCGAGGAGGCCGGCAGGCCGGTCCTGCGGACGCTCGTCGAGTTCCTTGGAGCCAAGCAGCTCCTCCTCGTCCTCGACAACTGCGAGCACTTGCTGGACGCCGCCGCGCGCCTTGCCGACGCCGTGCTCCGCGAGTGCCCCGGGGTCAAGGTGCTGACGACGAGTCGCGAGCCCCTCGGCATCTCCGGCGAGACGACCTTCCGGGTGCCCTCGCTCTCGCTGCCGAACCCGGCGCAAGACCGGTCCCCCGAGGCCCTCGCCCTCTTCGAGGCCGTCCGCCTCTTCGTCGATCGAGCCGTCTCGGTCCACGCCGGGTTCCAGGTCACGAACGACAACGCACCGGCGGTCGCCTCGATCTGTCACCGCCTCGACGGCATCCCGCTCGCCATTGAGCTCGCCGCCGCGCGGGTGCGAAGCCTGACCGCCGAAGAGATCTCGGAGAGGCTCGACTCCCGCTTCCGGCTCCTCACGGGCGGGTCCCGGACCGCCCTGCCCAGGCAGCAGACCCTGCGCTCCCTCATCGACTGGAGCTACGACCTGCTGAGCCCGCAGGAGCGGCTCCTGCTGGCCCGGCTGTCCGTCTTCGCCGGAGGGTGGACGCTGGAGGCGACCGAGCGCGTCGTTTCCGGCAAGGAGATTGAGGACTGGGAGACCCTGGACCTGCTGACCAGCCTGGTCGACAAGAGCCTGGTCGTCCCCGAACCGTTGGGCGACGCCATGCGCTACCGGCTGCTCGAGTCGGTGCGCCAGTACGCGAGGGAGAAACTGGACGGAGGGGGCGAAGGGGCGGCCGTCCGTTCCCGGCACCGAGACTTCTTCCTGGCCCTGGCCGAAGAAGCGGAGCCCCAGCTCAAAGGAGCGGGCCAAGCGGAGTGGTTGAACCGGCTGGAACAAGAGCACGACAACCTGCGCGCCGCCCTCGAGTGGAGCACGGGGGAGGCGGACCCGGCGCAGGCCCTCCGGCTGTGCGGGGCCTTGTGGAGGTTCTGGATGGCCAGGGGCCACTTCACCGAGGGCAGGAACTGGTGCCGCCAAGCCCTGGCCCTTGCGAGCGGGGAGGGGCCCGATCCGGCCCGGGCGGAGGCCCTCAACGGGGCGGGCGTCCTCGATTTCATGCAGGGCGAGTTCTCGGCCGCGCGCGCGAGCTTCGAGGACAGCCTGGCCGAGTACAGGGCGCTCGCCGACCGGCAGGGCCTCGCCAGCCTTCTCAACAACCTCGGGAACGTGGCCAAGGTCCTGGGCGACTTCCCCTCCGCGCGCGGCTCCTACGAGGAGAGCCTCGCCATCCGCCGCGACATTGGGGACAAGTATGGGACAGCCGCTTCGCTCGACAACCTCGGCAACGTGGTCCACAACCTGGGCGACTACGAGACCGCACAGGCCCACTATGAGGAGAGCCTGGCCATCCGACAGGAGATCGGAGACCGGTCCGGGGAGGCGAACGCCCTCAACAACCTCGGGATCGCCGCCAGCGCAAACGGTGACAACCAGGCGGCCCGCGCCTACCTGGAAGCGTGCCTCCAGATCCGCACGGAGCTCGGAGACCGGGTCGGAGTCGCCACCGCGCTCCTAAACCTCGGGCTTGTCGCGCACGAGCAGGGCGACACGGACGCGGCCAGGGCCTTCTTTGAACGGAGCCTCGCCATTCAAAAGGAGACCGGCAGCCGCACGATCGAGTCCGACACCCACGCCCAGCTCGGCTACTTGGCGCTCTCGCTGGGGGACACGGCCGCCGCCAGCCGCCACCAGGCGGAGGGTCTCCGGGTGAGAAGGGACCTCGGCGACCGCCTCGGGATCGCCGGCTCGCTCGAGGCGTTCGCGATCCTGAGCGTCATTGGGGGCGAGGCGGAACTCGCGGCCCGACTCTTGGGGGCGGCCGCCGCCCTGCGCGAAGCCCTCGGCGCCCCGCCCGAACCCTCGGAACAGCGGGACATCGACGAGAACACCGCCCGAGCGCGGGGATTGATCGGGGACGCGGAGTTCGAGCGGCTTGTGTCAGAAGGCCGCTCCCAGCCCCTGGAGCAGGCGGTCGAGCACTTGCTCCAGATGCACGCTTAAACCCCCTCCCCACGCTTGGGGAGGGGGAAGGGGGGAGGGGCAAAAGAAGCACTTCCCTCCCCACGCTTGGGGAGGCTCCAGATGCACGCTTAAGCCCCCTCCCCACGCTTGGGGAGGGGGAAGGGGGAGGGGATGGACACACCGCCGCTCCCAGGCTTGGGGAGGCTCCAGATGCACCCTTAAAACCCCCTCCCCACGCTTGGGGAGGGGGCAGGGGGGAGGGGCAAAAGAAGCACTTCCCTCCCCACGCTTGGGGAGGGGGAAGGGGGGAGGGGATGGACGCCCCGCCGCTAAGGGCACTTCCCTCCCCAGCCCCTGGAGCAGGCGGTCGAGGGCTTGCTCCAGATGAACGCTTAAACCCCCTCCCCACGCTTGGGGAGGGGGAAGGGGGGAGGGGCAAAAGAAACACTTCCCTCCCCACGCTTGGGGAGGGGGCAGGGGGGAGGGGCAAAAGAAGCACTTCCCTCCCCACGCTTGGGGAGGGGGAAGGGGGGAGGGGCAAAAGAAGCACTTCCCTCCCCAGGCTTGGGGAGGGGGAAGGGGGGAGGGGCAAAAGAAGCACTTCCCTCCCCACGCTTGGGGAGGGGGCAGGGGGAGGGGCAAACGATGCGCCGCCGCTCCACACGCTTGGGGAGGGGCGGGGAGTGAGGATCCCCCTAACCGCTAGCCACTGACACCCTTCCCACGACCAGAACCCCGGTCTGCTGCCCCGTGGCCGCGCGTACGAAACGGGTCGCGACGACGTACACTCCCGGCTCGACCGGCAGCGTGTAAGAGAGCGCCCCGGGCTCGAACCGGTGGAAAGCGGCCGAGGCGAAGCGGCCGGTCGGCTTGCGCCGCACGTTCGGCAACCGCTCCAGAAGGATCTCGGTGACCGACCCCGGCAGGTTCGGCCCGCTCGCCTGCACCACCAACACCCCCTCCCCAGGCTTGGGGAGGGGGCAGGGGGGAGGGGTGGACGAGGAGCCGCTGCTCCCAGGCTTGGGGAGGGGGTAGGGGGGAGGGGTGGAGAGCGCCTCCGCGACCGACACCGTGAACGTCACCGGATCGCCGGTGAACTCCGAAGAAGGTGGCGCCACGGGCACCTCGGCCGTGGGGTCGACCTGCAGCACCTTGGTCCCCAAGGCGCAGAAAGCGTTGAAGCCGCTGGGCCGGTACTCGCCGCCGGTCAGCCGGTTCAGCCGCACCACCGTCGCCGCATAGTCGTCCCAAGCCCGGGCCCCGTCGTGGCCCAACTCCTGCCACACCGCCGATACCTGCCGCATCCGCTCCGCCGCCGCCCGCTGGGTCGGGGCCAGCACGCGCCGAAACCGAGGCGGACGCCGAAAGACGAGCCCGCCCGCGCCGTTGACGACGACGATGCCGCCAACTTGACCTGCCACGTCCGAGACCAGCGCGCCCGGTGCTCCCTTTGCCATAAGTCAATTGTCGGCCGCCTCTTCTGCCCTCAACACGCCGTCGAGAGGCCCACGAGATGCCTACAAACCCGGTTTGTAGGCAGCATGTAGGCATGTTGTAGGCAGTTTGAAGGCATGTGCCCCCCGCCCAAACCCACCGCCCGCCCGGCTTGACGAACGACTTTGGCCCCGGCCATACTGCCAGTGAAGAAGGCGGGACACCCGCAGGGTCGAGACCGCCAGCCGACCGCAAGCCGACCGGTCCAGAGCCAGGCACCACGAGGGAAGCAAGCGACAAGAGGCATCTGCCATTGGACGACGAGGGCCGACGGGAAGGCTCGCGACTGGCGCTCCTCCCCTACACCACCCTCTCCCAGTCGAGGGCCAGGGAGGTCTATCGCTACCTGCGCGACGAGGTGCTCGCCAAAGACCGGGAGAAGGTGACCTACGGAGAGGCCGCCCAGGCCATCGGCTGCCACCCCCGAGTGCTTTCCCAACCCCTTGGCGTTATCCAGGAACAGTGCCGCGCCATGCACGCCCCGACCATCACCGTCCTGGTCGTGGACGCGGCGACCGGACTCCCAAACGCCGGCTGCGACGCCACCAACCCCGCCGACGTGGCCGAAAAGCTCGCGGCCGTGCAATCCACAACCTGGCCCCCCCGCCCCTGGTGGTGACGGAGCCAGATAAAGGCAAAGGAACAGGCACCGGAGGATGGATAGCCCGCCCCCAAACGTTGGGGACGGGTAGTCTTTGAGGTCGTCCGGGTTAGTTGCCGGTGTAGCCGTTTCGCCGGGCGTTCGCCACGCAGTCAGCGCGGTTCCTGTACCCCTCGGTCGATGCGCCGACGATCTGGCCGTTAGGCGCGTAGCGCGTCCATCGCCATTCGTTCCGCGAGTCTTGGTAGATCTTCCATGTGTCCATGGTGCTTGATGTTCCTCCTTCCCAAGTCGCTTTCGGTCGCCTGAACACGGCCCTGACTCGGGAAGGGGCCTGCAAGAAGGGCTGAACCGGGATTCCCCATGACTGAAATCCCGACACTCGTCCACCGTTCAGTGCTCACTGAACATTATGACGTCGGATGAGCTTGGATCGATGCGCCTCTCTCGCTAAACTTTCTTTGTCGAGGGAAGAAGGCTGAGTTGCCCCAGCCGGATCCTGGCCGCTGCCCGGCTCACTTTGGCCAGGTCGGCGAAAGTGTGCAGTGCCACTTCGATCCCGAGCTGGCTCGCAAGGTGGCGGAACTCCCTTGTTGTCAGATCCGACGGCATCAAGAGATGAGCCGCGAATTTATTGGCCTGAGCCTCAACCTGGTCGTACTTGTCCACGACCCCGCGCCAGACAGCAGTGTGCTGATTTGCGGCTCCGGGGCAAAAGTCGAGCGCGAGCTGACCATAGAAGGGTCCGTGGAGCAAGTGGTGGCCGTACTCGTGGGCAAGAGTAAACCGGCGGCGGCCCTCATGGTTTATCTGGTCGTTGATGTAAATGGTCTTCTCAGGGAATACGTAGGCCCCCAGAACGTCGTTACCAAAGCGGTCTGGTGGCGAGAAGGACACGACGGGTACGCCTTCGACAATCTCCACCATCTCGTCGACGGGGATGGGGAAGCCACAGGGCGCACCCTGGCACCGGTGATAGCGAGCAAGCAAGTCGGCCACTCGGCGCTCCAGGCGCGCTTCAGGGAGGAACTCCACGCCTACCAAGAAATCAGGAGCCATCGTTGCTCCCTGCCCCCTCGTCCGCCTTCAGTTGACGCGCCGCTTCTGTGACTCGACGGACTTGCTCGGGTGTCATATCTTGAACGGCACGAAACAACTGGAGCATTTCTGTTTGTTCTCCGACCTGATCCCGGGCGACATCTTGCCACCGTCCGGCCAAAGAAACGTACCGGTCAAGGGGCTGCTCAAGCAGTCGGCACATCTCCTGGAGCCGCTCTATCGTAGGGGGGGCGATCGTCCCGTTCTCGACGCCGCTTATGTAGGTTGGGCTAACCCCAACGGCAGTGGCGAACTTGCGTAGGGTCAAACCTCGTGCCACTCGGTCGGCTCGGAGGGCTTCCCCAAAAGAGGGCACGTCGGAGCAGTCATCACCCATCGTTCACTCGCGAGTGTACACTTCCGGCGGTACCCGAGCATCCTCGGTCGGCTGTCGTGAACGAAAGGCGGCTGAGCCATGCTTCGGGGATAATCGGCGACAGAACACGGATGGACACTCGAGCTTCCGGTCAACCGAGGACTTATTGCCGGGTCCGCACCAAAGGCACGGCTAAGAATTCGACCACGGCCGGGCCGAAGTAAGCTAGTTTGCAGGCGATGCACCTTATGAGGAGAGTACGTGAAGCTCATCAAGTCGAAAGATAGGGTCGCCGAGCACGGGGAGGTGTTCACTCCGGCGTGGTTGGTCGAGGCCATGCTTGACCTCGTCAAAGGCGAGACGGAGAGGATCGACTCTCGGTTTCTTGAGCCGGCTTGCGGCAGCGGGAACTTTCTTGTGCCGATCCTGAAGCGGAAGCTGGCGGCGGTGGAGGCGAAGTACGGCAAGTCGGACTTCGAACGGCGGCAGTTCGCGCTCTTTGCGCTCATGTGCATCTATGGCATCGAGCTGTTGGAGGACAACATCGCCGAGTGCCGGGCAAACCTCTTGGAGGTCATCACTGAATACCTGAACCTCGAGGCGACCGACGACCTCTACTGGGCGGCTTCCTACGTCCTCTCGCTGAACATCGTGCACGGGGACGCCATGAAGATGACCACGCACCAGCGCAAGCCGATCTGCTTTGCGGAGTGGGGCTACCTCGGCAAGGGCAAGTTCCAGCGACGGGACTTCAGCTTGAAGACGCTCACCCAAGCGGCGGCCTATAGCCAAGCATCAACGGCCCAAGAGACAGGATCGCTGTGGGCAGACAAAGGGAAGGACGCGATTTTCACGCCCGAGCGCACCTTCCCGCCCATGACGATCGCCGAGATGGCGGCCCTGGCCCAAGCGGAGGCGGCGTGAGCCTGCAAGCGGGATTCAAGATCAAGGGCCGGAACCCGGACGTCCTCAGTTGCATCGCCAACCTCTCGAACGACGAGGTATTCACCCCTCCGGAGTTTGCCAATCGGATGCTCGACACGGTGGCGGAGGCGTGGGCAACAGACCACGGCGGGGCGGATATCTGGTCGGACAAGACGGTACGATTCCTTGACCCATGCACGAAGTCGGGCGTCTTCCTGCGGGAGATCACACGGCGGCTCGTCGACGGCCTTGCCGAGGCGATACCCGATCTCCAGGAACGGGTCGACCATATCCTGTCCCAACAGGTGTTCGGGATCGCGATCACCCAACTGACGGCGATGCTCGCCCGACGGAGCGTGTACTGCTCAAAACATGCGACGGGCAAGCACTCCATCGCCAAGATATTCGACTGCGACGACGGGAACGTGTGGTTCAAGCGAGAGGAGCACTCTTGGCGGGGAGCGAAGTGCAAGTACTGTGGTGCCAGCCAGGAGACGCTCGACCGAGGCGAAGGACTAGAAAGCCATGCTTATGCGTTCATTCATACGGACGACATTAAGGCCCGCGTGGCCGAAATCTTTGGTAAAGACATGCAATTCGATGTGATTATAGGAAACCCGCCGTACCAATTGGACGACGGGGGTTTTGGCACGAGTGCGGCACCGATCTACCAACTTTTTGTCGAACAGGCGAAAAAATTGGAGCCACGTTATCTAACAATGGTCATCCCGTCGCGGTGGTTCTCGGGTGGAAAGAGGTTGGAGGAATTTCGAGCTTCGATGTTAAGGGACGACCGCATTCGCACTCTGAACGATTACCTGAGTGCTGCCGACGTATTTCCGGGTGTTGGACTGAAGGGTGGCGTCTGCTACTTTCTTTGGAACCGGGACTTTCGAGGCAAGTGTGAGATATCGACCCACTATAAGGACTGGCCTGTTTTGACTACAGCTAGACCACTCTTGGAGGAGGGCGCGGACGTATTTATCCGTTTCAACGAGGGCCTCTCTATCTTAAAAAAGGTCGTCCAGGTCGAAACGCAACAGAGCGAAACGTTGGCCCTGTCGGCGGCGAAGAGATTTGATAGCCTTGTTAGCTCCCGAAAACCTTTTGGTCTGGACACAACGTTTAGAGGACGCCGAATGGCGGACGATGGTGACATCTTAGTCCATCAGAACAGTGGAGTCGGGTTCATTGCCGGGGCGTCGATTCTGACGGGTCGGGAGCTACTTGATCACTGGAAGGTTTATATCGGCCGCGCTGCGCCGGGAACCGGAAATCGAGACACATATCCCCATCGCATAATCAGCACACCATTTATCGGAGAGCCGGGCACGATCTGCTCCGAGACCTATCTTTGCGTTGGCCCACTGAGCTCGAAGACGGAAGCCGAAAGCGTTCTCTCGTACTTAGCTTGCCGACTAACGCGGTTCCTTATCTTAATGCGAAAGCCGTCAGCAGATACGCCGAGGCGTGTGTATAAATTTGTGCCATTACAGGAATGGACGCACGAGTGGACGGACGAAGAACTTTACGCGAAATACCAAGTTACTTCGGAGGAAAAAGCCTTCATCGAGAAGATCGTCAGGCCAATGGATCTTGACTTGTTCAGAGAACTTGCAGACCACGGTGGCTAGATGAAGTCTCGGTCACGAACATTGCTTGATCGCTCGATCGCGGCCATGATCGCGGCCATTGATGCATACAATAAGCCTGATTCTAGGTATCGCGCTGAAAGCTTCACAATTTTAGCTGTCAACGCATGGGAGTTGTTATTGAAGGCGAAGTGGCTGCTTGACCACAGTAACAGGAGATCAAGCCTATATGTTCGAACCAGTAGCCGGTCGAATTCGCCGTATAAGAGAACAAGATCGGGGAATCCGATGACTCTCGCAATCGATCACCTTGCTAAGAAGCTAACTGAATCGGGCGCCATCACGGAGCCGTGCAGGAGAAACTTGGAGGCTCTGATCGAACTCCGCGATACATCTGTTCACTTCTACCATCACAGCCCGAAGTTTGAGGAGCATTTGCTAGAGGTTGGCATGGGCAGCTTAAAGAACTTCGTATCCGCCGTCCAGGACTGGTTTGACGCCGATTTATCACAGCACAATTTTTATTTAATGCCGCTGTCCTTCGTGTCCGCTCCGAAGTCGGTCCAAGCCATAACTCTGAGCCGCGAAGAGGATGGGTTTGTGCGATACTTGAGATCCCTTATCGAACCAGGGGCTGATCCGGCCGCGCGATACGCCGTTGCGATAAACGTTGAGACGCGCTTCATTAGGTCTAAGACGGTTTCAGCCACTCCTGTACGATCAAGTAATGATCCTAGCGCTGTCCCCGTCGTATTGACAGAAGAACAGGTTCGAGAGCGCTACCCCTGGGACTACAGGGAACTTACCGACAGGTGCAGCAAACGCTACGCTGGCTTCAAGGAGAATCAGCTGTATCACGAAAGACGAAAGCCATTAGAGGTCGAGCCAAGGTTAGTTAACGTACGCCGACTAGATCCCGGAAACCCGAAGTCTTCAAGCAAGAAGTTCTACTCCTCCGCTGTTCTTGAAGAGCTTGATAAGCTCTACACATTAAAGTAGCTCTCCCGATGAAGAAGCAGACAATCGATCGGTTGCTAACTCCGAAGCCTGCGTCGATCCCTAGCATCTACGCCTACTCCATCGCTGACGAAGCCCATCAAGGTCTTCTGAAGGTCGGGCAAACGACCCGAGATGTCCGGCAGCGGGTCGCGGAGCAGCTGAAGACGGCCGCGATTCAAAACTACACTATTGAGCTGGACGAGTCGGCCGCGTGTGAGGACGGCTCTGTCCTTACCGACCACCAGGTGCGGGCTGCTCTTGTCCGCAAGGGCTTCGCCAACGAGCAGTTGGAATGGGTGCGGTGCTCTGTTGCCGATGTACGGACAGCCCTGACCGAACTTCGGACAGGCCAACGCTTCACGGGCACCCACCACCTGACGTTCCCGATGCGGCCAGAACAGGCCGAGGCGGTGGCGATAACGGCAGCCTACTACAGGTCACGGTGGCAAGAAGACGAGAAGGCGGTTCCCCGTTTCTTGTGGAATGCAAAGATGCGATTTGGCAAGACCTTCGCCACGTACCAACTCGCCAAAAAGCTTGGGGCCAAGCGGGTGCTCGTGGTCACGTTCAAGCCGGCGGTAGAGGACGCCTGGCAGACGGACTTGGAATCCCACGTCGATTTTGACGGGTGGCAATACCTCTCGCGAAACAGCGGTGGCGACCCGACCTCAGCGGACAAATCCCAGCCCCTCGTCTACTTCGGTTCGTTCCAAGACCTGCTCGGGACAGACGCCGTTGGCTACATCAAGCCGAAGAACGAGTGGCTCCATGCGGTGAACTGGGACTTGGTCGTCTTCGACGAGTACCACTTCGGCGCCTGGCGAGATACGGCTAGGGAGCTCTTTGAAGGCGAGGACGAGGCGGTCGCCAAGAGGGAGGCCAAGCTCGAGTATGGCGCGGGGCTCGAGGACGTCAATGAAGAGTTCGTCGAGCTCTCTGAGGCGGAACCGGAGTTCTTGCCGATCACGACAAGGGCGTATCTTTACCTCTCCGGCACCCCGTTCCGTGCGCTTGCGACCGGCGAGTTTATTGAGGAGCAGATCTTCAACTGGACGTATACGGACGAGCAACGGGCAAAAGAGCGTTTCGCAGTCGAGAACCCCGGTGACTGGAACCCCTATGGCGCACTGCCCCAAATGCGCCTCCTCACATACCAAATGCCGGAGGAGCTTCTCGCCGTCGCGAGCGCGGGTGAGTTCGACGAGTTCGACCTCAACGCCTTCTTTGAGGCTGAGGGGCGGGGGATCCTGGCCCAGTTTAAGCACAAGAGCGAAGTGCAGAAGTGGCTCGACATTATTCGGGGCGGATATCTGCCTAAGGAAGTCGAGCACCTCAAGGCGGGCACTCGGCCGCCCTTTCCTTATTCAGACGTGCGCCTCCTGCCCTACCTTCAGCACTCGTTCTGGTTCTTGCCAAGCGTGGCGGCTTGCCACGCCATGGAGAACCTGCTGGGAGAAAAGCAGAACACGTTTTGGCACGACTACAAAGTCATCGTGGCGGCAGGGGCGGAGGCAGGAATCGGGCTGGCCGCGTTACCGCCAGTCCGTCGAGCGATCGGAAGCGGATTTGACACCAAGACGATCACCCTTTCTTGCGGCAAGTTGACGACGGGGGTCACAGTTAAAGAGTGGTCGTCAATCCTGATGCTGAAGAACCTGAAGTCGCCGGAAACTTACTTCCAGTCCGCGTTCCGCGTCCAGTCGCCCTGGTCAATCAAGAATCCGAACGGGGACAACCCGAACGAAGAAGAGGTCTTGAAGCCGATCTGCTTCGTGTTCGACTTCGCCCCGACTCGCGCCCTTCGGCAGCTCTCTGACTATGCCATCGGGCTAAGTCCCAACGAGCCGAACCCCGAGAACGCAGTACGCGACTTGGTTTCCTTCCTCCCCGTGCTTGCTTATGACGGGGCGAACATGACTCAGATCGATGCCGGGGGCATTCTGGACATTGCGATGGCGGGTACCTCGGCGACGCTGCTGGCTCGCAAGTGGGAGAGCGCCCTTTTAGTGAATGTCAATAACGATACGCTCCGGAGGATCATGAATAGCCCAGAGGCGATGGCCGCCGTAGAACGGATCGAAGGATGGCGTGCGCTGGGGGACAACGTCATCGAGACGATCATCAACAAGAACGACAAAGTCAAAGAGTTGAAGAACAAGGGCAAAAATGGAGAGCTCACCGACGGCGACCAGCGACAGCTCTTGGAAGAAGAGAGGGAGCTCAAGTCGAAGAGAAAGCGAGTTCAAGAAAAGCTCATCAAGTTTGCCACTCGGATTCCCGCTTTCATGTACCTGACGGACTATCGAGAGAACACCCTGCAAGACGTCATATTGCGGATTGAGCCCGAGTTGTTCATAGCGGTCACCGGGTTGAGTATCCAGGACTTCCATCTCCTGGTGCAGCTTAAGGTGTTCAACACCGAGCAGATGAACCAAGCTGTGTTCGCTTTTCGACGGTATGAAGACTCTTCTTTGAGATACACAGGCCTCGAGAGCCACGAGGGTTTGAGCCAGTACGGTGGCTGGGACACGGTTATAGCCGTCGAGTGACGCTTTACGGTGGCGGTTACGATCGCAACCCGCAATAGCTGACAAAGTCAAGAGGCCAAGCCCACGGTACCCAAAGGACCCGTGTCCAGACCGAAGTACGGAATGAGGCTCGTGAGGGCCTCTGGGTGGCTGTGTTCCGCTTTGCGGGGGTGGGCGCTGGGGGCGAAAGAGCACATGGCAAAGATCGCTTACAGCGCACTCGTCGAAGAAGTACGAGGCAAGATCGGCACAATCGTCTTTTCGGCCGCCGAGGTCGGGCCGACGGTGAGAATCAAGGCATCCGTGAAGAACCCGAAGACGAACGGACAGCGGGCGATCCGCAGTTATCTGTCCAAGGCCGCGAAGACCTTTGAGAACATGACGAGCCAGCAGGCGGCCGCATGGAACGCCTTTGGCAAGACCCAGCAGCGGAGCAACCCGGTGACGGGCGAAAGCTACACGCTGAGCGGGATCAGCGCGTTTGTGGAGCTGGCGGTCAAGTTCTTGCAGATCGCGCCGAACGGGTCGCTTCCGCTGGCCCCTCCGACTACGGACTTCACGGGCGACACCATCACGGTCTCGGCCACGGCGGGGACGGGGCAGATCACCTTCACGGGCAGCGGGCCGAACTCGCTGGGCGTGACGACCGAGTTCCTCATCCAGCGGCTGCCCAGCCGCAACCGGAGGCCGAACCCTGAAGGCTATGCTTCCGCGGGGTTCAAGGTGCTGGCCACCAACAACCTGGACTTCGTCGCGACGGTGCCGGCGGGCTTCTATGCCGTGGGCTACCGCTTCGTGCGCACGGGCACGGGCCAGGCGACCGATATCGTGACCCTCCCGCTGCAGACGGTCGCGCTCTCGGTCGAAGACTCGGGCCAGGTTCCGAGCACCAAGAAGAAGGCGGCCTAAGAGGCGCGCGCTTCGGGACCCAGGGCCTGGTCGGCGACGGCCAGGCCCTTGACTTTCGCGGGGGAAAGGGGCTGAGGACCTGCCCCTGGAGAGGCGGCCGCTCACCAGTTAGGGAGCTCGCAGCAGTGGGTGCGGACGTCTTCGGCGGCCGAGGGCGGAGGCATATCCGAGGGCGGGGCCACGGCGCGGACTAAGGCCACCTGTCCCGCGTGGTAGGCGTCGTGCAAGGTCACGGTCTGGACGATCCGCCATACCGGCCACCGCTGCCCGGAGAAGTGGGGCGCCTCGGCCCGCAACCCTTCCCCATCGAGGTGCGCCCACGAGTCCAACCAGTAGCGGTGCGCTTCGGCCAGGTAGGTCCGGGCAGTCTCCCAGGTCTTCTCGGCGGCCTCCAACTCGTCCGCGATGTCGCGCCAGCGCAGCTCGCCGCCCCGGAAGGCGATGCTGCCGAACGCCTTCTTGCCCCCCGCCACGTGGAGGACGATCCCGTGGACTGAGCCGTCTGTGTTCAGCCACTCCTCGGGCCGCAGCGGGGGGAGCCCCCAAGCCTGGGGTTGGGCCAGGCCCTCGCATGCGCGGGCCAGCTGCCCGAAGGCGTCCGCCGCCGCCTCTCGCAACACCTCGACCGTAGTCACAGGCGCACCTTACCGCGCCGGCGCGACCGCGGCATCGGCGCCGCACAAGGACTAGTCCCTTGAGAGGTCCGCACCAAGCGCTTCCGTTCAAGCGAAGAAATCGTTAGAGAGGGATTTTGAACTCCCTGCATTTTTATGGGACTCTTCCGGGCAGATGAACTTTTCAGGCCCCTGGAGCGCACAATACAGCCTGCCATGGCTCCAACCCGCCTTTTCTTGCTGTTGGCCACTCTAGCGGTGTCCGCAGGCTCCGCCCTAGCTCAGTACCAGTTTGACAAGATCCGACTGATCCGCCAGTTCACGCTCTCCGAGTTGCAAGCGGGTAGCGGCAACACGTGCTGGGGCTATGTAAGCCCGAGCGGCCGTGAGTACGTGTTGATGGGCACGGACCGCAACACGACGATCGTGGAGGTCACGAACAACGAGAACCCGACGATCGTCACCCGCGTGGCCCACTCCAGCGGCGGGATCTGGTCCGACATCAAGACTTACCGCAACGCGATGTACGTCGGCACCGAGAATTCGGGCAGCGGCATCCAGGTCATCGACCTGAGCAACATTGACAACGGGGTCGCGACCCTGGTCCGCACCATCTCGAACCCGGGCCGCACGCACACGCTCCACGTCGACCAGACGAGCGGCTTCCTTTACGCCTGTGGCGCGAACGAAGGCAGCGGGACCACCATGTGCTGGGACCTTACCAATCCGCTGAACCCCGTGCGCGTCGGGCAGAACAGCCTCACCAACGTCTATCAGCACGAGACGCAGGTCCACACCTACACCAGCGGGCGATATGCAGGCAAGCAGATCTTCTTCGGCGGCGGCGAGGGCCGCGGCCTTGAGATCTGGGACGTGACGAACAAGAACGCCGTCACCCTGATTCGACGCGTCTCCTACCCCTTCGTCGGCTATTGCCACCAAGGCTGGTTGAGCCCGGACTTGAAGTACTTCTACGTCAACGACGAGTTCGACGAGTCTAACGGGTTGCCGACCGTGCGGACCCTTGTGTTCGACGTTAGCGTGCTTGAGACGGCCGACCTCGTCGCCACCTACTCCAACAACCGCCCGACGATCGACCACAACCTTTACAACAAGAACAACTTCATCTTCCACTCGAACTACACGAGCGGCTTTTGGATCTTCGACGCGAACGACAACCCCTTGAACCCGCGGCTCTGCGGCTTCTTCGATACCTATCCGAACGGCGATCCTAAGCAGTACGCGGGCAGCTGGGGCAACTATCCGTTCTTGCCGAGCGGCGTCTGCGCGATCAGCGACATGCAGCGCGGCCTCTTCATCGTGGACGTGACCGAGGCGACCCAGGTCAAGCGGGACACCACGGCGTTCCGCATCTTCCGGGGTCGGAACGTGGGCGGCGACCTCCCCGACTTGCTCGTCGAGGACGGCAATGTCCTCCGAATCGGCAAGGGCGTCGTCCCGAACCAATCCGAGCCTCCGATCAACGTGGAGTTCGATGCGGACGGCCGCTGGGAGGACATCAGCCGTCTCCGCGTCACCGTGCGGCACAGCGTCAGCACCTCCGGGCTGACCCAAGCCATCGAAGCGTTCGATTGGGTCGCTAATAGCTGGGTCACTCTGCAGACCGGCCCTGCGCCGACGACGCCGACGACGCTCACCGCAATCGCTCCCAATCCGGACCGGTTCGTGCAGGCGGGCAACAAGACGGTCCGCACCCGCCTGACCGTAAAGCAGACCGGCCCGACCAGCGCGAGCGACTGGACGAGCAGCATCGACCTGGCGAACGTCACGATCAATCCGTAAGTGCACTGGGGGCCTTGGATTCGGCTACGGCCGATTCAGGGCCCTTTCTGCGCTCGGCCGTCCATTCGCACTGCCGCAAAGGGCCCCCTTTTCACACTATTCTTGCAAGGGATCTCGTTCCATGTAGGCATGAACACAGGTTCTATGACTTCGAAACTGGAAGACTCTCCGCAGACGGAACCCCGCGCGGAGCATCGCGAGGGGCCCCTGGCCCGAACGATCGAAAAGCAGACGGCGAAGTTGCCGTCCGACACGTTCCTTTGGGCCGCGCTCGGCGCCATGGGTGTTTCTCTCTTCCTCGAAATGAGCAAGAAAAAAGACACCGCGAACTTCATCGGCCAATGGGCGCCCACGCTCCTGATCTTTGGCCTCTATAACAAGCTTGTCAAGCTCGCGGGCTCAGACGGACGCTGAGCTGGCCCTACCGCTCAAGGGAGCCGTCAACCCGGCTCCCCCTTTCTATTGGATCGTGATTCCCGCCTTTCCTGGCGCGGGTATCGGCCCGGCACCGGTCCGCACCGACCAATGCGACCACTCAAGCCGAGCCTGGGCGGAGGTCGTGTTGTCACCGACGAAGAGCACGTTGGGGATGATGTAGGGGTTCGGGAAGCCCGCAAACGCGGTGTAGTCTCGACGCGGCCCTCCCAAGACGTAAGCTCCGTCGACAAAGAGCGTGTACGAGCCGCCGAAGAAGTGCAGCGTGCACCTTCGCAGGTTCGCCCGGCCCAGTCCGAACGCAGTTGTATTAAGCAGGGCCTCTTCCGCATGGACGAATAAGGGGGAGTCGTCTTGCGCCCACACGCGATCCGGCCAAAACGAGAGTTCCAGCCCTTTCTTGTCCTGGCCGATCACGATGACCGCGAGACCGGCGCGGTCGTAGGAGACGTGCGTCTCGGAGACCAGCCGAACGTCGAAGGTGACGCTGTACCCCTTCGCCGCGTCCAATGGAGCGAGGCTGACGTTGATCCACCCGGCTTGGCCCACGAGAGCGGCCGTGGTGTCGAGAGTGGTCTTCTGGCTGCCGTTGGGCGGGGTCACGACGCCACCAGTCCCGGCGTAGCCCCAGACCCAGGGAGATTGGCTAGGCAGAACGTTCGACGCGCCGTCATAGAGCACGGTGGCGAAGGAGACGGCAGGAAGCACAAGCAAGGCAAAAGCAACGGGTCGCACACTCTAAGTGTTACACGCGAATTCGGGACCTGGCGCAAAACCGGTTCTTTGCCCGGGGCCCGTGGCGGCCTATATCGGGTGCTGCCCCCGTCCTGCATAGTTAGGAATGGCTTCCCTCCTCGCCCCGATCGAAGTGGTGCTCCCGCCCCGAAGCGTCCTGCTCGAAGGGGAGGATATGGACGAGCGCACCAGGGCCGTCCTTTGGCTGTTGCTGGAGGCTGCTCCAGGCGCGGGCGTCCCTTTCTCCCCTGAACCGACCGCCTGCCCCAATTGCGCCGCGCCGTGCCTCAGTTCACGGAGCCCCTATTGCAGCGAGGGTTGCAAGGAAGAAGCGGCCTTCGTCCGGCAGTTGCGCTCCGCGATCGCAAGCGGCGCGGTGCGCGACCCGGAACGCCAAGCGGCCCTCGGCCAAAAACTTTGGCACCTCCTCGGGGGCGGATACCCCCGCCGGCTCGCGATCGCCCCGCCCCGCGCCATCGCCCAGGCCATCAAGCGCGAGGACGGCAAGTGCCAGGTTTGCGGAGCCGCGGCGACGACGGTCGACCACACCGGCAGTGGGTGAAACCGCCCGATCAATCTGCGCGCCGTGTGCGCGCGGTGCACGGTGATCCGACCCTATGACGACGCAGATTTCCTGAGATCCGACCGGGTCGCGTCAAAGCTGGCCGATCTGGCGGCGCGCCTCTCGGCCGAAGGCTGCCTGCGAGCCTCGGACGACCCCGACGCTTGGGATTGGCGCGCTTTCCTGGCGCTGCGCCAGGCGCGGATAAGAGGTCTGGGCTAACCCCTTTCGCCAAACTTTTGCTGGCACGCTCACCGCGAGCCCGTATAATAGACGGATGGCTGACCAGGTGTACGTCTTCGACACCACCCTCCGCGACGGCGAGCAGAGCCCCGGGGTGAGGCTCGACATGGCGCAGAAGCTGGAGATCGGACGAGCGCTGGTGGAGCTCGGCGTGAACGTCATCGAGGCCGGGTTCCCGATCAGTTCCCCTGGCGACTTCGAGAGCGTGAGCACGCTTTCCAGGGAACTCAAGGGCGTCACCGTATGCGGTCTGACCCGCGCCCGGGAGAAGGACATCGAAGTGGCGGCGGAGGCGCTCAAGCCGGCGGAGCGGCCGCGCATCCACACGGGCCTCGGGGTGAGCGACAACCACCTTGAGTTCAAACTCAAGATGTCGCGAGAGCAGGCGCTGGAAACGGGCGTCAAGGCCGTGAAGCTGGCCCGTAACTTCGTGGACGACGTCGAGTACTTCATGGAAGACTCTGGCCGGGCCGACCGCGAGTACGTGTACCGCGTCGTCGAAGCGGTGATCGCCGCGGGCGCGACCGTCGTGAACGTGCCGGACACCACCGGCTACACGACACCGGACGAATACCAAAACCTTTTCGCGGGGATCATTGCGAACGTTCCGAACAGTGACAAAGCCGTCTTCAGCTGCCACTGCCATAACGATCTCGGCATGGCGACAGCGAACACCCTTGGCGGGGTCCTCGGGGGCGCCCGCCAGGTCGAAGTGACGGTGAACGGCATCGGCGAACGCGCGGGCAACACCTCGCTGGAAGAGGTCGTCATGGCCCTCCAGATCCGGAAGGACAAGTTTGGGCTGGAGACTTCGATCGACAGCAAGCAGTTGCTTAACATCTCTCGGTTGGTTTCTCGCCACACGGGCATGATCGTGCAACGCAACAAGGCCGTGGTCGGGGCGAACGCCTATGCCCACTCCAGCGGCATCCACCAAGACGGCGTCTTGAAGGAGCGCTCGACCTACGAGATCATCGCGCCTGAACTGGTCGGCGCGGAAAAAAGCGAGATCATTTTGACCGCGCGCTCGGGCCGGCACGGCCTTCGCCACCGTCTGGGCGAGCTCGGCTTCAACTTCCCGGAGGAGCGGTTTGAGTCGCTTTACGAGAAGTTTCTGGTCATGGCGGACACCAAGAGCGAGGTCGACGACGCCGACCTCCGCGAGCTCGTCGAAGCGCGCTAGCCCCCGTTCCTAAAAAAGAAACCGGGCCGGTCGATTTCTCGACCGGCCCTTTTGCTATGCGAGCGGAGCGTTCCTTATGGAGTGAACTGCCACTCGGCGTAGTCGGTTCGGTTGCACCACAGGTTGACGCTGGCCGGACCCGTTTGGCGGATCTGGTAGCGCGCTCGGACGGCGTTGCCCGCACCAATGTAGCGGCCGATGCTGCCGGTCGCGTTGAGGGTGACCTCCTGGAAGGTCGTGGTCCACGTGTCGTTTCGGAAGTCGGTCACGTCGAACGCGTTCGTCACGAAGTTGAACATGTCGAGCCGCTGCGAGAACGAACCCGTATTAACCATGGCACCTCGGATCAGGAAGCTCAGCGCAGAGGCAGAGCTACCCGGAGCGGTCCCGTTGATCTCGACCTGGACGGGCGGGACCACGAGGTTCGGGACGATGAACTTGCAGACCACGAGGTAGTTCGTGTCGCGAGCCCGGATGCTGTTCACGTTGCCGCTCTGCTGACGGCCAAGCCGGACCGTGATCGACGACGGCAATGCCCGGTCCTTAACGATCAGGCGAGCCGAGCGGGTCGCCGTGGCGCCGCCATCGCAGTTCGTGAAGACCACGTTGCTGTTGTAGATGCCATAGGCGAGGGTGTTCGCATTGGCCGTGGTCGCGACGTTCACGTTACGGGAGCTACCAGGGTACTGGATGCCTCCGTTCGGCGTTGCGCTGAGCCAAGTGGGGGTGCTGGCTTCCCACGCGAAGCCGACTTGGCCGCTCGCGTGGTTCACCGAATAGTTGGTAGAGTTGTTGAACTCGCCGCGGAACGCGGTGAAGGTCAGGCCCGTTCCCGGAGTGACGGACATCACGCCCGGGGCAACGCCCGCCGAGACGGTGGATCCGACCCGGGTCGCCCAGCTAGAAGAGCCGCCGACGTACTGGTGGTAGAACCAAAGTTTCTGGCTCGGGGCGCTATTGTTAAAATCGCCCCAGTCGAGGTCTCCGGCAAAGTAGTCGCCCCAACGTTGGACGCCGCTGGTGCCGTAGTTGGAGGTCGACTGGAAGTGCAGGGAGCTGGAGTTAGGAAAGCCACTCGGCTCATAGTTGACGTAGCGGGCTTGCTGCTGCAGCGAGGTGCCGCTGCGGGAGAAGGCCCACACGCAGGTGCCGTTGTAGTTGACAGCGGGGCTGGCGAACCAAGAGCTCGTGCCGCTGGCCCAGAAGTTCCAGGACCAGTTGACGCTTCCGGCCGGGTTGAGGTTCAGCAGGAATGCGCTGGCGTTGCCAGGCTCAGAAGGATTGTCCCGAGTGAGCGAGGTGAACAGCTGCCACGTGCTATTGGCACTTACGAGGGTCGCCGGCATCAGACGGCTGTCGATCGTGTCCAACAGGCTGGAGTTGGGCTGGCGCGCATCCGGAGGAGCGGCGTAGGTGCCGACCGTGATGTCGCGCTTCGCGATCGTGTGGGCGCCGAGCGGGTCGGTGATGTCCCAAACGGTGACCTTGTCACCGCCTCCAGCGCGCGAGTTGACGAACTGCGCACCGCCGAAGTAGACGTTCAGGTGGCGGACCGCGCGCGGCCCGAAGCAGGTCGAGCCGTCCGGGTTGGTGAGGCCGGTGTCCTTGATGGTGAACGCCGTCTGAGCGTTGTAGATCTCGGTCGGGTTCCACGTGTAGAAGCACGCTGTCTGGAAGCCGCCGGAATACCGGAACTGGTTGCCGGAGGCGTAGACGGTGCTGGAACCGTAGCCGAGGTCTGCATAGTCGCACCAGGCGAGCGTGGAACCGCTGCCCGTGTTCGAGTTGAACCGGTACCACCACCAGTTGCCCTCAGGGTTGTTGTCGTCACTAACCTGGAGCACCAAGCGTGAATCCTGGGCCGCGTCGTTTCGGTAGTGCCACATGACCAGCCAGCGGCCGCGCCACGGATCGTAGGCGACCTTCGGGTCGAAGTAGAACCCGCCCGGATCACCGAGGAAGTCGCCGGCGTTGACGGCGTAGATCTGGTTGCCGCACTTGTCATAGATCGCCCAGCGCGCGTTGACGGCGACGACGACATGGCTCGGGCCGACCGACATCGCCGGGTCCGGAGGACTCAGGTTCGTCTGGCCAATGCCATTGAAGTTGCCAAGCAGGGCTTCCGCTTGGATGTTGACTCCAGACTGGTCAGGCGGGTTGGTGAAGACGGCGGGGCCGGTGAGTTTCAGGCGCGGACCCTTCCAGCCCGTCTCCTCGTTCGGCTCAAAGACCGGAGTCGGCGTGGTGGGGTGGAAATCAAAGGTCGAACCGAAGGTCGGTTTGACTCCCTTAAGGCCCTTGATCAGTTTTGGATCCCATTCGGTCCTTCCCGTTTGGATTGCAGGTTCTCCCGCTCTCGGGGGAGTTTGTGTGCTCGGCGTTTGTGCGAGCACTGCGTGCGCGGCAAGAATTGCCAGCGTCGCAGATAGCAGGCGAAGCTTCATTTGAATTTTCCTTTCGTGGCCGCAAAATCGGCCACTGTATATACTATGCTATTTGCGCCTTAAGGCCCAGGACGGAACTTTCGGAAAGGCTCAGCCCTCGTGTTGCATAATCGGCTGGTGAATCCGCAAGAAGCGGCTGATAGCCTTGCTCGCCTGATGGAGGAGTTTGGCTTAGAACAAGCCAAATGGAAGGCTGACGAGTGGACGGTCGAGTTCGACCGGCGGCCCGAGAAGGCGCGCGCGCCCATCGCCATGGTCGCGGGCGAAGCCCATTCTGAACAACTCGAGGAGGAGTTCGAGCCCTATGAAACGCCCGTGTCCGCGGGCCGCAAGGTGGAAAGCCCCACGACCGGCGTCTTCTATGCCGCCCCCAGCCCCGGTTCCCCGCCTTTCGTGAAGGAGGGCGAGGACGTGGCCGCGGGCCAAGTGATCGGCCTGATCGAGGCGATGAAGGTCTTCAACGAGGTCACGACCCCCTTCTCCGGCAAAGTCCTGAAGGTCGTCGCCCAAAGCGGGCAGCTCGTCTATCCAGGGGACGCCCTCTTGATGCTCGAGGACGCGGTTTGACCCCCCGTCTAACGTCTTGAGTGGAATGCGACTGGCTTGCGTGCAGTGCGACCTGGAGTTCGACTCTCCCGCCAAGAACGCGGCGTTCTGTGCCGAAAAAGTCCGGGCCTTGGCCGCTGACGAGAGTTGCGACTTTTTCGTCTTCCCCGAAGCCTTCCTTACGGGCTACTGCGTGGCAAGCGCGGACGAGGCCCTTCAGATCGCACTCCCCTTCGAGACCGACGCGGGCGGTGACCTTTGCTCCGGGCACGACAGCCTCGCCACCCTTATCGCTGCGGCAAGAGAGACCAAGACGTACCTGGTGTGCGGATTCATCGGCTTAGAGAGCGAGCGGCTCTACAACTGCGCCCTCTTTGCCCGGCCGGACGGGACGGCGGGGATCTACCGGAAGACGCACCTCCCCGTCCTTGGGGCGGACCGGTTCATGACTGCTGGCCGGGAGTTGCCCGTCTTCGAGACGCCCTTCGGCCGGGTCGGCACGCTGATCTGCTTTGACCAACGCTTGCCCGAGCCCACCCGGGCCCTCGCGCTTCGCGGCGCCGACCTCGTGGTCCTCCCCACGAACTGGCCGGTCGGGGCCGAGGTCGCGGCCACCCACATCTCGATCGCCCGCGCCGCCGAGAACCGCATCTTCTTTGCCTCCTGCAACCGGGTCGGCCAAGAGAAGGGCTTCACCTTCATCGGGCAAAGCGGGGTCTACGGCCTTGACGGCACGACCCTCGCCAAGGCCGGCCGGGAAGCCGAAGACCTGATCGTCGACCTTGACCTTTCGCTCGCCCGACAGAAGCGGCGCATCGTCGTCCCCGGCGAATATGAGACGGACGCCTTTGGCGCGCGACAACCAGAACTCTACGGGATCTTGGGCGAGACCGCGGCCGAATCCGGCGCGACGAGGCCCCAGGGGAACTAGAATCGCCTATGGCATCGCACCGGGAGATTTTCAGCGAGAGTGAAGCGGGCGAGATCGTCCAGCGCGCCGTCGAGCTTCAGGAAACGACGCGCGCCCAAGAGTACACGCCCGGGGTCACCCGCGAAGAGCTCGCGAAGATCGCGTCCGAAGTGGGCATTGACATGGACTACCTGGAGCAAGCCATCCGCGAGCGCTTCAATCCGCCCGCCAAGAAGGGGCTCGGCAGCGTCTTCCCGCAGCCGGTCGAGCGCGTCACCGAGGGCGAGCTGCACCCCGAAGACTACGACCTCCTGGCCGAAGAACTGCCGACCCGGGCCTCGCAGGCGCCCCCTTCCCAGGTCGGACGCACGCTTTCGGCAAAGGTCATGTCCGGGCTCACTATGGCGGACGTCTCCATCACCGCGCGCAACGGCCGCACCCGGGTCAAGGTCAGCCCGTTGCCGATCTTGCCCCTGATCTTCGGCGGCCAGATGGCCCTGATCGGCACGATCGTCGGCTCTTCGATGATCGCCGAGAACGGGCCTCTCGCGGTGGGCGTGGCCGTTATCGCCGCCGGCTTGGCCGGGGGGCTCTCCCTTGGGCTCTACGGTCTGCGCCAGGCGAAGTCGGTCGCCCAACGACTTGCCGAGAAGCTCATCCGCAGGATCGACGAGGAAGCGACCCGCAAGGCCGTCGAGGAAGCGGAGAAAGCCAAAGAGGCGCCCTCATCATAAGAGGAGCGAGTCACGCATTTTCTCGACTTTCTGCCTCACTGAGATGTAGAATGACCTTGGCTTGCAGCTCCACTAGGCGTTGCAGCTTGATTCAGAGAGGTATCCAAAATGAAAAACCTGTCTCTCGTAGTCTTTGCGGCCCTTGGTGCCGCTTCTAACGCCCAGAACCTCGTCGGCACCTACACTTGGAGTGCCAACGGCCACACCTATTCCCTTTACGAGACGCCCGGCGGCATGTCCTACCTTGACGCGACGGCTTTCGCCGAAGCGCAGGGGGGCTATCTGGCGACCCTCGTCACCGAGGACGAAAACCGTGAGGTCGTCGGCTCCTTCAGCAACTTTCCCACGACCTGCTACCTCGGCGGGTTCCAGCCGGAAGGCGAGACCGATCCCAACGCGAACTGGCAGTGGGTGACGGGCGAGGCGTGGTCCTTCTCGAACTGGAACGCCGGCGAACCGAACGACTTCGGCGGGCCGGGCCAGGAGCAGTACCTGCAAGTCTATGCGGACGGCACCTGGAACGACATCTCAAACGACTACCCTGGCTTTAACGTCGGCTTCATGGTCGAGACGGTTCCGGAGCCCGTCACGATCCTGGCCGCCGCCCTGGGCGGGGCGGCCCTCCTCACGCGCAAGCGCCGAGGCTGAACGGCCCGGCCCCTCCCTATTGCAGCTGGATGTGAGCGAATGGGGAGGGGCGGAACGTCAATAATAACGTTCCATGTCCCGCGACAACCCTTCTGGACTCAAGCGCGAGGAATTGTCATGGGCGCTCACCAAGCCCCGCTTAGTCGCCGCGGCGTGCCGCTCTGACTCCTGCCTGCTCTGTCGGGGCACGGGTGTGGACTCATCTGGCCTCTGCGGCGGCTGCACGATCCTGCTCACAGACGAGGAGCTGCGGCTTGTCGAGCGATGGAGGGCCGGGATTGGGCCCTAGCGCCTTTGGCTGGGGGATCTTCCTCGGGTTCGTCCTCGCCTTCGTCGGCGTCCTTCTCTGGCGCGTAGTCGTGGGCCGGCGGCAGCAGGGCTATCTCGCCGTCACCGAGTATTGGATCTATGGGTCGGCCGAGCGGCTGCCCGCCATCGAAAAGATCATGGACCGCATGGTCGCCGCCAACCCCCACAACCGTCCGGGATTGCCCAGCATCGGCGCCCGGGAGGGCATGCTCTTCAGCGACCTCCGGCTGCACATGGCCGTCGCCCAGCGGGAGCGCAATCCCTTCGCCTTCCGCCCCGACCTCTTCGAAGAAGGGGTCGTTCCGAGCGCGGAGGCCCTTCAGGCCCTCGCGAAGTCCACGAGTCTGGTGAAGCTGCGCTACGCCAGCCGCGAGCCCTTGCGCGACGACCGGCACCTGCAGTTCATGCCGCACCTGGCCGACACCTTGGCCGACTTGACGAACGGCCTGGCCGTGTTCGACTCCATCCTGGAATCGCTGCAGCTGGCCCCCGATTTTCGCGCCCAACTGGAGCGCGACAACCGAGCGGCCCGTCCCGAACTCCATCTGCGCGTGGTCTGGGGAAACGGGGAGAGCGGCTATCGAGGCGAGACGCGCGGCCTGCGCAAGATCGGCAAGCGCGAACTTCGCAGCCTGCCCCAAGAGGCCGACCACGAAGTCCTGATCAAGGCCGTGCTCGCTGCCGCCGCCGAGAAGATCTTCCGCAAGCCTGACTCGGAATGGCCGCTCGAAGTGCTTGCCGCCTCGGACGCCTTCCGGCTCGAGATCGCCGGCTCAGAGGACGGCTTCTCCCTGGTCCGCATCCTCCGCCTCCAACCCGAGGCTAGCCCGCCGTCAGGAGCGCCGTGATCATCTCCCTCGCCTGTCCGACGGGTGCCTGGGTCGGGCCCCGGTGAGGGCCGCACTCCTGGCCCAGCTCCTTGAGGACCAACCTCGCGACGCGGTGCGTTCCGCTCTGCGAGAACGTCGCGCGGATTCGGAGTTGGAGCTTCGCCCAACTCTCGACGAATGCTGCCATC
Organism: Fimbriimonadaceae bacterium; assembly: GCA_019454125.1. Classification (NCBI taxonomy): domain Bacteria; kingdom Bacillati; phylum Armatimonadota; class Fimbriimonadia; order Fimbriimonadales; family Fimbriimonadaceae; species Fimbriimonadaceae bacterium. The sequence continues at coordinate 1,860,232 of CP075365.1, forward strand.
CGCTCCAAGCCGAAGACGGCCAGGGGCGAGACGGTGCCCTCTGGCAAGCGGACTTCCTCGGTCGTCGCGTGCTTATAGACGACGGGCTCGATCACGATATGGCTCTCCAACTGGCCGTGGTTTTCGTTCGCCTTGCCGATAAAGGCGGTCGGCAGGTTCCCGTGGCGGTTCACCGAGCGGATCAGGGAATCGATCTCTCCCTCCGAGTGGCCGCCAAACCACGGCGCCCCATAAACGGCGCCGCGCGCCCCGTGCCGTTCGGCGCTCTGGCAGAGGTCGATCACCGCCGCCGTCGTCATGGCGGTCGCGTCGACATAGACGGGCATGCCACGAGCCTCGCGCATCGTCCATTCGAGCATTTGCTTGCGCTCGCTGAGCGAGAGCGACCAGGGTTCCCCTGCCGAGCTCCCGACGAGGAAGCCCGCCGCGCCTAGCTCGGCATAGAAGCGGACGAGGCGTGCGACCCGCACCTCGCTCAGCGAAGTCGAATCGTCCGTGAACGGCGTGACGAGCGGAACGATGAGCTTTTCGGGGAGTGTCACTTTGGCTTCCTCGCGAGAAGGGTCAGTTCAGCGAGATGGAAGAAGTCGTGCCCCGGGGCAAGGTAGTCGCGGAACGCCCCCGTTGACTCGGCGATCATGGCGGTCACGCTTCGCCGCTCCTCCGGTGCGACGCTCATCCGTTCGAGCCATTCCGTCAGGGCTATCCGCTTCGGAACGACGGTGGCCGATTCGACCCGCAGGCCCGCATTCTCCGAAAGAGAGCGCCACTTTGCCAGCGTCAGGTTCCTTCGGTGGCTCGGGTCGCGCCGTCGCTCCAGCTCGTCCAGAAGCCCGTCCGCCTCTTCATCGTCCGCCCCGATCGTGTCAACGAGGAGAAAGACCCCGCCCGGGGCGAGCACCCGCACCGATTCCCGGAGGAAGGCAGCGACGTCGTCAAAGTGGTGGGCGGCGGTGCGGCTTGTGACGTAGTCAAACGCCCCGTTTCGGAAGGGCGCGCGTTCGGCGGCAGCCAGAACAAGCGCCAGGTTCGCAACGCCCTGTTCTTGGGCTGTGCGCCCTGTCACGCGGAGCATCTGTGGGGTGAGGTCGCTCGCGACCACGCGCGTGACGTGCGGGGCGAAGGCAAGACCGGTGTGGCCCGTCCCGGTCCCCACGTCGAGCAACCAGCCTCCCGCAGGCTTCAACAGGTCGACCAGGGCGGCAAGCGCTGCAGCGTCCGCATGGACGCTGCTCGTCACGTACTTCTCGGCCTCGCGACCGAACTGCACCCTGGGATCTTTCACGACTGCCCGACGGGGATGTAAATGGTGCGCTTGACCTCGCGGTCGCCGATCTTGGCGGTAAAGGTGAGCGGATAAGTGCCCACCGTGTCGCCCGGAATGATGAGCTCGAGGGGAATCCGCTGGATGCCCTTGGGATGGTAGATGGTCAGGTTCGCGTCGGCGCCCCGGGTAACCGTCCATTCCTTCGGGATATCGAGTTTGAAGCGGCCGTTCACGCTCCGGACCCCGTTCGAGCGGAGAGTGACCTTGCCCTTGACCAACCGTGCCTTGGGGTCAAGCGGGAGCGACTTGGGCAGATCGACGTCAAAGTCGATAAGTTCGGCCACCCGGAAGCTCGAACGAAGCACCGTCTCGCGCCCGTCCGCGCCGCGCAGGGTCGCCCGGACGACCCGGTAGCCGACCTGGGTTGTCGGCGAGAGCGGGGTCTCGTACACGTAGTTCGCCTTGCCCTTGGCGTTCCACTCGGGGAACGGGAGGCGGGCCGAGGTCAACGACTGGAGCACGGGGCCCTCCGCCCGGACTTCAATCTCGTTGAACCGGAAGTCCGCCTCCGACTGCCGGCGGAAGTCGAACGTCATCTTGAGCTTGTCCTCCACCGGGACGTGGCGGGCGACGTAGCCCGGCTTCCAAGAGAAACCGGTCGGCAACCCTTGGCCAAAGTCCACCTGCAGGTTGACGACAGCCACCTGACGCGGAATGTACGCTTCGCCGACTCCCTGGCCCGCGGGCACGGCGTCGATGCGCACACCGTAGTGGCGGCCGATCGCCGGGGCGACGGGCGCAGGCGGATCGTAGCGAGCCTCCAGAATCCAGCTGTCGCCGTGGGAGGTGCAGGCGAAGCGCAAAGATTCGCCCAGGATGCCTGAGGGCACCCACGTCGGCCCCGCCGGGTCCGAGGCGTCCAAGCGGCGGACGCTCACGACAGGTTGGCCGTTGCTCATGCCGACGCGGACCTCCACGTTGTCGTCGCCGACGAGCCAGCCATCGCCGCCCTCGTCTAGCGAAAGGAGGACGTCCTCACCTTCGGGGATGGTGGCACCCCAATAAACGGAACCTGGCTCCCACTGGAAGTAGGAGGCGCAGCCGCCGTCGTCCGAGAGGAAGTCCCACTCCTCCATGCCGATTTGGCCGTCGAGGGTGGGGGTCATGGCGAGCCGGACGGGCTGCTCGGTCTGGAAGACGCCGAAGCTATGGTCTGCCTTTCCAGGCACGACCGCGGCCGCCGCCAACGAAAGCAGGCAAAGGACGTTCATACCAGACAAGACTTTCTTGCCGGGCGGAAAGCGTCGCGACCTAGGCTTCTTCTTCCGGAGTCTCGGCCGCGTCGGCGGCTTCCGCCTCGACGGGGGCTTCGACCTTCGGCTTCGGGGCGTTCGCGGCGTCGGCCGCCGCCTTCGCCTTGGCGGCCGCGAGGGCCTCAGGGTCGAAGACGTGGACCGTCATCCGGATATCGACCAGGCGGTGGACGTCGAGGTCGACCGTGTGGTTTCCAAGCTGCTTGATCGGCTGGGCGAGGAGCACCACCTTCTTTTCGAAGTCGACGCCGAAGTTCGCCTTGATCGCGTCCGCAATGTCTTGGCTCGTGATGGCGCCGAACAGCTTCGTAGAGCCCTTGGCGACCTGGCCTTCAATCTCGAGGACTTTGCCGTGGAGCACGTCGCGGAGCTTCTCCGCGTCCGACTTCGTCTCGGCGAGCTTCGCCTCGAGCCGGGCGTTGCGGCGGTCGAGCACGCCCATCTGCGCCTTATCGGCCACGATGGCAATGCCCCGGGGGAAAAGATAGTTACGGGCAAAGCCGTCCTTCACATTGACGACCTGACCCTCTTTGCCGACTTTCGGCACCGACTGCTTTAGAATAACCTTCATCGCCGCTCTCCCGAGCCCTCTTCCCGTTGCCTAGCGGCGGATCGTGACCCCGATCGCGGCTTTGTTGCCGCCGAACAGGTCTTCCACACCGCCCCAGCCCGAGATCCCGCCGCCAAAGTCGTAGCGGAGCCGGAGGTCAAGCCGAGGGTCGTTCAACCCATAGCCGTCCGCTCGCAATCCAATTTTGGGCGCGATCGCGTAATCTACCCCGAGTCCGGGCTTGCTTGCGTAAACTCCGTACCGAAGCCCCAGTGAAGTGCCGAACAACCGTTCCATTTGCAGGTTGATCCGGTTGGATTCGAAGGCGTCATAGAGCCCAGCCACCACGTTCTGCTCCCCGACCGGGAACCGGACGTTCAGGTCGCTCCGGAAGCGGCCCGGGTTCGATTCCCTCGTGAGCCCCGCCTCCACCTCGACCCCTTTGATCAGGCTGGAGCCCCGCTCGCTGATCCGGCCGACGGTCTGGTTGAACTTCTGGACCAAATCTTCCACGTCGTCCGCGATCTTGTTGGCCTTCTTCATCAAGGTGGCGGTCTCCTCGCTCACGGTGACGCCGTTCTTCGCCATGACCTCCGCGTCCGTGGCGATCCTGGCCCCGCTAGCGCTCATCTGCTGCACGTTCACCAAGGTCTCGTCGATGGAAGCCCTCATCTTGGGGTCGTTGGCGAAGGCCTGCAGGTCGCTGACCAGGCCCCGCCCCTGGGTCACGGCCGCGTTTAAATTATCCAGGAGGGCGCCGGCCTTCCCCTCCAGTTCCCCGCTGCTCACCATCCGGCGGACCTCTGCGCTGACCGCCTGCAGGTTCACCAGCATGCCCCGGGTTGTCGTAAGGAGGCTGGAGAACTGGGTCGAGTTTGCCGCGACGAGTCCGTCAACGCGCTGGGCCAGGTTCCCAAACTTCTTCGTCGTGTCGGTGACCTCCTTCATGAGGTTGGTCACGTCGCCCTTGAGCTCTTCGTCCTCGAGCAACCCTCGGATGGAGACGAGCGTCTTGTTGATCTCGAGCAGCGTTCCCTCGGCCCCGGGCGCGAGGCTGTCCAAGGGGTTGCCCAGCCTGCCCGGGATCGTGGCACCGGGCTGTAGATATTCGCCCAATTGCTCTGGCGGCGTGATCTCCAACCGCTGCTCTCCCAGGGCCACGAATGATCTCGGCAAGATAGCCACGCTGCCGACCGGGATCTTGTGGGCCTTCTCGATCGATAGCCTGGCCACTGCTTGGCCCGGTTTCGAGAGTTCGACAGTCTCAACCTTGCCGATCACCACGCCGGACATCATCACCAAGGATCCCGGAGTGAGGCCGCCCGCGTCGACGAACACCGCCGAATAGGGGGCGGTCGGCTTTGCGAAGATGCTGCGTTGGAGAAGGGCGAACGCCGCCACGAGCAGGCCGACGAACACCAGCACGAAAGCGCCTACCTTCCAAGCCGATGCCATCTGCGTATTCTAGCCGCCTCGCCAGATCGACCCCTTGAGGCGCGGGCGTGAAGGCCGGCTGGTACTCTCGCCGACATGCCCGAACCTTACCGCCTCCTCGTCATCTGCACCGGAAACCGGGCGCGCTCGCAAATGGCAGAGGGGTTCCTGCGGCATTACGCCAAGGGCCGGTTCGAAGTCTTGAGCGCGGGGACCTGGCCCAAGGGGGTCCACCCGATCGCGATAGAGGTGATGCAGGAAGTCGGCATCGACATTTCGAACCAGACTTCCGACCACGTGGCGGAATACCAGGACCGCAAGATCGACTGCGCGGTGACCGTCTGCGACGCGGCCAAGGAGGCCTGCCCCGTCTTCCCGAATGCGGTGAAAAAAGTCCACCACAGCTTCCCCGACCCGGACCAGCCAGGCAGCCACGAAGAGGTCCGCGCCCTCTTCCGCACCCTCCGCGACCAGATCGGCGAATGGGCCAAGGGCTTCGCCGAAGAGACCGCCGCGGAAATCGGCGCGGCTCCTGCCGCGTCAGAAGACGTATGACCCTCGCGGCCCTCGCCCTTCTCAGCCTCCGGCCCGACCTGAAGTTCGGGATGCCGGCCCCGCCCTTGCAACCGTTCGAGTGGGTCGGCGGGAGCGCGCCGAGCCTGGGCGCCAAGCCGCGCGTCGTCTTCTTTTGGGCGACTTGGTGCCCCTATTGCCGCCAGAGCCTGCCCGTTCTGCGCGGCTTGAAGGAACGCTATCGCGACCGAGTGGACTTTATCGCCCTCAATGTTAGGGACCAGGACAAGGAGTCCCCCGATTCCTCCGTTTATGTCAGTCGGATCTCCGCGTGGGTGAAATGGATGGGCCAGCTCTTCCCGTTCCAGACCGGGATCGACGGGCCGCGGAAGGAAGTCCAAGCGGCTTACCTTGACGCCTCGGGCTCCCAGGGCGTCCCGGCCGCTTTCGTGATGGATGCCGCTGGCACGTTCGTTTGGCGAGGGCATCCCATGGACCGTCTTGGCGAAGTTCTGGAACGCGTCCTGGCGGGCGCGTGGACGGCCACCGACGCCCTCGCCCGCGAGGCCGAGGAGAAGGGCGCAGACCAGCACGTGAAGGCGCTTGTGACGGAGGCGGGGAACGCCCTCGCCGAGGGCAAGCGGGAGAAGGCCGCGGCGATAGTCAAGGCAGGGGCGGAGACGGTGCCTGCCTGGTTGCAGAACGACTTCCGACTGGCTTGGCTGGACGCGCAAGTGGCCCAAGGTTCGCCCGCCGCTTGGAGCGACGCTCGGAGCCTGGTCGAAGGGCCCTTCGCCGAGAAGCCGGAGTACCTCTACCTGGTCGGGGTCACGATCCTTCGCGCGCCCGCGATCGCCAAAGATCCGGACTACGGGCTGGCCGCCAGGGCCCTGCACAAGTCGTTCGAGGCGAACGGCGGCTGGGACGCGCCGATGCTGGCCCAGGCGGCGGAAGCCGCCCATATGGCGAAGAATAAGGGGGACGCGGTCGCCTGGCAGAAGCGGGTTGTGCAGATCTACCGCGAGATGGGCGGCGCCGCCGACCCGCGCGAACTGCCGAAGGCGGAGCGTGCCCTCGCCCGATACGAGCAGGCGGGCGGCTAGCCCCGGCGTCCTTGCGGTCCATAATGCGGGCGTGAAGTCGGAGTTGCAGTTGCGCGCGGCCGTATGCGAGGTTGGGCGCCGGCTTTGGCAGCGAGGTTTGATCGGCGCGTGTGAAGGCAACCTCAGCGTCCGGCTGAGTCCCCAGCGCCTCCTCTGCACGCCCCGCGGGACCAGCAAGGGGCACCTGAAACCCGACGACCTCTGCGTGATCGACCTAAAGGGGCAGCCCGTGGGCGACAGCCCCGCGCCCAGCAGCGAGATCAAGCTGCACCTGGTCGCCTATGCCGTGCGTCCGGACTGCCAGGCCGTGGTCCACGCCCATCCCCCCGTCGCGACCGCCTTCACGCTTGCCGGTGAGACCATCCCGGACAACCTCCTCCCCGAAGCGGGCTACGTTCTGGGCAGCGTGGCTGACGTGCCCTTCGCCTTCCCCGGCACGGAGGAGGTGCCAGAGGCGATCCGCCCATACCTTGAAGACCACAAGACCTTTCTCTTGAGCCACCACGGGGCGGTCGTCCTTGGCCGGGACATCTACGACGCCTACGACCGCATGGAGACGCTTGAGCGCATCGCGACCGTGATCAAGCACGCGCGAGAACTGGGCGCGACACGCCCCATGCCTGAGGCCGCCTTCGACCGGCTGCTGGAAGTCGCCCTGAGCGGGAGGCTGGATTGAGGTTCCAGGCCCCGCGCGGGACGGAGGACACCCTTCCCTCCCAAGTCGCGGCTTGGCGCGCGGTCGAAGAGGCTTGGGCAGAGACCGTCAGGCTGTTCGGCTACGAAGAGGTCCGCACTCCCATCTTCGAGGACTACGAGCTCTTCGTGCGGTCCAGCGGCGAGACGAGCGACGTGGTCTCGAAGGAGATGTACGACTTCTTCGATAAGGGTGACCGGCACGTCGCCCTTAAGCCCGAGATGACCGCTCCCGTCGTCCGCGCGTTCTTGGAGCACTCGCTTGGGGCGGGTGGATTGCCCGTACGGCTCTATTACTGCGCGCCGATCTTTCGCTATGGCCGCCCCGGCAAGGGCAGGCTTCGCCAGTTCCACCAGGTGGGGCTTGAGCTCATCGGCTCCCCGACCCCCGAGGCGGACCTGGAGGTGATCGACGCCACCTATCGCTTTTATCGAGCAATCCAACTCAAGAAGGTGGAACTCCGCGTCAACAACATTGGCCGCTTCGAAGACCGCGCCCGCTATGGCGAGCAGATCCTCGCCCACATGGAGGGTTGGCTGCGCGACCAGAGCGAGGAAGACCGCGCCAAGGCCCAAAAGAACCCGATGCGCCTGCTCGACACCAAAGACCCGAACTGCCGCGCGGCCCTAGGCGGGGTCCCCGCCATCTCGGCTTTCCGGGGGCAGGCGAGCCAGCAGCACCACGCGCGCTTGGTCCAGTTGCTCGCGGAGTCGGGGATCCCCTTCGTCGAGGACGAAGGCATCGTCCGCGGGCTGGACTACTACACGGACACCGTGTTCGAAGTGGTCGCTCCCGAGCTCGGCGAAGGGCTCTCGCTTTGCGGGGGCGGTCGCTATGACACCCTGATCGAGCAGCTCGGCGGCCCGCCGACTCCCTCGGTGGGCGTCGCCCCCGGGGTGGAGCGTGCGCTGCTCGCCCTTGAGCTACAGGGAGTCGCCTTCAGGGCCGAGCCGCTCGCCTGTTACCTGGTCGCAGCGACCGACGCCGCACGTGAGGCGGTCCGGAAGTTGGCCGCTTCCTTGCGCGACGAACATGTCTCCTGCTCTCTGGACCTGGAGGGCAAAGGGATGAAGGCCCAGTTCAAGCAGGCCGACCGGTCTGGCGCGAGCTTTGCCGCGATCCTTGGCGACGACGAGTTGGCGGGCGGTTACGTCAGCCTCAAGGACCTCAAGACCGGCGAACAGCGCCAGGTCAAGAAGGAGGAGTTGGCCCGGTGCCTCTGCGACACGCATTAGCCCTGCTGGGCGGGACCGCCCTCGCCGCGCCGCTCGCGTTCCCCCAGGTGCCGAACCTCGCGCCCTTTGTCGAGCTGCACCCGACGTGGCAGGTGCGGACGGGCGCCCAAAACCGCTTCTCCTGGTACGACCCGATGGGACGCTACAGCATCGTCGGTGTCAGGATGATCCTGGAACCCGGTTACCGCGCCTACTTTGCGCAACGCCTGCAGAAGGTCGAAGGGTCGGGCGATCCCAGCGCGGTCGACGAGGCGTACATCGAGGACCGCGGCTATTGGCGGGTCGGCAAGCAGTACCTTCCCTTTGGCAGACGCCTCATCCTGCGCGAATCGGTGCTCGCCGCCAGGGGGGACACACGGTTAGTCTTCGACGACGCCCCGCTCAGCATCGCCTTTTGCGACGGAGGCAGCGGGCGGCCTCGGGGCGTCACGGGCCGCATTGGGCGCGAACTCGGTGTAAGTTTCGCCGCCGGCGACCATTTTGGGATCCAGCCGACTTCCCTCACCGCCGTCCAAAACCCCGAGGACGCGGCCGGATCGGGCCGGGGGCACAGCCTCATTCTGGGAGCGGACGTCTCCCTGCCGGTCGGGCCGAACCTCGTCACGGCCGAGTGGGCCGGCTTTCGCGAAGGCAAGGACGAGCGCGACCGGAACCGCGACGTCTCGGTGTTGGAGTTCCGCACCCGGACGCGCGGCACCGACTACGGCATCGGTCTCTCCTGGGCGCGGGACTGGACCGCCCAACGCGACTTCTACCGCCTGGAGGCGGAGCTGCTTGGGCAGGACCGGATCAACTATCTGCCCGCCATCCGATTTGAAGGGGCGCGCTTCCGGGACTTTTCCCTCTCGGTCGTCGTACGGTTCTAAGGCGCTATGCTTAAGGCCCGCGATCTCTTCCTCCGCCCCGTCCCGGTCATCGCTGGGGGGCTGGCCCTATTTGGCCTGGCCACCGCACGAATGGAACTGGTGCTCATCGGCGGCGTCGTCTGGGTCGTGAACGCCTTCTTCGCCGCGATGCGCGCGCAGCGGGCAGAGGGCGCCGACCAAGCGGAGCTCGGCGCTGAGGCCCTCTCCATGGTCCGCCCGATCCGCGAAGCTCGCGACAGCCTTCGAAAGACGGCGGCGGAGGCGCGCAACCAACCTGAGGTCAGCGTGATCGCGGGCGAGGCCGCGGAAGAAGCCGACCTCATCTACGCCGAGGCCGCCAAGGTGGCGCTGGCCCGCCAGAAGCTGAAGCAGGCGATCCGGGGGCGAGGCGCCGCCGCCACGGCCGTCTCGCGGCTAGAACGGCAGATAGCCGACTCCGCAAACCCCGAAGAGCGGGAGGCGCTGGACCGCGCCCTCGCGAGCCGAAGAGTCGAACTTGGGCACTTGGACGAAGCCCAACGCAAGATCGACGTTCTGGCGAGTAAGCTACGCGAAGCCGAAGCCGCTCTGAGCGAGATCCGCGCCATGGTCACCCGCGCCGTCGTTCAGTCCGATGTCGATTCGGCCTCCCAAGACGAAATGACCGGCATGCTCCAAAGACTCAAGACCCTCGGCAAGTCGTTCGAAGAAGCCTCCGAGCTCACCGAGGACCTGCGCGCGTGAGCGACTTCCAGCGCGCCTACGACCTCCTTCGCGGCTACGTGAACCGCGAATGGGACCGCATCCGACAGATCGACATCGACCGGGCCTGGCAAGAACTGAACTCGGGCCAGACCCACAGTGCCGCTGGACACGCCAAGGAAGGATCCGAGACCGAGCCGTCGAACGAGGTCGAAGAACTCACAGCCGAGGAGAAAATGAAGATCGCGTGCCGGATCCTGGGCGTCGAGGCGACCGCAGACTTTGAGGCGGTGCGCTTCGCCTACCAGAAGCTCAGCCGACGTAGCGATCCCAGCGGCTTCCCAGAGGGCTCGCACGAGGCCACCCAAGCGGCCATGATCCAACGGCGCGTGACCTGGGCGTACCGCGTGCTCACCGAGAACACCAGCGACACCGAGAAGCGGTTCCGGTCGCTGGAGATCGATTGAGGGCCACCGCCCGGGCCCAGGCGCCCCGCCAGCGTCCATCTGCAATATGCGACAGGACGAGGCGGGAAAACAAGCGGAACAAGAGGGAATGGGCGACCAGCCCCGCACCTCAGGCCCCAACCACAAGGGCAGCGGCAAGCTTGAAGGTCGAAAGGCCATCGTTTCCGGCGGGGACAGCGGCATCGGCCGGGCGATAGCGATCGCCTTCGCCCGTGAAGGAGCGGACGTCGCCATCCTCTACCATTCCCACGATGAGGACGCGGAGGAGTGCCTGCGCCTGATCGAAGAGGAAGGCGCCAAGGGGATCTCGATCAAGGGAGACATCGGCGACCCTTCGTTTTGCGAGCAGGCGGTCCAACAGACCCTCGAGGAACTGGGCGGGCTCGACGTGCTGGTGAACAACGCGAGCGAGCAACACCCCCAGGCCAAGCTCGAGGACATCACGCCCGAACAGCTTGAGCGCACCTTCCGCACGAACGCTTTCGGCTACTTCTACCTTACCAAGGCCGCCCTTCCCCACTTGGTGGAGGGTTCGACAATCGTCAACACGACGTCGGTGACCGCCTATAAGGGCAGCCCGGAGCTGCTCGACTATTCGGCGACAAAAGGGGCGGAGCTCGCCTTCACGCGCTCTCTCGCGATCTCGCTCGCCGAGAGGAAGATCCGCGTGAACGCGGTCGCCCCGGGCCCGATCTGGACGCCGCTCATCCCTTCCACGTTCGAAAAGGAAGACGTGGAGAGTTTTGGGAAGGACACCCTGCTCGGTCGGCCCGGTCAGCCCGACGAGGTCGCGCCATGTTACGTTTTCCTGGCCTCGAACGATTCTTCCTACATGACGGGCCAGACGCTCCACCCCAACGGGGGAACGGTCGTTAACGGATAGTAACCATGAAAGGCACCTGCACCGTTTGCGGCAACACCTACGACCGTGCGTTCCAAGTCACCGACGCCGAGGGAAAGAGCCACGTCTTCGACAGTCTTGAGTGCGCGGCGCAACTCTTGGCCCCGGCGTGCGCCCACTGCGGGTGCCGCATCTTGGGCCACGGCGTGGAAGCCGAGGGGACGATCTACTGCTGCGCCCACTGCGCCCGAAAGAAGGGAGAGGACGAGCTGGTCGACCGCGTCTAGAGCAGACGCGGTCTTGTTCGTGCGGGCCTACGAGAGGCTCTGCAGAGCTTCGGTGACGGGGGCCATGTCGGGCAATTCGCCGGGGTTCGGCGTCACCTGGCTGTAAACGACTTTGCCCTGCTTGTCGATGACGAAGACGGCCCGGTTGCTGGCCGCTCCGCCAGTCCCCGCGAAGTCGGGGAGTTCGACACCATAGGCCCTCGTCACTTCCCGTGAAAAGTCGCTGAGCAACGGGACCTTGATGTTGAACTTCTCTGCCCACGCCTTCAGTGCGAAGGGCGAGTCGACGCTGATCCCATAGACCTTTGCGTCGGCGGCTTCGAAGCCGCCGAGCCCGTTGGTCGCATCGCAAAGTTCGGTGGTGCAAACGCTGCTGAACGCAGCCGGGAAGAAGAGGAGGACCGTGTTCGCCTTACCGCGGGTATCGGACAAAGCGACGTCGACAAAACCGTCCGACCCAGGAGACTTGAGCTTGAAATCGGGTGCCTGTGTGCCAGGGGCGAGAGCCATCGAACCATTATTGCCGAGACCCGGGGCCGGGCCCTTGGGCTAGGATTGGAGCGCTCGGACCGCCCTGGGACTCATGCCCACCGATCTGCGGACGAGTTTGTTGAACTGGTGCGCGTCCGGGACCCCGACGCGGGCGGCGACCACCTTTATCGGCAAAGACGTCTCGCTCAAAAGCCGCACCGCTTCGCGAGCGCGGCGCTCCGCGACATACTTCTGGATCCCCATGCCGTGCTCGGACTCGAAGAGTCGGGCAAGGCTGCGGTAGGGCACGCCCACCGCTTGACACACATGGTCCACCCGAAGAGGTTCGCGCAGGTTCTGCGCGACATAACGCTCTGCTGCGACCAACTTGTCGTCCGTCCCGGCCAGGCGCTGGTGCTCCGCGATCGACCATAAGAGGCTCCAGATGAACGCGCGTCCCCGCGCGTGGCTTTGCTGGACTTGGTGGATGAGAAAGCCGCACTCTTTTAGGCGCTGGTCGTCGAGTTGCGTCTGGACCGGAACCGCGTGGAAGTCGGTCGAGTCCTCTACCAACGAGAACTGGAAGGCCGTGTGCAATTTGCCGTTGCCGACGCTCGCATGGGCGCCCCTGGCACCCGGGGGGAACAAGATCATGGTTCCCGGCGAAAATTCCAGGCTTATGTTGTTGTGGTACGCGAGGCCCGTGTGCTCGTAGACGATGAGCAAATGCTTCATCGGGGGCTGGATCCATTCCCGACGGTGTTCGGGAAGGTCGCTTCGATCGATGAACAGGTGCGACGGCGGCTGCGAAAGGCAGAGCTTCACAAAGCGCATTTGTGGTCACAATTATAACCACCAAGAGAAGGAAGACTTCTGGTTTGTTTGCACCCGTCTTAAGTCTGCACTGGCAGTTCTTGACCACTCTTGGCAGGAAGCGACAAATAAGAAGGAAAATGGGGCGGTCAAAATCTTTGCATCCGCAAAGGATGTCCCATGAAATGCTCTCAATGCCTGCCTGTTCTCTTCGTCCTGGCCGCACCCGCGCTCAGCCTGGGCGACTACTACACGTGCTCCAACGACGTCCCCAATGAGATCGGTGCGATGTACCGGACCGACGAGGGCGACAACCTCGTCGAAACGTTCGGCGAGTCAGTCCTCTCGTACCCGATTTACCAAACGTTCGATTCCAAGGGCGAGCTCTATGTCGCGGACTATGGAAACGGCAAAATCCAGCGGTTCTCGGCGGACGGGACCTACCTCGGCGTGTTCGCCGAGAACCTTGGCCAAATGGGTTCCATCCAGTTCCTTCCGGACGGTTCGCTTCTTTCGGCCCGCTACGAGGGCGGCCCCATCCTGCATTTCGCCGAGAACGGCCTTCGCCTGCCCGACTTCGTCTCTAATACTGGCCTGAATCGTCACGGCCAAATGGCGGTCGATTCGTCCGGCAACGTTTATGTCTGCTCGTGGGTGGAGAACACCATCCTGTGGTACGACCCGGCCGGGAACCCGCTGGGTGTGTTCTCCGACTTGGCCTCATCGGGCATCGAGGGGGTCGTTGGCATGCTCTTCGATGCCAACGGCGACATGTACGTCTCCGAATACTTGACCTACAAGATCAAGAAGCTCGACGCAAACGGCTCCTACCTCGGCGACGTGTTTTCGACGAACGGCGAGTGCGAGTACCTAAGCTACGATTCCGCTGGGAACCTCTTGGTGCCCCAGTTCTTCAACAACTTGGTCGAGCGCTACGACCCCGCAGGCAACCTCCTCGGAACAGCCTTGGAAGCCCCCGGCCCCTACCTTACGATCGCAGGCCCCGAGACTTTCGCTCCTTCCAGCGTCTCGATCCGTCGCGGCCGCTTGGAGTCAGGAAACGTCGGCAGCCTCGTGAACGTGGACGGCGACGCCCTTCGGGTCTGCAAGTTCATCGTCCCGAACCAGGTGATCCCGCCTGTCGAAGTCGAAGTTTCTGGGCTCACCACCAACCTCTCCCCCAGCCACCTAAACTTCTACCTCTCCTCGCGGATGGTCCACTCGGGCGCCTTCCGGCAGGAAGTGGTCATGGTCCGCGCCGACGGGACGCCGAGCACGACTGTTCGCCGCGCCGACTCGCTGAGCGGCTCGACCAAGACGGTCGCGCTTTACGCCGACGTTCCCAGCAACTTCGTGACCGTAGACGGCCTTGTTCGGGCGCGCTACTTGATCCGGCAGACCGGCCCCGCCTCCGTCTCCGCCTGGTGCCACGAGGCCGATCAGGCGTCCTGGACCATCGTCCCGTAACCCGCCGATCTGGTTCAATGCCCTAAGTGGAACTTTGGGGCATCGACCTCGGCGGCACGAAGATCGAAGGGGTGGTCTTGAAAGGCGACTACGCCCTCAAACAACGGAAAGGTGGAGGCGCCCGCGTCCTAGCCCGCCTGCGGATCCCAACGCAGGCCGAGCGCGGCTATGAGGCGATCGTTGGTCGCGTCCAGGAGCTGGTGCGGCTGATGGAAGAGGAGACCGGGCTCTCCCGCCCCGACGTGATCGGGATCGGCACTCCTGGTTCGGTTGATCCCGTCACCGGGCTCATGAAGAACTGCAACACGGCCTGCCTCAACGGGCGATCATTGCAAGACCACCTCACCGCGGCCCTGGGGGCAGAGGCCCGAATCGCGAACGACGCCGACTGCTTCGCCCTGGCGGAAGCCCATGCCGGCGCTGGAATGGGCGCCAAGACCGTCTTCGGCGTGATCATGGGCACGGGGGTCGGGGGCGGAATCGTTGTGGACGGCAACCTGCTCACCGGGCCGAACGGTATCGCGGGAGAGTGGGGCCACGCCACTCTCTGGCCCGATGGCGAGCCCTGCTATTGCGGTCGGAAGGGCTGCGTGGAGCGTTATCTGAGTGGCCCGGCCGTGGAACAGTTCCACGCACGGAAGACTCTCTCGCTTGATGGCGGCGTGGCCCATGGCGAAGGGCCGCTGTCACTCCGCGAGATCGCAGCTCGGGCGGAAACGGATGCCACCTGCCGCGAGACGGTTGAGCGCTTCTGCGACGACTTTGGGCGGGCCCTCTCGCTCGTCGTGAACATCCTGGACCCTGACTGTGTCGTCCTGGGTGGTGGGGCGGGCCAAGTGCCGCAGCTGCGGACTCTGGGTCGCGAGCGACTTGCCGCAAACGTATTCAACCCCCGTCTTGCGACGCCGTTGCTCGCCCCAGCTTTTGGCGACAGCGCGGGGGTATTTGGTGCCGCGTGGCTAACGGCGCGACCGTGTTAACATAGCCGGGAGCCGAGTTGAACCGTACTTCAAGGCTCGTGTTAAGAGCGCTTTTTCTCCCGCACCTTTTCGGGGCTCAGCCAAGTATTGTAAGCAAGGAGGAGGAAAACAATGGCCAAGCTCGCTACCCTTTTCGGTCTGCTCGGCATTCTCGCCGTCGTTCTCACGGGCTGCTCGTAAGCCCGCGGGAGACCGCTTCGTAGTTTGGGGCGAGCTGTGAGGCTCGCCCCCTGTCCTTTTGGTCAGGCCTTACGCCGGCGGGCAGCGAGGCCCGCGAGGGCAGCGCCCAGGGCGAGCATCGTTCCCGGCTCCGGCACCACGTTCACAGAGAAGTAGGTGTTGTCCGGCATCGTGAAGTTCACGACGCCGTTCTGGTAGTTGCCGTTGCCGTCGCCTCCCAGGTTGTTGCGCTGGAAGCCGTTTGCGTCTCCGGGCAGACCGCCTTGCGGGTTGTCGGCCAGGAACTGGTTGCTGGCGTAGTCGTGCTTGCCGCCGTTCACGAACGCGGCCACGAGGATGTCGCGACCGGCGATCGCTCCTAGCTGGTCGAGCGGGATCAGGAACTCCATGCCAGTGCCCACCGCGGCGATTCCGGGGTCGTTCTCCGGCAGGAGCGGAGTGTCGGCTTGGAAGCCACCGACGCCGCCCGTGTTCGAGTTGTCATAGCCGAACTGGATCCCGAGCACGCTATTGTCGAGCTGGGTCGCGTTGCCCGACCCACCGATGGTCGCCCAAAACGCGGTGAGAGTGTTGCCGTTGCGACGGAACGTGAGGTAGTAGTCCGCGGCGAAGCCAGAGCTGAAGCCGAGGCCGAGCATGCGGTTGCTTCCGAGCGATCCACCGGCGTCCTGTGCGCCGTCTGGGTCGACGACCTGGTTCTCACTGGTGATGCGGTCTTGGCCGCCGCTCTTCGAATCGAAGAACATCTCGAAGGCGTTTCCGTTGCCTTCCAAGTTGCCGCCGATAAAGACGTGCAGGTTGCTTCCGTCAGTGTAGGCATAGGCGTTGTCAAGCTCTGAGAAGTTGTCGCCGAAGCCAGTCGCGGTGCGTTGGGTCGCGCGCAAACTGCCGTCATAGGAGCCGTCGCGGATACCGTCGAGTTGCGCCATTGCGACGCTGGAGGCCACCGCGACGAGCGCAGCGGCGAACAGACGAGTGTTCATGTTTTTGTCCCTTCCGAATCTCAAGTCGATCGCGCCAAAGGCGGCACGAGCAAAGGCAATTTACATCTTGCGGGCCCCTTATGAATACGTATTCACCGGGTTTCTTTCGAAACCTAGCTCATCTGCGGGGCCTTGGACAAACGAAAGAAGCCCCCTGTTGGGGGCTCCCTCAAATCTTCTATCCGCGCAACGTGCTTATCTCCCGGGAGGTCGCCCTCCAAGTACTTCCGCCGCTGAGGGTCTTCACTTCCGTGTTCGGGATGGGAACGGGTGTTTCCCCCTCGCCATGATCACGCGAATAGAAACCGTTTTTAGCGCCTTCGGTGACGAAGGTGCTTTGACATCCGCACATTGCGAAGTAGACGCGCATTTAAAGCACCGAGAAAAGAAGCTTTGTATTTAAGCCCTCGGCCAATTAGTACCGCTCAGCTGAACATGTTGCCATGCTTACACGTGCGGCCTATCACCTGGTGGTCTTCCAGGGGCCTTACTAATATGGGAAACCTCATCTTGGAGTCTGCTTGGCGCTTAGATGCTTTCAGCGCTTATCAGATCCGAACTTGGCTACCCAGCGTCTGCGCCTGGCGGCACAACTGGTACACCATAGGTTCGTTCACCCCGGTCCTCTCGTACTAAGGGCGACGCTCCTCAAGTTTCCTACGCGCACAGAGGATAGGGACCGAACTGGCTCACGCCGTTCTGAACCCAGCTCGCGTGCCACTTTAATCCGTGAACTCCGGAACCCTTGGGACCCTGTGCAGCCCCAGGATGTGACGAGCCGACATCGAGGTGCCAAACCATGCCGTCGCTGTGAGCGCTCGGGCAAGATCAGCCTGTTATCCCCGGGGTAGCTTTTATCCGTTGAACCCTGGCGTGCCCACGCACCACCAGAGGGTCACTTAGACCTGCTTTCGCACCTGCTCGACTTGTAGGTCTCGCAGTCAACCGCCCTGTATACCTATACGCTCGACGCCTGATTTCTGACCAGGCTGAGGGCAGCTTTGTACGCCTCCGTTACACTTTGGGAGGCGACCGCCCCAGTCAAACTACCCGCCACGGAGTGTCCCCAACCCGGATAACGGGTCAGGTTAGTCGTCCAGATGCAGAAGGGTGGTGTTCCATTGGTGCCGAAGCTCCCACCTACGCTCTACATCCACACCCAAACGACAGTCCGAAGGTGTAGTGAAGCTCCACGGGGTCTTTCCGTCCATCTGCGCGTAGCCCGCATCTTCACGGGCACTACAATTTCACCGAGCTTCTCGTTGAGACAGTTCCCAAGTCGTTACGCCTTTCATGCGGGTCGGTATTTAGCCGACAAGGAATTTCGCTACCTTAGGACCGTTAGAGTTACGGCCGCCATTCACTCGGACTTCGATTCAGTGCTTCGGTTGCCCTAACACCTCCTGTTAATCTACGAGCATTGGGCAGGCGTCAGCCCCTATACTTCGGTTTTCACCTTAGCAGAGACCTGTGTTTTTGGTAAACAGTCGCCTGGGATGCTTAGCTGCGGCCCCTTGCGGGGCGCCCCTTATTCCTAAGTTACGGGGCCCATTTGCCTAGTTCCTTAACGAGAGTTCTCTCGAACGCCTTAGTCTCCTCGACTCACCTACCTGTGTCGGTTTACAGTACGGTCGTACACAGCTGAAGCTTAGAGCTTTTCTCGGCCCCCCCTCACCTTACGTGGAACTACCAACAGTCCACTTGGAGCTTGGGAAAGCGTCCCTCATCGCACTGTGCACGGGGCAGGAATGTCTACCTGCTATCCATCGGCTACGCCTTCTGGCCTGGCCTTAGGACCGCCTAACCTCCGTCTGACGAACATAGCCGGAGAAACCTTAGGTTTTCGGCGCAAAGGATTCTCACCTTTGTTATCGCTACTCATGCCTGCATTCTCACTCGAGTGCGCTCCACGGCTGCTTACGCTACCGCTTCGCTGCACACACGACGCTCCCCTACCGACCTCCGCTCTTGCGGGGTCCCGTAGCTTCGGCGGGCGGCTTAAGCCCCCTTACATTATCCGCGCGAATCCACATTCGGCCAGTAAGCTGTTACGCACTTTTTAAAGGGTGGCTGCTTCCAAGCCAACCTCCTGGCTGTTTACGCGGACTCACATCGTTTCACACTTAGCCGCCGCTTAGGGGCCTTAACTGACGATCTGGGTTGTTTCCCTTTTGACCACGGACCTTATTGCCCGTAGACTCACTGCTGCCTTAATCACACGGTATTCGGAGTTTGGTAGGGTTCGGTAAGCGGGTAAGCCCCCTAGCCCTTCCAGTGCTCTACCCCCGTGTGACAACAGACAACGCTGCACCTCAATGCATTTCGGGGAGAACCAGCTATCTCTGCGTTCGATTGGCATTTCACCGGACTAACCACAGTTCATCCCGAGACTTTTCAACGTCAATGAGTTCGGGCCTCCATGGTGTGTTACCACCACTTCACCCTGACCATGGCTAGATCACGCAGTTTCGGGTCTGCTGACAATGACTAGACGCCCTATTCGGACTCGGTTTCCCTCCGGCTCCACGGCTTAACCGCTTAACCTTGCCACTGCCAACAACTCGCAGGCTCATTCTGCAAAAGGCACGCCGTCACGCTTGACCGGATCACTCCGGACATGGCGCTCCGACTGTTTGCGGGTGATGCGATTTCAGGTTCTATTTCACTCCCCTCCCGGGGTTCTTTTCACCTTTCCCTCACGGTACTGGATGCACTATCGGTGACAAGTCGTACTTAGCCTTACCCGGTGGTCCGGGCAGATTCACGCGGAATTCCTCGTGCTCCGCGCTACTCGGGTAGACCCTGAATCCGTCTGGGATTTAATAGGTACGGGGCTGTCACCCTCTATGGCCGTCCTTTCCAGAACGTTCCGTTATCCCAAAACGCGTCTTCTTTTCCAACCTCCTCAAGCTCAAGGCTCGTCTCGAAGGCAGGCAGGTCAGTCCCTGCTCGCCCCTTCAAAGCCCTCAGCTTGAGGGAAGTTGGTGGATCCCCCACGACCCCAGTGGGCAAGCCCACTGGTTTAGGCTGGTCCGCGTTCGCTCGCCGCTACTTACGGAGTCCCTTCGGTTTCTCTTCCACGGGTTACTAAGATGTTTCAGTTCACCCGGTGCCCTCCTCACTCCCTATGTGTTCAGGAGTGGGTGACGGGGCATTACCCCCGCCAGGTTTCCCCATTCGGAAATCCCCGGATCATCGCGTTCGTGCCGCTCCCCGAGGCATATCGTTGCTTGCACGTCCTTCATCGGCAACTTGTCCCTAGGCATTCGTCGCACACCCTACGTAGCTTATATTTCGTAAAGCGTTCTTTTACTCGGTGCCTTAAACGCGCGTCCACTTCCCTTTATGCGGATGTCAAAGAACCCTCGCCCGGAGGCTTCGTCTCCAGGTGCTACACCCGGAGGCGGAACGGCATGATACCAGGACATTCCACGTGAATCAAGCGTTCCCGGGCCCTGGGCCAGAAATGGGGCCTTCGGCATAGGCTTCTCGCCCCTCAGAACGCCCCCGTGAACCTGACAGGGCCCTGGAACCGGCCCGAAAAGGGGCCGGATAATCCATCAGGGGTCCCCCCGCGAAGGGGGACCAAGGTCAATAAGAGCCGGGCTGGACTAGGGTCCAGGCGAGGCTCTCGCCATAGGAGTTCGAGAAGACTTCCGCTTTCACGACCGGAGCGTTCGGGCTGATCCGCCGCTTCGCGATGAATTCCAGGACCCGCTCCTCGCCCGGGCGCAGGTTGCCGATGTTCCTCGGGTTCTCCCCGTTCACGATGTCATAGCCGCTCACGCGGACCTCGGTGTTCGACATCTGAAGGTCGCCCGTGTTCTTCACCGTGACCCGCCAGACGAACTGGCCCAGGTAAGAGCCGCTCGGCTGCCGGAAGAAGGTCGCCGACGCGACTGGCCCCACCGCCTCGCTGAAGTTCTCCTGGGTCGCCAGCGCGTAGCGCTCCGAGGCCACTGCGGGGTCGAAGGCGCCTTGCGTCTCCACCTTCAGCACGACCTCACCGTCTTGACCGACCGAGACCTGCTCGACGTTGTCGATCGCCGAGGTGCTCCCGGCCAGGAGGCTGTTCGTCTCGGAGCCATAGGCGAGGAGGTTTAGGTTGCTGAGCGCGCGGACGATCGAGGGATAGGTGCTCCCGTTGTACGCGACATGGCGGTTCCAGACCAGGGTCGCCTTCTCGTTCCGGAACATCTGGCCCTTATAGAGCTTGAAGTTCTTCCCTCCCGGTGCGGGCCTGTCCATCGTCCGAAGAAAGACGTCCGGCACGTGGATCAAAGCGGAGGACATGTTCGCGTAGCCCCAGCCATAGCGCTTGTCCCAGAAGGAGCCCGGCACTCGGACGTCGTCCGCGGTGGTCGAGGTGTTCCGAGAGTCGATCGCTTCCGCCGTGTTGATCAAGAGCGCCTTGGCCGCCATGGGGCCAGGAACGCCGGCGCTGATGCAGAGTACGACGCAGCCCCCGATGTGCGGCGCGGCCATGCTCGTGCCCGTCAGCGACGCATAGCCGCCGTTGTTGTACGGGGCCGTGATCGCCGTCCCCAGGCCGCCGATGTCCGGCTTTTTCCGACCGCCAAAGGTCGGGCCCGTACTGCTGGAGCTGCTGATCAAGTCGTCCGCGCGGTTCGTGTTCTCTTGGTCGCTCAGGTTCGCGCAGGCCAACAGGTTAAAGGCAGGCGCGGGGTGGGTGATCGTGATCCCCGTGCTGAAGCCCCCGTTGCCGGTCGACTTGGAGACCATGACCTCGAAGGTGTCGCAGACGCCGTCGAAGAACTGGTCGATTCCCGCATAGTCGTTCGAGTTCGCCGTCCCGTTCCCGAAAGAGTAGTTCACGCTTTCCGCCCTTTCCAGGATCGTTGTCATGAGGGCGTTCATACCGACCATCGATGTGGAGTCCGCACCCGCCTGGGCCACGCTGATCGTGTCCACCCCGGGGGCCATGCCGCGGTAGGTGGAATTGTCACTGGCCATGATGCCGGTCACGTGCGTCCCGTGGCCGTCCGGGTCGACGGTCTGCGGCCCCTCGAACCGTTTGCCCGCGAACGCGGCGTGGGTGCGGAGGCAGCCCGTGTCCAGGGTGCCGACGTCATAGGTGCCGCCCGTGAAGCCAGCCTGCCAGAAGGTGGTGGCGCCGATGGATTGGGCCGACGTGTTGAGTTCTGGCGCGCCCACGTGGTCCAGGCCGACGAAGGCCACCATCGGGTCCGCCGCCAGCGCCCGGATCCCGGCCGGGCTCAAGCTTGCCGCGAGCGTACTCACTGCGGTGGTCTCCCCGATCACCCGCCCGCCGTAAGCGTTGACCATGCCCCGCAGGTGGGCAAAGTCGAAGATCGCGGCGCCCTTTGCATAGGCCGCGACCTCGTCGCCATAACTCTGCCGCAACCGGTCGACGCTGCGCGCGGTTCCCGCAACGTTCGCGGGATCCGCCAAGTACCTCCCTGCCGCGATCGCCGCCCTTTCCTCGGCCGGTGAGAGCGACGGCATGGCACGGAGGTCTTCGACCTGGCGACGCGCCCGCTCCATCTCAAGATCGATTAAGGTGCGGTACTTCGGTGCCAAGAGCTCGGCCGCCTCGGCCGCGTGCTGCCGACGCAGGTAGAAGACGACGCTAAGCGGTCGATTGCTGGGGGAAGCCAGCCTCTGAGCAAGGTCGTCCTCGAACTTCATGCTCGCCGTAGCGAACGAGCCGGAGACGACTAAGGACAGGGCGGCAAGCGCCGTCCTCCTGGCGAATTTCGGGGTGCACATGGTACGGAGTTCCAAAGTGCGGCCCAGGATACACGACAACTTGGGCCCATTGCCCCAGCATTTTCATCACTTCCGGCAGGCGCCTACCCTGTCCGGACTCGGCCCGTTCGCGCGGAAGGCCGCAAATTGTTATCTAGATGCAATGTCTTGCGCCAGGGTGAGGTCGGGCCTGGAACGAGTCCGCGCTCCGCTGGATCAAAGGCCCGAAACTTTATCGGAAGGGTCCCCTAAGCTTTCCTTGCCAGCGGCATAAAAGGCGTTCAACGACAGTATGCGAATACTAATTCCTACGGTCGCCGTCCTCCTAGCCGCAGTCGGATGCGCGCCCACCGAGGGCGATATGGCGACAGGCACGGATCCCACGAGAGCCAACACCCCGGCAACGACTTCGGGGACGACGACCGACCAAGGGCAGCTCACAAACTACTCTGGCCTGCTGCGAGGCACGGGCACGCTGTCGCGCGGCACCAACAGCCAGAACCTTGAGGTCGCCGAAGTGAGAATGGAGAACGACAACACCCTACGTTTGGCGTTCTGGGGGCCGATGCTTGGCCAGACCACGTTCTCCGGCCGGTGGGGACAAGCCAACAGCCAGGAGATCCCGATCAAGATCGACACGGGCGGAGGGCAAGCTGCCGTCATGGACGCCACGGGGACCGTCACCTTGGGGGTCGACGGACGGCCAGACACCATCACCATCTCCGCGAACAACGCGTCGGCGGACGTGATGACGCTCCGGTTCGTGGCTGACGACAACACAGGCTACACAGACATGACCGGGGGCACGAGCAGCATGGGGGCCCCTAATGGAACCGGAACGGGAACAGGTACCGGGACGAACACCCCGGGATCCAGCACCGCTGGCTCGCCGACCGAGAACTACCCTTCGACCGGCAGGTAAGGCGGGGAGCCCTGGTCTCCAGGGCTCCCTTGCCGCGCCATCCGGTCGGCCGCCTCCGCCATCTCCAGCGCCCTCAGGCCATCCTGTTCGGTGAGCAAGCGCTGGTTCTCGCGGTTGCGGATCCAAGCCCACTGGTCGGCGAAGAGGCTCCGCACACAGTTGCTGTAGACCGAGTACTTGCTCTGGTCCCAGCCCTTGCGGATCGTCAGCTTCTCGCTCGCGTCGTACACCTTGAACCGCCCTTCGACCTGACGGTCTTGGCCACGGTAGAGCTCCTCGGCCTCGAGGTGCGCGCGGTGGAAGATTTTCTTGAGCTCTCGGATTTCCCGGTCGCCGGTCATGGCCGTCAGAGTCATCCGCGTCGGCACCCACTCCTCCGTCACGATCTCGCCCCGCTCGAAGACGATCCGCATTTGCTGGCGGTCGGCACGGCTCGGCTGGGTGAAGCTGTGGAAGAACCACGCGTCGACCTCGCCGAAGCGGGCCATTGACGTCACCTGCTCCTCAACGTTGGAGCCCGGGCGGAGCGACCGGCTCGCGCCTCGGACCTCCCCAGGGCCGAACCACATCGCGAAAAGGTCGAAGAAGTGCACGCCGTGCTCGATGAAGATGCCTCCGCTCTTTTCCCTGTCCCAAAACCAGTGGTCGGGCTTCAGGCCGCCGTCGGCGGCGAGGTTCTCGAACCGCGCGTACAAGACCTCGCCCAGCGGCTTTCGGTCGATGACCGCCTTGATCTGGGCCGCGAGTGGGTTGTAGCGCTGCATCTGGTTCACGACGCAGAGGAGGTCGCGGCTCTCCGCCAGAGCCACAAGCTCCCGTCCTTGCTCCACCGAGATCGCGAGCGGCTTTTCGACCAAGACGTGCTTCCCCGCTTCCAGCGCCTTCTTCGCGGCGTCATAGTGGAGGAAGGGAGGCAGGGCGATGTAGACCATGTCCACGTCCTCTTGGGCGACCAAGTCTTCGATATCGATCGGCTCGCCCACCCCGAACCGCTCGGCCGCGGCATAAGCCGCCTCCCGGTGAGTGCCGGCCAAGCCCGCTACGCGCACGCCCTCCTGCTGCTCGAACTGCTGCACCGCGAACATGGCAAAGCTGCCAAACCCAATGACCCCCAGACCGATCTCTTCGTTAATCGACATCTATGCCGTCGTAACGTCGGAAGCGGGCCCCGGCCCCGTGACCGGGCCGTAAAAAAGCGCAACCCCTCTCTGAACGAGAGGGGTTGCACACGGCTGCGGAAAACGCAAGCACTAGAACCGGTAGTGCGCGAACGCCTTGTTGGCGTCGGCCATCCTGTGCGTGTCTTCCTTCTTCTTCACCGAGTTGCCGGTGTTGTTGAAGGCGTCGAAGAACTCGCCGGACAACTTGTCCACCATGCTCTTGCCGCTTCGACGTCGGGCGTTGCCGACCAGCCAGCGTAGCGCAAGGGTGCGGCGCCGGGCGGGGCGAACTTCCATCGGCACCTGGTAATTCTGGCCGCCGACGCGTCGGGGACGGACTTCCATGGTGGGCATCACGTTCTGAATGGCCTTGTCGAAAAGCTCGATCGGCTCGACCTCTGCCTTCTTTGCGGCAATGTCCAGCGCGGCGTAAACGATACGCTCGGCCTTCGACTTCTTGCCGGCCAGCATGAGGCGGTTGATAAACCTTTGTAGAAGCTCCGAGCCGTGCATGGGGTCCGGAGTGATGACGCGGGGTGGGACGGGTCCTTTTCTCGGCATAGGTCTTACTTAGCGGCGGGCTTGGCCCTCTTCGCGCCGTACTTACTTCGGGATTGCTTACGGTTAGCGACCCCGGCGGTCTGCTGGGTGCCTCGAACGATGTGGTACCGGACGCCGGGAAGGTCCTTCACGCGGCCTCCGCGAACAAGCACGACCGAGTGTTCCTGCAGGTTGTGCCCGACACCGGGGATGTAGGCCGTGACCTCGATCCCGTTCGTGAGGCGCACGCGGGCGACCTTTCTCAGGGCTGAGTTCGGCTTCTTAGGGGTGACCGTTCTGACGACAGTGCAGACTCCGCGCCTGAAGGGGTTGCGCTTCAGGGCCGGCGACTTGCTCTTCGTCTTCTGAAGCGTCCGCCCATTGCGGACCAGCTGGTTGACCGTCGGCATGTGTTCTCGTCTACTTCCCGTTCCGGGGGCACGGACTTTTCAGAACCAAGAAGCCCCTCGCGTGCTTTCCGCAAGAGGCCCCGATCGGATCAATTCGGCTCGTTTTCAAGTCCGGTTGCTTCCCATGGGACGACCTTCTCGCGAAAGCCCGCGCCCCAGCCTCGGCTGGGCGGATCGGTATTGTGCCTGATCCTGCCCGCAATGTCAAGGACCTTTTGGCCAACCTGCCCTTCCAGCTCAGCCCCGATCCCTACGCCTCCTAGACCCCCGCCAAAATTCAGGCAGGCCCTTATACCCAAGCAATAGTTGATGGTTCGGCGTTCCTAAGAATGTGAGGCTTGCC
Organism: Fimbriimonadaceae bacterium; assembly: GCA_019454125.1. Classification (NCBI taxonomy): domain Bacteria; kingdom Bacillati; phylum Armatimonadota; class Fimbriimonadia; order Fimbriimonadales; family Fimbriimonadaceae; species Fimbriimonadaceae bacterium. The sequence continues at coordinate 1,885,482 of CP075365.1, forward strand.
CTTACCACGCTTGTTTTGTCTGCATTTGGGTTCGGTGCCCTTGCTGGCTTCCGCTCGATTCCGGCTGAGTCGGAAATGTGCGGCCAGCAGGGCCCGAGCTGTCAAGCCTGTAACACCAACACGTGCGGCGACTATTCCTACATTGATCTTGAGGCCACGTACCAGATCTATCGGTGCATCGACCGGGACATGATCGCTCCGGGCCACTGCGCCCTCGTCACCGAAAGCCGTTACCGGATGTACGACAAGTTCGACCTCTATATTGGTGACTGCATTAAAGCCGTCTGCTGCAACGGCGTGGTCGACCCCAATCGCGCCTGCCAATACCCCCGCTACTGCCCTCCCACTGACTGATGTCCGATGAAGCACGTCCTTAAGCCTCTCGCCTTGAGCGCCCTGACCGCAAGCCTGGCTCTGGCCGGGTTCGCCTTTGGGAGATCGTTGTCAGAGAAGACTGACGCCCTTGGCGCGGGCGACCCCGTCAATGCGGAAGCGGTGGCCCGAGCGATCGCGCTCCAGCTCCGCGCGAACGGCAACCAACCGGTTCGCTTGCCCCGAGGTCTGACCCTGCTTGCGGACCAAAAGTTGGCTTCTGACCGGGAAGACCGCGACAACCCCGTGTCCTTCTGCACGCCGAGGCCCGACCACCCCGTTTTAGGCGAGTTGGCCGCGTACACGAACCTTTACATCCGTTCGAACTTCCAGCGCGGCGAGGGCGACGAGGGTTGGACGAACCCGGAAGGGTTCTATGTCATAGCCTGGCGCGACGGCAGGGTCGAGCGGGTGCCCTTCGGCACTGAGAGGTATGTCTGGGCTTATGAGGGCGAGGCCAGGCTCTACACAGTTTTCCCGGGCATGACCGCTTATGCCAACGCCGTTGACCGGGCGACTGCCCTGGCCGGCCCGCCTTCCCCTCCCCCGCAGTAAGAGCGAAGGGGCGGGCCCCGCTTGGGTGCCCGCCCCGTTTAACGCGCTTCCGCGCGGATCAGTCTTCGATCGCGGGCTCTTCTGCCTGTGCGGCAAGGTCCGCAAGCGACATGCCTTCCAGGCCCGTTGCCATCGGCAGGTCGCCGTCTTCGGCCTCGACGAGCGCGGTGAGGGACTGTTGCGACCAACTCGGCTGGCTGCGGTCCACGTCGATCGCGAGTTCGCGGTAAGGCTTGACGCCCGTACCGGCCGGGATGAGCCGCCCGATGATGACGTTCTCCTTGAGGCCGAGCAGGATGTCGTGCTTTCCGCGGACGGCGGCTTCCGTCAGGACGCGCGTCGTCTTCTGGAACGAGGCGGCCGAAAGGAACGAGTCCGTCGCGAGCGAGGCCTCGGTGATGCCGAGCAAGATCCAGGTCGCGGTGGCCTCTTGCGGCTCGCGCTCCTTCTCCTGGCCGTCGATCGGGTCGATGTACTTGACCTTCTTGCCGCTGGCCTTGGCCGTGCGGACGCGCTCGTTCTCCTTGGCGAACCGGAAGCGGTCGACGATCTGACCCGGCAAGAACGGGGTGTTCCCCGGGTTCTCGACCCGCCGCTTTCGCAGCATCTGGCGGACGATCACCTCCAAGTGCTTGTCGTTGATGTCGACGCCCTGGTCTTTATAGACCGACTGAAGGTTTTCGATGAAGTACTCGTGGACGGCGGCGGCGCCGGCCAGGTCGAGCACCTCGTGCGGGTCGAGCGGGCCTTCGGTGAGCGGGTCGCCCTTGATCACCTTCTGTCCCTTTTGGACCGGCAGGTTGCCGAGCGGCGGGACAAGGATCGTGAAGAAGACCTTCACCCGCTCGATGCCGTACTTTCGCAGGGCCTGGAGGTTTTGGGTGGTCACCTTCTGTCCGACCAGGCGCTCCAAGGCGGCAATGGCTTTCTCGTCCAGCTCGCCGTCCTTGCTCGCCCACCCGTCTGGCTGGGCGATGTAAGCCTGGCGGATCGGGGTGTCAGAAGGCACTTCCGCCTCAACCACGACCCAGCGGCCAAAGCTTGACCGCTTGACGTCCATGACCGTGCCCGTGACCGGGCAGATGATCGCTTTACCGCGCGGCTGCTTTCGCGCCTCGAAGATCTCTTCGACGCGGACGATGCCGCTGGACTCGCCGGTCCAGGAATAGAAGAACGTCTTCCGGCTCCGCTCCCAGAGCTTGCGGCTGTCGGAGTCCTTCTTCTCAGCCGCCTTTTCCGCCGCCTTTGTGGAGCGGGTCGTCTTCTTGGGGGCATCGACCTGCTCGCCGATCGGCTGGCTGAAGAGCTCTCGGACCGTGTTCTCCTGGTCTTGGAGCAGCTTGCCCGGGTCAAAGTTCGAGAGGTCGGTCTGCGTCGCCTGCTGGAAGTCTTCCTGGAACTGGCGGACGAACTTACCAGTCTTGTACTGGTTCGTGCGGGCGATGTTCTTCGAACCCGCGACGCCGCCCGTGTGGAACGTGCGCATCGTGAGCTGCGTGCCCGGTTCGCCGATCGACTGGGCGGCGATGATGCCGACCGCGACCCCTTCCTCGACCACCTTGTGCGAGGCCAGGTCGACCCCGTAGCACTTGGCGCAGATGCCTTGGTCCAACTCGCACGAGATCGGCGACCGCACCAGGATGCCCAGGCGGCCGTGGTCGTCCACCTTGAAGCCGAACGACTCGTAGCGGGCGTTCAGGTTCTCGATCGCCTTGTCGTCGTCTTCCAGCGCCTCGCGCTCATCGGAATACCGGGTCTCCACCGCGTCCAGCTTTTTCCCGTGCACGGAGGTGATGAGCTCGTCGAAGGGCAGGATCAAGTCGCCGGTCTCGGGGTCGCTCACCGTGGTGAGGGACATGCGCCCTTCGGCGCGGTCGGAGATCGTCTCGATGGTCTTGCCTTCGTAGGTAAGCCGGCAGGCGAGGATGCCCTCGGTCGTGCCGCAGTCCTTCTTGCGGATGATCACGTCCTGGGCGACGTCGACGAGGCGACGGGTGAGGTAGCCCGCGTCGGCGGTGCGGAGGGCCGTGTCGGCAAGTCCCTTGCGGGCGCCGTGGGTCGTCACAAAGAACTCGAGCATGCTCAGGCCCTTCTGGAACGAGTTCCGGACGGGCAGCTCGTAGATAACCTCGTTGAACTGGTTGAACATCAACCCGCGCATGCCGGAGAGCTGCGTGAGCTGCTTTATCGAGCCGCGCGCGCCGCTGACGGTGATGATCGAGAGCGGGTTCTCCTGGCGCATCGAGTCCACGATGGCGCCGCCGACTTCGTCGTAGGTCCCGGCCCAGAGCCGCACGAGGCTGTCCTGCATCTCGCGGAACGAGATGAGGCCGCGGCGGAACTGCTCGAGGATCCTATCGGATCGGTTGTCTGCCTCGTCCAACATCTCCTGGCGGCGGCGCGGCGGGTCCATGTCCGTCAGCGCGATGCTGATGCCGTACTTCGTGGCCCACTTGAAGCCGAGCGCCTTCATGTCGTCCAGAAGCTTGATCGTGCCTTCCGTGCCGACCTCTCGGTGGCAGGTGACGATGGTGTCGGCGATCGCCCTCTTCGTCAGCTCGACCTGGAGGAACTTGTCGCTGAAGCGCATCGGGAAGGGCAGCGTCAGGTTGTGGATGAGGCGGCCCGGAGTCGTCGTCGAGATGAACGTCTCGAACTCCTGGGGCAACGGCACGAGTTCCTTGATCTCTTCGTCGAACTCGTTCCGGCTGTAGTGGATCTTGTACTCCACGCCCGTCTGCGGGTCGCGGTAATCGACCTCGTCCTTCGGCCGGAAGATGGGCCTCTTCAGACGGACACGGACGGGGTCGTTCAGACCGATCCGGTCGCTGTTCGGGCTCTCCAGTCGGAAGAGCACCTCGTCCGGCCCGGAATAGACGTAGGGCGCCGGGTTCTTCTCGGGGTCGGCCGCGTAAGCGTCGACCTGGTCCTGCAACCGCTTTGCCGAGGCCTTGTTCGTGTAGGTCAGCGCGTAGCAGCCGAGGACGATATCCTGGATCGGCGAGCACACGGGACGGCCGTCGGCCGGCGAGAACAAGTTCTGCGTCGAGAGCATGAGCACGCGGGCCTCGGCCTGCGCTTGGATGCTCAACGGCACGTGGACGGCCATCTGGTCGCCGTCAAAGTCCGCGTTGTAAGCGTGGCAGACCAGCGGGTGCAACTGGATCGCCTTGCCTTCGACGAGGATCGGCTCGAAAGCCTGGATGCCGAGGCGGTGCAGCGTAGGCGCACGGTTTAGCAACACCGGGTGCTCCTTGATGACGTCCTCGAGGCCGTCCCAGACCGCCGGGTGCATGCGTTCAATCATGCGCTTGGCCGTCTTGATGTTCTGCGTGATCTTGCGCTCGACGAGCGTCTTCATCACGAACGGCTTGAAGAGCTCGAGCGCCATCTCTTTCGGCAGGCCACACTGGTGCAGCTTCAGGTACGGGCCGACGACGATGACAGAGCGGCCAGAGTAGTCGACACGCTTGCCAAGCAGGTTCTTGCGGAACCGGCCTTCCTTACCCTTGAGCATGTCGCTGAGGGACTTCAGCGGGCGCTGGTTGCTGCCGACGACCGGGCGCGAGCGCCTGCCATTGTCGATCAGGGCGTCCACCGCTTCCTGCAGCAGCCGCTTCTCGTGGTTGATGATCGATTCCGGCGCTTGGATCTCGATGATCTTCTTCAGGCGGTTGTTGCGGTTGATGATGCGCCGGTAGAGGTCGTTGAGGTCGGAGGTCGCGAAGCGGCCGCCGTCAAGCTGCACCATCGGGCGAAGCTCGGGAGAGATCACCGGGACGATGTCCAGGACCATCCAGTCCGGCTTGCTGCGCGAGTTGATCAGCGCTTCGACAAGCTCAAGGCGCTTGATCGCGCGGAGCCGCTTCTGGCTGGTCGTGACGACGATCTCATTGCGGAGTTCCTTGACCATGCGGTCGAGGTCGACCGCGTTCAAGAGCTCTTTCGCGGCCTCGGCGCCGATGTTCGCACGGACGAGCGTGGCGAGGTCGGTGCGCAGGCGCCGGCCCACCTGGTCCAGCATCTTGCTGATCGCCCGCCACTTGTCCTCTTCGATCAGCTGGTTGACTTCCAGCTTTCCGATGAGTTCGGCGGCGATGTCCAGGTCGCGGACCCGCTCGTCCGCGTCGCGGTACTCGGCCCGGATGCGGTCGAAGTTCGCCTTCATACGGTCCCGAACGAACGACTCGTCGAAGTACTCGTCCGGGTTGTCGACCATCTCCTGGGAAAGGCGCTGCAGCGAATCCACCTCGAGCTGCCGCATCTGGGCCTGGATGGCCACCTTCTCCTGCTCGACCGCGTCCAGGATGGTCGGCAGCATCGACTGGATCTTTTCACTGTCCAGCTCGATGATGATGAAGCTCGCGAAATAGATGACCTTCTCAAGTTGCCGCGGGCTGATATCGAGGACCAGCGCCAGCGGCGACGGGACTCCCTTCAGGTACCAAATATGGCAGACAGGGGCGGCAAGCTCGATGTGGCCCATCCGCTCGCGCCGAACCTTGCTCCGCGTGACCTCGACACCGCACCGCTCGCAGACGATGCCCTTGTACTTGATCTTCTTATAGCGGCCGCAAGTGCACTCGTAGTCCTTGGTCGGGCCGAAAATGCGCTCGCAGAACAGCCCGTCCCGCTCCGGTTTGAAGGTGCGGTAGTTGATGGTCTCCGGCTTCTTGACCTCGCCGTAAGACCAGCCCTTGATGTCTTCAGGGCTTGCGACCCCGATACGGATTTTATCGAAAAGATTGCTGTCGGCCATATTGGTTAGCGGTTGGTAGTTGGCGGTTGGAAGTTGGCAGTTAGCGGTTCCGTTGGCGGTTGAAGGTCGGCACCGAACGCCAACCCTCAACCGCCAACCGCCAACTAGTTAAAGAACCCCACGCTCCTCGCGAGCCTCACGTCGTCTCCGCCGGTGAGTTCGTCGAGGTCCTTCAGGGTCAATTCCTTGTTCTGCGCGTCCTCGACCGTCACCTTTAGGCAGAGGCTGCGGAGTTCGTTGACGAGGATCTTGAAGCTCTCTGGGATGCCTGGCTCGCTGATCGGCTCGCCCTTGACGATGGACTCGTACGCCTTCACGCGGCCCATGACGTCGTCGGACTTGATGGTCAGCAGTTCCTGCAGCGTATAGGCGGCGCCGTACGCTTCCAGAGCCCAGACTTCCATTTCGCCGAAGCGCTGGCCGCCGAACTGCGCCTTACCACCCAGCGGCTGCTGCGTGACGAGCGAGTAGGGGCCGATCGAGCGGGCGTGGATCTTTTCGTCAGCAAGGTGCTCCAGCTTGAGCATGTAGATCACGCCGACCGTCATTTTGTTCGGCAGTTCGTCGCCGGTGAGGCCGTCCCGCAAGACCGACTTGCACGTGTTCGGGTCGAGGCCCGCGCGCCGGAAGACGTTCACCTGGAGCTTCTCCAAGATTTCCGCGTAGACCTCGTCCGGCGCCTTGAAGGGCTGGCCCGTCGAGACGGAGAGGTCTTCCGGTTCGAACATGTCGGGATCGACCGCGAGCAGCTCCTCCATCGTCCGCGTCGACTTCGCCGCGAGGATGCGGCTGATGCGCTCGAGCGACTCCTGGTCTAGCGAGCGGAGCTTGTCCTCGACCTTCGCCAGCATGGTCTCCAGCGAGTCGTCCGGTCGGAAGCGCATGTTCAGCGCGAGCTCCGAGTTCACGTACGCCTGCAAGGCTTGGACCCGCAGGTGCTCGCCCAGGCGCTGGACCTCGTGGAGGATCTCCTCTTCGGTCGCGCCTTCGAAGGCGGGGCACTCGTAGCGGCAATCCAGGTGCCGGCCGACCAGGCCCAGGTGCGTCTCCAAGATCTGGCCGATGTTCATTCGGCTCGGAACGCCGAGCGGGTTCAGGACGATGTCGACCGGCGTGCCGTCGGCCAGCACGGGCATGTCTTCCACGGGAAGGATGCGGCTGATGACGCCTTTATTGCCGTGGCGGCCCGCCATCTTGTCGCCGACCATGATCTTGCGCTTTTGGGCAACGTGGACCTGCACGGTCATGTTCGTACCCGCCGGCAGCTCGTCGCCCGCGATCTGGAGCAGGGGCTCGTCGGTGCGGTCGCAGATCAAGCGCTCGCGCTTCTTCGACTCTTTGTAGATATAGTTGATCGTCGGCGAAAGGTATTTGAACCGGCTGAAGACCTTGACGTCCACGACCGTCCCTTTCTCGCCGTGCGGCAGCCGGAGCGAGACGTCGCGGGTCTCCTCCGCCTTCTTGCCGAAGATGGCGATGATGAGCCGCTCTTCCGCCGTCATTTCGGTCTGGCCCTTGGGGGCGACCTTACCGACCAAGATGTCCTCGGGACGGACTTCCGCGCCGACCCGGATGATGCCGTTCTCGTCGAGGTCCTTGAGCGCGTCCTCGCCGACGTTCGGAATGTCGCGCGTGATCTCCTCGGGGCCGAGCTTAGTGTCGACCGCCTCCGTCTCATGGCGCTCGATGTGGATCGACGTGAACACGTCCTCCTTCACCAGGCGCTCGCTCAGGACGATCGCGTCCTCGTAGTTGTAGCCGTTCCACGGCATGAACGCGACGAGCACGTTCTTACCCAGGGCAAGGCGGCCGTCGTCGCAGGTGGCGCCGTCGGCGAGCGGGTCGCCGCGCAGCACGCGCTGGCCAGGCACGACCACCGGGCGGTGGGTGAAGCAGGTCGTCTTGTTGCTCTGGTAAAGGTGGGTCAGCTCGTAGGTGTCCTCGGTCCCGTCGTCCCCGACGATGCGGATCTCGTGGCTGGTCACATAGGTGACGAGCCCGTCGCGCCGGGCGCGGATCGAGGCCCCGGAGTCCACCGCGGCCCGGGCTTCGTGCCCGGTGCCGACCAAGGGCGCCTCGCTACGAAGGCAAGGCACGGCCTGGCGCTGCATGTTCGCGCCCATGAGGGCGCGGTTCGCGTCGTCGTTCTCCAGGAACGGGATGAGCGACGTCGCGACAGAAATGATCTGCACCGGCGAGACGTCCATCAGGTCGACGCGCAAGCGCGGCACGATCGGGTACTGGGCACCGCCGAAGTTCTTGTCGCCGCCCGGACAGCGGACCTGGATGGTGTCGCTGAGGATGCGCCCGTCCTCGTCCAGCTTGGTGTCCGCGGGCATGATGCGCTTGTCGAAGTCCTCGTTCGCCGTCAGGTAGACGATCTCCGGCTTGACGACCCCGTCGACGACGCGGCGGTACGGCGTCATGATGAAGCCGAACTCGTCGATGCGCCCGTGGGTGGTCAGCTGGCTGATGAGGCCGATGTTCGGACCTTCCGGCGTTTCGATCGGACAGATCCGCCCGTAGTGCGAGCGGTGCACGTCGCGGACTTCGAGCTTGGCGCTGGTGCGCTGCAGGCCGCCGGGGCCGAGGCTCGAAAGGCGCCGCTTGTTCGTGAGCTCGCTCAGCGGGTTCGTCTGGTCCATGAACGTGCTGAGCTGGTTGCTGCTGAAGAAGCTCTTGATCGAGGCGCTCACCGGCTTGACGCTGAGGATGATCGACGGCAGCAGGTTGTCCTGGTCGGCGCTCGTCATGCGTTCGCGGGCGACCTTCTCCATTCGGACAAAGCCCAAGCGCAGCTGGCTTTGGAGCAGCTCGCCCACCGAGCGGACCCGCTTGTTGCGCAGGTCGTCGATGTCGTCCTTGTCCATCTCCTTGTTCAGGTAGGGGCCCATGCCCAAGATGGTGCTGGTGAGGTCGTCGCTCGTGAGGTTGCGGATCTGGAGCGGGACGTTCAAGCCTAGCCGCTGGTTGAGGAACCGGCGGCCGACCTTGCCCAGGTCGTAGCGCCGCGGGTCGAAGAACAAGCTGTAGACCAGTTGCTTCGCCGCGTCCTCGTTCGCCGCCTCGCCGGGCCGCATCTGCTTATAGATAAAGAGGATGGCCTCGCGGGTGTTGGACGAAGGGTCGTTTGCGAGGGTCGCCTCGACGAGCTCGTCGAGCACGAGCACTTCCAGGGTCTCGACCCCGAGGGTGGCGATCTTCACCGCCGTCTCCTCATCGATGCGCTGAAGCGCGCCGACCAGGGACTTGCCGGTGCCGTCCTTCACCTCGGCAAGCGGGCGGGCGCCGATCAAATCGGCCGCTTCCGGGTTCGTGAGCGTCTGCTGGCGGCCGAAGGCCCACAGCATGTCGTCGCTCGTCCCGAGCGGAGACTCGACAAGAGCCTGGATCTCCTTCTGCTCGTCGGTCAGCCGGTCGAGCACCGCCTTGGTGAGGATCACGCCCTTCTCGAGCACGACCTCGCCCGTGTCCGGGTCGGCCATCGGTTCGCTAAGCTTTTTCTGCAGGCTCTCGCCTACTGGGCGGGTTTGGCGGTCGCGCCCCCGCTCAAAGCCGTGGAGGGCCTTGATCAAGAGGGTGATCGGCAGTTTCTTCGTCTGCGAAATCTGGGTCTTGACGACACCGTTGGCGTCGTTCTCGATCTCGAGCCAGGGGCCTTCGCTGGGGATGATGCGCGCACGGACGATCATCTGCATCGAAGTGTCGACGTCTTCCTCGAAGTAAAGGCCAGGGCTGCGGCTGAGCTGGCTCACGATGACCCGCTCGCGTCCATTGATGATGAACGTGCCTTTATCGGTCATGAGCGGAAGGTCGCCGAGGTAGACCTCGGACTCGATGACCTCCCGGTCCTTGCCGCCGAGCCGCACCATCGCTTTGATGGGCGCCTCGTACGTCATATCACGGTCGCGACACTCGCTCAGGTTGTACTTGGGCTCGCCAAGGACGAACTCGGCGAACTCAATGTAGTTGCTCTGGGTGAAGTCCCAGATCGGGGAGAAAGTTTGAAAAAGCTCCGGAAGTCCTTCCTCAAGGAACCAACGGTACGATTCAAGCTGCAATTCGAGAAGATTGGGAACCTCGAGCGTCCGGCCGATGCGCTTCGAGGTAGGCGTAATAACTCTCATGGGGCGAACCGGGACTGGTCACAATACCCCTTTGCCCCCGAAGCCGGGCACGGACTAGAGAGGCCGGTTGAACCTAAAGTCCGATACCAGCATTGACACTTTTTCTACATTTTAGGGCTAAATGCCCACAAGGATCGCCCCGTCGCTTCCCTATCACCCTCAATTATAGCCCATCTGGCGTTTCCGCGCCAGATCAATTGTTAAGAGACGGCCGCACGTCCGAATTCAGGGCGACCTGGTTCACGCGGTCGCGCAGGTCGGCCACTTCGCCCCGCAGGGCGCGGATCTCCTCCAGCACCATCTGGTCCCCGGCAGAACTTCTCCCGTGGAGCAGCTCGGCCATCTTCCTTTGGTGCTCGGCGAGGTCCCGCATGACCTTCGTCGCGATGCCGCCGACAATGGCGAACACCGGGATCAGGAGGGCAAGGATCGGGATGAAAAGGGCGATCTGGCCTTCACTCATCTATCTGGCCTCCAAGTGCTCTTGCAGGGGCGGCGGTTCCAACTGCCGGTCGAGGCGCGTGTCCAAAGCGATGGCCTGACGGTTCACCGCGTCTCGCAGAGCCCGGACTTCTTCGCGCAGCGCCAAGAGATCCGAGTCGTTCGACTGGCCGTGGTTCTTGTGGATGATCTCCGCCATCTTTCGCTGGTGGCTCGTCAAGATCGCCACGATGGGGATCAACATAAGGAAGATGGCGGGGATCACTCCAAGCATGTCGGACATCAAGTTTCCTCCGAAGATGAATTATGCTCGGTACGGCCCTCGACGAAGATAGGTTGCGAGGTGGCTAAAGAGGCTTCCCCTCTGGGAGCCCGGTTCCGCACTGCGTGGATGATGCCCACGGCGATCATAAGCCCCATCACGCCCCAAAAGACGAGGTGCGGCATCTCTGGGATGGCGAACCCGAGCCGCTCCGGCGCGCTGCGGTTATAGGCAACGATCGCGTTGTGCCCGGCCATCAGCGAGAGCTTCACCCCGACCCAGCCGACCAGCGCATACGCCAGGTGCTCGAGCGACGGGAACTTGTCAAGGAGGCCGATGAAGAAGCCGGCGGCAAACCGCAAAAGGACGACGCCGAATATGGCGCCGGTATAGACCACCCACAGCTTCTCCGGCCCTTTAACGATCGCCACCGCAGCCACGACGCTGTCCACCGCAAAGGCGATATCGGTAAGTTCCACCGCCACCACGGTCGCCCAGAACCCCTTCTGGACGGCGGAGCCCACCGCGTCGTCCCCAACGTGGCGCTGGCGGAAGTGCTTGATCGTGATGTAAAGCAGGTAGCCCGCGCCGATCAACTGCAGCCACCACAGCTGAATGATGTAGGACGCGAGAAGAATGGCTAGCGCACGGAAGACGAAGGCGCCTCCAAGGCCGTAAAGCAGCGCTTTCTTCTGCTCCACGCGCGGCAAGTGCCGCACCATGATCGCCAGGACGAGCGCGTTGTCCGCCGAAAGCAGCCCCTCTAACAAGACCAAGAACCCGATGACGGGAAGGTCGGCGGCCGAGAAGGTTTGCGGCGACATGACGCGAGCGATGTATTGTGCCACGGACAACAGGGGCCCAAGTGGCTTGGCCCCTTCCGACGATAATCATAAACGACAAAGATGCCGACCTACGTGTACGAGTGCAAGACCTGCTCTAAGACCATCGAAGTCGAGCAACGCATCACGGAAGACCCGCTGAAGGACTGTGACTGTGGCGCGAACGGCTCGCTTCGCCGCCTCATCCAACCCACCGCCGTGCTCTTCAAGGGCGCGGGCTTCCACATCAACGACTATTCGGGCAAGCCCACCGCCAATGCCAGCGAGAAGGCGCCCGACAAGGCCCCGAGTGAAGCGTCGTCACCAGCCCCAGCCGCCCCCTGCGGCCCCAGCTGTGCCTGCAGCCCTGGCCCCGCCACGACCTCAGAGTGACCAGGCGAAAGCCCGGCCAGCCCCTGCGCTAAGCGCCGTGACGTCGCAGCCGACCTGGCACCTCAACCGGGCCACTGGGAAGACTTTTGCCTGCAAATGGAGCCATGCTTATCATCGACAACTTCGACGGAGGGGACTTCGAGCGGGTGTTTCGGCAGCCGGGCTCCTATGGCGACATCATCCGGAACATCGATCCTCGCGACACGATCGGGGGGTCGAGGCAGTACGGATTCCGGCTCTTCCAAAACCTCGGCATGGTGGACGTCGTGATGGAAAACCGCGCTGGCCGTCACCAGGTGGCTTGGCCCACCCAGCGGCCGAACGTCCTTTGCGAGTTGTACTTCGACTACGGCGCAGGCGACCCGATGGAGGTGGACATGGGGTTCGCGACCAGCATCCAGGTCGACCGCGACACCACGCCTGACGAGATCAATGCGACCGGGTACACACTGTTTCTCCGCGACGCCGACGGCCGCTCGGCGAACAACATCCATTGGCGGCAAAGGCCTGACCAGGGGATCGAGTTCTTCCGCAGCGACTTCAGCCGCCAGATCGACTGGAGCAGGATCGAGTTCGTCCGGTTCCTGCAGACCTACGACAACTTCTCCGGGACGATCAATGAGTTCCGGACCCTAGAGATCCACGCCGTGCCGGAGCCTGCGACGGTCTGGTTCGTCTCGGTCTCACTGACGCTTGCTTTTAGTCGGGCCCGGAGGAACCGCGCCCGACCCCAAGCGCTGTCCGTCACTTTTTTCATGCCTCGGCACGCCCCGTGCCGAGGCTAGTTGCGACCTGTCGCCATGACGCTGAATGGAATTGCTTGGACCGCCTTCCGCCCAGCTGCTCCATGGCGCCATGTTACCGGCCCAACCCTGCCATGGGCTAACCGCGGCGAGTGCGTCCTTGTTAAGAACTTCCCCGTGTGGCATCCCTGGCCCGATGGCCCTTCGCGCCTAGCCCTGCCCGCCCAAGTGTTCCAGCCGGTTCAACAAGGCCGCTTTCACGTCCGGCCACTCTTCGGGCAGCACACTGAAGTAAGCCGTCTGGCGCCGGTGCCCGTCCGGCATGACCACGTTGTTCCGCAGCACTCCCTCGAACTTCGCCCCCAGCTTCCGGATCCCGGCCTTGCTCCGCTCGTTGCGGTCGTCGCACTTCAGCTGGACACGGATGCAGCCCATCGCCTCAAAGGCGTGCCGGAGCATCAGGAGCTTGCTTTCGGGGTTCACGAACGTCCCGCGCCATTGCGGCGCGTACCACGTGTGCCCGATCTCGAGGTTGCGATGGGCCGGGTTTAAGTCGAACATGGAAGAAGAGCCGACCACCTTGCCACCCTCCCGCAAGACGACGGCATAGCCAAAGGAGCCCGGTGCGGTGCGGTCTTGGACGAGCCGCTCGAACCCCGCGACGGTCATTTCAGGGCGCGGGACGGTGAAGTAACGGAACGTCTCGAGGTCGAAGGCGTCCAGCAGCCCGGGCGCGTGCCGAGCCTCCAGGGGCTCCAACCGGACCCACCTTCCCTCCAGCGTCTGTGGGCGCTCCCAATCGTCCATATCCGCATTTTCCCCGGAGACAGGAAGAGGGCCAGGAAAAATTCTTTAGCGGCCATTCAACTTCCCTTCGGTATTCTTACTATCGTGATAGCAGCGCTAACATTCGTTCTTACCGTTCAAGCCCATCCGGGCGGGGCTCGGTGCGCTGATTTCCGACCGGACGGCAAGGTGCTCGCCACTGCGGGCGACGACGGCTCCATCAAGGTTTGGCTCACAAGCGACTGGTCGCTCCGACGCCAGACCAAGAACGCGCACGGAGGGCACGTCACCCAGATCGCCTTTAGCGGCGACGGCCGCCTCCTCGTCAGCGGGGGCTACGACGGCGTCGTCAACGTTTGGTCCGCCACAGACGGCCGCAAGATCAAAGGCTGGAGGAGCGGGACCTCATACGTCAGCGGGGTGGCCGCCTCGCGCGACGGCAACCGCGTCTACAGTTGCGGTTACGACAACCGCGCTAAGATGTGGGACGCGCGGACGGGCCGCCTTCTCCAAACTTATATAGGACTGCCGAGCGACGCCTACGGCATGGCCGTCTCGCACGACGACAAGGTGCTCTGCGCCGTCGGCCCGAGCAAGGGAGTCGTAGTCTGGGACGTGGCCACCGGCAAGAAACTCTTCAGCGGCTCCTACGAAGGCGATTACGCCGCGGCGGCGTTCAGCCCAGACGGGCGACGCTTGGCCGTCGGTGCCCTCAGCGGGCAGATGCAAATTTTCTCGGTGCCGCGCGGTGAACCGCTCTACAAGGGCCGGCCCGAGCGGACGGGGATCATCAGCCTAAAATGGCTGGACAACGACCGCTTGCTCGTCGGGAGCTACGACCTGACTGCGACGATCTATGACGGCTCCATGAACCAGATCTCGACCTATGGGGTCTCGAAGGACTCCCTCTTCGGGGTGACTGCCACCGAGGATGGAAAGACGGGCGTCTTCTGCTCTTTCGACGGCCAGGTCGTCGTCCGCGACCTAGCCGATTGGCGCGAAATCGCGGTCCTTGGGCGGTAAGCCGTTGGTGCTGGTGGTCGGTGCGGGAGCGGCAGGGATCTTTGCCGCCTGGAACGCGGCCCGCCACGGGGCGCGGGTCGTGCTGCTGGAGAAGACCGACCGCATCGGCACCAAAGTGCTGATCTCGGGCGGGGGCAAGTGCAATGTCGCCCACGACGGCCCGCTGGAGGACGTGCTGAAGGCGTTCCGTCCGAACGAGGCCCGCTTTATCCGCCCCGCCTGCTACCGCCTGCCGAACACGGAGATCGTCCGCATGATGACCTCGCGCGGGTTGGAGGTCTACACCCGCCCGGACGGCCGCGTCTTCCCAGTCGACCAGACGGCCAAGGACGTGGTCGCGATCCTTCAGGGATACCTTTCGGAGGAGGGCGTCGAAGTCCGGCTTGAAACGCCTGTGACCGGGCTGCGGTTCTCTCCGGCGCCCCCTCGCCCCTCCGGGGGAGAGGGGGTTGGGGGTGAGGGGTCGGTCAGCCGCAGGGTCGATGGGGTCGAGACCAGTGAGGGCTTCCTTCCCTGCCGCCACGTCGTGCTCGCCACCGGCGGGAGCAGTTATCCCAAGAGTGGCACGACCGGCGACGGCTGGCCCTGGGCGAGGGACGCCGGGCACACGATCGTCACCGTGCGGGCCGCGCTCGCCCCGATGCACATGCACCTCGACGAATGCCCCCAGCGGCCGGGCGTGGCCGTGCGGGACTGCGTGTTGAAGGCCAGGGTCGTTGGGCGTCAAGCCGCCCAATCCATAGCGGAGTCGAGCCTCCGCACTCCAGCGGAGTCGAGCCTCCGCACTCCAGCGGAGTCGAGCGTCCACACCCCAGGAAAGGAGGTCGCGCGGTGGCGCGGGGACCTTCTCTTCACCCATCGAGGGGTCAGCGGGCCGACCGTGCTCGGCATCAGCCGGGCCGTCGCCGAAGTTATAGATGGAGCATCCGTCAACCTGGAGGTCGACCTCAGGCCCGACGAGGGCTTCGAACAAGTCTCCGAAAGCCTGCGCCGCTGGTGCGCGGAAAACCCGCGCCGCGGCCTCGGCGCTTATGTGGGCGGGTTCGTGGCCGAGAGCCTGGTCGAGGACGTGTGCGGGTCGGCAGGGCTCGATCCAGAAGAACGTGGCGGGCAAGCCGGGAAGAAGGCGCTCAACCGGCTGGTCGAAGCGATGAAGGCCTGGCGCATTGGCCGGGTCAAGCGAGTGGACCTAGAGAAGGGCGAGGTCGTCGCCGGTGGCGTGAGCCTCGACGAGGTCGACCCCCAGACCATGCGCTCGCTCCGATGCGAGGGCCTCTATCTCTGCGGAGAGGTGCTCGACGTGGCCGGCCCGGTCGGCGGCTACAACCTCCAAGCCGCCTTCGCAACGGGGTTCGTAGCGGGCGAGACGGCGGCTAAGGACGCCCTCTCCTTCGCTGAAGCAGGGGGTAGGTGAGCGTCGGCGAACCTCACCCCCCCCCTCTCCTTCGCTGGAGGAGAGGGGGGCCTCGGACGGCTTAGCGGTAGAAGTCGAACTTCTCGAGCCGACCCTTGACCGCCTGCAAGAACCGGCCGGCCGTAAGGCCGTCGACGAGGCGGTGGTCGTAGGTCAGGACAAGGTTCATCACCGAGCGAACCGCGATCATGTCGTCGATGATCACCGGCTTCTTCGTGATGCCATAGGCGCCGATGATGCCGCTTTGCGGTGCATTGATCATCGGGGTTCCGAGGACGGCCCCATAGCTGCCCGGGTTCGTAAGGGTGAAAGTGCCGCCTTGGACGTCGGCCACGCCGAGCTTGTTGCCGCGGGCGTTCGCCGCGATCTGCTCCAGGTCCCTCGCGATCTCCACCAGCGACTTGGACTGACAGTCCCGGATCACGGGCACGATGAGCCCGCCCTCACCCCGCTCGCCCAGTGAGACGGCGACGCCCATATGGACGCCTTTATAGAGCGTCACCTGGCCGTCGACCAGCGAGGCGTTGAGGTAGGGGAACTCAAGAAGGCTGTCCGTCAGCGCTTTGATGAAGAACGGCGTGTAGGTCAGCTTCACCCCGAACTGGGCTTGGAACGAGTCCTTATTGATCTCGCGGAACTTGACGAGGTTCGTCACGTCCACCTCGATGAGCGTCGAGACGACCGGCACCTGGCTCGACCGCGTCATCGCCTCGGCGATCATCTTGCGCATGCCGACAAGGGCGTGCGTCTCGCTCGCCCCGGCCACCGCCGAAGCGGGCGCGGCAGCGGCGAACGAGAGGTCGGCCGCGGGAGCCGTGGCCGGGCCGGGCCGACCAGCAACGGGGGTCGCGCCACGCCGGTCAATGAAGTCTTGAAGGTCTTTCTTGTTCACCCGCCCGCCCGCGCCTGAACCTACGATCTGGGCCAACTCAGCCTCCGAGACGCCGGCATCTTTCGCCATCGAGCGGACGAGCGGCGAGAACCACTTGCGCTTCCCGTCGCTACCGGATTGGGCGGCCGCAGGCTCGACGGCCCCGTTCTCGGGAGCCGGGGCCGGGGTCTCTGTCGGCTTGGCAGGCGCTTGGGTCGGATTCGGGGTCGAGGCGGCGGCGCCTCCAACGTCGGCGATCATCTCCTTCGCCTTCGCCTCGTCGGCCTCGATCAGACCCATCGCGTGGAAGACTTCGACCTCGCCGCCCTCCTCCACCATGATCTTCACCAGCACCCCGCTGGAAGGCGCGCCAAGCTCCGTGTTCACCTTGTCGGTCATGATCTCCACGACCGGCTCGTCCTCCTTGACATAGTCGCCGATCTTCTTTAACCAGCGACTCACCGTCCCTTCGTGCACCGACTCGCCCAGTTCGGGCATCAGGATCTCCACGGGCATACGCTTGATTCTAGCCCGGTTCGCTTGCAGTCTTCAGCCCGGAAAGGCCGTGCGGCGCTTGACTCTAGGGCTGTCCGCTTCATCCGTTCGATCCCCCCACCCGGTATTAACCCTGGGCGGCCCGCCCTAGTCGGCGCAGGAATGGGCCCTTATGCCCAAGCAACCTCGGGGAGTTTTCCACATGGAGGTCGCCACGCTCCCTACGGCCCTGCGCGGTCCCTAGCAGGACTACCAGACCGGAGGCAGATCACCGCATATCGTGATAGCCAGGGGGCGCGTTCCGGTGCTAGAATGATGGCATTACGGAGTGCATTCAACTTCTTGGAGAGGGGTGCAAGGAGAGATTTTTCCTTGTCGCTTCGAGTGCGCTTTCGTAAGATCCACGCTAAGAGAGTCAAGCATATGAAGCGACTTGCGCTAATCGCTGGAGTTGTTGCTTGTGTGACCGGAGCGTTCGCTCAGACGAACCTCTTCCGCAACGACTTCCAATACACAAACTCGTACGGTCCCGCAGGCCCCACCGGTGCCTGGAACGGTCAGCCCGCCTACACGCAGTGGGTTCGCTGGCCTGAACGAGGCTCGGGTGTCAGACTGTCCTCCGCCGCTACGCTCACCCAGATGACCTTCTGGACGCTTCACGTTATCAACGACGGCCTTGCCGGCGGCGAGAACGTGACGGTTCAGATCTATGCCAACGACGGCGCCAACACCACCGGCACCAACGGCACGGTCCTGGCCAAGCCGGGCACGCTCCTCTGGACGAGCCCCGCGATCCCGGTGCAGCAGGGCGACCGCGTTCTGAACATTCCGATTCCGAACATCGCGGCTCCGGCTAACATCACGTTCACCTACAAGTACCAGGGCGGGCAGCTCGATCCGGGCCCCTATGACCCGAACATCAACCCGAACCTGGCTGGTGGCCGCTTCCTCGGTAAGGCCGTCCTCGGCAACTCCGTGGGCCCGACGGGCGTCACTTGGCGCCGCGTCTTCACCACGAGCGGCGCTTCGGACTGGGGCGCCCAGGAGAACCCGGGCGGCACCTTCCCGACGAACATCCCGTTCAACATCGGCGCCTCCTTCTGGAGCGGTTCGGTCAACGTCGGCGCCATCGGTGCTCCGTACGACAACCAGACCAACGCCAGCCCGGTGGCCTTCTTCTATGGCCTTCCGGACGACACGGGTTACACCGAAGCCGGCAACACCTGCACGGTGGAAGGCACGGCTCGTCAGATCTCGAACATCGACATGAACATTTATGCTCAGACCGAGAACGAGAGTGGCAACCCGACGGCGAAGATCCGCATCTGGAACGTGAACGGCACGTCCGTCTTCGGTGGCGGAGCCGGCACCCCGACGACCCTGATCTGGGAGAGCCCGGCTCAGGCCATCCCCAAGGGCCTTGGTAACGCGCTCACCGGCGAAGGCGAACTCGTGACCCTGTCGATCCCGGCCAACTTCACGTTGCCGGCGAACGGCGAGTTCTGCTGGTCGATCCTCGTCCAGGGCATGGTCGCCGACGGTGTCGCCGGCCCGGCCGCCCGATGGCGCGCTGAGACTGCCCCGGCTGACGCTGGCGGCACTCCGAACGGATTCTTCCAAACCGTTACCCCCGGTACCGGCTGGGAAGGCCCGTTCATCTTCCAGAACAACCCTCCTGGAAGCGGCACCTTCGTGTACCAAAACCCGGCGATCTTTGACATCAAGTTCACCGCCGGTTCGACGAACCAGGAGCTCTTCCCGAGCGCCTTCCGCGTCGCCCTTGGTCGCCAGACCGCGGGTAACCTCGCCAGCCTCCAGGCCGACGACGGTAACTTCCTTGAAGTCCGCAAGTTCATCGTTCCGAACCAGCAGGTTCCCCCGGTGAACATCGAGGCTGACTTCTCGACGAACATCACCAACCCGACCAGCATCAAGATGGATGTCAAGAGCCGCATGGGCAACACTGGTTCGTTCCAGCAAGCCACCGAGCTCCGCGACTTCACCGGCGCTGCCTGGGTCAACACGAACACTGCCACGATCACCGGTACCTACACGGTTAAGACCGCTACGGGCACCGCGCCGTTCAACCGCTACGTCAGCGGTGGCATTGCTCGAGGCCGCTGGACCGTTCGACAGACCGGCCCGTCCGCCCTCAGCCTCTGGATCGTCCAGACTGACTTCGCCAAGATGACCATCGGCGGCTAATAGCTCCCGATCGTTAACAGATAGGCGAGCCCCCCGCTCCTTTATGGAGCGGGGGGCGTTTCTTTGTGCCCTAGCGCCCACCGCGTAGCCGCAGGCTGTCCGCAGGACGGCGCGAGCCGCGCCGCACCCAACTCCATCCCCAGAAACTAAGAAGGGCCGCCCGGTTTCCCGGGCAGCCCTTCCGTTCAGAACAGCCGTCGCCGACTAGTTCTTGCTCAACTCGACCGTCTCTTTCGAGCGGCCTTTGCCGGTCGGCTTCTTGCGGAAGCTGACCTTGTCTTCGCCGTCCTTCTCCGCGACGATGGTGTCGCCGGGGGTGAAGGTGTTGGTCAAGAGCTCTTCGCTGAGCGGGTCTTCGATGAACCGCTGGACCGCGCGGCGAAGCGGACGGGCGCCAAGGTTCGGATCGTAGCCCTTGTCTACCAAGAGCTGCTTCACCTCTTCGCTCAGCTCGATCGTAATGCCGATCTCCGCCGCCTGCTTGTTCACCCGCTTCAGGTAAAGGTCCGCGATCTGGAGGATCTCTTCCTTCTTCAGGTGCTGGAACACGATGACCTCGTCGACACGGTTGAGGAACTCGGGCCGGAAAGACTTCTTCATCTCGTCCAGCATCTTGTTCTTCATGTTCTCGTAGGTCTTCGGATCGTTCACGTCCATCGCGGTGTCGCGGAAACCCAGGCCCTTCTCGAGCTCGATCGGCCGCACGCCGACGTTGGAGGTCATGATGATGATCGTGTTCCGGAAGTCCACCGTCCGACCTTGCGAGTCGGTGAGCTGTCCGTCCTCCATGACTTGGAGGAGGATGTTGAACACCTCAGGGTGCGCCTTCTCGATCTCATCGAGGAGAACGACGCAGTACGGGTTCCGCCGCACCTGTTCGGTGAGCTGCCCGCCCTCGTCGTAGCCGACGTAGCCAGGAGGCGCGCCGACCAGCCGCGACACCGCGAACCGTTCCATGTACTCGGACATGTCGATCCGGACGATGTTCGACTCCTTCTCGTAGAGGTATTCGGCCAAGGCCTTGGCCAACTCGGTCTTGCCGACGCCGGTGGGGCCGAGGAACATGAAGCTGGCGATGGGCCGCTTCGGATCCTTCAGTCCGCTCCGGGCGCGGCGGATGGCACGGGCGACCGCGCCGACCGCGTCGTACTGGCCGATGATGCGGCCGTGGAGGTCTTCCTCCATCCGCAACAGCTTTTGCTGCTCGCCTTCGACCAGGCGCGTGACCGGGATACCGGTCCAGCTCTGGACGATCTGGGCGATCTCGTGGTCGCCGACGATGGCCTTCGGCTTCTCTTCGGCGTGCCAGGCTTCTTCTCGCTCGGTCACTTCGTTATCGAGGTCGTCGATCGCTTCCTCAAGCTTCTGATAGGCCTCTCCATCGGGATCGTGCCGCCGCAGGTGGTCGAGCTCAGAGCGCATTTTGCTCAAGCGGACCTTGTCCTGGCGGACTTCCAAGGGAGGCAGCGACTGCTGCAGTCGGACGCGACTGGCCGCCTCGTCGATGAGGTCGATCGCCTTGTCTGGCAGGCTTCGGTCACTGATGTACCGCTGGCTGAGCTGCACCGAGGCCGAGATGGCCCCGTCGGTGATCTCAACGTCATGGTGCGCCTCATAGCGCTCGCGAAGACCCTTCAGAATGTCGACCGCCTCTTCCTCGTTCGGTTCGCGGACCTTGACGGCCTGGAACCGGCGTTCGAGGGCGGCGTCGCGCTCGATGTACTTACGGAATTCGTCCTGCGTGGTCGCGCCGATGCATTGCAGCTCGCCGCGGGCCAGCGCCGGCTTCATAATGTTGCTGGCGTCGATGGCGCCTTCTGCAGCGCCCGCCCCCACCAACGTGTGAAGCTCGTCGATAAAGAGGATCACGTGTCCCTCGGACCGTCGGACCTCCTCCATAACCTTCTTCATGCGCTCTTCGAACTCGCCGCGGTACTTAGTACCGGCGACGAGCCCCGCTAGGTCGAGCGCCACCAATCGCTTGTTCTTTAACAAGTCGGGGATGTCGCCACTCACGATGCGGAGCGCCAAGCCCTCGGCGATCGCCGTCTTACCGACGCCGGGTTCACCGATCAGGCACGGGTTGTTCTTTGTGCGCCGAGTCAGGATCTGCATGACCCTCTCGATCTCTTGCTGACGGCCGACGACGGGGTCGAGCTTGCCCTCATGGGCAAGTTCCGTCAAGTCGCGGCCGAATTCGTCCAGCGTCTGGGTCTTGACCCCGCCCTGGGTGCCGGTACCGGACGCCCTTTGCGAGGTGCCCCGGCTCTGCGTGTCGTTGTCTTGCAAGGACATGACTTCGCGACGGGCGCGTTCAAGTTCGACGCCAAGCTTGGCCAGCACTCTGCCGGCCAGGCCGTCACCCTCGCGGATGAGGCCGAGCAACAGGTGCTCGGTGCCGATGTAGTTGTTGTTGAGGTTGCGGGCTTCGTCATAGGCCAGGTCGATGACTCTCTTCGCCCTCGGCGTCAAGGTCATGTCCTGGGTTTGACGCGCTTCCCCGCGGGGAAGCTGCTTTTCGACTTCGGCCCGAATTCGGCTCAGGCTGACCCCGAGCCGGTCGAGAACCCTGGCCGCAACGCTGTCGGTCTCGCGGACGAGGCCCAACAGCAGGTGTTCGGTGCTGACATAGCCCTCACCAAACTTCTGCGCTTCTTCTTGTGCGAAGAAGACGACTTTTCTCGCGCGTTCTGTGAAACGCTGCCACATGTTCTCAGTTCACCTCCGTGATCTTGCCCGCTCCAGGGCCGGTGTCTCCTAGGTACCCGATCCTGCCTCGGCTGTGCCGAGGATGACCGGGCTCCAACTGGGTAGACGAGCCGAAACCCGGCTCGGTGCCCATGGGGTGCACTTTTTCCTTACCGAGCGACACCCTATAGTGTTGTCGGCGGAACGGACGGTCAAGTTGACTTGTCACCGTACCTTTAAGTTCCATTTTTCCCCCTACCGTTCCGGGGGCCCACCCCGGGCAACCATTTCATACCTAGCACCGCCGGGACTTAAGAAACTTTGAAAGAGGACAAGCGAGCCTAGGTCAAATTCGATCTTTGGGAAGGTAGCCGGGATCGTAACCTCGCGCGGCTTACGCAACCTTGCCAAAGTCACGTGCAGGCTCGGAACATTGTTCAGGTGGAACGCAGCGCGCAAGACCTCGGCCATGAAGAAAAGGTCGTCTCCGTCCGCCAAAAGTCGCACGGCAAGGGCCGACTTCCCCGTCTGCGCCCATCCTGCCGCAGAGACCCGCACCGGTCGCCAGCGGACCGTGCCAAGGGCCGTCACCAGGTGCCGGGTCTGGGCCTCGTCGCACTCTCCAAAGAAGGCCAAGGTGGTGTGAAGGGTTTCCGGTGGGACAAGCCGTACCTGACGGGCGTTCAAGACTTCGGCCGCATGTTCAGCAAGAGCACGCGCAGAACCTCTGAGAGAGGGCAGGCTAGGAAGAGCCGCCTCACTCCGCCAAGTCTTGGAGTCGAAAGCCGACCCACCGTTCGACCGGCCCTTGCTTGGTGGAGACCGATGTCACGAGGAATTCCACCATGACTCGTACCCCCGAAGGAGCGGAAACACGGCAGTTCATAAACGCTTGTTCACGATCGCCGCCTACGGAAGAAAGGTTAAGCTGGCTCAAAAGCGTGTCCGCGTTCCTTCCCAATATCCCCTTGACGGAGTTGGGCAAACGATCATAGGCAAGGCTTTGGCCAGCCATAAGCGCCGCCCCCGTGGCATCATTGCCAAGCACACCTTCAAAGGCGGCGTGGATCTCGTCTTGCAGCTCGGCCCATTGCCTTTCCCGCCTTTCCTCCAACTTTGACTTGATAAAGTCGAGAAAACCTTTGAAAAGGTCTGCATCGACAGGCGTCGAGAAATCGACGCAGAAGCTGCGGGTCAGCAGACCATAGAGTTCTGGCCTTTCAAGCGCTTGGTCCGGTTTTGAAGATTCAGAAGCGTCGAAGGGTTTCTCGCCCCGATGCGCGTCTGCGGGCATTCCAAGGGCCGAGTACACAGGCTCATCAGGCTTGGCAAATGCCTGTGCGAGCAGCGCAGCGCTAACGGGCAACTTTGCCCGCTTGTCACCGCTCTCCACGGTCAGTTCGATTTCATGGCGGAGTCTGACAGCTTTCATGTCGCTGTTTCTCATCTGGTCGCCCAGCACGCCCCCTACACCCCTATTAGAAAGAAGATGCCGAAGATGCTGCCGAGTCGGGGCATCCAGACGCGAGGAGTCGATGCGCTGGCCGCTTTGAGCTAGGCGGAACAAGGACCGAAGTGATGTGGTGCGGTCTTCAGACCATGCAGGCTTGGGCAAGAAGACCAAAGCTTCTTTGGAGGAGAAGACGTCATAGCCCAGGCTCTCAGCAAGTCTTCGCGTGTCATCGACGCTCAACTGGTCGTTCAGGATTGCCTTAGCCTTCAGATCTCCCGTGTGGACCAAGAGTCGCAATTGAGGAGCGGACGACTGCTGGTCAAAGCCTGCTAAACCGTGTAAAAGACCGACTAAGGCATACAAGGCCGTATTCATCTTCTTACCAAACCGGAATCCATTCATAGTTTGAGGGTGGCGTCACCCCGGGGCACGTTCGCATCTTTATAAAGGTCGTTGTCAACTGAGGGTCGAACGAGCGCAATCGGGATCTGGTTAAAGTCTTTACGACACTCCCGCTTTCTCGACACTCGAATGCTTGCATCCGGCCTCCCTGCATACGACTGAAAAGGTCATTCGACTCAAGCTTTTGAACCCAAGCACCCGGGCAGTTGCAGTCCTGATTTTGCGCAAGGGACATGGCTGCTGCTAGGAGGGCCAGTGTGAGAATTAAGACTTTTTTCATTTCATGGCTTGTACCTGAGAAGCAGGTTCAGGGTGGGTCTTACTCCCTACCTCAAGTCGGGCGTCAGTAAGAACGTTCCTGACGAAGACTTCGCACCATGCCGACCCCCCGATTCGCGCCGGCACAACACCGCGCCACCCTGCGTGCAAAGGATAATCGTGAGGCGTTGCGATGCGAACCGGACTCCCGTCCCACGCCTTGGACGGTTCGGGTAGCATGCCGAAGCCGCACCACGGCGTTAGGAATCGAACTCGATGGCTTTGAAGATCCTCGTTTGCGACGACGAAAGGCACATTGTCCGACTCATCCAGGTGAACCTGGAGAAGCAGGGTTACCAGGTCGTGACGGCCTACGACGGCAAAGAGGGCTTGGAAAAGATCAAGTCGGAAAAGCCCGACCTCTGCGTGCTCGACGTCATGATGCCCTATATGGACGGGTTCGAGGTCCTCAAGTCGCTTCGACGCGAACCTGAGACCGAGTCGCTCCCGGTCATCATGCTCACCGCGAAGGCGCAGGACAAAGACGTCTTTGAGGGTTACCACTACGGCGCGGACATGTATTTGACCAAGCCGTTCAACCCCATGGAGCTCGTGAGCTTTGTCAAGCGGATCGCCGGGGGCCAGGACGGCGGCGACGGGCCCAAGCGGTACGAACTCTAACGCCTCGGGAGACAGCTATGGACGGCCTGTTCCTTTGGACGAACCTTCTTGCGCAAAGCAACTTTGACAGAGGCCCCTTCGAGCCTCTCGAACTCCTGGCGCGCGGATTCATTCCTTTGATCCTCGCGTACGTCATCTTTTCCGTCTGCCTTCGCCTGGAAGGGCGGGGCCTCGCGAAGACCGTGAAGTGGGCCGCGATCATCCCGCTCATCGTCGGTGCCTTCTTGGGCATCGAACCGATCGCCATGATCTTCAACGATCCCACTTACAAGGACCTTTATGGCGGCGGGAACAGGACCAAGTTCCTCCACATGAGCCCGGTCATCGTCTCGGTGCTCGGCGCGATCGCGTTAGTGGTCTGGAACAAGTTGAAGTACAGACAGCACGGCGT
Organism: Fimbriimonadaceae bacterium; assembly: GCA_019454125.1. Taxonomy (NCBI): domain Bacteria; kingdom Bacillati; phylum Armatimonadota; class Fimbriimonadia; order Fimbriimonadales; family Fimbriimonadaceae; species Fimbriimonadaceae bacterium. The sequence goes on from CP075365.1 coordinate 1,910,622, forward strand.
AGAAATCTGAACTCGCCGCACGTGGCGTAGAATACAGGTAAATGGCACAACTCGGAACAACGACGTTCGCGCCCGGGATCGGCATGACCACCACGATGGCGCCGTTTATCGAACAGGCCCGCGCCAATGGCCAGCTCTACATCGACCAGCCTTACGAGCTGTACTCGGAAGAGAACCACGAGACGTGGCGACAGCTCTACCAGCGCATGCTTCCCCGCTGGGAAAAATATGCCAACGAGCACTTCCTGAAGGGCATTTCCAACCTTTGCCTGAACCCGGACAGGGTCCCGCGCCTCGACGACGTCAACAAGTTCTTGAACCCGCTCACGGGGTTCAGCGCGAAGGCCGTCAGCGGCTATGTGCCCGCGTTCCTCTTCTTCGACTGCCTTCGGAACCGCGCCTTTCCGACCACGATCACGATCCGGCACATCGATAAGCTCGACTACCTGCCGGAGCCGGACATCTTCCACGACATCGCCGGCCACGTGCCGATGCACACCGACAAGGCCTTTGCGGACACCCTTGTCCGCTTCGGCGATTGCGCGCACACCGCCGCCGAGATCGCCTGCTCGATCCCTGACCCACAAGTGCGCGTGCGCAAGCTCACGAGCATCATCAAGGCGATGGCCCGCTTCTTCTGGTTCACGGTCGAGTTCGGCCTCATGAAGGGTAAGAACGGGGAGACCAAAGTTTATGGGTCTGGCTTGCTCAGCAGCTATGGCGAGATTGAGTACTGCGTCGAGTCGCCCGATGTGCAGCGCTACCCCGCGCAGCTGGAGTGGGTGGTCAACCAGTATTTCGAGATCGACCACTATCAGCCCCTGCTCTTCGTCGTCGATTCGTTCGACCATCTCTTCTCGCTCGTGGACGAGCTGGAGGCCTGGATGAAGGAAGGCAAGCTCGACAACGTGGCCCCGGGAGAGCCGGAGGTCGCCGAAGCCGACCTGGAGAGCTTCTTCCAAGCCCACCAATCCTAACCCGTAAGGCGCAGGCTGTCGGTCGCTGCGCCAGCAAGGAACCGGGCGAGTTTCGCCTGTTCGTCGGCGGTCGCGGCCCTGCCCTCCGATTCGAGCTCCTTGAGTATCTGGACGGCCCTTAGGAGGGCCCTGGCTTTTCCTCCTCCTCCACTTGGCACTGCGTTATCCAGCGAACGAAGGACGGAATTTGCTCCGCCTCCTCGGCCTTCGTCATTCTCATCTCGTCTCGGGGCACCCGAAGGGCCTTCGCCTCTTCGAGGGCGTCCAGGAGCACCCTCGTCCCGAACTCCTGCGCCTCCATCGGCGGCACCCCTTCCACCATCGCCTGCCTGACCTCGTAGTCCGCTTCCTTCGCCAGGGCCGCCGCGAGCTTCTTGTTCGCCGCCATCTTCGGCAGGTGCTTCTCCAGAAACTCCTGGGTCTTCTTCTCCCAGTACGGGCTCGCCTTGGTCCAGGCCGCTCTTCTGCTCGTCGCCATAGTCCTTGTTATCCTTCACGCCATCCTGGCCCGATACCGGTCACCGCACGGCCGGACATACGGACGCGCACAGTTTCACGTTGGCGGCGAATCCGGGGGCCTACGCCCGCTTCCCAGGGGACGGGCACAATACGTCATGAGCAGCTTTCGCGAAGGGCTTTCCTTCGACGACGTGCTGCTTGTTCCCAAGCGGTCTGAAGTGCTCCCCAGTGAAGTGGACACGTCGTCGACGCTCCTTCCCGGGATCAAGCTTCGCGTCCCTATCGTCTCCGCCCCGATGGACACCGTCACCGAGGCGCGACTGGCGATCGCCATGGCCCGCGAAGGCGGGGTCGGCGTCATCCACCGCAACATGCCGGTCGCAGAGCAGGCGGACCAGGTCGACCGCGTCAAGAGGAGTGAGCACGGCGTCATCACCGACCCCTTCAAGCTCTCACCCGACAAGACCATCGAAGACGCGGTGCAACTCATGGCCCGTTTCCGCATCAGCGGCGTCCCGATCACGGACGAGGACGGGCGTCTGGTCGGCATCCTCACGAACCGCGACATCCGGTTCGTCACAGACTTCTCCCAACCCATCCGCGATCGGATGACTTCGACGAACCTGGTCACCACCGCACCCGGGACAAACCTGGAGCAAGCCGAGCGGCTCCTGGGCGAGCACCGCATCGAAAAGCTGCCGATCGTCGATGAAGAGGGGTTCCTTAAGGGACTCATCACGATCAAGGACATCGAGAAGGTCAAGAAGCACCCGCACGCCACCAAGGACGACAAGGGCCGCTTGGTCGTCGGGGCGGCGATCGGACCGCTGCGCGAGCCCTACGAGCGCGCCAAGGCGCTGATGGAAGCGGGGGTGGACTTCGTCGTCATCGACGCCGCGCACGGACAGGCCATCGGCGTCATCAACTGCGTCAAGATGCTCAAGGAGAGGTTGCCGGACCTCAAGGTCGTCGCGGGCAACGTCGCCACGAAAGAAGGCGTGCGCGACCTGCACGCAGTGGGCGCAGACGCGCTGAGGCTCGGCATCGGCGCCGGCTCGATCTGCACGACGCGCGTTGTCGCAGGGGTTGGCATTCCGCAATTCACCGCCGTGCTCGACTGCTGCGAGGAAGCGGCAAAGTTCGGCCTCCCGACCATCGCGGACGGCGGCGTGCGGTCTTCGGGCGACGTCGTGAAGTCCATGGCGGCCGGGGCAAGCGCCGTCATGATGGGCAACATGTTCGCCGGTTGCGAAGAGTCTCCCGGCGAGACGGAGATCTATCGCAACCGCGCCTACAAGGTCTACCGCGGTATGGGCTCGATCGGCGCGATGCGCCGCGGGTCCAGCGACCGCTATTTCGCCGTCAAGGATTCGAACGCAACACTCGTCCCCGAAGGCGTCGAGGGGCGCGTGCCCTTCAAGGGCCCGCTTAGCGACACGGTCGTCCAGATCGTTGGGGGGCTGAAGAGCGGCATGGGCTATGTCGGCGCGGCCACGATCCCGGATCTTCAGGAGAGGGCCGAGTTCGTCCGCATCACCAATGCCGGGTTGCGCGAATCGCACCCGCACGACGTCTGGATCACGAAGGAGCCGCCGAACTACTCCTCGCCCTATACCGGTGGCGAAGGGGAGTAGCCGCGGCCCCATCTGGGGCGTGGTCGAACGGCAATGAAGATCCCGTTCGACGCGCTCTGCCTTGCCGCGGTCGCCGCGGAGCTTCAGCCTCTGATCGGGTCGCGGTTGGAGAAGGTCAATCCAGCCGGGCCTCTCGGCATCCAGGTCTCGCTCTACCTTGACCGGCAGCGCTGGCTCTTGCTGAACGCCGACCCCGTCCACCCACGGGCCTACCTCCTGGGCCGCAGGCCGGAGCGCGACAAGGAGCTGCCGAACTTCGCGCGCGACGTGAAGCGCCTCCTCATGGACGCGCGGCTCGTCTTCGCCCGCCAGCGGGGATTGGACCGCGTCTTGGATTTGGGATTCAGCGGCCCCGAAGGCGACTTCCAGCTCGTCGCCGAGCTCACGGGGCGCCACGCGAACCTGCTTCTGGTGGATTCCGAGCGCCGTGTCGTTTCTGCGGCGAAGTGGGTCGGCCCTGGCAAGAGCACCCGCCCTGTGGTGCCGCGCCGCCCCTATGAGCCGCCCCCCAACCCGTCGCGTCCTTCCCTGCTCGAGGCTGGCCCGGAGGACGACCCGCGCGACTTTGAAGGGTGCTCCCCGTTCCTTGCCAAGCTCATCAAGGCGGGCGCACCGCTCGCGGGGGTCCAGGCGGCCTTCTCCGAAGGGCTGTTCGAGCCGGTCGAGTCCGCCGGGCACGGCGCCTACCCCTTGCCCGTCGCGGCCCTCGGCCTGCCGGAGAAGGCCGCCCCCTCGTATTCGCTGGCGGCGGAGGCGTGGTTCGAAACGCTCATTGACGGGGAGCGTGCAGCGCAGGCGAAAGCTTCGCTCAAGGGCCAGCTCGAGCGCGTGATCCTCGCCCGCGAGGTGGCTCTGCGCGACCTCGAGGACGCCCTAGCTGCAGCACGCGACGCGACAGCGATCCAGCAGAGGGCCGAGCTGATCTTGGCTTACCAGAGCCAGATAAAGCCTGGTGACGCGGTCTTGGAGGCCCGGGGCTATGACGGTGAGCCCGTCTCGATCGCGCTGAAGCCGGACCTCACGGCGGTCGAGAACGCCAACCGTTACTTTGACCGCGCTCGCCGCGCAAAGGACCGGGCCGACCTCGTGGCGGAGCAGTCCGAGCGCTTGGAGGCAGACCGTATCGCCGTCGAGGCCACCCTCGTCCGGCTGGAAGCGGCGGAATCGGCCGAAGAGATCGATCAGATCCGCGAGGAGGCGGACGCAAGGCGGTGGCTCCACCGGTCCGGCCCGCCGATCCCGAAGGAAGACCGTCCCTACGAGGGCCACGCCATCCGCGAACTCCTCTCGCCGGGAGGGTGGCGCGTGCTCTATGGTGAGAACGCGACCTCCAACGATTACCTCACAACGAAGGTCGGACGGCCGAGCGACCTCTGGTTCCACGTCCGCGGCGGCCCGGGCTCGCACGTAGTCCTCCTCACGAACAACCAGCCCCAGCGCGTCCAACAAGCGGACTTAGAGTTCGCCGCCCTGGTTGCGGCGCGGCATTCCTCCGCGAAGCACTCCGCGTTCGTCTCGGTCGACTACACCCAAAAGCGGTATGTGCGCAAGCCGCGCGGGGCCGCCCCCGGGCTCGCGACCTATACCAACGAAAAGACCCTGCACGTGGAGCCGGCCAAGGCCTGAGTATCCTCGGGTCCTTGACGCCCCTTTGGCAAGTTGACGTCGACCTGTTTCGGGAGATCCACGTCGGGTTGCGCCGCGCCTGGCTCGACCCCGTCATGGTCGTCGCGAGCGATACCGGCCTGGGGTATCTGCAGTTTGCCGGCCTCGCGGTGGCCTGGCTGCGCGGCCGCCAAGCGGCATGGGCGCCGTGGCTGCTGGCCGGGATGGCGGTGCTCGCCGCGTTCCTGGTCGAGCGTGACCCCTTGGCGAGCCTTGCCGCCGTCCTCGTCGTCGCCCTGCTCGGCTCCCTGCCCCCATCCTGGGCCGCGCGGACGATCCTCGCCGCAGCCACAGCGGGACTGCTACGGCTTGCCGTAGAGCCGCTGGTCGACCGGCAGCGGCCAAGCGTCTACTTCTTCGCCCACCCGCTGGAAGAGGTGTACGGGAAGTCCAGCTTCCCCAGCGGCCACGTGACGACCACGGTCTCGATCCTCGTGGCCGTGGCGCTTCTCGCGTACTACGAAAGGGACGGCGGGGGGCGGCCGGCGCGCGGCCACCTGCTCGTCCTCGCCCTTTGGGCTGCGCTGGTCGGCCTTTCGCGCGTCTATGTCGGCGTCCACTATCCGCTTGACGTGGTCGGAGGCGCGCTCTTTGGCGCGACCGTCGCCACCTTGGCCGTCTTCCTCTCCAACCGTGCCGCACGCCCGGAGTAACCTGGGATAATGGGGTTCTTCTGGCCAGTACGCCCCGTCTTCAGGACATGACCACCGCCCTCGCAATGGAAGTGCCGCTCTGGATCGTGCCCCCGCGCGACCCGGCCGCGGAGGGGCGGCTCCAGTCCGAGTTAGGGATCCCTTCCCTGCTCGCGGCCATCCTGGTGGCGCGCGGCTTCACGGACCCGGCCGAGGCCGACCGTTTCCTGCACCCTTCGCTCGACCACTTCCACGACCCGTCGCTCCTGCCGGACTACGAGGCGGCGGTGGGCGAGATCCTGGGCGCGAGGGAGCGCGGTGAGACCATCTATGTCCACGGGGACTACGACGCCGACGGCGTCACAAGCGCGGCCCTTTTCACCCGGTTCTTGAAGCGTATCGGCTGTGAGGTCGTGCCGCACGTGCCGCACCGCTTGCGGGAAGGTTACGGCATCCACATGGACGCGGTCGGTTGGGCGCACGAGAAAGGCGCCAAGCTCTTCCTGACCTGCGACTGCGGCGTCGCCGCCCATGAGCAAGTCCGGGCCGCACGCGACTTTTGCATGCGCGTCGTCGTGACGGACCACCACCAGGTCGGCGACACCCTGCCGGACGCCCAGGCCGTGGTCAACCCCCACCGGCGCGACTCCCGTTATCCCTGGCCCGAGATCAGCGGCGTCGGTGTCGCCCTCAAGCTCTGCGCCGGCATCACCCGCGACCTCAAGTTCCCAGTCGAAAAGTTCTATCGCGCCTACCTGGACCTCGCCGTCCTAGGGACGGTGGCGGACGTGATGCCGCTCCTCGACGAGAACCGAGTGATCGCCCGGTTCGGGCTGGACGAGCTGCGCCAGAGCAAAAAGACGGGAGTGCGCGCCCTGCTCCGCGTCTCAGAGCTCGCCGACCAAGAACTCACGGCGCGCCACATCGGCTTCCAACTAGGCCCGAGGATCAACGCCGTTGGCCGCATCGACGACAGCGCCATCGCGCTGGACCTCCTCCTGACGGAAGACGTGCAAGAGGCCGCAAGGCTCGCACGGATCATGGACCAGACCAACACTGAGCGCCGACTTGAACAAGAGAGGTGCATCGAAGAGGCCGTCCTGATGGTGGAAGAGATGGGTGTCGAATCGCGACACGTGATCTATGTCGCCGATCCCACTTGGCACTCGGGGCTGGTCGGCCTTATCGCGGGCCGGCTTGTCGAGCGCTTCCGAAGGCCCGCCTTCGCCGCCACCATTGTCGGCGAGGTGGCCAAGGGTTCGGCCCGCTCGATCGACGGCTTCCATCTGAAGGAGGCGCTCGACGCCCATCGGAGCCATATCCTAGGCGGGGGCGGACATGCGATGGCGGCGGGCTTTAGCCTGGACGTCTCACGTCAAGAGGAGTTCGCGGCCGCGCTCGAGGCCTATGGCGCCGGGTTCCTCACCGCCGAGCATTTCCGGCGCAAGTTGGTGGCCGATTGCGAGATCGACCCCAAGGAGGCTGGCGCGAAGGCGTTCGAAGCGGTGCGGCCCCTCATGCCGTTCGGCACCGCAAACCCGGAGCCGTCTTTCGTCTGTCGCCGGGTGCGCTTCCAAGAGGTCACCGCGACCCGCAAGCCGGAGCACGTGCGGGTCAAGCTCCAGACCACTGACGGGCTCCGTCAGGCGATGGCCTTCCACATCGGCGAGCGCGCCACTCAGAAGCACGGCTGCGACGCCGATATCGTCTTTCACATCGAGGAGAACAAGTACAACGGCCGCACGTCCGTGCGCTGGAAGATCTGTGATCTGCAGGACTGTGCAGACTAGAGTTGGCCGTCTTGGGAGCCGACGACGGCCTCAAGGCTGAGACGGCTCTGCCCTCTCACGACTTGCAGCTTAAGGCTGTCCCCGATCTCGAGATCGAAGAGGATGCTTGCGAGCCCGGCCGGGTCGCGAACGGTCTTGCCGTTCGCCTCGACGATCAGGTCGCCCGGGAGGATCCCCGCTTTCGCCGCACCCGATCCCGGCGTCACCGACTCGACCTGCGCGCCCGGCTTATAGGCCGAGGCGGTGAAGAGAAGGCCGACACTGGGATGGTGGACGACGTGTCCTGGCGACTGGAAGCCTTCCACCACGCGGCGCAGCACCTTCGGCGAGAGCGTATAGGCGACGGTCATGCCCTGCGGGCCGAACCGGGCGATCTCGCTCTGCACGTTCCTGTCGGCAATGTTCTTCGCCCGCGCGGGAGCTGCGTCCATTCCTTCTGCACGTGGGGCGGCCGTCTCGGGCGCCAAAGTCGCGCCAAGCACTCCCACGAGCCTTCCGTCTTCGTCGAAGACCACGGCCCCGCCAACTGGGGCCAGGCCAGATTCCAGCCTGACTTCCGAGAGCGGCGCGAAGCGCCGGGTCTCGGCGAGCACCCCAATCCGCGAACTCGAGACGAGCTGGCCGTGCATCGGCCCCGCAGACGTGGCCGCGATGATCTTGGCCCCGGGAAGCGTGCCAAAGGCGACCTCGACGCCGCGGCCCATGCCCGGGTAGCGGGTATCGATCTGGATGAGGCAAAGCTGGGTCGCGACGTCCGTCTTCAAGATGCGCCCCGAAAGAAGCGCCCCGTCCATGGTCTGCGCGGTCACCGGCCCCGAGGCGGACAGCCCACCAAGGGCCAGGAAGAGCCCTTCCGGCGAGATCTGGACCGCCGTGCCTGCGGCGAGCGAACCGCCCGTAATCCTGATGACGGTGGGCTTCACCCGCGCCCAAAGCGGGTCTTCCAGCGCGGCCGCTTGCTGGCCGGGGCCGGCGACGGCCCCCGCTAGACTAATAACCGCCAAGCAAGTCTTGACCATGCGAAACCTCTGTGGCGACGCGGGCCCCGGTGGCCGGGTTCGGCGTGGTCGTCACGATCACGACCGACTCGTCCGCGCTCGGCTTCTCTTCCGGCACAACCGCCTTTCGCGCCTCGCCCGTGAAATCGTACTTCATCGTCAATGAATCGAGCTCGGCATCGCGCGGCCCGGCGAAGGCCAACATCCCCGTCGCGGGCTCGGCCTGCCCCGTGGGTTCCGGCCGGTTCCGATGGACGGCGCGGCGCGTCTTGGCCGGCGCCTCTCGCTTCACAGCTTGGGGCCGTGACGTCTCGGGCGTGGCTGGCTCAGGAACCGAGGCGACTCCGGGAGCGGAAGAGACGCGCTCCATGGCCATCGTCTCCGGCTCGGCGGGACGAAGGGTCCCCGAAGCCGCGCTGACCTGAGGCGCCTCGTCGTTAAGAGCGACCTGGCCCGGGCTTGACGCCTCCGGTCGGTTCGCAGGATCTGCTTTGATCAAGGCGAAGAGCCCGAAAGCAGCGGCCGCGACCGGGCCAAGGACGAGCCACGGCACAAACCGGCGCCGGGTCCGCTCCTTCGGCAAGCCCCGCTCCAAGATCGCGCGTCGCAGGTGGTCGACGCTCACTTGGCACTCGGGCACCTCGCGCAGGGCGCGGAGGTCGTCCTTCAGGCGGGAGAGGTCTTGCAGCTCGGCCTGCTCGGCAGGCGTGAGGCGGCCCGTGGGCTCCCCGTCAAAGGCGGCGGCGAATAAGCGGTCCTTGTTCAATTCCCCACCTCCTCGTCGAGGAGGGCGGCGACCCGTTCGCGAAGGGCGCGGCGCGCCCGGAGAACGCGGAGCTTAGCCCCGCCGACGGTACACCCTAGAAGGGCAGACATATCCTTGTAGTCCAATTCCTCAATATCTCGGAGCACGACAACCTGGCGGTGGTGTTCCGGCAGGGACACCAGGGCCTTTCGCACCGCTTCCAGCCGCCGCTCCTTTTCAAGGTTCTCCACCGGGTCGTCGGTCGCACCGACCGTCATCCAGGTGAGGGCGCCCCCAGCCTCCTGGGCTTCCAGGTTCGCCCGGCGGTTGGCCATACGAGCACGGTCGGTCGCCAAGTTGGTGGCGATGCGGAGGAGCCAGGTCGTGAACTTGGCCTGGTCACGGTACCGGTCCAAGTTCTGGTACGCCCGGACAAAGACCTCTTGGACCACGTCCTCGGCGTCGTCCCGGCGGTGGGACATCTGGTAGGCGAACCGGTATACGAGGGCCCGGTGGCGCTCAAAGAGCCGTTCAAAAGCGGCAAAGTCGCCTTTCCGCGCCTGCTCTACCAGAGCCTCGTCGCTATCGCGGTCGAGTCGTGATTCAACGACGTCTTGCGCTCGGGCTCCCAAATCTAACCTCAATACGCCCCTCAGAGCCATGTTACACCCCTCAGACGCGCGGTTTTCCCCAATGTTTCAGGCCATTTGGGCCGCGAGGCCGGGGCGGGCCCTTGGGGGAGGGTCTGCCCCTCCCCCAGTAGGGGCCTTTTACTTTCGCTTACGACGCAACAAGCCGGCCAAGCCGAGGCCCAGCAGGCCAAGGGTCGCCGGTTCCGGCACCGTCTCGACTTCGAGCTCGTTGATCACGAAGTTCGGGTTCGTCGGCGAAATGCCGGGGTCGTTGAACACGTTGCCGCCGAGCACGTCCAGCCGAATGCCGGTGATGTCCCCTACGGGAAGGCTCAGCGTGAATGCGATGCTGCCGCTCTCCGCGGGCTCCGTGCCGAAGATCGGGTCCAAGACCAGCCAGTTCCCGCCCATTTCGCCGTCGTTCTGCTCGCCGTTGGCGAAAGTCGAGCGGTCGTCGGTGGTCACCGACCACTGGAAACGATTTGTGAGCTGGCGCAAATCGACCAGGTGGCTGAAGTGCAGCGTGACCCGGATCTGCGGGGCAGTCAAGTCCCGGACGGTCTCGAAGACGGACGTCTGCAGAACGCCCTCGTCCGAGAGTCCATGGACAACGGCCCAGCCATTCTCCGGGCCGAGGTCGCCATCGATCATCTCCGAGGCGTTCCAGACACGGTCGAGCGAGTAGCTCTTGGTGGCAGTCGCGTTCTGAAGTTCAACGTTCAACGCGCTGGCAAAGCCCGGCGCGACAGCAAGGGTGGCGCAGAGCGCCATGACCTGTATTCTCATTTTTTTGACCTCTCAAGTGCAATGGCCCCAATCGGGCCGTAATCGGCTCGCTACTTTCGAGCCGACAAGCGTGACATTGGCTCTTCCAAACGGGCTAAGGGCAATCTCACGCGGGTATCCCAACCGTATAGCAATCCCCGGCGTTGGCCACGATGGACTCGATCTCGTCCATCGAAACGGCGCCGAGAACCTCCCGGACGGCGAGGACCGCTCCACCGGAATCGAACATGCGCTCTAACTCGTCGGACTCGCTTTCGCTCGCCCCGAGCCGAAGTAGTCCTTCCGCAAGCGGCTTCCCTGCCGAATCGCGCCGACCTTCCCCGGCCGCAAGGACCTCGGTCGTCAATGGACCGTCGCCGGCGAGCACGAAGTGCTGCACGACGACTACCGAGAACGGACGCTCGTACTCCCTGTCAAGATCCCGAAGCGTTTCCCCGCCGCCGCGTAACGGGTCGACGGAGCCATGCTCGCGGAATTGGAGGGCGTCCGCGCGCTCTCCCTCGCCGAACGACTCTCCCGAGAGAGGACTGGTGAAGTCCTCGGCCGCTTCCTGCGACTCGTCCATCTCATCCAGGCTTGAGACGCTGTCGTCCCAAGTGCTCGTCGCGATCCCTCCGCCAATCCGGCTTTCGACCAGACCCGGGAGTCCTTCCGCTTGGAGGCGGCCGACGGTGGTCCGGAGCTCCTCCGGATGGTCCTCGTCCGCCTCGATCTCGGCCACCGCCTTGTTGGCCGTGCCCTCTTCCCCGGGCAAGACCAGGCTTAGATCCTCGCTCGGGACGCCGAGGTTCAAGAGTTCAGCGAACACATGCTCGGCGACGGCGGGATCCTGGTAAGCGGCAAAGATCGTTCTTGGCATTTCGGTTCCTACTATCGGAGAACGAAAAAACAGCCGCCAGTGGGGGGCCACCGGCCGTTTGTCCAGGCCATTCCGGCACACGCGACTTGCGGCCACCAGAACGGGACTGCAAGTCGGGCCTACTGACGCCGTGGGCACCCTGAATCCAGGGCATGGCACGGGCAAAGGCTGCTGGGATAGTAGACTAAGGGTGTGAAGCGACCGACGAAAGAAGAGATTCGGGCTGCCGTGGAGAAGCTCAAGGGAACGCAGCCGGGCACGGGGCCAGCACCCGAGACCCCGGTGGCCAAACCACTCACCGAAAAGAAATCAAGCCAGCGGATTAGGAAGCAAGGGGTCTAAGCTATGGGCGACAAGAAGCCTAAGAAGAACTCCTCCGGCAACAGTGACGCCCACAAGGCCAAGCTTGCCAGGGACGAGGCCAACCGACCGATCCTACCCCCCAAAACGGGACAGAAGGACAAGAAAAAGTAAGGTCCGCACCCTAGCCATCGGCGCGGTGAGAAGATCCGGTCGGTGGCAGCCATCCCCTCACGGGGCGGTTGTATCGCTTACCTGTCGCAGCCGACTGTGAGATCTAGCGGAGCCTAAGGGCTGGAGTCATCGGCTCTCGCCAAGTCAAAACCGCGGTCTTCAAAGACCACTACCTCTACCACTAAGAATCGCAAGGACGCAACGTCCATTCCCAACCTTTCCGGGAAGGATTCAGAGCGGCAAGGTTCGTTTTGAACGACCGCTACAAGGGCCCCTAATGAGTATGCTTGCCCAGCCATGGAAAAGGTCATACGGAGTCTGTTTACGTCGGTCGCCCTCTTAACGATTTCCGCCGCGTCGCCTTCCCAGACGAGCCCTCGACAGGCTCCCGCCAGCGTCCTTTTCACGGACGTCCGCGTCTTCGACGGCAAGGCCGACCGCCTTAGCGGGCCGACGAACGTTCTGGTCGTCGGCAACAAGATCGCGAGCATCGGCGCAGGCGCGGGACCGGGCGACGGCACCGTCGTGATCGCGGGAGCGGGCAAGACCCTGATGCCAGGCCTGATCGACGCCCACGTCCACATGATGTTCTCCATGGTGCCACAGATGGCGCTGGCTACGACCGACCTCGCTTATGCCGGCATCGCCGCGGCGCAGGGGTCCGAGGAGATGCTCATGCGCGGCTTCACGAGCGTGCGGGACTTGGGCGGCCCGGTCTTTGGACTGAAGAAGGCGATCGACCAAGGCTTGGCTATCGGACCCCGGATCTACCCCTCTGGCGCGTTCATCTCTCAGACTGGCGGGCACGGGGACTTCCGCTTGCCAGTCGAGATGCCCGCGGAAACGGGCGTCATGAGCTATGCGGAACGGGTCGGCGCCACCGCGATCGCCGACGACGAAGGCACCGTCCGGAAGCGCGCCCGGGAGTTGCTCGCCCTCGGGGCTTCGCAACTCAAAGTGATGGCGGGCGGAGGCGTGTCCTCGAACTATGACCCGCTCGATGTGACTCAGTACACCGAGGCTGAACTGAGGGCGGCGGTCGAAGCGGCTGAGAACTGGGGCACATACGTGACGGTGCACGCATACACCCCTAGGTCGGTGAGGCAGGCGATCGCCGCCGGCGTGAAGTGCATCGACCACGGGCAACTGCTCGACGAGCCGACTGTCAAGCTCATGGCCGAGAAGGGCGTCTGGTGGAGCTTGCAACCGTTCACGGACGACCGGCCGAGCGGCTTTGCCGAGGGATCGGAAAACCGGAGGAAACAACTTGAGGTCGCAACGGGGACCGACGCGGCCTACCGGCTTGCCAAGAAGCACGGGGTCAAAACGGCCTGGGGCACGGACAACCTCTTCAGCGCGGTCAACTCCCGGCTCCAGAGCAACATGCTCGCGCAGATGACGCGCTGGTTCACGCCAGCCGAGACCCTGCGAATGGCCACGTCGGTCAATGCCGAGCTCCTCGCCCTGTCAGGACCGCGCAATCCCTACCCCGGCAAGCTGGGCGTCGTCGAAGAGGGCGCGCTGGCCGACCTGATCCTTGTGGACGGCGACCCGCTCGCTAACTTTGACCTGGTCAAAGACCCGGCCAAGAACTTCATCGTGATCATGAAGGATGGCCGGATCTTCAAGAATGCGCTGCGCTGAAGTGGCTCACTCGATGGCAGCTTAGTCCACAAGGCCCGCGAACACGAACGGCTTCGTCTCGCGGAACTCCGTAGTGACCTCTCCCGACAGCGTGTAGTTGGCGCCAAGGAGGATGCGGCGGTGCGGGGTGCCGGGTTTAAGGTCCAGCTTCTTGAGATCGACCCACACCGTGCTTGGCGAGAAGGCCGACTCGAAGTAATAGATTAGGTTCTTCTGGTCGGACACGACGCGCCATTGGGTGGTGCTGAGATTGATCGTGCCCGTGACGCCGACAGGCACGGAGCAGTTGCGTACAACGCTCAGGGTCATCGCCGCGCCAAGCCTCGGATCGGCGGTCTTGGGCAGGACGCCGAGGTAGTAAGAGGCACGCGCGAACCGGTCGGTCGCCCGGCTCGTGCCGGGGAGCATGGCCTTCCCGTCCACTTCCTTCCAATACTGCGCAATGGCCAGCTGGTCGGCGTAGTCCGGCTCGTTCGTCATGACCACGTAATCTGGGTCATGGTGGATGGTGAGCTTGCCGTTGACGTACTCCAGGATCGCATTGTCCCCGGAAGAGTCGGAGAGCGAAAGGTGGACCGTTGTGATGCGTTGAGTCCCTGGAATCTCTGCGGTCACAACGTCGAAGTCGCCTTTGCGGAGGGCATCGACCGCCTCTTTGACCGTCGCAAAGTTGTCAAGGGCATATTGGGCCCAGAGCGAGACAGCGAGCCCTTTCCTCTTCTGGTCGAAGTCGGGAAACTCGGATGTCGCCAGCCAAAGAATGTTTCCGACGAGGCCCTTCTCATTCATGCCGTCGGTTGTGGCGAACTCGAAGGAACTCAGGACGACGCTGCCGTACTTGGACTTCCAGCGAAGGGAGTTCGGTCCGACCCGCCCCTCGCGTTCGACGCCTGCCGGCATGAGCCAGAGGTTGGCCGGAATGTCGTCGCGAAAATCCATCGAGCGACCGGTGAGGACGAGGCCGTCCGCACCCTTGTAAACGAGACGCGTGCACGCGTCTCCGTTCAACGGAGCGATGGCAAAGCCGATGGCGAGAAGAAGCGAAAGCTGAACGTGTTGTTTCATGATCGATTCAGAACCTCCAGGTCGCACCAAAGAGCAGGCCACTCAGCCGAGCGTCCACTCGCGTGCCTCCACTGCGATAGTCCACGGCCAGCTCGCGATACCCCGCGGAGACGAAGAAGTCTCGGCTGACCCGGTAGTTGACAGTCCCGACGAACTGGCTGGTCTCGTCCGAGCCGAGGTCAAATAGGCCGAGATCGCCGTAAAGCAGGATCGTCCAGTCGTCGCTGAGACGGAAGTTGGCCCTTGCGGCGAGGACGAAGTCCGTGAACGAGCGCTGTGGCGAGAGTTGCACGCCTCCAGCCGGCACTTCGACGTTCGCCTTGATCCACCAGGTGCGGAATCCGCCTAGTACGTCGAAGGTCACCTTTTCCTGAGACGCGACCCGAGCGCCCCCCAGCAACGTGAGCGAGGTCTGGCGAAGACCGCCGCTCGCAGGCACGCCCGGCGGGATAAGCCCCTCTCGCGAGGAATCGGCGTAGCTCATGTCACCCATCAGCACCAAACGCCCCTTGCGAGCATAGGCCGTAAGGAAAAACGCGAAGTCGAGGTCTTCAAAGACTTCTGAGAACGACTTTTCAGTCTTCACATTCGGCGCGCCGCGGAAAGGGCGCACTGAGCCGCTGAAGCCGGCCGTCCAAATGTATGGCGTCACTTGAACGACCCATCGCTCCGACGAATCCCGAGACCGAGGCGTAAACTCTTGGTCTTGCCCTTCTTGGCGCGGTGTGTCGGGCCCGAGCTCCGAAGCAGGCGGTGGGGAAAACTCAACGGCAAAAGCGAAGCTAGAGAACACTAACGAGAGGATCAAGGAAATCGGTCTCATAGGCGGTCAATTTTACCTACGAGCCAAAATTTCATGCCTCAGCACGCGCCGCATAAAGCCACACCCTATGCGCGTCAAAAAGCCTGAAAGTTGATCCTGAATGTATGTTAAGGATCGTGGGCCGAAACGGAGTTCGGGACAGGTTTGCTCAAGGAGTGCTCCACTGGACGTATTGAACGAATCCATGAAACCGTCGTATCGCAGGGCGCTCAGCCGTCCACCGCTGACGCCGAACTGCGAGTCTACGGCACGCGCCGCGCCAAAACGGGTCGGACCGCTTGCGCAGGGCGGGTTGGTGGCATGATCCTGGCCGTCGCAGACATCAGCTTCCGCAACGCCGCCATCGGTAACTCGGTCAACGCGTATTACCTTCAGCCGGACCCGCTCAACGCCGGCCAAGGCCAGCTGACCGCCGTCCCCGAGCCGGCCACCATGCTTGCCGTGGGACTGGGACTTGCCGCCATGGTGCGACGCCGACGCTGAGCCCTAGACGACAATCCTCTCCCGGAGCCTGGCCCTGTTTAGGGCCGGGCCTGCCTGTTTTGATTCCTCGGCAGCCCCCGCCACCCGCCGATTAAGGGTTCGTCGGTTGTGGGGTCGGGGGGTTAAGGGCGGGGGTGGGTTCTTCAGTGAGTCGGTCGGGCTTGCGGTCGACGTCGCACTGGAAGAGGTGGAGGCCGAGGCGTCGGGTGAGCGACTCGCACACCTTCTGGCCGCGGACACTGCTCCCGGAGGAGTCTAGGCGCGGCGAGTAGACCGCGATCCCGAGGACTCCGGGCACGACCGCCATGAAGCCTCCCGAGACCCCGCTCTTGGCGGGCACGCCGACTCGGTACGCCCACTGGCCCGACTCCTCGAAGAGCCCGCACGTGAACATGACCGTGAGCACGTCGCGCAGGGTGGCGGGGTCAAGAGCCCTCTCGAACGTCCGAGGGTTCAGCCCGCCGTTGGCGAGGGTGGCGGCCATCGTGGCGAGGTCGACCGCGTCGACGAGGACGGAGCAGGACTGGAAATAGAGGTCGAGCGCCTCGTCGAGCGTGCCCGCGAGCCTCCCGAAGTTCCGCATGAGGTAGGCGATCGAACGGTTCCGGTCGGCCGTGGTCCGCTCGGACATGTAGACCTGCATATCGACGTCGGGGCGGGTGCCGACGTACCGGCCGAGGTCGTCGAGCACGCGGTTGAGCCGGTCGGTCGGGTCGCCGCCGGGGAGCATCGAGGCGATGGCGATGGCCCCGGCGTTGACCAGGGGGTTCATCGGGCGGTTGGTGCCCTTCTCGAGGACGATCGCGTTGAACGGGTTACCGGTCGGCTCGACCCCGACCTGTTCGAGCACGGCCTGCTTGCCGAGTCTGGCGAGGGCGATCCCATAGGTGAAGGGGGTGACGAGGGACTGCATCGTGAACCGGGCGCTGGCGTCCCCGATGCTGAAGACCTCGCCTTGCACAGTCACGACGGCAATGCCGAAGAGATCGGGGTCGACGCGCTCGAGTTCGGGGATGTAGTCGGCGACCTTGCCAGACCGCAAAGAGCCGAACTGGGCGTGGAGCTCGTTCATGACCGCCAGGACGGCGATGCTCTCCCGGCTCGTCGAAAGGGACAGGTTGGTGGGTCCGTGGTTCATGACGCTTCCTGAACGATCGCTCGTGCGCCGACGGCTTCTCCGTGCTGACTGAGGTCGAGTCCGGTGAGTTCTTGCTCCTCGCTGACCCGGATGCCGACCGTCGCCTGCAGCACCTTGAGGATGGCGAACGTGCCGAGGGCGGCGAACCCGGCGACGGCGACCACGGCGACGAGCTGGCGTCCGAAGACGCCGGGGTTCCCCGCGAGCAGGCCGGCCGTCGTGCTCCCGGGCACGGCGGTGGTGGCGAAGACGGCGGTGAGGACGGCCCCGACGATCCCGCCGATGCCGTGGACGCCGAAGACGTCAAGCGCGTCGTCCACCCGCCCGCGGATGACGACCTCGGTGAAGTAGAAACAGCAGAGAGAGGTGAGGGCCCCGATGAGCAGGGCAGCAGAGGGGGTCACGTACCCGGCTCCGGGGGTGATGGCGACGAGACCAGCGACGGCACCGATGGCCGCGCCGACGACGCTCGGCTTCTTGTGCTTCCACCAGGCGAGCCCGAGCCAGACAATGGCGGCGGTGGCAGCGGCAACGTTGGTCGTGACGAGCGCGTTGACGGCCTGGGCGTTGACGCCGAGCGCGGAGCCGCCGTTGAACCCGAACCACCCGAACCAGAGCAGGGCGGCTCCGAGCACGGTCAGGGTCGCGTTGTGGGGCTCCATCTTATCGACCCCAAAACCGGCACGACGGCCGATGACGAGAGCGCAGACGAGCGCGGAGACGCCGGAGCTGATGTGGACGACCTTCCCTCCGGCGAAATCAAGGACTCCCGAGCCCCCGAAGAGCTCCATGCTCGCGAGCCACCCGCCCCCCCAGACCCAGTGGGCGATCGGGGCGTAGACGAGGAGCGACCAGAGGACGGTGAACCAGACGAAGGCGGAAAAGCGCTTCCTCTCGACGAACGCGCCCGAGATCAGGGCGGGCGTGATCGCTGCGAAGGTGAGCTGGAAGAGCATGAAGAGCATCGACTTGCTCCCTTCCGAGGCGGGGAGCGAAGGGTCGAGCCCATTGAGGGCGAGGAAGTCGGCGCCTCCCACGACACCGCCCACGCTCGTGCCGAAGCTCAGCGTGTACCCGGCGACGACCCAGACAACGCTCACGAGGCACAGCGTGAAGAAGCTGTACATGAGCGTCGAGAGCACATTCTTCTCTCGCACGAGGCCCCCGTAGAAGAGGCCGAGGGCGGGGGTCATCAACAGCACGAGGGCCGTCGAGACCATCACCCAGAGGGCGTCGGTCGGGTTACTCATGCTGGAGGCTGCCATTGGCGTGGGTGGGCTCGAGATCGGAGACCGAGCGCGGGGTTGTCACAGGGACTTCGAGCTGGGACTTGATCGGGAGGGGATGTTTTCGCCCAGCCGTCGCGTCCGTGATGATGGGACCGGCCGCGAGGAACGAGTCGAAGACGTGCATGCCGAAGCCCTGCGAGAGCCCCTCGCACACCTTGATGCCGCGGACGCTGTTCCCCCGCTCGTCGAGCAGAGGGGAGTAGACGGCGATGCCGAGCCGGTTCGGGAAGACGGCGAGGATGCACCCAGAAACCCCGCTCTTGGCCGGGAGCCCGACCGTGTAAGCCCACTGCCCCGCGTAGTCGTACATCCCGCAGGTGTACATGACGGTGAGGATGTCGCGGACGTACTCGCTTTGGACGGCTCGGACGCCGGTGACCGGGTTGACCCCGGAGTTGGCGAGCGTCGCCGCCATGGTGGCGAGGTCGCGGCAGTTCCCGAGGACGGAGCACTGCTGGAAGTAGAGGTCGAGGATCTGCTGGACGTTCTCGCCGATCATGCCGAAGTTCAGCATAAGGTAGGCGATCGCGAGGTTGCGGTTGCCGGTCGTCCGCTCGGACATGAAGACGGACATATCGACGTTGACCTCCCGGCCGAAGTACTTCTCGAAGAGGTCGAGCACCCGGTTGAGCCGGTCCGTCGGGTCGGTGCCCTTGATGAGCCCGGTCGTCGCGATCGCTCCCGCGTTGACGCACGGGTTGTGCGGTCGGTTGGTCGCGTCGAGCTTGATGATCGAGTTGAAGGCGTCCCCGGTCGGCTCGACGCCGACCTTCGTGAGGACGTGGTCTCGCCCGTGGTCCTCCAGGGCGAGACCGTAGACGAAGGGCTTGGAGACCGACTGGATGGTGAACCTCCGGTCGAAGTCCCCGATTTCGTAGACCCGCCCATCGACGGTCACGACGCAGATCCCGAACCAGTCTGGGTTCGCTTTCGCGAGTTCTGGGATGTAATCCGCCACCTGCCCTTCGTCGAGGTTTCGGTAGCGCAAGTGGAGCTCGTTGAGGGCCGCAAGGATGCGGAACTCGGTCGTGCTCGTGCTGACGGAAATGCTTTCGTGGCTCGTCATGGGCGCGTCTCTTTGTGGGCTTGGGGATCGAGGGTTCAGCGGACCGGGAGCATGTCTCGATACTTCGGGAGGCTCCAGTCGGCGTCGGCGCAGTGGGCCTCGAGTCGGTCGCCGAGCGACCGGACGGCCGTCATCGCAGGCATGACCGAGTCCTTCATCGTGACGCCCTCTTCCGCATCGGCCTTCGCGACCTCGTCCCGGAGCTTCTCGACCGCAGCGCCGAACTGGTCCAGGGTCTCCATGAGCACCTTCAGTCGCTTGGTGACCGAGGCGGCGGGCGCGCTGACCCCGGTGGCGACCTCGGTCGCCGCGTAGAGCCGTGACGCGGTGTCGCAGGCGGCCGGGACGATCGTCTCCTCGGCGATCGCGATCATGGTCCGGGCCTCGATGAGCAACTCGGTGCGGTACTGCTCGACGAAGGTCGCGTAGCGCGACTCGAGCTCCCTCTCGTTGAGGACCCCGAAGCGGTCGAAGAGGCTCTTCGCCCGGTCCGACCGGTAGGCCTCGAAGGCCTCTTCCGAGGCGCGCAGGTTCGGCAGGCCCCGGCGGGCGGCCTCGTCGTGCCACTCCTGCGAGTAGTTGTCGCCGTTGAAGACGACCCGGCGGTGCTCGGCGGCGATCCTCGCGAGGATCGGTAGGGCGATCTCCGAGACCTTGGACCGGTCGGTCACGCCCTTCAGAGCGGCTTCCAGTTCGTCGGCCACGTCGGCGAGCGACTCGGCCACGATGACGTTCATCACGGTGCAGGGCCAGCTCACCGAGCAGGAGGCGCCCGCCGCGCGGAACTCGAACTTGTTGCCGGTGAAGGCGAACGGCGAGGTGCGGTTGCGGTCGCCGGAGTGGCGCGGGATCTCGGGGAGGTGGCTGACGCCGAGGCGCATCGTGCCGCCGGAGATCGTGTTCTTGAGGCCTCCGTTGCACATCTGCTCAAGGATGTCCTCGAGCATGTCGCCGAGGAAGATCGAGATGATCGCGGGCGGGGCTTCGTGGGCTCCGAGACGGTGGTCGTTCCCCGAACTGGCGACGCTGGCGCGCAGCAGGTCGGCGTGGCGATCGACGGCCCGGATGACGGCTACGAGAAAGGCGAGGAACTGCACGTTGAGGTGCGTTTCTTCGGTCGGGTCCAGGAGGTTGACCCCGGTCGAAGTGGCGATGGACCAGTTGATGTGCTTGCCCGATCCGTTGATGCCCTTGAACGGCTTCTCGTGGAGGAGGCAGGCGAGACCTCGCTCGACGGCGGTGGACTGGAGCACCTGCATCGTGAGCTGCTGGTGGTCAGCGGCCACGTTCGCAGTCTCGAATTCGGGGGCGATCTCGTACTGGCCTGGTGCGACCTCGTTGTGGCGGGTCCGCACAGGGACGCCGAGGGCGATCAACTTGCGCTCCGCGGCGAGGATGAACTCCTGCACCCGCTCGGGGATCGTGCCGAAGTAGTGGTCGGCCAGCTGTTGGTGCTTCTCGGGCGGGTTACCGAAGAGCGTCCGGCCGCACATGGCGAGGTCGGGCCGGGCCTTGAACTCCTCGGCGTCGATCACGAAGAACTCCTGCTCGGCGCCGCAGGTCGCAGAGACCTTCTCGACCCCCGCGTCGGCCCCGAAGAGCCGGAGCACACGGATGGCCTGGTCGCTGACCGCGTCCATCGACCTCAAGAGCGGGGTCTTCTCGTCCAGGGCCTCGCCGGTGTAGGAAACGAACGCGGTGGGGATGCAGAGGGTCGCGCCGGTCTTCGTCCGGGTGATGAAGGCCGGGCTCGAGGGGTCCCAAGCCGTGTAGCCGCGGGCCTCGAACGTCGCCCTCAGGCCGCCGGAGGGGAAACTCGAGGCGTCCGGCTCGCCTTGGATCAGCTGCTTGCCGCTAAACTCGGTGATCGCGTGGTCGAGGCCGTCCGGAACGAGGAAGCTGTCGTGCTTCTCGGCCGTCGTGCCGGTCAGCGGATGGAACCAGTGCGTGTAGTGCGTGGCGCCCTTCTCGATCGCCCACTCCTTCATGGCGGTCGCGATCGTGTGGGCGATCGAAGCGTCGAGGGTGTGGCCGGTCACCGCGGCCTGCCGGTAGGCGCGATACGTGTCCTTCGGCAGTTTCTCCCGCATCACGCGGTCCGAGAAGACATCCGAGGCGAAGGCCTTTCGATTGTCGCCGTTCGGGTTGAACTGCGAGCGAAGGCCGTCGGTTATGGCGAAATTCGTTGCGTCGCGGGTGGGCACGTATTCTCTCCTAGTGCTCGGATCATAAAATCGGCGACCATTCGCTATACAAGCGCACGCTGAAAACCCTAGTTGGGTATCGGCCGTTTCACATCCGAATGATAGAGGTTACCCGTAGAGAAACCACTATTAAACGGGTCTCACCGAGTCGATCGGGCCCTATGGCCCTTCATGAATCACCAGTGCGATCGAGAAGCGGCGAGGAGAGAGTCGGGTCGTTCGCGTAGAGTTGAGTGACGAGGTTGAGGGTCGAGGTCGCCTTCGTCTTGCCAAGGATCGAGCTTCGGTAGACCTCGACGCTCTTGGGTTGGAGACCGAGTTCCTCCGCGATCTGGGCCGTGCTCAGGCCGCGCACGAGGCCCTGTAGCACCTCGTGTTCGCGAAGGCTCAGGGTCGCGAGCCGGTCGGCAAGCCGCTTGCGGGCCTCGGCGCGCTCGAGGCGAACCTTGTCGCGCTCGATCGCTGCGCGCACGGCGGTAAGGAGCCGCTCGGAGGGACAGGGCTTCTCGAGGTATTCGACGGCGCCGTGCCTCATGGCCGAGACGGCCGAGCCGACTGTCCCGAAAGCGGTGAGTACGACGATCGGCGGCGGGTCGCCCTCCTCGGCCAAGCGTTCGAGCAGGCCGTCACCGCCGATCCCGGGCATGCGGAGGTCGAGGATAAGGCACCCGGGGACGGCCCACTTGTGCTCGGCGAGGAACTCCTCGGCCGAGCGATAGCCCACGACCGCGATGCCCTCGGAGGCGAGGAGGAACTTGAGCGAGTCGAGGACTCCGGGATCGTCGTCGACGATATGGACACAAACCCCTCCCACCATGCTTCAAGCCTCCCTCGGCAGCCGGACGACAAAGGCTGTGGTCCCGTCGCTCCGACTGACTTCGATCCTACCTCCATGCCCCTCGACGATCTCGCGGGCGATGGCGAGCCCCAGCCCGAGCCCGCCCGACTTGGTCGACTCCAGCGCTTCGAAAAGGGAGGCAAGCCGAGTCTCGTCGATCCCCGTTCCGTTATCACGGACGGTCGCGAGGACATGGCCGGTCTCCGCGCGGATCTGGACATGCACGACCCCCGCCCCGCCAAGGTCTTGGCAGGCTTCGATGCCATTGAGGACCAGGTTCACAAAGACTTGCTGGAGCTGGACCACGTCGCCCCGCACGGTCACCGGCCCCCCGAGGTCCTGGCGGAGGGCGACGCGGCTAGACTCTGCTTCGGGCTGGAGCAACCAGAGTGCGGCCCGCAGGACGTCGCGCAGGTCGATCCGCTCCGGCGGCCTCGCGGACGGCTTCGAATAGCTGCGGACGCGGTTCACGATCTGCCCTGCGCGCTGGGCTTGGAGGCTGACGCCTTCGAGGGCTTGGCGGACGATATCCCTGTCCCCCTCGTCCTCAAGGGTCTTGAGCGCCGCGTCGGCGTAGTGAACGATCGCCGCGAGGGGCTGGTTAAGCTCGTGGGCGAGGCCGACGGCGAGCCGCTCGACCGTGTTCTGACGGGTCAGGAGGCTGAGTTCTTGCCGCAACCGTGTCTCCCGCCGGGAGACACGCCGCCCGTTCGCGAGCACGAGGAGGGAGAGTGCGAGCCCGAGAGTCGATCCAATGGAGACCGTCGTCGCCCACGCGAAGGACGCGATGACCTGGCTCTCGGTGCGCTGGGCAACGAGGTTAAGGGAGGCCTGGACCCCCGAGAGGTACTGATTCTTAAGACGGTCGTACTCGGGGCCGAAGACCTGGCGGTAAGCCTCGCCGGACTTACCCCTTTGCGCGAGGTCGATCGCCCGGCGCTCGAGCGCGACGAGGGCCCGGTTCGCCTCGATAGTGGTCCGGATCTGTTCTCGCTCCTTCGGCGAGGCCAGCTCGAAGATCCTCGCGATCGACCCGTCGAGTTCGGTTTCCAGCCGGTCGTAGCGGTTCGTCCAGACCGGATCGGAGGTGAGCGCGGCCATCCGGGCGGTCATTGTCAGGGCCTCGTCGAGGCGCAGAATGTCCTTGGCCGTCCGTTCGAGCTCGACGTCGGTCGTGGCGAGCCGGACGACGGCCGCATGGTTCGACCACGTAAGGGCGAGGATGCCGATGAGGAGCACGCCGGAGACCAGGGTCGAGAAGAGGAGGAGGCGTCCCTCCCGGTCTTGCAGCCTAGGGCCCTGGTACTTCATACGACACGCCGTCGGGCGGGAGACTACCGCGCCGGGCTCGGAAACACTGAAGATTGTGAACCCAACGATGCCGCTCCGACTCGGCCGGCATCGAGGCTGGACGGAAAACCGTACGGATTCGTGCGCGAGTTTTGCCAAGGACGGCTGTCCCGGGAAGAAAGATGGCCCCGTTAACGCTTAAGCTTCTGCCTCGGGTTGTGCCGGTAGTAGACGAAGAAGAGGTACCCGTACACCACTGAGAACAGGGCGACTGTCGCCGCCCCGGCGAGGTCTTCGCCATAGATCCGCACGAGGCAGTAGTGGACGAGGCCAGCCCACGCCAGCACCGTGGCTTTGCCGAACCAATGGGCGGCCAGGAAACTCCCCTTGAAGGGCGCGCTCGCGTCCATGTGGAGGCAAGCGCGCCACTCCTCTGCGCCCGGCCCGACAAACGGCGCGATCCGCTCGAACGGCCCGCTCGCGTCGACCGCCAGGCGCTGTGCGTGTCTGGCGCCGATGATCCCGTACTCGGTGAGCACCGCGAGCAGGACCGAGACGAGCCCGATGACGAGGGCGCTCACGAAGAACGCGTTGGGGTCGACGCTGTTCCGGGCGTTCGCCAGAAGGAGCACGACGGCCGTCACGAGGAACGAGTTCGCGATGAGGAGCGAGGCGAGGCGGCTCTCGATCTGCCGGTCTTCGTGCTCGACAGCCCCGCGCCGGAGCCGGAAAGACTCAGCGTTCCTCTCGAAATCCTCGTCGTGCCGCATCCCGGGAGTGGATTGTGCGACTTCTGGCGACTAACGCCGAGGACTCCGGGTCGTGCGGGACTAGACCCGCTCGGCAGCCGAGGCATGAGAAAGCACCGCCCCACGGCCTCGAACCCAGTTTTCATGCCTCGGCACGCCCCGTGCCGAGGCTATTTTCATGCCTCGGCACGCCCCGTGCCGAGGCTATTCTCGACCGACTACTCCTGCTCGGCCGTGCTGGACATCGCGAGCGCCGGGTGCACAAGACATCACCCCGTCCACGCGCCCGCACACGCATCGGGCCGTTCATGCCTCGGCACGCCCCGTGCCGAGGCTATTCTTTCATGCCTCGGCACGCCCTGTATGGTGTCAAGGCGCGTGGACGGGGTGACGTCCTGCGCAGGCCGCCAGTGGAGGAACCCGAGATTGGGTAGCACCCGTGGGGTCCGAGGGCACGCCCCGCCTTTTCCTTGCTTCGTCCACGCGTCCCGACGCACGGTAAACGCACGGTCAACGCACGGATAACGCAAGGGTCACACGCGCGCGGCACGCGTCGGATCGTCCTCTGCCGAAAGCTCGATGAGGGGCTCACCACCCTGCCGCTGGTCGAGCGCGGGGAGCTGCCACTGGGAGGCCGACGTGCCTCTTTTCATGCCTCGGCACGCCCCGTGCCGAGGCTATTCTTGAGCGGCCGCTCCTGCCCCGCAACGACTAACCCCTGGTGCACCATCTCCCTCGCCTAGCCCCTCGCCCCCAAGCGATCCCTGCGGCGTGGTCACGCCCTCCGGGCAGGCCCTCGCGTTTGACCAGTTTAGCCTCGGCACCGTGCCCCGCACGCCCAAGGAGCAGGTGGACGCGGCCGTCGCCGCCCACGAGGCGTTCCTCACCTGGCGCGAGCAGAGCTGGGTCAAGCGCGGCGAGGTCATCGACGAGCTCGCCCAGCTCATCAAGCGCGACGTCGAGAGCCTGAGCCGCATGGTCACCATCGAGTGCGGAAAGCCCATCAACGAGGGCCGCGCCGACGTGGTCGAGGCGCTGCACATGGCCCAGTACGTGGCCGGCCTCAGCCGCCTGCCCTATGACCACGTCATCAGCAGCCAGATCGCCGCCAAGGACGCCTACACCGTCCGCAAGCGATCAATCTAGAGTGGCCAAGAACTGTTCGTCGACGAACCACTTACCGTTTACGGCAAAAATGGGCTCTTGAAGAGCTTTCGAGTTCTTCCCGACCTTGGCTGACGCTGCTCCGAGCGGCAAGACGACTTGGCCGACACGACTGTCAATTGTCGCGAGCCCAGACGCGTGGTTTTGATTAACAGGCAGCCGACTCGCGCGCGCCCATTCGACGAGGTCGAGGCACGGACGCCCGCCAGGCCCCTCGTAACGCTCGACTTTTTCGCCGTGCACGATTCTATCTACTCCTTTGGTCGCTGTCCTCCCGGTCAAGCCTCCGATAACGGCTCGAGCCAAGCCTTCGACGAGCTCGCGGTCGGCCGCTTGATCGGAGGCGACGACTGTAAACCCATCTTGCCCCTTTACCCTCCGGTAACTCATAAAGCAGCTGACCATTTGCCCCTGGGAACGCCAGTGGACGCTGGCCTCGGAGTCTTGATTGAACGCCGCTTCGCCCGTGATTGGATGTCCGCTAATGAACGTTGCTTTCTGGCCCCGAACACCCGCTCCGATCATAAGGCTCCAATGTGTGTCGGACACCCTTTTGCCATTCGAGAGGTCATAGACCCGTAAGGTTATTTTCGCGTCGTCTGAACCTCGCCTCCAAGATATGGAGAACGGTTGTTCATCTCCCACGAAGCTCTCTTCGTGGAACCCCTTCAACCTGAGCGGAACTAGCGCCGAATAGCTGCGCAGGTCTTCTGTCGATATGGCCGACACTGAAATTAAGGCAGCAAGTGTTATGTAGGCAAGCATTTTATCTTAGCACCTGGATTCGCGCTGTCGTGGTTGTCCGGGCCACGGTCTCACCTTGAGTTCCACCAGACCCAAAGTATTTATTAACTAAGCCAACGAACGACGATCCTTGGCTCGTTGGTGGACTGATCGGCTTCTGCCAATAGGAACTATTGGACGGGGTTTGAGGCCAGGACATTGGCGGATTTCGATAATTTGCCCCGTCAAGGCTGAACAGTTGTGCGGCCGCTGCGTCAAATGCTAAATCGCCTACGACGTTGTGTTGGTGGAAGTTAAAGTCGTATACCTGATAATACGTCAAGAGGGTAGCGTCTCGTCCTGTCCCGCAAAGCCAGTTCGTCCAAAAACCTACGTTGGGATCAGCCCTTTCCTGAATAGCGAGAAGGGGAACTCCTAAACTGCTAGTGCAGATCTGCAGGTAAAAAGAGATGTCTTGACAATCACCACTTACAATGAAATTGTAAGGCGTGCGCTCGGCAAAGAGCTGGGTTAGATTGTATCGGTAGGACACTGGGCCTTCATCGGCCACAGACGTCACTTCTGAGAATCGAGGAGTACTGTAGTCATAGAAAAAAATGGGATAAAGACCGGGATCACAATGGTACCAGAACAAATAGTATGTGCACTTGTTCCTTACGTTTGATGCGCCTGCGAAGCCAGTTGCAAACCGGCATGCGTCTTCTAAGACGTTCGTCCAAACCGGCAACTGTCGCCCATACGGCGAGCCGAGCGGCTTGGCGTCAGTCAGGTAGAGCCTTGTCCCAGCATTGCCAGCTAGGCCGGTGACGGTTGACTGGCAGGAGAACGGGAGGATGAAATCGCCAAGCGTCACGAAATCAGGGATGCCGCTGAGAGCGAACTCGACCGTCGCCTGTCCGCCTGGCGTGAAGTGCACGTTGAACGTCGACGGCGACGCCATAACCGTGAAAGTGCCACTAGCCGTGTGGTACGTGCAAGGGTCGATCGTTACGACGGCGTCGTGCTCGGTCGGCCCCGTGTACCCGAAAGTCATCTTCACTGTCTTACCGCTGCTCCCCCGTATCCAGGAAACGGCTGGCGCACCGCCAATGCCTTCGTGCGCCGGGTACTCAGCCGGAAACAGCCCGGCAGAGGTCAAGCGTTCACTCGCAAGATAATCGACCAGGAGCAACTCGTACGGAGGCACCTCCCCCCCCCCGCAAGCATAGCGGTAAGGCCCGCTACAGCATTTAGAGCCGCCCAAGTCATGTAACTAGTATAAGGCACATTTTGGCGATGCGGGACTAAATGCCCAACAGAAGACCACGAACCCCGGACCCGCTCCCTTGCACCCTAAAGCGTACAATCAAACTCAGGACAAGCAAGAGACATGAGCGCGACATTGATCCATCCCAACGAGACCGGCGTGCAGGTGCGCGCCCTCATCAACAACGAGTGGGTGACGGCCAGCGAGACCTTCCAGAGCCTCAACCCCGCCAACCGTGAGCACATCGTCGGCACCGTGCCCCGCACCCCAAGGAACAGGTGGACGCCGCCGTCGCCGCCGCCCACGAGGCCTTCCTCACCTGGCGCGAGCAGAGCTGGGTCAAGCGCGGCGAGGTCATCGACGAGCTCGCCCAGCTGATCAAGCGCGACGTCGAGAGCCTGAGCCGCATGGTCACCATCGAGTGCGGCAAACCGATCAACGAGGGCCGCGCCGACGTGGTCGAGGCGCTGCACATGGCCCAGTACGTGGCCGGCCTCAGCCGCCTGCCCTACGGCCACGTGATCAGCAGCGAGATCGCGCCTACGTCGTGCGAAAGGCGAGCTAGTTCAGCGTCGCCAAGAACTGTTCGTCGACGAACCACTTGCCGTTTACGGCAAAGATCGGCTCACGAAGCGTCTGGAGTTTGTTGCCGACCTTCGCGGAGGCGGCTCCAAGCGGAAAGACGACGTGGCCAACACGGCTGTCAAGCGCTGCAATGCCCGAGACATGGTTTCGACGCAAGACTAAGCGACGAGCATTCGCCCACCCTTCGAGGTCAAGACAAGGAAACCCCGCCGGGCCGTCGTAGCATTCGACGGTTGCGCCATTGATCGCACGATCCGCTCCCTTCTTCGCGTCTCGACCCGTTAGGCAACCGATCACCGCTCTGGCCACACCTTCAACGAGTAAGGCATCGGTAACGGAGTCATCGGAAAGATGAGTCCATTTTCCACGCGAACCTCCGACTCGGTAACGCATTTTAGCGCTAACAAGTAGCTCTCCAAGTCGCCAGTGAACGGCCGGGACTTGACTTGAGTTAAAGGCGCCTTCGCCTACTACCGCATGCCCACTGAGAAGCGATTTTTTACCGGGCGCTGTTGAAGCCCCGATCACGCTCACCCAGAACTGATGGTCAACTTCCTGACCCTCTAGCTCGTATACGCTGAGTAACAGCTCTGCCGAATCAGAGGGCCTTTGCCAGACAATCCTGGCAGGATTGACTCCAGATTGGCGAGAAACTTTGTACCCGTGTTCGGTGAGCGGCACCGACTTAACGAAGTGGAGCACATCGCCTGTTTGCACGTCTGCGTTAGCAGTTTTGACAGACAGTATGAGAAGCAAGCTACTGAGCATGATGTTATTCAATGGTCAAAAGTTGACCTTGTTTGAGTGAACGCTGGACAATCTCACCCTGAGGATTTTGGGAAAGAACGTAACTGAAAGTAAGGCCGCGATGTAGTGGCCCGATTGGAGGTATCGGAACGACTTCCGTTTGCCAATAAGAGTGTTGCGGAGGTGTCTCAAGGGGCCAAGCGATCGGCGGATTGTAATAGTTGTTGCCCACTAGATCTATTACTTGCGCACATGCGGCATCGTACGTGTCGTTGTCAAAGCTGTTATGCTGGTGGAAGTTAAATCCAAAAGACGTATAGTTACCAGGCAATGTCGCGTCGTTGCCAACCCCGCACAGGGGATTCGTTTGGAATGCCAGGGCTTGAATCGGATAACCCGGAGCAACGGGGAATTCCCTTATCGCCTTGAGTGGAACCCCAAGGGCACTTGTGGCAATCTGAAGGTAAAAGCTAACGTCTTGGCAGTCGCCGTTGACATAGAAATTGTTGGGCGTGCGACCAGCGAAGAACTCGGTCAAGTAGAATTTAAAATAATGAGCTGCAGCGTTTGGCCCCTGGGTACGTTCACACCAGTAAGGCTTATCTGGGTCATACACGAAGATAGGATAGTGCCACGGTTCTAAGGGGTCTTCATGGAACCAGAATAGATTGTAGGTGCAGCGGGCCCTAACGCTCGTTGCACCCGCATAACCCGTTGCAAAGCGGCACGCGTCCTCCAATACGTTTGTCCAAACCGGCAGCTGCCGCCCATACGGCGAGCCGAGCGGCTTGGCGTCGGTCAGATAGAGCCTGGTGCCAGCGTTTCCTGCAAGGCCCGTGACGATGGACTGGCAAGAGAACGGGAGGCTGAAATTGCCAAGCGTCACGAAATCCGGGATTCCACTGAGTGAAAACTGCACGGTCGCCTGCCCGCCAGGCGTGAAGTGCACGTTGAACGTCGACGGCGACGCTGTAACCGTGAAAGTGCCACTAGCCGTGTGGTACGTGCAAGGGTCGATCGTTACGACGGCGTCGTGCTCGGTGGCCCCGTGCCGAAAGTCATCTTCACTGTCTTACGCGCTGCTCCCCGTATCAGAGAAACTGGCGGCGCACCGCCAGCCTTCGTGCGCCGGGTACTCAGCCGGAAACAACCCCGGCAGAGGTCAAGCGTTCACTCGCAAGATAATCGACCAGGAGCACACTCATTGCAGGCACCTCCCCGCAAGCATAGCGGTAAGGCCCGCTACAATTCTCATTTAGAGCCGCCCAAGTCATGTAACTAGTATAAAGGCACATTTTGGCGATGCGGGACTAAATGCCCAACAGAAGACCACGAACCCCAGATACGCTCCCTTGCACCCTAAAGCGTACAATCACACTCCAGGACAAGCAAGAGACATGAGCGCGACATTGATCCATCCCAACGAGACCGGCGTGCAGGTGCGCGCCCTCATCAACAACGAGTGGGTGACAGCGAGACCTTCCAGAGCCTCAACCCCGCCAACCGTGAGCACATCGTCGGCACCGTGCCCCGCACCCCCAAGGAACAGGTGGACGCCGCCGTCGCCGCCGCCCCACAGGCCTTCCTCACCTGGCGCGAGTGGAGCTGGGTCAAGCGCGGCGAGGTCATCGACGGCTCGCCCAGCTCATCAAGCGCGCGACGTCGAGCCTGAGCCGCATGGTCACCCATCGAGTGCGGAAAGCCCATCAACGAGGGCCGCGCCGACGGTCGGGCGCTGCATGGCCGTCGTGGCCGGCCTCAGCCGCCTGCCCCTATGGCCACGTCATCAGCAGCGAGATCGCCGCCAAGGACGCCTACATCGTCCGCAAGCCCAAGGGCGTGGTCGGCGTCATCACCCCCTGGAACTTCCCCTTCGCCATCCCGCTCTGGGGCATCCTGCCGGCCGTGCTGGCGGGCAACACCGTCGTCTTCAAGCCCAGCGAGGAGACCCCCGTCGTCGCCCACCGCCTGGCCGAGCTCTTCCTTGAGGCGGGCTTCCCGAAGGGCGTCATCAACGTCGTCCACGGCTTCGGTGAGGAGACCGGTGCGG
Source organism: Fimbriimonadaceae bacterium (assembly GCA_019454125.1). Taxonomy (NCBI): domain Bacteria; kingdom Bacillati; phylum Armatimonadota; class Fimbriimonadia; order Fimbriimonadales; family Fimbriimonadaceae; species Fimbriimonadaceae bacterium. Next base: position 1,941,398 of record CP075365.1, read on the forward strand.
CGCTGGTCGGCAACCCGAAGGTCGACGTGATGGTCTTCACCGGCAGCCGCGCCGTGGGCAAGCACATCCAGCGCGAGGCCGCCGCCCAGGAGACGCATAAGTTCGTCGCCACCGAGCTCGGCGGCAAGAACGCGGTCATGGTGCTCGAGGACGCGAACCTCGACATCGCTGTCAACGCCTGCCTCCTCAGCGCCTTCAAGACCAGCGGCCAGCGCTGCGTCTCCTCGAACCGCCTCATCGTCGACCGCAAGCTCATCGACCCCTTCACCGAGCAGTTCCTGGACAAGGTCAAGCGGATCAAGGTCGGCGACGGCCTCGAAGAGGACACCTTCATGGGCCCGCTCATCAACCCCGACGGCGTCACGAAGTGGAAGCACCACAACGAGAAGGCGCGCGAGGAAGGCGGCGAGATCCTGCACGAAGGCAAGGAGATCACCGAGGGCCCGCTGGCCAACGGCAACTTTGTCGAGCCGTTCGTGTACCGGTTCCGGGAGTACAAGGAGGGGACGTACTGCCTGCGTGAAGAGGCCTTCAGCCCCCACACCTGCATCATCGGCGTCGACGGGCTCGAAGAGGCGGTGCGGGTCTATAACGACACCGACTATGGGTTGGCGATGGCCGTCATCACCGAGGACTACCGCAAGTGGCGCTGGGTGCGCGACCACGCCGATTTCGGCCTCGGCTACGTCAACCTGCCCAGCATCGGCGCCGAAGTCCACCTGCCCTTCGGCGGCGTGAAGAACTCCGGCAACGGCCACCCCGCCGCCGAGACCGCCCTCGACTACCTCACCCACCGCGTCGCCTTCACCGTCAACCATGCCGAAGAGATCGTCATGGCCCAGGGCCTCAGCACGAAGGTCTAACTCCGGAGCCCCCTCCTCGTTTTTCAGCGATGCCTCGTGCGCTGGAAAATGAGGAGGGGGTTGGGGGTGGAGATCCCCCCGCCCGCGGGAGAGGCGGTGAGGGTGCAGCGAACGCAAAGCGCCGGGCTATTCCGAGACGAGTGTGAACCAGGGTGGCTGGGCACGATCACCCCGTCACCCTAGCCACCCGCCGCGCGGAATGTTACTTACGAACCGGGGTGCACAAGACATCACCCCGGCCACGCGCCAGACGCCCTCAAGCGAAAACGCAGAATAGCCTCGGCACGGGGCGTGGCGAGGCATTAAAAAAGAGGAGCCAAGATGGCTCGATCCCAAGTCATGAGGAGGGGGTGGGGGGTGGCGATTCCTTCATGCCTCGACACGCCACGTGTCGAGGCTATCGCTCCGGCACATTGGCCCCCTTCAAGCCGAAAGATGACAGCAGCCTCGGCAGGGGCATGCCGAGTAAAAAGAAATGTCGGACTCCTGCAGTCGGGACACATTGAGGCGGGTGGCCAGGCTAACGGTAGCCCCCTCCTCGTCTTTGCCCGATGATCGTGCGGGCGAAAATGAGGAGGGGGTTGGGGGTGGAGACAGGGCGGGTCTGGCCGACCGCGCGGCAGGCTGCCCCTCACCCCCTGCCCCCTCTCCCCCGGAGGGGCGGGGGGGTTCCGGGATCTCCTCCCCGACTGGCGGAAAGGGAATTTAGGATACGTTAGTTATAGAAGCTTTCATATAAACACCAGAAGAATTAGCGCAATCACGCAAAGTTTTGAAGCAGAAAACGCAGGATTTAGGCCCGTGCGCGCGACGTCTGGACGTTCAACACCCTAGACATCGGTGATCTGTCGATGGGCGCGCCCAAAGATGGACCGAGAGAGGAACTATGAAGACCATGAACATCCTGACCCTCGTGCTCTTGATCGTCGGGGGCCTGAACTGGGGCCTCGTCGGCGCCGCGAACTTCGACCTCGTCGCCACCCTTTTCGGTGCCGGCACCGTCCTCGCGAACATCGTCTACATCCTGGTGGGCTTGTCCGCGCTCTACCAGCTGGTGCTGCTCTTCATGCCCGCCCAGCGGCTGAGCCCGGCGGCCGGGCGGTAATCCTGCCCCTTCCCCCTCCCCCTCGGGACGGACGCCCAGTCCGATTCCCGAGGGGCAAGGGTCGTGAAGAACGAGGGGATTTTTTCGGGATAGGCCGCTCGCACGCCCTTGGCCCCTCTGCCACGACACCGATGACGTCTTACCACTAGAGCCGCCCCGGTTCCAGGTCGGCGGTAAAGTGAGGTGATGTCGCAGTTCTTCGGCCTTGCCGCCGCGACGACGGTGCTTGGGATCGCCTTCGTCTTCCCCGCCAGTTGCGGCCCGTACGACAGCGGTGCCCCCGCAACGGCGAAACCGGCACACCAGCCGGCAGAGATGGCCCGTTCCACCAACGCGGCCCAAAGCGCCACCCAGCTCTGGCGCGAGAACTGCACCAACTGCCACGGCGAAGACGGGCGCGGAGGCGGGGCTGGCACCCAGACCCTGCTCACCAAGGAGCTCTTCGAGCAGAAGTACGACCGCCAGTTCTTCGACGCGATCAAGAACGGGGTCCCGGACACGGGGATGACCGCCTTCGGCCCGACCATGTCGGACGAGCAGATCTGGTCGCTGGTCGTGCACGTGCGCGAACTCCAGAACAGGGCCGTGCGCCAGGACGGTCCGGAGGGCCGCCCTGAGAACGGCGTGGTCAAGACCCAGTACCTGAGCTACAAGATCGAGGACGTCGTGACGGAGGGGCTGCGGGTGCCCTGGTCCGTGGACTGGCTGCCCGATGGCCGCATGCTGGTGACGAACCGGCCCGGCCATCTCATGGTGTGGGCCTCCGGAAAGTTAACCCCCGTCGAAGGCACGCCGCAATCGATCCAGGTGGGACAAGGCGGCATGATGGACGTTGCCGTCCACCCGGACTACGCGAAGGACAAGTGGGTGTACCTCGCCGTGACCGACCCGCTCGACGGCGGCCGCAAGTGCTACACGATGATCGTGCGCGGCAAGATCGCCGAAGAATCCGGTAAGTTCCGCTGGACTGAGAACCAAGTGCTCTGGAGGGCCAAGCCCGAGCACTACACCACGTCCGGCATCCACTTCGGCTGCCGGATCGTCTTCGACGGCAAGGGGCACATTTTCTTCGCCACCGGCGAACGGGGCACCGGCATGCCCGCCCAAGACCTCGACACCCCATACGGCAAGGTCTTCCGCCTGAACGAGGACGGGTCTGTCCCCAAGGACAACCCCTTCGCGGATAAGGAGGGCCCCTATGCGGCGGTCTGGTCATACGGCCACCGCAACCCGCAGGGCCTGGCCATCGACGCAAACGGCACGCTCTGGGAGACCGAGCACGCCCCGCGCGGCGGGGACGAGCTGAACGAGATTGTCAAGGGCGCGAACTATGGCTGGCCCGTCGTCTCCTTCGGGATCAACTACAACGACTCCGCGCTGGCCACTCCTTGGCCGAAGGAGGGCCAAGACTTCAAGATGCCCGTCCTGCGCTGGCTTCCTTCCACGGCGGCCTGCGGCCTCGACGTTGTCCGGCAGGACAAGTTCGCGGCCTGGAAAGGCGACCTTCTCAGCGGGGGCCTTGCCGGGCAAAGCCTCGATCGGGTGCGGGTCAAGAGCGGCCAGGTCGTGGAACACGAGCTCGTTCTCCACGGCATCGGTCGGATCCGCGACGTCGTCGAGGGGCCCGACGGATTCGTCTACGTCGTGCTCAACGATCCCGACAAGGTCGTCCGCCTCGTGCCCGTTCCCTAATTCCTTGGGAGGCCGTCACCAGGCCCTAACTCCTAGCTTATATAATCTCATCGTTATATAATCGGGATGGAATGCATGCTGGCACGGTCGATCTCGACGCGGCCTTCTCGGCGATGGCCGATCCCACCCGTCGGGCGATCTTGTCGCGACTGGTCAAGGGGGAAGCCACTGTCCTGGAGCTCGCAAAGCCGTTTGCCATGAGCCAGCCCGCGGTCTCTCGGCACCTGAAGGTGCTCGAGCAGGCGGGACTCATTGTGCGAAGGATCGAAGGGACGAAGCGGCCCTGCCGCCTGGTTCCGGGCGCCCTTGACGAGATCGAACGGTGGCTCACCCAGCTGCGGGGCGCCTTAGAGGCCAACTATTCCCGCCTCGACACCGTTCTCGAAGGCATGCAGACCAGGTCGGACACACCATGAACACCCTCACCTTAACTCTCGAAGGCGACACCCACGTCGTCGTGACCCGCCGCTTCAACGCCAGTCCCGAGGCGGTCTACCGCGCCCACACCGATTGTTCGATCGTCAAGCAGTGGCTCACCGGGCCGGACGGCTGGACGATGCCGAACTGCGAGTGCGATCCACGCCCCGGTGGAGCGATCCGTTACGATTGGGCCAACGGAGAGGGCCACAGCTTCTACCTGACCGGCGAGTTCTTGGAGGTCGAGCCCGGGAGGCGACTGGTCCACGTCGAGCGCATGTTCCTTCCTGACCCGACGCCGGACAACCACGTCGAGACGGTTTTCGCGCAGGACGGGGAGGGGACGCTCATGACGATGCGCATGACGTTGCCGGACAAGGAGACCCGCGAGATGATGCTCGCGACCGGCATGGAAGAGGGCATGGAGGCCAGCTACAAGCGCCTCGACGAGATGACGGGCGTCCCGGCCTGACCCCTCAGTGGGGCCGTTGCAGCACAATGGCCCCATGGAGATTCTTGTCCTGGTCGTGACCGGCTTGGCCGCGGGCGTGCTCGGAGGCCTGTTCGGGATTGGCGGCGGGGTCGTCATCGTCCCAGCGCTCGTCTTCTTCCTCGGCTTTAGCCAGCACAAGGCGCAAGGCACGTCTCTGGTCGCGTTGCTCGCGCCCGTCGGCGCCCTCGCAGTTTGGAACTACTGGCGCGAGGGCCAGGCAGACATCGCAAAAGGCGCGGTCATCGCGGTCGCGTTCCTCGCCGGGGGCTGGCTTGGTTCCAAGCTGGCCCTCGGTCTGGACGAGACGACGATGAAGCGCGCCTTTTCTGTCTTTCTGGTCGTCCTGGGCGTTTACAGTTTCTTCCGGGCTTAGGCGTGGGCCGGCTGGCCGTACTTCTCGTAGAGGCCCGAGAGGGCTCCCCAGAGAGCGCACGCGGTCATCGAGCACGCCTCGACCGCCTTGATCTGCTGCTCCGGAGCGAGGTGCTCGATGCGCTCGATAAGCAGCGCCGGCTCCTGGTCGTCGTCCTTGTGGACGTCGAAGTACTCGTGGCCGCGCACATCGATGTTGTAATGCTCGCGAAGACCCTCCAGCTTGGAGGTCGAGGTCTTCGGCTGCTGCGCCTCGAAGGCGTAGAGCGAGCCGAGCGAAGCAGCCGGGTTGCTCGTGCTGGTCTCAGCTTCAGAGATCAAAGCCTTGACACCCGGGACCTCGGGCTCGCCGATCTCGGTGCCGAGCGCTTGCGCGAAGTTCTGCCACAGCTCCACGTGGTGGCGCTCAGACTCGGCGATTTCAAAGTCGCCGTGCGCCTGCCATTGACGCGGCACCACTTGGACGAACGCCCCCCACTCGCGGGCGTAAGCCTTGATCGCTTCTACCGGAAGGGTGCCCTCGCTCCAAGCTTTGTAGAAGGGATGCTGGAGAAGGTCGTGGCGGGCCACGATATCGTCAAGTCGATCTCGGACGTTCATCGTTTGTTCGGTACTCATGCTAGGGTCGATATATACCCCGTGCGGTCTCCATGGAAAGAGACACCGTTGTCCCCGTCCCGCACGTCAAAATGGACATTACGCCTCGTCTTCCCGATTCTTTCCTCCCCTTGCCGGACAACCGACCAGTATGTTGACCAAGTCCCTCTTTCTCGACGCAAATCTGTGCCTCTTGCGTGCGTACAATAGGTTCCGCCGCCCTGATGATTCGGCCCCGCTGAGCCGGGCCGACGAGGCCCAGATGGCGGCCGGTCGGGAGATCGGAGCGATGGCCCGGACGCTTTGGCCGGACGGGACCTTGATCCAGGCCCAAGGCTACGAGGACCAGGTTGACGCCACCCAGCAGGCGGTGGAGGCGGGGGCGCCCGTGATCTTTGAGGGGGCCTTCATGGCGGACGGCTTCTTCTGCCGGTGCGACGTCCTCGTCCGAACGCCGGAGGGCTGGGACATCGTCGAAGTGAAGTCCTCGAAGAGCGCGAAGGACGTCCACGATCTGGACCTGGCCTTCCAGGTGATGGTCCTGCGCGCCTGTGGACTGAGCGTCGCGCGCGCCGCCGTGATGCACCTCGATCCCAAGGCAGTGTTCCAGGACCAGCCCCTTTCCCCCGCCGAACTGCTCACCGTCACCGACCGCACAAAGGTCGTCTTCGAGATGGTCGATAAAGTCGCGGAGAAGGCGACCGCGGTCGCCGAAGCGCTAAAGTCCGCAATCCCGCCGGAACCCGAGGTCGGCGGCCACTGCGAAAAGCCGAAGTGCGGTTACGCCCACCTTTGCCGCGACCTCATGCCGATAGACGACATCGCCTTCTTGCCGAACGTGCAAGCGAAGAAGATCATCGAGTTCCGCCGGGACGGCTACCATCGGTTCACCGACCTCCCCGAGGACTTGAAACTCGGCGTGAACGCCCGCCGCGCGATCGACGTTGTGCGGTTCAATCGGCCGTACATCTCCGAAAAGCTGCCGGATTGGCTCAGCCGGATCGAGTTCCCCGTCGCCTTCGTGGACTTCGAGGCGATGATGCCGGGCATCCCCATCCTCCCGGGGACAGGCCCCTATGAGACCCTGCCCTTCCAGTGGTCGGCGCACATTCTGGAGCACACCGAAGAGGAAGACCCCCGCCACCTTGAGTTCTTGCACGAGTCCGGCGGCGACCCCCGAGCGGCATTCGCGGACAGCCTTTGGGATCTCGTGGGCTCTGTCCGAAGCGTCGTCTTCTATTCGAGCTATGAGCGGACCCAAGTCCGAAACCTCACCAAGAAGGGGTTCGGCCGGGCCGAGCTCGTCGACGTCTTCGAACGCGGTTTCGACCTTTATGAAGCGGTGAAAGACTGCCTCTACTACGCCGAGTTCCGCGGCTCGAACTCGATAAAGAAGGTGCTGCCGGTCGTCGTGCCCGGGCTCTCCTACGCGGGGCTGGCCATTGCCGACGGCAACACGGCCATGGTCGAATACCACCGAGCCGCCTTCGGCCGGGTGACCGAGGCTGAACGGAAGGAGATCTATGCGAACCTCCGCGCCTATTGCCGCATGGACACCTGGGCGATGGTCGAGCTCTATCGAGCCCTGCGCAAGCTCGGTTGCGGCCCCTTAGCGGTTTGAGAAGAAGTCGCGGACGTCGCCGTGCAACCGCACCAGGGACGGCTCGTGGGTGTACATCATGTGCCCGGCTTCGTACTCGTGGATCCGGAAATTGTTGCGGACCGACGGGTCGAGCCCCATGTGGGAGATCGTGTACTCCGTCGCGAAGAAAGGCGTCGCGAGATCATAGTAGCCGCTCGCCACGAACACCTTCATGTGCGGGTTCTTCGCTAGCGCGGCCCGAAGGGCCTCGCTGGTGTCCGGATGGCCATCCCCGGCCGAACCCCAGTCCCACGACTTCTTGATCCCTCGGAAGATTTCGTACTCCAGGTCGCTCTCATAGCCCAGAGTGCCGCGCACGTAGTCGCTGAAAGTCGCTACATAAGGCGGCATCAGGGCCGACATGCTGGGGTCGTGCTCGGGCCTTTGCGCATGGCCCTTGCCGAAGTCGTCGACGCCCTTCACGCGCGCGTCCAAGCGTCCCACAGTGCGGCGCTCCGTCCGCAAAAGCTCCTTGCAGAAGTCGTGGATGTTGATGCGCAAATCGACGGACTCGATGAAGGCGGGCGAAAGGCCGGTGAAGTTGCTCAAGTGGGTCGCGATGGACGCGCGGGTGTCGTGGTCCAGCCGGTCTCCCTGCGCCAGGGCCGACCAATAGCGCCCGACCGCAAAGCTCCGCGCCTCGGTCACCACGTGCTTCAGGTCGTTCATCGGCTCCTCGAGCTTGCCGTGGTAACAGGCGGCCGCGGCGTAGGTCGGCAGGAAGAGCACGTAGGGCAGGTCGTTGCCCCTGGTGAAGCGCGCCGTCTGGAAGTTGAGGATCGAGCTCACGAGGCAGATGCCGGAGAAGGCCACGCCACGCTCAATGAGGTGCCCCGCCAAGCCGGCCACGCGCGTGGTGCCATAACTCTCGCCGGCCAGATAGAGCGGCGAAGTCCAGCGGCGGTTACGCGTCAGATAGAGCCGGACGAACTCGCCCATGCTCTCGATGTCCCCCTTCAAGCCCCAAAACTTCTCGGCCTCCTCGGGGGTGCGCGCTCGGCTATAGCCGGTGCCGACGGGGTCGACGAACACGAGGTCCGTAAAGTCGAGCCACGCAGAGTCGTTGTCCTCCAAGCGGTAGGGGGGCTCGGGGAGCCCGCCGTCCTCCGCCATGCGCACACGCTTCGGTCCGAGCGCTCCCATGTGGAGCCAAATGGCCGGCGAGCCGGGCCCGCCGTTGAACGTGAAGGTCACCGGGCGGTCAGCGCCCGCATCGTCGCGCGTGTACGCCACGAAGAAGACCTGCGCCACAATCTCGTCCTTCTCGTCGCGTAGAGGCAGTCGGCCGGTGGTGACCGTGTAGGAAGCGCCTTTGATCTGCTGCTTCGTGACGACGGGCTGCTCTTCGCTCAGCTTCGGCTTCTCGTCCTTCGAGGGGGACTCTTTCGGCTTGGCTTCTTCGCTCACAAGGGCCAGTTTATCCCTGGGGGCAAAACGGGGGCCGGGTGGTGGGCGGTGAGGGATTCGAACCCCCGACCCGCTCGGTGTAAACGAGCCGCTCTACCACTGAGCTAACCGCCCCTGAAGGCGGGATTGTACTGCCAGCGGGGTGGCAAGGAGGGTGGGCCAGGCGCCGCCCTCGGCGGACACCCGGCAAGAGACACGTTCAGGCCGCTCGGCGGACGTCTGCGCCTGCGCTGAGGCCGCCTTCGACGACCTGCAGGACAACGCGACTCGGCAAGGACGACTTTTCTTCTTCAAGTCGCATCGCCGTCCCGGCGCAAAGGGCGTAGAAAACGCCCGCCACTAAGAGGTATCCGAGCGAGGCAACGGCTACGGTCACGAACTTCATTATTGGGCGGGTTCCCGGAAACCTGAAGTCCAGAAGACTACTTGCTTTTTATTGCGTTAGTCGCCCCGGCGAATTGCCGAGGGCGGGCTCCCAAAACGTCGTGAGAAAGCCCGGCTAAAGTGGGCAGGGCTGGCGAATCCAACGGCCTGGGCCACGGCGCCCACGTGCCCTTCCCCTCTCACCAAAAGATCCCGCGCCCTTTCCAGCCTAAGTCCGACCACATACTTGTGGAAGGGCTGTTTCGTCGCCTGGCGGAACAGATGGCGGAAATGCGAGGTGCTCAACCCCAAGTCTTCGGCGATTTGGTGGTCCTGAAGGTCTTTCGCGAAGTTCCGGTCCACGATGGCCAGGGCCCGGTCGATCAGGCGGTCGTTGGGGGAGCCTCGACCGATCACGCCCTCGGTCAAGTCGTGCGCCCGCTCGACCGTCCTGCGGCTCAGCAACGCCTTGTCCTCAAGCTGAAGGAATTCCTTCGCCGCCTCAAGTTGCGCCTTGTGCGTGCTCTTATCCGCGCCGACCTCGAGCATGGCAGCCCCGACCACGGCCAAAAAGGTCAGCGCAAAACCTCGGGCCTCATCCAGGTCACCCGCCGCTAGGATCGCATTAGACACCTGCTTAATCGCGACCTCGAACTTTGCGCGGTCGCAAAGGCGTAAAGCCTGCCCAATCTCGTGGAAAGCCACGTCCCCGCCGTGCCCTCGGAAGGGACAGGTTTTCGGGGTTTCGAACTCAAAGAAGACGTCGAAAAAGACGAAACTTGCGGGACCGTCTGCCTTGCGGAAGACGACCTTGTCGACCTTCGTGCCACTCTCGACTTCGAGCCAAAGACAGTCGACCCGGTTTTCGACCCCATCGACGGACACCGACGCGACCGGCTCGATCTCGCTCCCGTCCCCGTTCGGCAGGCTCACGGGATCGGGATCGCTGGCGACCCCATAATGACGCCCAAAGGTCAGCGGCAACGACGCCGTGAGCTCGCCTTCGTGCATGAAAAGGAGGTGGCCGCCAAGGGCACCGGGGTTATCCTGCGCGCTTTCGCAATAAAGCGCAAAGATCCCGACAATTCCCACGCGCTTCAGCACACCCTCGTTTTCTGGAACGGGGACCTCGAGCGACCGCGGCAAACCTCTCGCGGGATGGCGTTCGCCGGAACCCCCATGACTCTGCCATCCATGACCCCCGCGAAATACGATCCCTCCGATATCAAACCCTTGCCAGGCAGGGGCCGATTCGTTACGGGAGAACGTTCCGAAAACGCGGGAAAAGTTCACTCGCCTATCGACACCTTTGTGTGCGGAAGGTGGCCGAACAAGCTTTCCCGGAGACCCGCCACTTGGGGCCGGATCAACTCGGCGTCACGCTGGAAATAGATCGGGATCCACACCGCATCGTCCAGCACGAGGTCTTCTGCCTGTGCATAAAGCGGTAAGCGCGCGTCCATGTCCTGTAGCGTGTCGGCTTGCCGACAAAGCTCGTCGAAGGCCGCGTTGCTGTAGCCGATCTTGTTCTCGGGCCCCCAAGTCGCCAGCATATGGCTTAAGAAGTTCTGGGGATCCAAGTAGTCGGCTGCCCAACGCATGTGGAAGAACCCTTGCTTCTTGGCGTTATATTTTTCGAGGTACGCGCCCCATTCCATGGTTTGGAGCTTAACGTCGATTCCAAGGTTCTTTTTCAGGTCGCTCGCCACCGCTTCCGCCACAAGTTTGATGTCTGGGCGGTCTTCGCGGAAGGTGAGGGTGAGGGCCGGGAAACCGATACCTCCAGGGTAACCCGCATCGCCAAGGAGCGCCTTGGCCGAGGCTACGTCGTACTTATGCGCTGCCGCTTCCGGCCGCCCTCCCCCGGGCACGCCCGGCGGGACGATACCGTTGGCAACGGAGTTGATGCCCCCCAAGAGCTCGTCCACTATACGCTGTTTGTCGATCGCTTTCGCGACCGCCTGCCGCACGCGCTTGTCCTTAAACTCTTTGATCACGTTCTGGTTTAGACCGACGTACCAAATCGCAGGCCTTTGGAAAAGCTTCAGGTCGTTCTTGAACTTTTCGTCTTTCTGCAAAGGCGCGACATCCTGCCGCTCAAGCATCACGAGGTCAAGCTCGCCGTTCTTATACTTGTTAAGCCGCGTGACCGCGTCCCCGATGACGGGCCGCTCGATGCTCTCCAGTAACGGCGCACCGCCGTGGTAGTCCTTATTCGCTTCTAAGATTATGCTCTGTTGCGCCAGATACGTCTTAACCTTGAAGGGGCCCGCGCCAATCATCTGGCTGACTTGGGTGATGGCGGTTTCAGCAGGGACAGATTCCTTCGGGAGGACGGCAGCCGTCAAGAAAGTCAACTTTCCTAAGAAGTAAGGCGTTGGCTTAACGAGGGTGATTTCAACCGTTTTGTCGTCAACGACCTTAACGCCGGAAATCTCGTTCGCGCTTCCTTCTATCCGCTCCTTAACCCCTAAGATATCACCCAGGTAGGCGTCCGCGACTGGAGAAGCGAGCTTAGGGTTCGCGGTGCGTTCCAAGCTCCATTTGACGTCTGCGGCCGTGACCGCGCGCCCGTTGTGGAACTTCGCGTCTCGAAGCGTAAATGTGTAGGTCTTCCCGTCCGGGCTAACCTCCCACTTTTCTGCCAGGTAGCCGGTCGGTTTGCTGTCTTCGTCCCAACCCACCAAGCCTTCATAGACCTGTTGAAGGAGGTCGATCGTGTCCCCGTCCTGGACCAGGTGCGGGTCCATGGTCGTGGGGTTCGTCACGATTGGATAGCGGAAAGCCTTTGAGGGGCCCTTGGAGGCTTGGCCCTCGGAGAACTTTCCGGGCTGGCATCCCACCAGCAACGTAAGAAGTGAAACGGCGAGGATAGCGGAGACTCGCATCCGTTATAAATTATGTACCAGGTGTGTTGCGGGGTTCGGGGCTCTTCGCTTTCGGCGCCTCCCTCGTGCGCAAAAGGCTCCGCAAAGTCGGTAGTTCGCGTTCGAGGGTGGCCGACCAAAACCAGAGGAGGACGCCCAGACACTCGGCAGCCCGGGCGATCCTGGGCGGCGGTTCGACCTGGCCGCTCACCTTTTTGAGCGCGATCAGGGCTTCGGCCGAGACCAAGCGGCGGTCCGCGTAGGGCTCCGCAGACTCCGCCCGCACAAAGCCGCCCGCAGAGGCAGAGACCCAAGCCGGGTTTAAGTCCAGCCCTTCGCCCGTGACGACGCACCGCGTCCAGTCCGTGCCTAGCCCTTCTTCGCGCAAGAGCCAGGCGAGGAACCACACCAGCGGCGCCTCCCAAGGTTCCCCGCCCGCGATCGCGGCGAGGGCACCGCCCATCAGGTCGAAGGTGTCCGGGGCAGGACTCTCATAGGGCAGCGCGGTCGCCACAACCTCAGCGACGGCCAGCCCCGCCATGAGACGGTCGTAGTCGGTCCGTAGCCCGGGATAGGACGTGACCGGGCGCACATGGGTGACAAACCGCCGCGCGGGGCCAGGCGCCCAGGTCACGAGCGACCGCGCGAGAAGCTCGCTGCTGCCAGCCAAGCGCGAGCCCGATTTCCGCGCGCCTTTCGCAACGACATCAAGCTTGCCGAAGGTGCGCGTCAAGAGCACGAGGCGGCGGTCGCTCTCGCCGGCGTCGTGCCGGCGCAAGACGATGGCCTCGTCGGAAACTTCGCGCGACAACGGCTAGCCGGCGGGGCCGCCGCCACCCAGGTTCTGGAAACTTTGGATCCACTCGACCCAGATGAAGAACATGCGGTCGATGACCAACGCAAAACGCGCCATGACCGTGCTCCCGAAGATCGCGCCAAAGCCGACCATGAGCATCCAGCGCCCAAGCTTGTTAAAGCTGAGAAGGAACTTGCCCTTGAGCTCGAAGCTAAAGAGGAAGTAGCTGAGAGAGGCGAGCACGGTGACCACAAAGATCAGGTTGCTGAGAGCCTGGCTCGGCCAGAGCGCCCCGTTGATCGCGGCACGGGCGGCGGGCTCAAGGCCGGCCGTTCCCGGCTTGGTCCACTGGAAGGGCTGGTCGAGCTGGATGGAGGTCGGAATGATGGGCTGCATGCTGCCCATGATCTGGCCGCTATAGGTCTGCCACCAGACCTGGATCTGCTGCCCTGCCCAGAGGCCGAGGATGATCCCGATGGGGACGCGGCTCATCCACCCGTTCTTCTTGCTGAAGACCCAATAGCCCATGAGGCCGACGGGCAGGAGGATGGCGTAGATCCAATAGGCGGGCTGCTCCAGGGCGCCGGTCGAGGTGTCGATCTGGCCGACCATTTTCTCCCACCAGAGCGGGAAGAGCGTCTCGCGCCAAAGCGCGACGAGCGAATAGCCTGCAGCAAGGCCAAGGAAGATGTGCTCGAAGAAGCGGTAAAGCTTGGTCTCCTTATAGAGCACGCTGTACAGGCCGATGGTGGCAATGACGCCGAGCGTCAGTTTTATCAGCGTGTAAGTCCCGATGTTCAACGCTTTGCCCTCCGCACCTGGATCATGCCGATGTTTCCGACCACGACCGCGGTGATCAGCAACGCGATCGCCACGTGGAACGCAAGATAGTATTTTTGGCCACGTGCGAAGGTGATGGTGTTTGGCTCTATCGACCTCAGTGACGGGGCGGAGACGTTGCTCTTTTGTGGGAACGGAACGATGATGTTTCCGGTCTCGTCGGGCACGTTGAGCCCGTATCGCATCATGTATTCGACGTCGTAGACCCCTTTAAGCCCGATCGCCACCCCGACGACCTGCCCGGACTGCCAAAACGGCAAGACTTGGGGGCCGGTGACGCCGGTCGTCATCGCGGAGAGTCTCGTCTTTCGGGAAAGGCGCTGGATCGCGATATCGATCGAAGCACTAGCAGTGACGACAACGTAAAGCCCTGCGTCGCCGATCTTGCGGACCGACCGCAGCACGGGCGACTCGAAGATCGGCCTTTCGACGCCCGCAGGGTCCTTGACCCGCCGCGAGCCGATCGCCTGGCGAACGTCGAAGGCGACCGCGTTCAGGGTGCCCTCCGCGTTCGGGAAGTAGGAGAGGTCGAGATAGTCCTCCCAACTTCGGTACGGCTCCAGGCCGATGCGCTGCCGCTCGAGGTTCAGCTGGGAGATGACGTTGCGGAAGACCTGCGGCGCCTGCGGGTCGGCGACGCTATAGATGGCGAACTTCAGCTTGCGCGCCATGACAATCCGCAGAAGGCCCTCAAGGTGCCCCTGGCTCTCGCCGCGCGTGGATACCGTCCAGTCCGACTGGATGAACACGGTCTTGTTCGGCGGGACGTCCATCAGCGCCTTGTACATGTCCTTCGAAGAAGGATCTGGATCGACCGGGATCGTGGCCGGGACGAAGAGCGGAATGCTCACGACGACGACAAGGATGGCGTAAAGAATCCGCCGGTCGATTGCCTGTAGCTTTTCCCAAATAGTCCGTTCACCGTTCATCCGGAGACCCCTCCTCGCTCAAGTCCGAGCCAAAGCCGCAGTCCCATCGCGAGCGCGCCAAGCCCGACTCCGAACTCAAGAGCGCGCAAGGCGGGGACCTGCATGAACGACCGCACCCAGTCGGCGACCACGTTCAGTTTGAAGTTGTTCAAGAAGTGCGCCTCGCCGGTCGTCGCGGAGGCTCCCGGCAGGTTGAGGGCAGTTGCCAGTCCGGTGACGCCCGAGTTCCAGAGCACGACGAGCGCGCCCAGCAGGCTGAGCATCAGGATCAGCGCGCTTCCCATCAGCACGGTCGATTCGACCGAGCGGATCCGGAACGCGCGATAGGCCGCAGAGAGGATGAAGAACGCGATCATGGAGAACATAGCCGCGTCCATCTGTTGCAGGAGCCCGTCGAAGAACAGGTCGAAGGCGAAGTTCACCGGCATCCAGTTCTGCATGAGGTCGAGCTGTCCTTGCGGATCGCCGAAGCGGCGCGTGATCCAGTCGGCATAGCCGAGGCCCACCATCACGACCATGCTTCCCAGGAGCAGCGCGCTGAACTCGCGGTCCGGTTGACGCCGGACGATGCGGCCGATATGGACGCGCAGGAGCGAGTAGATCCCGAGGCCGAGCAGGAACGCGGTCAGGATGTTTGCGACGTCGGCGACCTTTGGCAACGCGTCCGAGAGGAAGAACCCGAACTCCTCACCGGGCCGCGGCAGGTCGCCGGCGGCGCGATTAATCGGTTGCGGCACGATCCAGAGCAAGAAGTAGAAGAGCCCGGCCGCGAAGGTGAAGATCCACACCACCCCGCGGCGCGCCTGGGCCGGGAGCTGGGTGCAGGCAATGACCCCCGCGAAGCCGATCACCAGGGTGACGGCTATCTTCAGCCACATTTCCGGCGAGCCTGGCGTCACGCCCCAGAACGTGATCGGCGGCACTTGGGCGATCAGTTGGTTCACTGTCCGCCACCTGTCTCAGGTTTCTGCGGTCGTTCGATCGTGATGTCCTTATCTGTGATGAGTGGGTTGAAAAGTCGATAGACAGAGGTGTCGGCCCTGGTCTTCAAAGCGGGCTCTTGCTCCAAAAGCCGCTCCGTCGATTCGTAGACGCTCTTTTCTTCGTCGCTCATCTGCTCGAACCGCTCGGGCTCTGCGTCTGAGAAACCGACCCGCGCCATCGTGGTCTGTTGCGTGCGTTCGATGCTCATCCCGAGGAAGCCGAAGATGACGAAGCACGCGACGAGCAGCTTGCACCAGTCTTGGCCGACCAAGCTGCCGACCAAGACCGGGATCCGGCTCAGATAGGCGCTGGCGGCGTAGAACTCGTCGCCAATGAGGACGTAGTCGCAGGCTGCGATGAAGAACGGGGTTTGCGCGGTCTGGGTCGAACCTGCGACCTGGATCGCGCCGACGCTGTTCGCGGTCTCGGCAAAGATCAGCGACTCAGCGTAGAACTCACCGAGCAGGAACGTCGCCGCCGCCTTTTCGCGCAGGATGGTCCCGCTCACGCCGGCCGCGAAGGCGAACTGACGGTCGCTCACGAACCGCACCGAGTCCACATCGTAGCGTTCGATCAAGCCTTGTTTCTGATATGTTTCGCGGATGATCTCCTGTGCCACCGTGTAGACCGCGGCGTCCGCGATGCAGAGCTTGATGGGCGTGGCGAACTGGGCAGCGATCTTTGTGACGTGGGCGAAGACGTTGAGCGCCTGGACCGAGACCGCGTTCAGGGTCCCGATCCCAGGGACCATGATGATTGGCCGACCCATCTCCGTGGCACGGCCGATCGAATCGTCGATCGCGTTCAGCCCCGGGATGCGGCGGATAAACAGCTCCTTCTTCCCTTTCTGGGCGCGGTAAATGTTGAAGAGGATGAAGGTCACCATGACCAACGTGACAACGATGCCGAACCAACCGGTGTCGAGGTATTGCACCTAAGCCTCCTGCCCCGCGAGTTTTTTCTCTTCGATCCGGCTTATCAGCCTTTCAAGGGCTGCGCGGTTGCGCATGAGCCGCGAATAGTCGTTGATGGCGTCGAAGCCCAAAAACGGCACAAGGAACGGAGAGAAAGCGATCGTCCCCTGGGCAGCGATGCCCATCACAGGCTTGTGCATCTCCAGGAAAAAGACGGCGGGCACCTCCATGCCTCGCTTAGCGACTTCATCCGCCACCTTCTCGATCAAGCGGTCCGTCTCCTCCCGCGTGAGGTCTTGTTCCCAGAACGTCTCCATCGGCCTTCCAGAGTTCGCGTATTTTGGCCAATACTTGCGCCTCGTTGCTTGCATAGACCAGTTGCACCCCCCGAAAGGCGTCTAACCGGCCCGGCTTTTCTAGCGGGGAAAGCCTGATCCCTCCCTGCTCAGGGATGAGACGCTTGACGTCGGACCAACGTATCGCGGTAACTGAAAGACCGCACCTTCGGCGCGCTTCGTTCTCGCCAAGGCTAAATTTTAGGGGCAAAAAAAGTTCGGCCGTGCTAGCCAAGACCACGCCACCGCCGAGAAGGGCCATGAAAGGGGCCACATTCGGGTGGAAGGCCTCGCCTCGGAAGAGAATGTAGCCGGCGGCGGCCGCGACGAGGGCCACGAGGGAGGCTCGCTGCCGGATGCCCGGCCGTCCCTCCCAAAGGCGCGCTTCCCAGTCCATCCGTAGCCGCCATTCTGAACGGACCCGCGCTGCGTGCCCAGATATCATGGGCGGATGGCGCGTTGGACGGTGCCGGTCCGCGACAGCGAGGTGCCGGTTATGGCGGAGGGGGACGGGAGCACCGTGGTCGTCCTGGCCCACGGTGCAGGCAGCCACATGGAGCACAAGACCATGGAATGGCTGGCCGGCTTGGTGCGGCAGACTGGAGCTTCGGTCGCCCGTTTCAACTTCCTGTACCGCGCCTGTGGCCGGCCCCTGCCGGACCGCATGCCTCTGCTCGTCCAGACCTACCGTGCGGTGGTGGACAGCGTGCGCGGACAGCTCTCACCGAAGAGGCTCGTGGTCGGCGGACACTCGATGGGCGGGCGCGTGGCGTCTGTCATGGAGTCCGAGGCGCGGACCGCCGACGGGCTCCTGCTCTTCGCCTACCCCCTCCATCCCCCCGGCCAGCCGGAAAAGCTCCGCGATGCGCACTTGGCGTCGATCCAGACGCCGACCCTACAGTTCAGCGGAACCCGGGACGAGTTCTGCACGCGAGGACTGATGGAGGCCGTCCACCAGCGCCTCGATGCCCAGACCTGGCGGCTGCACTGGATCGAGGGCGCAGACCACAGCTATTCTGTGGGCAGGGCCTCTGGCCGGACGCGAAAGGACGTCGAAGCCGAGATCGTCGAGGCCCTCACCGGCTTTGGATCTGGAGCGGGCCTCTGGTGACCGCCCTTAGCGCCAACCTTCGAAAAGACCGCTGACCGACTCGTTCTTGTGGATGCGCACGATCGCCTCGCCCAGCAGGGGCGAGATCGGCAGCACGCTGAGTTTGGGGAACATCTTCACGCTGGGGATCGGCACGGTGTCGGTCACGATCACCTTGCTCAGGACGCTGTCCTGCAGGCTCTGGGGAGCGTTGCCGCTCATGATCGCGTGGGTGCCCGTGGCGATGACCTCGGTCGCTCCGCGCTTGCGCAAGGCCTCGGCGCCGCGAATGATGGTCCCGCCCGTGTCGATCATGTCGTCGATGATCACGCAGCGCATCCCGTTGACGTCGCCGATGATCTCCATGATGTCCACCTTGTTCGGCTCGGGCCGACGCTTGGCGATGATCGCGATGGGCGCGCCCAGAGTCTCGGCGAGCGAGCGGGCGCGTTGCACACCGGCGACGTCCGGGCTCACGACGCAGACGTCGTCCGAGTCGCCATAGCCGTTCTCCTTCAGCCAGCGGCCCAGCACGGGGCCCGCGTAAAGGTGGTCGACGGGGATGTCGAAGAAGCCCTGGATCTGCTCCGCGTGCAGGTCGACGCAGACCACCCGGTTTGCCCCCGCCTCCTCGATCAGGTCCGCGACCAGGCGCGCCGTGATCGGTTCGCGCGGTTGCAGCTTCTTGTCCTGGCGGGCGTAGCCGTAGTAAGGCATGACGACCGTGATGCGGCGCGCGCTGGCCCTTCGGAAGGCGTCCAGCATGATCAAGAGCTCCATCAAGGTGTCGTTGACCGGCGCGCACGTCGGCTGGAGGATGAAGACATCGTTGCCGCGAGCGCTCTCCTCGACCATAAGCCGGATCTCGCCGTCGCTGAAGCGTGTCAGCGTGAGGCGACCGAGCTCAGTCCCAAGGTAGGCCGTCAGCCTCGCCCCCAGCTCGGGGTGCGAGTTGCCGCAGAAGATCCTTAGTCCGCTGAGGTCTCGTTCTTTTTCAAGGTTTCCGTTTGTCTCCGTTGCCGCCACGACGCTACCCATTGCTCCTTTGTTACCTGCCTTGCCCGACCGACCGCCATCGCGTCGTCCGGAACATCTTCTGTCACCACGCTGCCCGCCGCGACCATGGCGCCGTCGCCGATGGTGCGCGGGGCCACGATCGTGGAGTTGCTGCCAATAAACGTGTCCGCGCCGATCTCCGTGCGGTGCTTGGCAAATCCGTCATAGTTGCAGGTGATCGTGCCCGCGCCGACGTTCGTGCGCGCCCCGACGCTGGCGTCGCCGATATAGGTCAGGTGCGAGACCGCCGCGTCCTCGCCGATCTGGCCGTTCTTGATCTCGACGAAGTTGCCGATCTTCACCCGGGCGCCGAGCCGCGTGCCCGGCCGGAGGTTGCTGAAGGGGCCGCAGCGGGCGCCGTCGGCCATTTCCGCCTGGTCCACATGGCTCATGAAGACCTGGCAACCGTCCCCAATGGCGGAATCCTTGACCCAGGCGTTCGGCCCGATCGTGCAACCGGACCCGATGCGCGTGTCCCCGTCGATCACCGTCATGGGGTGCACCAGCGTGTCCGGGCCGATCTGGACCCCCGCTCCGATGTAGGTGCTGCTCGGGTCGACGATGGTGACCCCGTTCAGGGCGTGCCGCCGCAGCACCCGGAGCCGCATGATGCGGGAGGCCTCGGCGAGCTGCCAACGATCGTTCACGCCCATAAACTCGTCCGGGTCGTCAAAGCAGGTGGCGACCACCTTGCCGCCCTCCCCGCGGATCGCGGCGATCACGTCGGTCAGGTAGTACTCGCCCTGCGCGTTACCCTTTTGAAGGTTCGGCAAGTGGCGGAGAAGGGTCGCGCAGTCGAAGCAGTAGACGGCCGCGTTGACTTCCTTGATCTCAAGCTCTTCTGCCGTCGCGTCTTTCGCCTCGACGATCCCGCTAACGTGGCCTTCTTCGTCCCGCACCACGCGTCCATAGGAACCCGGTTCAAACGTGACGAATGAAGCGACGGCGGCTTGCGCACCCTCGTCCGTAAAGGTCTTGACGAGTTCCGCGAGGGTCTCGCCGGAAAGAAGCGGAGTGTCACCCGGCGTGACCAGCACCGGGCCGTCGTGGCCCTTCAGCAGGTCGACCGCCATCATGGCGGCGTGGCCCGTGCCCAACTGCTCGCGCTGCTCGACGAACTGGTGCGTCCCGTCCTGCAGGGTCGCCACCACGGTCTCGGCGTCGTGACCGACCACAACGATCGGCTTCTCGACCCCCGCCTGGCGCACGGCCTGCGAGACAAGCTCGATCATGGACGCCCCGGCGACCTCGTGCAAAACCTTCGCCCGTTCGCCGCGCATCCGCGTGCCCTTTCCAGCGGCCAGGATCAGTCCAGCAAGCATGGTGCGCGGCATCGTCGGAAGCGAGACGATACCATGGGTCGTCTGCTCCCTCGTCTCCGCCTTCGCCATCCGAGACCATTATCCCAATGTTAAGCAAGGTTGCGCCAGCCGCCCGATGAAAATCGGACCCCTTAGCGCCGGCGCCTCTTCAAGAGGGCTAAGCCCGCCGCCAAGGCAAGCACCGTCGTCGGCTCCGGAACCGCTTGGAAGTTATCCGCATACTGGCGAAGAAGCCCACCGATCGAGGGTTCAAACCGCCGCGTGATCCGCGCTCCCACCTCGTAGACGCCAGTCGTCCCCGGCGTAAAAATGGCCGCCACGGAGTTGCGCACAATCTGGTTCCCGCCGATTTGCTCGACGGCGATAGCCGAGAGTTCGGTGCCGTTCACGATGATCGAGAACCGGCCGCCTTGGGCGTTCGGACCACCGGTATTCTCGACCGCAAAGTCGAATCCAAGCGAGTACTGAACGCCGCCCGTCAGGTTCAGGTTCTGGACGAGCTCGATGCCCGCCTCGGTCCCGGTGAACTGGGTGTTGCCCACGATGTACCGCGCGGCGAGGCTCGCCCCGCCGCCCGTGACATCAAAGCTGGTCACCTGGCCTGGGGCACCGCCGCCACTCGGGGTGTTGCGCTGGGTCCAGCCATTGAAGTTCCCGGTCTCAAAGCCGGGGTTGACGAAGAGGTTCTGCGCGCGCGCAGAAGCGAGGAGCGCCATCGTGCAAAGGATAAAGGGGGTACGCATGGTGTTCGTCCGTCCTGTGAGCCTTGATTATAGACGGTTTATATGTGGCTTGCAATCTTTACGCGACCGAGGCTTTTGGAGGGGCTTTGAAGGGCACGACGGTCGAGACGCCGGGCTCCTGCATCGTCACGCCGAACCAGACGTCCGCGCTTTCGATCGTCATCGGGTTGTGCGTGATGAGGAGGAACTGGGTGCCGCCGGAGAACTCGCGAAGCAGGCTCACGAAGCGCTCCACGTTCCGGCCGTCGAGCGGAGCATCGACCTCGTCGAGGACCACAAGCGGGCTGGGCCGCACCCGGAGCAGGGCGAAGAGGAACGCGAGCGCCGCCATCGCCCTCTCGCCCCCGCTGAGCAGGGCGAGGCGCTGGCGCTTCTTGCCCGGGACCGTCACCTCGATCTCCACGCCCTCTTCTCCGTCGGCTTCCTCGTCCGAAACGAGGCGAAGCTCGGCCTGCCCGCCGCCGAAGAGCTTGACGAAGGTGGTGGCGAACTCCTCGCGGACCCGGTCGAACGCCTCGCGAAACTTCTCGGCGGTCAGCCGGTCCAACTCGCGTACGGCGGCCAAGATCTCGGCACGGCCCTGCTCAATGTCGGCTGTCTGAGCGGTGAGTTCTCCGTGCCGCTCGGAAAGCCGCTCATAGGCTTCGATCGCCCCCAGGTTGACGTCGCCCATGGCGCGGATCTCCCGGCGGAGGGTGGCCACAGTCGAGGAGGCCTCGGCAGGCAGCTCCGTCTCGCAGGCCAGCCGGTCCGCCTCGGCCTCATCAATCCCGTATTCGGAGAGCAACCTCTCTAGGGACGCCTGCCGACGGGCTTCGGCACGGGCGCGCGCCACCTCGTGCTCGTTCGCTTTCCGCTCCGCTTCCGACGCCGTGTGCCGGGCCTTGAAGGCCGCTTCCCGCTCTTGGCCTGCTTCGTCCAGGGCGGCCGTGCGCATCTTTTCGCGCTCTTCGGTCTGGGCCTGGAGCCGGGCCGCTTCCTCCTCCGCCCGCTGTCGAGTCGCTTCGGCCTCTTTGATGGTGGCTTCCTGGCGCTCGCGCTGGGGGCCGAGGTCGTCCCGCCGTTTCTCGCGCGCGGACTCTGACTCTTTGATCCGGATGAGACGCCGTTTGGCTTCGGCCAAGCGGGCCTCTGCCTGGCCCAGGTGGTCGCGGTGCTCCTTAAGCCGCTCGTTCGTGAGGCGAAGCTCCTCGGAGTGCGAAGCGACCGCCTTCCAAGCCTCGTCCCGCCGGGCCTCGGCCGCGGGCAGGTCGACCTCGACCGCTTCGAGCAGGGTCGCTGCACGCAGGGAGTCCCGCTCTGTCGCCAACCGGTCCCGGTCGCGCTCGCAGCCGTTCAGCTCGTGCCGGACGCTCGCTAGCCATGCCCGCGCGTCTTCGCGCGATGCAGAGTCCGCCTCGCGCCTCCGCGCCACCTCCGCCAGTTGCGCCTCGATCCGCTCGGCCTCTTCGGCGAGCCGCTGCTCTTCGGCGCGTAGGGCCTCCGCTTCCGCCTCGGCCCCGTCGATCTGGTCCAGCGTCTCGTCGAGCTCGGCGCGACGCTGGACGAGGCCCGTCACGGTCCTGAGCGCGCGACCGCCCGTGACCGCCCCGCTGGCATGGACGACCTCGCCATCCAAGGTCACCAGCCGCGACCAGCCCTTCGTCCGAGCCAGGCGCAACGCGTCGGCCAGGGTCTCGACCACGGTCACGTTGCCCAGCAGCGAGTCGACCACGGCGCGGACGCTCGCCTCGCAGGCCACGAGTTCCGAAGCCCGGCCGACGACGCCGGGCCCGGTCGGCCCCGTACCGCGGTCCGCACGCGGCCGCACCAAATCCAGCGGCTGGAACGTCGCCCGCCCGAGGCGATCCCGCTTCAGCGCCTCGATCGCCGCTTTCGCGTCCTTTTCGCCCGGCGTGATGAGGTCGTTGGCGGCCGCCCCAAGCGCGGTATCAATCGCGAGGGCGTTGGCCGGTTCGGTCCGAAGGGCCTCGCCGACCGGCCGGTAGCGGTCCGGGAGCGCGCCCTGCCGAACCAAGTCCAGCACCGCCCGGGAGCCCTGCGAAAGGCCCTCGTGGGCTGCAATGGTGGATTCAATGCCCCGACGGCGGCCCTCGAGCGCGGCGCTTTCAGCGAGGACGTCGCGGAGCCGCTTTGCCAGTTCGGCGAGTTGCTCGCCCAGGGCGGCCCGCTCTTCCTTGAGGGCATGGGCCTCGCTCTCCGCCTCCTGGATCGTGGCTTCGGCCTCGGAAAGGCTCCGCTCCGCTTCTGCCAAGGCTTGCCGCAGATCCGGGAGCGACTGGTCCACTCCCTCCAGTTCCCGCTCGACCTCTTCCGCGCGGGCGTCTCGGTGGGCGCGCTCTACCTCGGCTCGGCGACGCACCTCGGCCGCTTCGCGGGCTTCGGCCAGGGCCTTCTCGGCCTGGCGAAGGGCCTCGGCGAGGGCCTTGCCCTGAGCGTCGTTCCCCTTCGCCTGACCCTCGCACTCACGGACGGCGGCGCTCCGCGCCTCGACCTCAGAGAGGGCGGCCGCCACGTCTTCTTCTGCCTGGCGCTCGCGCTCCGTGTGGGCCGCGCCCTCCTCTTCCAGGTTCGCCTCCAGCGCGTGCAAGCCTTCGATGCGGGACCGGGCGACGTTGATCGCCGCCTCCGCCTGCTCGCGCTCGACGGAGGCGCGCCGCAACGCTTCTCGATCCGCTTCCAGCTGCCTTCCCAGCTGCTCTGCCCGGGTCGCGGCCTCTACTGCCCGCTCGTCGCAGTCCGCTGCGAGGCCGCCTTCTTTGTCCGCCATCGCACGGGCTTCCGCCGCGGCCTCCATCGCCGCCGAGACGTCCTTGCCGAGGCTCGAGAACTCGCGGGCGAGCAGGCCCGACTCCACCTCGCGGAGGGCGTTCGCCACTTCCCGGTACCGCCGGGCGACCTCGGCCTCGCGCGCCAACGGTTTCATCTGCGACTCAAGCTCCGAGACCACGTCGTGCACGCGGGCAAGGTGGGCCTCCGAAGAATCGAGCCGACGCTGGGCCTCGACCCGGCGGGCCCGGTAACGGTGGACGCCAGCGGCCTCGTCGATCCAGGCACGGCGCTGGGTGGGCGAGGCCCCCAGGGCCTGGTCGATCTCGCTTTGGCCGACAATGGCGTAGCCCGCCCTGCCCAGCCCGGAGTCGGCGAGAAGGTCGTGGAGGTCTTTCATCCGGCATGAACGCCGGTTGATCGCATAGTCGCCGTCGCCGCCCCGCGTGATGCGGCGGGTGACGGCCACTTCAGCCGACTCGATCGGCAACTGCCCGTCCTCGTTGTCGAAGACGAGCGTCACCTCGGCGTAGCCCACCGGCTTCCGCTGGCTGGAACCGGCGAAGATCACTTCCTTCCCGGTTTGGGCGCGCAAGGAACGCGCGTTCGTCTCGCCAAGCCCCCACAGCACGGCGTCGACAATGTTCGACTTCCCGCACCCGTTCGGGCCGACGACGGCGATGACGTCGCCGTCCAACTCGAATTCCGTGCGGTCTGCGAACGTCTTAAACCCGACGATCTTGACTCGTTTAAGCCTCATCTGCGGCTAATTCGGTTTGAAGACGTTCGACCCCCGGCGATCGGACGATAAACTTTTCCACACCCTCCCCGTGCAACCCTCTGCCACCCAAACTCATATGGCTTTTGGGACTCAGAAGTCCCGGCTCGCCCCGCCCAGACCCTAGACAATTCGCGGACAGATGGATCAAGAAGAGATGCGCCTCGTTCTCGCCCGGGCCGAAGAACTGCAGAAGCAGTCACAAGAAGAAGTCGATTTCGGCCGGGATCTCGGCGAGATCGTCCAGGCCGCGGAAGAGGCCGGGCTCGACCGCGAGGCGGTCCTCCGGGCCCTCCAAGAACGCCAGGCGATCCAGAGGCCGCTCAAGGTGGACGACCTCGTCTTCGCCCGCTCGGCCGATGGCTTCAGCTATCCGGCACGGGTGCGCTCCGTCGAACCTTATTCCGTCACCGTCAAGTTCTTGAACGGAGGCGAGAGCACTCTCCAACCCGAAGAGGTCCGCCGGTTTAGCGTCACCCCCGGGATGACCTTGAACGTCCCCTGGCCGCACTGGGGATGGTGGAACGCCACCGTGGTCTCCTACGACGCGGAGAACGGCAAGCTCTTGATGAGCGACGGCTGGACCAACAACCAGCCGTTCCACATCTCCGACGTGCGGCTCCCTCGGACCGATACCACCTGGACCCGGCAGGCTTTCACCTGGGCGCACATGGCGGCCGTCGGTTTGGCCGGCACGGGCCTCGGCATGCTCGTGATGAAGCTGCTTTCCCGATAGGCTTTACACAGGGAACGTTCGCTCTTCGCCGCCGATCTTCTCCCGCAGGAAGCGCAGCGTCATCTCCCATGCTTGGGCCGCCGCTCTTTCGTCGTAGACCTCCGGGCGGTCATCGTTAAAGAAGGCGTGCTTGACCCCTGGGAAGGTATGCAGGAACCGCGCCTTGCCATGCTCGGCGAGCGTGGCGTCAAGCCCCGCGAGCGCGCTTTCCTCGACGAACTCGTCGTGCTCCGCAAAGAGCCCGAGCACCGGCGCGACCAGCTTGCTATAGTCCGGGTCCACATTGGGATGGACCCCGTAAAAGTCGACGCAGGCCCGGATGCGGTCGTCCACCGTCGCGGCATAGAGGGCAAGCTGGCCGCCCATGCAGAAGCCCACCACCCCGACGATGTCGCCCGTCGTCGAACCACGGGCGAGAAGGGCGTCGATCGCCCTTTTCACGACGGCGGAGGCCTCCTCCATCTTCAGCGCCATCATCATCGTCGCCGCGTCGTCCGGATCGGTCGTGACCTTGCCGTGAAAGAAGTCCGGCGCGAGGGCCGTGAAGCCGGCCGCCGCGAAGCGGTCCGCCACGTTCTTGATGTGGTCCACCAGGCCCCACCACTCCTGGATGACGATCACGCCCGGGCCGCCGCCCTCAGCCTCGCTCAGATAACCGGAATAGGTCTGCCCGTTCCCTTCGAACTCGATCATTTCGCCTTGCATAGTGATTGGCATGGTACCGCCGGCTGCCACGCTCCGTGGACGGCACGATCGGCGGCCAAAATGTGGCGGTGCGTCCCTACCGACTGCTCGTCCTCTTCTTGTTGCTGACGGCATTCGGCTGCCAAGGGCCCACGCCCGAGCTGCCTTCGGAGCCCCCGGCCGCGGTCGGCAACGGCAGGATCGCGTTCCTCCTGGACGACCTCGGGCTTCCCTTCCAGGCGTATGTCGCCGGGGTCTGGGACGACGGCCCCCCTGAAAAGTTGAAACCGCTCGACTTCCAGTGGCCGAAGCCCGTGGTCCAGGGCAGACTGCTCGGTCGCGAAGACCTCGCCTCGCGAGACCGGCAGTGGGTCGGGGCCGGCGAGGTCCGCACCAAGTTCCGCACCCGCTCGGGGATCACGGGCGAGACAACCTTCGCCCTGGCCGCCGACGGCGCGTCCGCCCGCGTGGAGTGGAGCCTCAGGCGGGACGGGCCTTTAAAGGTCTCCCTGGCAAAGGCCGACTTGACAGACCTCGCCGAACACGGCCTTGCCGCCACTCCGGGGCCGCTTGAAAGGGACGAGGAGAAATCACTGGGCGCGCTCGTCCGGTCGGCGCGGGCCTCGTCGCGCGGGACCCTGAGCTTTCCACCCAGGCTGGCGGGGGTCGTTCCAGAGCTCCCTAAGATAGTGATCGACGGGCCTGCCGACGACCAGGTCGCCGTCGACAGCTTCGTCCGTTCCCTCGCCACCCTTTCGCCGCTCGTGCCGGGCGAGCCTGTCGGCCCCTTTGGCCTGACCAGCGATCGATATGGGGGCCGACAGTTTTGGGACGCTGACGCTTTCATCCTGCCGGGCGCGCTCTTCCTGCTGCCCGACCTCGCCCGGCAGGTCACGGCGTACCGGGTCGAGCGAATGGGGCAGGCCGAGAAGAACTTCGACGAATGGCTGCGCACCCGGAACCTCCACGGAAAGCCGGGCCTGGCCGAGCGCTTCCAACCTGCAAGAGCGGCCCGGGGGCTGATGTTCCCCTGGGAATCCGGCCGTAAGGGAGACGAACAAGCGCCTGGCGACGCCAGGAACCAACACCACCTTACTGGAACTGTAGGCTTTTGGCTCTGGCAAGCAAGCGCGCTGGGCTATGTCGAAGCCACCGAAGCCGAGCGGGCTGTGCGCGGTGCGGCCGAGTTTTACCGGCAGCGTGCCGTGATGCAAGGGGAAAGCTTCGGCATCCTGGGCACCATGTCTCCTGATGAATTCGCCAAGGCGGCCGACAACGACCTCTATACGAACCTTGTCGCCCACTGGTGCCTGCGCCAGGCGTTTCCCGAGTTCGCGTTCCAGCCCGTTTTGCCCGCGAAAGGCGGGGTCTTCCTCACCTATGACGGCGATAAGGTGACGACCTACAAACAGGCGGCCGCGATCCTTGCGGTCTGGCCCCTGCAAAACCCGGCGGCGGAGGCCCAGGCCGTTCCCATGCTGGACCGGTTTGCTGGCAAATCCACCCCGAACGGGCCCGCGATGAGCCGCTCGGTGGAGGCGATCGCCCGCGCCCGGTTCGGCGACCCAGATTGGGCGTACCAGGAGTGGCGCTACGGATGGCAACCCTACACCCAGAACAGCCTCCTCCTCTTCAGCGAGGCGCCGAACGGCAAGAACACCGTCTTTCTCACCGGTGCGGCAGGATGTTTGAACACCGTACTGTACGGGTTTCTTGGCTTGCGCATCGACGACCAGCCCCTCGCGGGGGCTGCCTGGACAAGGCAGTTGCGCAACGGCATGGTCTTGAGCTGTAAGCCGCGGCTTCCCCGGGCCTGGTCTCTGGTCACGGTGAGCCCCTTCTGGCTGGACGGCAAGCGATACGAACTAAAGGCCGACCACGCCGGCGCCACTCTGGACAAGCTCGGCGAACCCTAGGCCGGAATTCGGGGAACAAGCAAAGTTGCGCGGGACTGGCCGATAATGGGTAGGAGCCGATGCGCAGTCTGAAATTCGCCCACTCGTTCGAAGTCGTCAAGAAGCTGCCCGAACCCCTGCAGCCCCTGCGCAAGATCGCTTACAACTTTTGGTGGACGTGGAACCACGAGGCCCGCTCCCTGCTCCGCGAGATCGGCCCGGAGCTCTGGGAGACCGTCGAGCACAACCCTGTCGAGCTCATGAACCGCCTAGGCGACGAACAGATCGAGAGGCTCCTGGCCGACGAAATCTTCCTGGCCAAGCTGGGCGTCATCGAGAAGACCCTCGACGACTACATGTCGGCGGAAACCTGGTTCGACCGCAAGTACCCCGGCCACCGGGAGAACACCCTGGTGGCGTACTTCTCCGCCGAGTTCGGTCTGAGCGAGGCGCTGCCGATCTATTCCGGCGGCCTCGGAGTGCTGGCCGGCGACCACCTGAAGGCCGCCAGCGACCTGGGCGTGCCGCTGGTCGGGGTCGGGCTCCTCTATTCGCGGGGCTACTTCCGACAGTCGCTCAGCCCGGACGGCTGGCAACAGGAGCGCTATCCCCAATACGACTTCTTCCGGCTCCCCCTGACCCTCATGTCCGGCGAGGACGGCCAGCCCCTCCGCATCAAGGTCGAGTTCCCGGAGAACGACGTCCAGTGCCAAGTGTGGAAGGCGCAGGTCGGCCGGGTGGAGCTGTTCCTGCTCGATTCGAACATCCTGGAGAACGAGGCCGACGCCCAGACCATCACGGACACGCTCTATGGCGGCGACGAGACCATGCGCATCCGCCAGGAAATGATCCTCGGCTTGGGCGGCTACCGGGCGTTGCTCGCCCTGGGTAAGAAGCCGACGGTCTGCCACATGAACGAGGGCCACGCCGCTTTCTTGGCCCTCGAACGCATCCGAAAGACCATGGCGGAGGAAAACACCGACTTCCGCACCGCGCGCCAAGCCACGGTAGCCGGCAATGTCTTCACCACCCACACGCCGGTTCCGGCAGGCTTCGACCTCTTCCCCGTCGACCTGGTCGAGAGATACGTCTCCAAGGCGACCGGCGACCTTGGGGTCCCCTTCCAGAAGATCGTCGGCCTCGGCCGCTTTGACCCCGCCGACACGAGCGAGAGGTTCAACATGGCGATCCTCGCGATGGAGAACGCGAACCGCGTGAACGGCGTCTCGAAGTTGCACGCCTCGGTCTCACGAGGCATGTTCAGCCGCCGCTGGCCGGACTATCCCCTGGAAGAGGTCCCCATCGCCGCCATCACCAACGGCGTCCACACCATGACCTGGATGAGCCGGCGCATGACCGAGCTCTTCGACCGGCACCTGGGCACCGACTGGCGCGAAGACCCCTCAGACCCCGAAATCTGGGCGAGGGCCGCCGAAATCCCCGACGACCAGATTTGGGAGATGCGCGAGAACGAACGCGGCGACTTCGTGCGCTATTGCCGCCGAAGGCTGACCCACACGTTGCGGCTGGCGGGTTCGCCGCCCCTCGACGCCTCGCACAACGACGTCCTCGACCCGCGCGTGCTCACGATCGGCTTCGCCCGACGCTTCGCGACCTATAAACGGGCGACGCTGCTTTTGCAGGACCGAGAACGGCTCAAGGCGCTGCTCTTCCACCAAGACCGCCCGATCCAGTTCGTCTTCGCGGGCAAGAGCCACCCCCGGGACGACGGCGGCAAGAAGCTGATCCAAGACTTGGTCCACTTCATCCGGCACGAAGGGGCGCGCACCCGAATGGTGTTCTTGGAGGACTACGACATGAGCGTCGCAAGGCGCATGATCCAGGGCGTCGACCTCTGGCTGAACAACCCGCGCCGCCCCCTCGAAGCCAGCGGCACGAGCGGCATGAAGGTCGTGCCGAACGGCGGCCTGAACGCCTCGGTCCTGGACGGTTGGTGGGCCGAGGGCTACCGACCCGGACTGGGCTGGGCGGTCGGCGACGGCAACGACAACGCCGACGAGGGCTATCAAGACTGGCTCGACTCCCGCTCGCTTTACAACCTGCTTGAGACCGAGATCGCCCCGACGTTCTACTACCGCGTGGACGGCGGTGTGCCCTCGAGCTGGGTCGAGATGATCAAGCGCTCCTGGCGCGACCTTTCACCCTACTTCTCCACCCTGAGGATGGTCCGGGAGTACACGAGCCGGTTCTACGTGCCGTCGGACGAGTCTTACCAAAGAATGTCTGCGAACGGCCTCAGCCGGGCAAAGGACGCCTTGGCGTGGCGCGACCGGCTACGGTCGGCCTGGAAGGGCGTCCGCATCGTCTCGGTCACCGATGATGCCAAGCGATCGGTGCCGCTCGGGCAGCGGGTGAAGGTCCGCACCCTCGTGGACCTTGGGCCCTTGAACGTCGAGGAAGTTCGCGTGCAGGCGGTCGTCGGACAGGTCTCGACCAACCGCGAGCTTTCGAACCTGGAGATCAGCGACCTGGAACCGGCCGGGAAAGAGGGCCAGGCCCACGTCTTCGAGGGCCAAGTGGCGACGACTGACCCGGGTCACCGGGGGTACGTCGTGCGGGTGGTGCCTTACCACGAAGACCTCGACGTTGCCGCCGAGGTCGGTCTTGTGGCTTACGAGCCACAGCCCTGAGAACTAGCTGTTCTTCTGGCGGTGCTCGCGCAGGAAGGCGGGGATGTCGATCTCGCTCTCGTCGTAGACGTCCTCGAGCTTGCCCGTGGAATCACGGAGGCCGCGCTGGGCCCGCTCCCAGATGTCCCGCGGGGAGATGCGCTTGTCGGTGACCTCGGGCCGGCTCGGGGTCTTCGCGACCGGCTCGGGCATCTCGACCACGGCCGACTCCGCCTCTTCGCGCGCGGTGTCGACGAACGCCGGGTTCGAAGCGCGGACGGCCGGGTTGAAGCCCGTCGCGAGGACCGTGATCCTCACTTCGCCTTCAAGCTTGTCGTCCACCACCGTGCCGAAGTAGATGTTCGCGTCCTCCACGTCGCAGAGCGAGTGGATGTAGGCCATGGCCTCTGTGACCTCGGCCAGCGTCAGGTCCTCGCTGCTGGAAATATTGACCAGGAGCCCTCGGGCGCCGTGGATGGTCTGCTCGAGGAGGCGGCTGGAAGTCGCCGTCTGGGCGGCCTGGAGGGCGCGCTGTTCGCCGACGCCATAACCGATGCCCATGAGGGCCGGGCCGGCGCCGGCCATGACGGCCTTCACGTCGGCAAAGTCCACGTTGATCTGGCCGGGGACGGTGATGATGTCGGAGATGCCTTGAACGCCCTGGCGCAAGACGTCGTCCGCGATGCGGAAAGCGTCGAGCAGGGTCGTCTTCCGCTCGGCGACGTCCATCAGGCGGTCGTTAGGAATCGTGATGAGGGTGTCCACCCGTCCCATGAGCGAGGTCACGCCCTGGTCGGCGAGCCGCGTGCGGCGCGGGCCCTCGAAGACGAACGGTCGAGTAATGATGGCGACGGTCAGCGCACCGAGCTCACGGGAGAGGTCGGCCACGACCGGCGCCGCGCCGGTGCCAGTGCCACCCCCCATGCCGGCGGTGATGAAGACCATGTCCGCGCCCTCGACGAGCTTGCGGATGTCGTTCTTGCTCTCTTCGGCGGCGGCGCGCCCGACTTCGGGGTCGCCCCCAGCGCCGAGGCCGCGGGTCAAGTTCGTGCCGAGCTGGATCTTCTTGTCGGCCAGGGACTTGTCAAGTACCTGGGTGTCGGTATTCATGGCGACGAACTCGACGCCCTGGATGCCGGTCTCGACCATGCGGTTGACCGCGTTCGAACCGCCCCCGCCGACGCCAACGACCTTAATTACTGCCCCGTTGCTGTTCACCGTGTTTCTCCCTTTTACTTGCCGAACAAAGCCCGGATCGTCCTGATCTTGTCCTTCCAACTCGCGATGCCGGAAACCGGGGCCAACTCGTGCTCCTCGCCTTCCAAGCAGTAGCGGGCGAGCCCGACCACCGCGCTCATCGCGGGCGTCTCGATGCTGCGCGCCATTGGGCCGAGCACTTTCGGCACTCCTAACCGGCCCGAACCGACTCCCAGGACGTCGGCGAAAAGCTGGGGAGCGAGCGGGATTTGCGCCCCACCGCCGGTCAAGACCAACCCAGCCTCTAACCCGTCATGGCAGCCGCTCCGTTCCAAATGCCGACGCACTAAACTGGCAATTTCACGCAGACGACTCTCGACGATCTCACACAGTACCCGACGCTGCATCGGCCGAGCCTCGTCCGAGTCCTTTTGCGTGACGTAGACCGCCTCGTTCGCTGGGACTTCTGCCGCAATTGCACTGGCGTGCGCGACCTTCAAGCGCTCGGCTTCGTCCAGCCCGACCTTCAGCAAATGCGCTAGATCGCTGGTGACGTGCACGCCACCGACTGGGACCACGGCCGAATAGGCGGCCGAGCCGTTCTTTAGGACGGTGATCCCCGTGGTCTCGCCCCCGATGTCCACCACGACGACGCCCCGACCGGCCTCGTCCCCCTGGAGCGAGCCCAGGGCGGAGGCGATGGGGTCCGCCACCATCTGCGCGACTTGGCGGCCCGCGACCGTCACCGCCTTGTCCAAAGCTTGGATCGCCGCCGTCCGCGCCGTGACCAGGTGCGTGACGACGGCCAGCCGGTCTCCGGTCATGCCGATCGGTTTGGCGACGCCCCGATGCGTGCCGACCGTGAACTCGCGCGGGAGCGCCATCACCTGCTCGCGGTCGGGCGGCAGCACGACCTGGCGACTGTGGTTCACCACGTTCAAAACGTCGTCGCGGCGGACCGCCCGGCCAGGGGGAAAGATGGGGAGGAACCCTTGGCCGTTCACGCTCTGCAGGTGCGCCCCGTTCAACGTGACGGCGAGCATATCGACAGGTTTGCCGAGCGTGCGCTCGACCCTGGCGACGACCTCGTCGATGGCCCGGCCCGCGGCTTCTTGGTCGCTCACCACGCCCTTATCGGTCACCTGGCAGGAAACATCGGCGACCGCGTCGATGCGGACCT
Source organism: Fimbriimonadaceae bacterium (assembly GCA_019454125.1). Lineage (NCBI taxonomy): Bacteria > Bacillati > Armatimonadota > Fimbriimonadia > Fimbriimonadales > Fimbriimonadaceae > Fimbriimonadaceae bacterium. Next base: position 1,974,094 of record CP075365.1, read on the forward strand.
CGCCCTGCGCGTTCAGGGCGGCCGAGATACAGACCGCCTTCGTACTCCCTAGATCAACGGCGAAAACTGAGTTTGAGCTCATGAAGCAAGGCTGCTGCTGGCAGATTCGCCCTCAGCCCGTTGCCGATTGTGCTCGGATTGCTGTCGCTTTTGCTCGCGATAGTCGTGATAGCGTGTCAAAAGGTAACGGCGTATCAGGCTGAGATTGGTGAAAATCCGCCAACCCATAACCAGGACGGCTGCGAAGTAAAGATCGACGCCGACCCGGTCGCCAAACCACGCTAAGAAGAACGCAATGATGATGTTGGCGAAGAAGCCGGAGGCGAAGACGTCCGTGTGGAACTTGCCCTCGAGGACGCTCCGCGTCCCCCCGAAAACCGAGTCCACCCCCGCAATCACGGCCACGCCCAGGTAGACCCCGAAGCCAGGGCTGATCGTCCCCCGGGCGAGAAACCCAAGGGCGACTCCAATGGCCAAGGCGAGGAGGGGGATGAGGATCATTCCTTGTCTACCGGGACCGTGATGTACTTCGTGGTGGTCGAGCCCGAGAACGCGGCGAGCCGCATCCTTTCGACCGGCTGGATCTCAACCATGTTCGGGTCGACCTGCCGAAGCTCGTCCAAGACCCCGCCCGGCAGGTTCATCGCGCCGAACAGCGTCTCTGTCTCTCCAATCGCGCGGATGATCACGGGGCTGGCGATCTTGGAGTCGTCCACCAGGATCGTCGTCCCGACACACCGGAAGTTCGTGCGGGGCCCGACCCGGCGCTTATTGACCGTGATCGCCTCGGCGCCCGCGTTCTTGAGCTCGTTCACCACGCGCAACACGTCCGTGTCGTGCACGATCTGACCGCCCAGGTCGATCGCTGCCTCGATCGGCTTCTTGCTGTCGCGCAAGACCACGGAGACCCCGGGCCCTTCGACGTCGGTGAGGGTCGCGAAGACCTTCATCTCCTGCAAGCTCTTGTTCAACTCTTCGCTCGCGTTGCTGTTCTTGGCGAGCGCGTTCTGAAGCTTTGTGTTCTCCACGCGAAGCTTGGTGACCTCCAGGCGAAGGTCCTCGTTCTCTTCCGTGAGGTCCAGCGTCCCAATGGCGAAGCGTTGCCGTTGGTCCGGTTCCAGCCGTTGCACGCGGCCACGCCGGTCTTCGACGGAGATCCACGCCAAGGAGGTCATGAACCCCACGATGAGCGCCATGATGCTCACGGGGAGGACCCAGTGTTGCGTTTGTTGGGTTTTAGCGAACGGATTGTGCAAGTTGGCTCTCCTAGCCTTTCACGACCGGACTATCAGGGGCAGTAAGGACCAGTCGCCGCGCCTTCTTCGGCAGATCCGGCCTTTCCTTCAATACGCTCTCCAGACGATCCAGCTTGCGTGCCAGGTCCTCTGCCGACCCCAGGACGACGACGAACCCGTCGCTTGTCTCAAAGGATAGAACCCCACGGGCGTCTAAAGCAATCAGATCGGCAAGATTGGGCAAACGGTCCGCCAAACCTTTGCAGAGTTCAGCGATCTTGTGGCTTTCGACCCCGCTGGAAAGGCACAGGTTCGGGACCTCGCTGCCTTCCGGGAGGGCGAGCCTGGGCAGGCCCGCGAACCGCCGCTTACTCTTGAAAAAGACCCCGTTCCCGTCGAGGTAGACCAGTTGCCCTGAGACCTCCGCCACCGGTGCGCGCAGCACCACCTTCAGGACGCCACGGCCGAAGACGTTCGACTGGAGCTCGGCTTGGGCCACGTCGCCGATCGCTTCCACCTCGGCCTCGAGCGCCCGGCGGTCCTGCCGGACGAAGGGAACCCCGCGCAGCTTCTGGATCGAGGCGGCGATCGCGTCTTCGTCGGCGGGGGCGGCGCCCTCGACCCGCACCCGGCTCAGGCCCGTCGCCGGGCTCGCGAGAAATCCCGCGGCCAGGTTGGCGAACACCAAGAACCAGAGCACCTCGGAGGGGTACAGCCGGAACCGGGATTTTCGCTTACGCTTTCGAGCGGTTGAGGGCATCTTGCACGATCCTGACGCAAAGGTCGTCGAAGTCGATCCCGGCCACCGCCGCGCTCCGCGGGACGAGGCTGGTCTGGGTCATCCCGGGCAGGGTGTTCACTTCCAAGACCACGACCCGTTCGGGGGTCACGATCATGTCGGTGCGGGTGCACCCCGCGCACCCAAGGGCATGGTGGGCGCGGAGCGCGTAGTCCTGGCAGAGGGCGGTCTGCTCCGGGGTGAGGCGCGCCGGGCAGATCTCGTCGGTCGCCCCGGCCGTGTACTTGCTGGCGAAGTCGTACGCCCCGCTCGCGGGCACGATCTCGACAACGGGAAGAGTCTCGGCGCCGAGCACGGGCACGCTTACCTCGACCCCACGGACCCAATCTTCGACGAGCGCGACCTCGTCGAACTGGAGCGCGTAAGCGACTGCGGCGGCGAGTTCAGACGCCTCCTCGACGAACCGGAGCCCCACGGTCGAACCCTGCTTGTTCGGCTTCACCACCCACCCCGCGCCCTCCTTGGGCAAAGGCGGCTCGCCATGCTTGTCCCGGCACACGGCCAGTCCCTCCGGCACGGGCAGTCCGGCGGCGGCCAGCACGGTCTTCGTCCGGTCCTTGTCCAGGGCCACCGCGCTCGCCGCGATCCCCGAACCCGTGTAGGGCAGGTGCAGCAGCTCGAGCAAGCCTTGGATCGCGCCGTCCTCCGCCCGCGACCCGTGGACGGCAAGGAAGCAGACGTCCGGCCGCGCGGGGCCGGCGAGCTTCGCCAGGCTCTGCCCACTGAGCAAGAGTTCGCTGACATCGAGCAAGGACGCGGTGTAGCCGCGGCGCCTGAGGGCGGCGGCCACCTCTCGGCCGCTGAGCAACGAGATCTCCCGCTCCGCCGAGTCCCCGCCATAAAGCACGGCGACCCGCTCAGGGGAGCCCCTCTCCAGTTCTTTCGCGAAGTCGGGCGCGAAGGACGCGATGTTCCCCGCGCCCATGCCGACCACGACGTCTCCGGGCCGGGCGACCTTTGCCACTTCCCGCGGCAACAGGTGGCGCTGCGGCACGTACTGGCAGGGCTTCGTCACTTGCTCCGCAATGCGCCAGGAGCTGACCCCCGGGATCGGCGCCTCGCGCGCCGGATAGATGTCTGTGAGCACCACGAAGTCCGCCTGGGAGAGGGCTGCCGCGAACTCGGCGATGAGCGGCGCCGTGCGCGAATACAGGTGCGGTTGATAGACGACGACCAGCCGCGGGCCGCCCGGTTCCGGCGCTCCCGGGAGCCAACGCTCCCGCACCGCCTGCAGGCTGGCGACGATCTCGGTCGGGTGGTGGGCATAGTCGTCGATCACGACGAGGGGCTTCGTCGCAATGGTCTGGAGCCGCCGCTCCGCCCCTCGATAAGCCGCGATGCCTTGCGCGGCCCGGGCCGGGTCCGCCCCGAGCCGCTCGCACGCGACCAATGCCCCCGTCGCGTTCAGCGCGTTGTGCCGGCCCGGCAACGCGAGTTCGGGCAGGCGGCTGTCCTCGATCGTATAGGCCACGGTTGCGACGCCGTGCTCCGCCGCCACCGCTTCCGCCACCTCGCGGCTCCCGGGGTCTTCTGCGCAATAGACCAGGGTCCCGCCCGGCACGATGCGGCTGAGAAAGGCCTCCATGCTACGGCGCAGCCCCTGCCAGTCGCCGTGGAAATCTACGTGGTCGAGTTCCAAGTTCGTGAGAACGACGATGTAGGGGTCGAAGTCGCGGAGCGAATCGTAGGCCTCGCACGCTTCGACAACGGCGAGGCCGCCCTGCCCTTCCACGATCGCGCCTCCGAAGTCCGGCACCTCCGCGCCGACCACGATGGTCGGATCCAGGCCGCTCGCCCGCAAGCCCGCCCCGATCATCCCCGTGGTCGTGGTCTTGCCGTGCGATCCGGTCACCGCGATGGTCCTCTGCCCTTCGAGCAGCCAGCCAAGGACCTGCGAGCGCCGGAACAAGGGGTTCCCGAACCCGCGGGCGGCCGCGACCTCGGGCGATTCTTCCAGCGGGATCGCGTCCGTCAAGACAAGCGCGTCGCCCCGTTCGACAAAGTCTCCAGAGTGGCCGATCCAGATCTCCACGCCGTCCTCGCGGAGGGCCCTCACGACCTCGGAATCGGTCGAGTCGGTGCCGCGGACGCGGAACCCGCGCCGGGAAAGCATCCGCGCGACGCCGCTCATGCCCGCCCCCCCGATGCCCACCAGGAAGAACGACTTGCGGCCCGCGAGCGAAGCCCGCGGCGCGAACGCCGTCTCGATCTCCTGCTTCGTCCTCATGGAGCCGCTCCTGCCTCCCAAACAATGTCCAGGATTTGCTCGGTGGCATCGGGGACGTCCCACTCCGCCAGCGCCCGTTCGGCCGCCAGCACGCGCTCCCGGTCGTGGATCCAGGAGTAAAGCCGGATCTCTAAGCTCGACGCGGAGAGGTTGTCCTGGGTGAGCACGTCCGCCGCTCCCATGGCCGCGAACTCCTCTGCGTTCTTCCGCTGGTGGTCGCCAAAGGCCCTCGGATAGGGCACGAGGATCGCCGGCTTGCGGAAGGCGGCCAGTTCGCTCAGCGTGCCCGCCCCGGCGCGGCACACCGCCACCGCACTGGAAAAGTAGGCGCAAGCCATCTCGTCCGCGTCCAGGTACGCCTTCACCGAATAAGGCGCCTTGACCGGCATTTTGCGGAGGGTTTCCATCGTGGACTCGAAGTGGGAAAGGCCGGTGAGGTGCAGCCACTGCAGCTCGTCCTTCGCGATCCGCACCGCTGCCGCGAGGGACACATCGTTGAGGGCGAGGCTCCCCTGCGAACCGCCCATGACGAGCACGATCGGCGCGGCTGATTCCAGCGAGTGCGTCGTCGGAAGTCGGCCCTGGGCGGAATCCCGCAGCTCGCGGCGGATCGGCATTCCGGTCCGCACCGTCCGGCCCTGTGGGAAAAACTTCGCGGCCCCGTCAAAGACGAGGCAGACCCGGTGGGCCGAAGGCGCGGCGAGCCGCAAGGTGCGGCCGGGAACGCTGTTCTGCTCGTGCAGCACCAGCGGGACGCCCAGCCGCTTGGCCGCGCTGAGCACCGGCGCGGACGAATATCCGCCCGTGGCGAAGACGCAGTCCGGCCTCTCTCGCTCGAGCGCACGCGCGCACTTCCCGCTCGCGCGCAGGAGCCGCACGATCGAACGCCAGCCTCGAAGCCGCGTCAGCGAGTAGACCGGTTCGCTCGCGAACCCCTCGAACGGCAGGCCGACCTTGGCGCACTGGGCGCCTTCGATCCCACGGTGCGAACCGAAGTAGCGGACGCTCGCGCCCCGGTCCTGTGCCGCTCGCGCGACTTCAAGCGCCGGAAACACGTGGCCGCCGGTGCCACCGCCGGTCATGACCAGCTTCAAGCTCGGCCCCTTGAGCCTTCGCCATGAACTGGGACTGGCAGAGCCCGAGCGCGGCCCACAAGGCGATGAGGCTGGAGCCGCCCGCGCTCACGAACGGAAGCGGAACCCCAATCGGGGGCAAGAAGCCATTGGCCATCATGACATTTGTGCAAGTTTGAACCCCAATCCATGTAGCAACCCCCGCGACCACGAGCTTTCCAAACTGAGTCTGGACGCGCATCGCCGCTCGAAAGAGCATGGCCGTAAGGCCACCCAAGACAGCGAGGACGGCCAGCGACCCGACCAGCCCCGTCTCCTCGGAGATCGTGGTCATCACGAAGTCGGTGGTCGGCGCGGGCAGCGTGTGCTTGGCGCGTCCCTCGCCAAGACCGACCCCTGTCAGGCCCCCGCGGAGCATCGCCTTTTCGGACTGCGTGGTCTGGTAACCGATCGAATCGATGTTGCCCTTCTCCCACCGCGAACCATGGTTCACGATGCGGTCCATACGGTACGGCTCGGTCATGACCATGTAGCCCACGACCACCGTGGAAACCGCCCCCAGGGCCAGGAGGGAGGACGCCCTGACCCCTGCCAGGATCATCATGCCAAGCGTCACGGCGGCGATGACCATGGCGGTCGCCAAGTCCGGCTCGGCCTCGATCAGGAGCACATAGGCCCCTATGGCAAGAAGGGGCCAGGCCCGCAAAAGGCGCGGCATCCAGACCCGATCCAGAGCCTCGTACCAGGCCAACCGCTTTCTCGGGGGCCGTGGGCTGGGCTTGCGGTCCGCAAAGACCGCGGCCAGGAACAAGATGGCGGCGAACTTGGCGACCTCCGAGGGTTGGAGGTTGAAGAACCCCAGTTCGATCCAGCGCTGGGCGCCGTTGATCTCCTTGCCGATGACCTTCACCGCGATAAGGCAGCCCAACCCAAGCAGGTAGACAAGCGGGGCTAACCGCCGCCAGTCCTTTGCGCGGATCGCCGCGCACGCGGCTCCCGCGATCACGGCGGCGACGATCGCCACACCCTGGCTCACGAACTCACGGGGAACGACGCCGCCGTCCGCGGCCGCACGCACATAGCCAGCGTCCCAAATGGCCAGCATCCCGATGACGGTCGCGATGGACGCCAGGGCCCAAATCCAGGCCGATTCCCGCCGGAGGTCGGTCACGATCCCAGCCACCTCACGGCCATCTCGCGGAACGCTTCGCCGCGCTCCTTGAAATTCGCATAGGGCTCCGAGCTCGCGCAACCCGGGGCAAGCATCACGGCCTCGCCCGGCACCGCCGCCGCCACGGCTGCCTCAAACGCGTCTTCAAGGCGGGCGAAAACTTGCCATCGACCCCCCAGGTTCGCGTTTGTTTGCTCAGCTTCTGGGCCGAAAACGTAGACTTTGTGAGGGCTACCTGCGAGATAGTCGCGAACCGGCGCATAGTCCAACTTCTTCGCGTCCCCTCCCATCAGCAGGTGCTGGCGACGCCCAAGCGATTGGCTGCTCGCGACCACGGCCGCAGGGTTGGTGCACATCGAGTTGTTCACCACCAGCACGCCTCCACGCTCCCCGACCCTCTCCAGCCGGTGCGAGAGTCCGCGGAACGACCTGAGGGCATCGACCGAAGCCTCGTTCGGATTCCCCACGCGCGACGCCAGCTCCCAGGCGCAGAGAACGTTCGCGACGCTATGGTGCCCAAGCAACGGCAATTCTCCCCTGCTGAGGACGTGGTCCCCGAGGAGAAGCGTCTCACCCTCGACCCTGGTGACACCTGAAGCCACTTGAGTTCCAGACGGACTGTACGTGACGATCGAAGCGGTCCCACCCGAGGCCGCCACCCTTTCGCGCACTCGCTGCGCGTGCGCGTCGGCGCTGTCAATGTTCAGGACGGCCGCGTCACCTTCCCCCAGCCTATCGAGGATTCGAAGCTTTGTGTCCAAGTAGTCCTCAAAAGTGTTGTACCGATTCATGTGGTCAGGGGTCACGTTTGTGACCGTCGCCGCCCGGGGATGGAACTCTTCGACCCATTCGAGCTGATAGCTGCTGACCTCGGCGACGAGCACGTCGTCCGCGCCTGCGGCAGCGGCCGCTTCGGTGAACGTGGTCTCCTGGAAGCCGCTGCCCGCGATGTTGCCGCAAAGCCAGGCCCTCGTCCCCGAAGCCTCGAGCAGCGTCCAGGTCAGCACCGTGGTCGCGCTCTTGCCGTTGGTGCCGGTGATCGCGACGACGGGCGCCTTCGCGATGCGAAAGCCGAACTCGACCTCGCTCCACACCGGGCGGCCATGGGCCAACATGTCGCGGATCGCGGGGTGCTCCCGAGGAAAGCCGGGGCTCACCACCAAGGCGTCGAACTCGCTCCCGTCGAGCCGGCCGTGCCAGCCCGTCACCGCCTCGACCCCTTCCGCCACGAGCTGGTCGACCGCCTCGATAACGTTCGGGCTATCCGCCGGTTTCTGGTCGAAAACGACCGGGCTCGACCCCAATCGGGCCGCCACGCGCCCTACGGCAAGGCCGCTCACGCCCATTCCGGCAACCGCGATCCGCTTCGGAACCCTCACTTCAGCAAGGCCCCCTGCCCGAGCGAGAACACGCACACGACGGCCCAGGCAAACGCGAAGAACGTGCAGACCGCTTGCGCGACGTGGAACAAGGCGACGACCCGCGTTTCGGGCCAGCCCGCCGACTGGAACTCGTGGTGGACGGGCGTCTTGAAGCGGAAGAGGCGTTTTCCCGTCAGCTTCACCCAGCCGATCTGCATCGGAACCGGGACGATCTCGACCAAAAGCACGGCCGAGGCGATCGCGACCGCGATGCACACCGACACGGCCAGCCCTGCCGGGGCCGATTGGACGAGGCCGAATCCAGCCCAACCGAAGAGGGCACCGATCGGGAGCGCGCCGACATCGCCCATGAACACGCGCGCCGGCGGCGCGTTCAAGAACCAGAACGGGATAAAGCCGCCGATCAGGGCGATCATCACAAGACTTCCGGGACCGAACCTGCCCAAGAACGCGAACTCGAGGGTGATCAGGGCGGCCGCAAGCAAGAGGCCGATCCCGGTTGCCAGCGTGTCCATCCCGTCCGCGAAGTTGAAGGCGTTCGAATAGAAAAGGACGGTGAGCACGAACGCCAACGAGGGGAGCGCCGCCAGCCCTTCCGCGAAGGCCGCCCCGAACGCGAACGCAAACTGGGCAACAAGCTTGGGCATCCAGCTCAACCCGCGCGACTCGGGCCGGAACCGCTGGACAAGGTAGTCGTCTGCGAAGCCGATCAGAGCGAACCCGGCGAGCAAGATCCAAGGGGCAGGGCCTAACCGGAGCACCGCCATCCCCGCCGCGACCCCGATCAGCACGATGAACCCGCCCATGGTCGGCGTCCCCTGTTTGGCAGCGTGCTCGGGCAAGTGCCTGCTCACGTTCTGGCGACTTTTCATCGCGATGAGGGCCCGAAAGACGACCGGGCTGGCCGCGAGCGCGACGAGCAGTGCGGCGAGGCCGCTTCGGACCAGGGGCATCAGGTCGGCCCTCATGGGTGCGCAGCCCGCTCTGTTAGGATTTGCTCCAAGCCGAGGGCGCGGCTCCCCTTCACAAGGAGCGCGTCCCCTTTGTTCAAGTTTCCGACCACTTCCCTTCCCTTATCGATATCCAAGCTTTCGCACCACTCAAGCTTTCCGGACGGCCATCCTGCTTGCGCCGCCTCCTCCGCCGCGTAGCGCATCGAGGGGCCCAGCAGGAGCGCATGGTCCAGACGGGAGGAGGCGATCGCCCGCCCCACGAGGCGGTGTCCACTTTCGGTGAACTCGCCGAGCTCGCGCATGTCGCCCAGCACGGCCAGGCGTCGACCCGCCACCGGGATCTCGTCAAAGGTCGTGATCGCGGCAACGGTGCTGTCGGGGCTCGCGTTGTAGGTGTCCAAGATCACCGTCGCCCCCGCCCTCTCCGAGCGCTCCATGCGCATCGGGGGCAGGTCTGCAAATGGTAAGTTTTCAGCCGCAGACTTATATGGAACGCCGCAGACACCAGCGACGGCCAGTGCCGCCGCCGCATTCGCGGCTTGGTGCCTGCCAACAGTTGGGAGTCTCACGGCCACAGCCTCGCCCCGCGCGTCGACCAGCACTTCGCAGGCCTCGGCCGATTCCGCGCGGTAGCCGATGATGCGCACGTCCGCTTCTTGCGAGAAGCCGAACGTGACGACGGGGCCGGGCGCCGCTGTCAGGAGCTCGGGGTAGAAGTCGTCGTCGCGAGGCAGGACGCTCACCGCGTCCGCGCCCATCGCTTCCAGCATTTCCGACTTCGCACGCAAGATCCCTTCGCGCGAACCGACCATTTCGATGTGCGCCGTGCCAATGCCCGTCACGAGCCCGACGGTGGGTCGCGTGAACCTGGCCAAATGCGCGATCTGGCCGAAACCCCGCATCGCAAGCTCGGCGACGACGAAGGCCTTTCCCTCGACTTCGGCCCAGACGAGCGGGGCGGTGAGCTCCGTGTTGTGGTTCGCAGGACTTTTCAAGACCGCGCCGCCGCTCGAGAGGGCGGCCGCGACCATTTCCTTCGTGGTGGTCTTTCCATTGCTTCCGGTGATGCCGACCACCCCTCCCTCGAAGCGGTCGCGCCGCCCCGCGGCGAACCTCGCCAAAGCCTCGAACAGGCTCTCGACTTGGATGGAGGGCCCGGGAACGCTCCTCTCCACCAAGGCCGCCACGGCGCCGGCCAGGAGGGCCGCCTCGACATAGTCGTGGCCATCGTGATGCGCCCCTTGGACCGCGAGGAAGAGGTCGCCAGGCTTCACATTGCGACTGTCCCAAGCAAAGCCGTGGAACTTGAGGTCAGGGTCGGCGTTCCGTACCGCGCCAAGGACCTCACCCGCAAACTGGCCCAAAGCCACGGGTCTCATGGCTTGGTCGGCTCCATCGCGAGGGCTTCCAGGGCCATCTGTCGGTCGCTCATTGGGAACTTCTGGCGGCCGATGATCTGATAGTCCTCGTGGCCCTTCCCGGCAATGACGACCACATCGCCAGGCTCTGCCGCGTGCACCGCAAGGCGAATCGCTTCAGCTCGGTCTGTATAGGTTTCAACTCGCTTACCTGGCGCGATCCCTGGGAGGATCTCCGCAATAATCGCCTCCGGGTCTTCCGTCCGGGGGTTGTCGCTGGTGACGACGGTCAAGTCGGAATGGGCCGAAGCGGCGCGCGCCATTTTGGGCCGCTTGTTGCGGTCACGGTCTCCGCCACAGCCAAAGACCGTGACGATCCGACGGGGCCCGAGCTCACGCACGGATCGGAGCAAGGCTTCCAGGGCGTCGGGGGTGTGCGCGTAATCGACCAGGATCCCGAAGCCGCGGTCGTTGGGAACCGCCTCGAACCGCCCCGGGACCGGCGGCACTTCGGCAAGCAGAGGAAGGGCCTCGTCGACGTCGTAGCCGAGCGCCGCGAGCGTCGCCACCGCCGCCCGAGCATTCTCCAAGTTGTAATTCCCGCCGAGCCGCATTCGCACCTCGCCGCCAGAGGCCGAGACCAGCGTCAAGCCGTCGACGGCCACGTCCTTGCCCTCCAGCGCGATCATTGCCTCGGAAGAACCATAGGTAAAGACGGGCACCGGGAGATCTGGAATCCAACGTTGCGCCACTTCGTCCGAAATGTTCAAGACCGCGGCGAAATCTTTTACAGATGCGGCCGCGTACTCAGTGAAGAGCAACTTCTTTGCCGCTTCGTACGACTCCATGTCGCCGTGGAAATCGAGGTGGTCCTGCGAGAGGTTCGTGAACACGCCGACGCTGAACGAGACTCCGGCGAGGCGACGCTGGTAAAGCGCGTGACTCGATGCCTCCATCACTAGCGTCTCGCAGCCCGCTTCGGCGACCTCGGCGATCCGTTTCCAGAGCTCGACGGGAAAAGGGGTCGTGTTCTCGAGGGTCGTGGTCTGCGTGCCATAAGCGAGCCCTAGCGTGCCCAAGTAGGCCGTCCGGTGCCCAGCCGCCTCCAAGGCGTGGCGCACGATCCAAGCCGTCGACGTCTTGCCGTTTGTCCCCGTGATCCCGACGACTTCAAGATCGCGGCAAGTTTCGCTATAAAAAGCTGAACAAATACGTCCAACTGCGAAATGGAAGGCTTGGCCCTCGGGAGCGATCCCCACCGCCGCGAGTCCGATTCCGTTCGCCCGTCGCCACCCCTCTGCAGAGTGCACGATGGCGGCGACGGCCCCCGCCTCCTTCGCCTGGTCCAGGAACTCGTGGGTGTCGCGGTTCGCGCTTGGCTCGCAAACGAAGAGCGATCCGTGCGCCACACGGCGCGAGTCTGACTCGATGGACTCGATGACGGGGTCGGCCCCGAACGAAGTCGAATGCCGGACCCCCGCTTTCTCGAGGAGTTCGGAGAGAAGAACCGGGCCAACCGCCATAAACCTACCGCCCTGCAGCGGGCGGAATCCGAAGGCGCCGCACGACCGCTTTCGCGATATCGAGGAACACCGGCCCCGCCACTACCCCGCCATAGTACTGCCCGGCAGAGGGCGAATCGATCATGACCAGGACGGCGGCACGCGGCGACTGCGCCGGAACAAAGCCGACAAAGTTCGCAACGTAGTCGCCATTGGAGGTCCCAATCTTTTGGGCGGTCCCCGTTTTGCCCGCCAACTCATAGCCGGGGAGGCGCAGGTCGCGGCCCGTGCCAAAGTCCTTTTCAATGACCGAGGCCATCAAGTGCAAGACTTCATGGGCCGTCTCCGGCTGGACCACTTGCCCCCGCGAGCTGAGTCCCACCTCTTTCCCGTCAGCTTTCTTGATGAGGCGGGGGCGCATCAGCACGCCGTCGTTCCCGAGGCTCGCGTAGGCGGCCGCCAGGTTCACGGGCACGGCCGTGAACGCCTGTCCGATCCCAAAGTTGGCGCACTGGAGCCTTTGCGCGTACTCGTCCCTCACATAGGAGCCGGCCCGGCGGCCGGGCATCCCGATCTCGAGCGGGTCGAACAGCCCGAGCGCGTTCATAAACTTCAGCATGTCCTCGCGGCCCACGCCGAGTGCCCATTGGGATGCGGCCACGTTGCAGCTCTTGGCGATCGCCGCTTCCAGGTCGACCCGACCATGGGCGCGGCTTCCGTTGTGGGCCACGCAGTGCACCGCTCGTTTCCCGACCGCGACAGAACCCACACAGGTGATCGTGTCGCCCAGGTGCACGGTGCCGTGATCCAGGGCGGTGGCCAAAACCAGCGTCTTGAACGTCGAGCCCGGCTCGTAGGCGCCCATTGTCGCCATGTTGAAGTCGGCGCCGGGCTTCCAAGATTCGTCCGGGTCGAAGCTCGGCCAGTTGGCGATGGCGAGCAGGTCGCCCGTCTTGGGGTCGATCACGACGGCGCACCCCGCCTTCGCCTTGTTCTCCTCGACCGCACGGCGCACGGCTTCCATCGCGGCCACCTGAAGCACGGAGTCGATCGTTAGTTCGACGCTGGGCGCCTCGTGCCGGTTCATGCCCGCTTTTGCCAGCCGCGAACCGGAAAGTAACGTGTCGAGCGAGGCCTCGATGCCGCAGAGGCCCCGGCCCTCCCGCAAGACGCCGACGACGCCTGCGCCCGCTTCTGCCAGCGGATAGGCGCGCGCAGTGGTCGGGCGGAGCGAGATCCCGTCGGCCCCCCAATCCGATTTCACCTGTCTGATCTCATACGCTTGGTCCGGAGTGAAGACGTCTCGCCATACGCGGCCTCCCTTGCCCGACTCGGTGGGGCGGGCAAGGTCGCAGGTCGCGAGGCCGGTCGCCCCCGCCAGCGAGCTAAAGAAGGCCGCGCTCTGGGGAACGCGGCCGAAGTTCAGGCCGAGTTCATAGCCGGCCTGGCTTTCCGCGAGGGTCTTGCCGTCGCTGCTGAGGATGGGGCCGCGCCGAATGGTAGCGGCGGCCGGGGCGGCTCTCTTGTCCTTGTGAGCGGGGTCGCCCTGCTCCAGAACCTGGGCGCGGAGCTGGCTGTAGCCGGTCAGGCCGAAGCCGAGGGCCAGCGCCGCCGCCACGAAGGAGTCCCGCTTGCGCGCCGTGCTCAATGCCCTGCCTCGAGAGCGGGCCGAAAGGCACTGGTCATGCCGCGTGCCGATGCCCAGTTCTCAACGCTTCGGAGCGAAGTCGTCCGGTCGATGTGCGCCTGCAAGCGGTCGACTTCGGCGCGGGCGAACTCGGACCGGGTCGCGGCTCGCCGCGCGGAAAACTTCGCCTGCTCGGCAACGGCGTTCCCAAGAAGGATCGATCCCGTATAGGCAACAAGGAACGACATCGAAAATACGACGAACGCGGGGCCGACAACGGAGGCCTTTCGCCGCACGATTTTTCGGCGGCGGGGCGCGGCGGCGGGCTCGTCCGACGCCCGGTGCCGCACGCGGGGCCTGGGTTGCAGCAGCGGCTCGGCCTCGCGGAACGGGATCGCGCTCAATTGACCCTCCTCAGGGTGCGCATCTTCGCGCTCCGGCTTTTCGGGTTCGCGGCGACCTCGGCCGGAGACGGCGTGCGCGGCTTGCGGTCGAGCTCTTCAAACCCCTCTTCTTTGGCCAGGGCGCGGAAGGCGTGTTTTACGGCCCGGTCTTCGCCCGAGTGGTAGCTCAGGACGCACAGCACCCCGCCCTTCCGCAGGATGCGCGCCGTCTCTTCGATCGAGTCGCCGAGTTCGTCGAGCTCCTGGTTGACGTGGATGCGGACCGCCTGAAAAGTGCGCGTCGCCGGGTGCAGCCTCTTTTCGCGCCGCGCGGGCGGGATCGCCGCCAAGACGCAGTCGACTAAGTCCTGCGTGGTCTTGAGGGGGCGGCGCTCCAGGATGCGGAGCGCGATCTTCTTGGCCCAGCGCTCGTCGCCATGGGCAAAGATCACGTTCTCGATCTCCGAGGCGCTGGCGCGGTTGAGCCAGGCCGCGGCGGACTCTCCCCGCGAGCGGTCCATGCGCATGTCGAGCGGCCCTTCTTGCTGGAAGCTGATCCCGCGCGAAGGGTCTTCGATCTGGGCGTTGTTCAGCCCCAGGTCGAGCAGCACGGCGTCCGCCTGCGCCTTCCGGTGGTGCTCCAGGCAGGCCGCGGCCAGCACGGCCGGAAGCTCCCGGTAGTCCGCATGGGCGGTGAAAACTTGCACGTCCGGCACTTCGGCCAGACGCGCGCGGGCCCTTTCCAACATTTCCTTGTCCCAGTCCATAGCCACGATCAGTCCTCCCGGCGCGATCCTTCGCGCCATTTCCAGTGCGTGCCCCGCGAGCCCGACGGTCCCGTCCACGACGGTCGCGCCCGGCGCCAGGGGCAAAACCTCTAAAACCTCTTCCATCATCACCGGCGTGTGGCCCGGCTTCATACGGAGCCTTCCAAGAGCCGGTAGGCGTGCCCCCAGATCTCCCTTCGCTCCGCGCCGTAATTGAGCGGGTCGGCCTCGCATTTGGCCAACTCCTCCTTGGCCCAGATCTCGAGCCGGTCGTCGCAACCGACAGCCACCACACGGCTCTGCAGGTTCGCGAACTCGCGCATTTGCTTGGGGATCAGGATCCGCCCCTGTGGGTCGAACCGCATCTCGGTCTCCGCGCTGCCCACCAGCATGCGGTTCAGCAGCTTTCGGCCCGCGTTGTGCACCGGGGCCCCGCGGATCGCCTTGACCTCCTCCGCCCAGGTCTCCACCGGGTAGGCGACGAGGCAGCCCATCTCGCTCTGGGCGAGCACGAAGTAGGTGCCCAGGCGGTCGCGGAACTTTTGGCGGAGCATGACGCGGCCCTTCTCGTCGATCGCGGCTTCGTCGCGACCGGCGAGCTGGCTCATAAAGATTT